>CANDGI010000021.1 GCA_947384285.1 uncultured Lachnospiraceae bacterium
AGAATAAGTCCATAGCCTGTTTTGATTGGCTATAAACTTATTATACGAGGAGGTTATTGATGAACCATTATAAAACACTGGCAGTATTGGTTTTTATAGTTATATTGCAATAATTTATTTACAAAAAAGCCATAATCCTGTACAATAATAACAATTGGAACTGGGACATTTTGGATGTTCTGGAACCAAAATTAATTATCAAAAGCAAAGGAGAGAGAAAATGGGTAAAGAAATGATAGCTATGCTTCTTGCCGGTGGACAGGGGTCCCGCCTTTATGCGCTGACCCAGAAGCTGGCAAAACCTGCAGTTCCTTTCGGCGGCAAATACCGTATCATCGATTTTCCGCTGTCGAACTGTGTGAACTCTGGAATTGATACGGTAGGTATTTTGACACAGTATCAGCCGCTGGTTTTAAATGAGTATATTGGAAATGGACAGCCGTGGGATTTGGACCGTCTGTACGGCGGCGTGCATGTGCTTCCGCCTTATCAGCAGGCATCTGGCTCTGACTGGTATAAGGGAACTGCAAATGCAATATATCAGAACCTTTCATTTATTGAGCGCTATGACCCGGAATACGTGATTATCCTTTCCGGCGACCAGATCTGCAAACAGGATTACAGTGATTTTCTCCGTTTCCATAAGGAGAAGGGCGCAGAATTCTCGGTAGCGGTTATGGAAGTGCCATGGGATGAAGCCTCCAGGTTCGGGCTCATGGTTGCAGATGAGAATGATAAGATTACAGAATTCCAGGAGAAGCCCAAGGAGCCTAAATCCAACCTGGCGTCCATGGGTATTTATATTTTCAATTGGGATGTTTTGAAAAAATATCTGGAAGAAGATGAAGCAGATCCTGAATCTGAAAATGATTTTGGAAATAATATCATTCCAAACCTCTTAAAGGATGATAGGAAAATGTATGCATACCGGTTCAGCGGCTACTGGAAGGATGTAGGAACGATTTCTTCCTTGTGGGAAGCAAATATGGAGGTGCTTGACCCGGAAAACAGCGGCATCAATTTATTTGACGAAAAATGGAAGATTTACAGCCGCAACAGCGGTATGACCGGACATAAGATTAATGCGGGCGCGCATGTGGAGAATTCCATGATTACAGATGGATGCAATATTTCCGGCAATATCAAGCATTCGATTCTTTTTGCAGGCGTGAAGGTAGAGGAAGGCGCAGAAGTGGAAGATGCCGTGGTTATGGGGAATACCATTATCAAGGCAGGAGCTAAGGTAAAACACTGCATTATTGCAGAGAATGTAATTATTGGACAAAATGCCGTGGTAGGGCAGATGCCTGAGGGAGATGAAGCAGGCGTAGCAACCGTAGGGCCTGGCGTTTATATAGGCGATAACGCGCTGATCGGGCCAAATGCTATGGTCAATGACAATGTAAAGGACGGTGATAAACGATGATGAATACCAGCAACACCAATGCACTGGGTATTATTTTCCCCAATGCTTATGATGAACTTGTACCTGAACTGACCAGCGAGCGGCTGATGGCTTCTATCCCTTTTGCAGGCCGTTACCGCATGATTGACTTTGTACTTTCCAGTATGGCGAATTGCGGAATTGATAACATTACCGTATTAGTCCGTGAAAATTATTTTTCACTGCTTGACCATTTGGGCTCTGGCCGTGAATGGGATTTGACACGTAAGAACGGCGGATTAAATATTTTCCCGCCTTACGCCCAGAAGAATATGGGAGTTTATACTGGCAGGGTAGGTATGCTTGGCAGTATTTTAGGATTTTTAAAATCCCAGAAAGAAAAATATGTGGTAATGTCAGATACCAATATTGCATTTAATTTTGACTTTAAGGCATTGCTGGATGCCCACATTGCCAACGAAGCAGATGTTACCATCGCTTATACGAAGGAAGAGCTTCCCCAAAGCATTATGAAAGCGGAAGAATTGAATAAAGGCAATTATTATACGCTGGATTTGGATGGCAGCCGTGTCAAGAGGATACATATCAATCCTCAGGAGCCAGGCATAAAGAATTTCTCCATGAATGTTTATGTATTTGAGCGTGAGCATTTGATTAAACTGGTCAATGAAGCATTTATGGCTGGGGGCCTGTATCTGGAACGTGATATCCTGATGCCGCAGCTGGCTGAGCTGAATGTAAATGCTTACGAATACACAGAATATGCAGCGCGCATTGGCAGCCTGAAAGAGTATTTCGATGAGAATATGCGGCTTTTGGAGAATGAGAACCTGGAAGAGCTTTTTGGCAAAAGCCCGATCTACACCAAAATCCGTGACGACAACCCCACCCGCTATGTAAACGGTTCCTGCGCAAAGAACGTTATGGTAGCTGACGGCTGTGTCATTGAAGGTGAGATTGAAAACTGCATCCTGTTCCGCGGCGTAAAAATCGGCAAAGGCGCTAAGGTGAAAAATGCCATCCTGATGCAGGATACCGTAATCGGTGCAGATGTAAATGCAGAATACATCATCACCGATAAAAAAGTCCAGATTTCAGAAGGCAAGGAAATCAAAGGCGCCGACACCAAGCCCTTCTTCATCCGCAAAAAAGAAGTTGTTTAATATTTACCATGAGGAGGGACCCAGCCCAAAACATATGAACGGCCATATATGCTGAAAGCTGGGAGGGATCCTGATGGTTTGCCCCTTCCTTCCCCTTCCACCAAAACAAAAATCCAGGCAGGAGACACAGGACATGAACCAACAAAAACCAGAAAAAGACACACCAAAGAAAAAGGGAACGGTTCTTTCCACCGGGTCTTCTGCCAGCAAAGCAATCGCCCCAGGCAGGAGCAGCAGTTCTGGACTGTCCCGTCTGATTCACCAATACAAAGAAAAAGAACACTTGGCATATCACCAGATGGATCTAAACGGAACCATAGACCTGGTTCCCCTGCTGTCCCTCAGCTGCAGCCAGCTCCATGTGGAATTTAAAATCGGAAGCAAAAGGAAATATGTGCTGAAAAACACCATCAGTTTTGCAAACGCCATGCGCCGGGGAGAATCTGTTTCTTATGGCAAAGAATTGGAGTTCTACCATATCCCGGAAGCATTTACCCCTCGGGGCAGGGCTCTTGCAGAATTTTTGATGATAGAAGCAGAGAACAGAAGCAGGAATAAGCAGACCTGGAATTACTACAGTAGAAATGACAATCGGTATGTCCACATCCACAGCGGAAATATGGATGATTTCTTCCAGGCCTTAGGGACAGAGGAATTTCAGGTGGAGGCAGCTGGCAGTTCCTGGCGGCCCTGGCATATTTCAGAGGAACCATACCAGCCGCTTTTAACCATTTGGGGACATGAAGACGGAGCGGTATTAGAGCCAGAGAAAATGCTTTATACTTTTGGAGGAAAATACGGGTATTTCTGGAAGGACGGGACGATTTACCGCGTTCCTCTGGCAAAGATACAAAAGGTGCGTCCGTTCCTGGAACTGATAAGCAGTTATAGGTATGAGGAATGCTTTGTTTCCAAGGGAGAGCTGCCTGCCTTCTGCCAGGAGCTGCTGCCGGTATTAGAGCAGAATTACCGGATAAAGAGACAGGAGTTTCAGGAGAAGCAGTATCTTCCGCCGGAACCGGAATATGAAATCTACCTGGATGCCCCGGACAAGCAGACCGTAACCTGCGAAATGTTTGTCCGTTATGAGAAAGTAAAATATAATATTTTTGACAAACCCCGTATGATAGAAAACAGAGACGAGCTTGCCGAGCTAAAGCAGAGAGAAAAAGTCCGTGTTTGGTTTCAGAATATGGATTTCCAGAAAAAGCATATGGCGCTTACCGGGGATGATGAAAAGCTGTATGCGCTGCTGACGGAGGGCTTGGATGAGCTGGCAAAGCTTGGGGATGTTTTTGTAAGTGATGCATTAAAGTCAATTCAGGTAAATCCCCCGCCTTCCGTTTCCGTAGGCGTGTCCCTGAAGGGGGATCTGCTGGAGTTAACCTTGGAAAGCGAGGAAATGCCCTTGCCGGAACTGATAGAGATTCTTTCCTCCTATCAGCGGAAACGGAAATTTTTCCGGTTAAAGAGCGGAGATTTCCTGAGTATGGAGGAAGATGGAATCGCAGTTCTCTCAAGGATTCAGGAAGGGATTTCGGTTCCTGCCAGCCAGTGGAAGCAGGGAAGGATTTCGGTTCCTAAGTACCGGGCGCTGTACCTGGACGGGGAATTAAAAAACCAAGAACGTTTTCATACAGTGAAAAACAGAGAGTTCAAAGCGCTGGTGCGGAATATGAAAACGGTGGAGGATAACGACTTTGAGGTGCCAAAGTCCTTGGAAAAGGTATTACGGGAGTACCAGAAACAGGGATTTTTATGGCTGAAGACCTTGCATGCCAATGGATTTGGCGGGATACTGGCAGATGATATGGGGTTGGGAAAGACATTGCAGATCATCGCGTTCCTGCTGTCCCAGCAGGAGAACATGCATGAGGCTGACAGATTTGCATTGATTGTCTGCCCGGCTTCCTTGGTCTATAACTGGAAAAGTGAAATGGAACGGTTTGCGCCTGGGCTGCACCCGGTGACAGTGACAGGAAATGTCCTGGAACGAAAGGAAATCATTGATTCCGCGGGTAAGCTGGATATCCTTATCACCTCTTATGATCTGCTGCGGCGGGATGAAGGTTTTTATGAGGAATACAGCTTTTGCCATGAGATCATTGATGAAGCACAGTATATCAAAAACCACAATACCAGGGCGGCAAAAGCCGTAAAGAATATCCAGGCAGGATTTAAAGTGGCCTTGACCGGGACTCCAATTGAAAACAGGCTCAGTGAGCTGTGGAGCATTTTTGATTATCTGATGCCAGGATTTTTATATCCTTACAGCCGTTTCCGGGAGGAAATAGAGATTCCCGTGGTGGCGGGGCAGGACGAGGAAGCCGCAGGGCGTTTGCGGAAAATGATTCGTCCCTTTGTGCTGCGGCGGCTGAAAAAGGATGTATTGAAAGACCTGCCTGCCAAAATGGAGGAAGCAGTATTTGCCCGGATGGAGGGAGAACAGGAAAAACTGTACGCAGCCCACGTACAGCGTATGAGGCTGATGTTAGATGGACAGACAGAGGAAGAGTTTACTTCCCAGAAAATACAGATATTGGCAGAGCTTACAAGATTGCGCCAGCTCTGCTGCGACCCGTCGCTGGTATACAGGAATTATCAGGGAGAGTCAGCGAAAATGCTGATGTGCATAGATCTGATAAAGAATGCATTGGACGGAGGGCACAGGGTTCTGTTATTTTCCCAGTTTACAACGATGCTGTCTATGCTGCAGGAAGCTCTGCAAAAAGAAGGCATCCCATTTTTAAGCCTTACCGGAGCCACGGGAAAAGAAAAAAGGGCAGAGCTGGTAGAAACCTTCCAGAGAGAGGAGGTTCCAGTATTCTGCATTTCCTTAAAGGCTGGAGGAACCGGGTTAAACTTAACGGCGGCAGATATTGTCATCCACTACGATCCCTGGTGGAATGTGGCGGTGCAGAACCAGGCAACGGACCGCGCCCACAGGATTGGGCAGAAAAATCCTGTGACCGTGTATAAGCTCATTGCAAAAAATACCATTGAAGAGAAAATTTTAAAATTACAGGAAAAAAAGAGTGAGCTGGCAGAACACCTTCTTGGGAATGAAGGGTTTGAGGGCGTAAAGTTCACGAAAGAAGAGCTGATGGAGCTGTTGGGATAGTCCCGCGGACGCGTGGGAATTCCAATGGGTATTGCGCTGGCGGCTGTGGGCACGAGATGAAGCCGCCGGCGCAAGATGATTCCCCGGTTATGGGACGAGATGAAGCCGCCGGCGCAAGATGATTCCCCGGTTATGGGAATGGGATGAAGCCGCCAGCTATTGCCGCTGGTTTAAAATGACAGAAAAGGCAGCGCCGCCGCCGGGGGTATCCGTAACAAATATTTTTCCTTTATGCATATGAATGATTTCCTGGGCAATGCACAGCCCAAGCCCAAAATGAGATTTATCCTTATGGGATTTGTCACATCGGTAGAAGCGGTCAAAGACCGCTTCTTTTTCTGCGTCTGGAATACCGATGCCGTTATCTTTTACCTGAAGCAGCAGTTTATCATCGCTTGTCTGTAAGGAAAGAGAAATTTTTCCTTCCGCCGGGGTATAGCTGATGGCATTGTCCAGCAAGATGGACAATACTTGTTCTATGCGTTCTTTGTCCAGAGGACAGGGCGGAATCATTTCATCTGGCAGGGAGATGCTTATGGAGATATTTTTCTTCCGTGCCAGCGGTTCAAATTTCTCATAGGCGGACAGCAGCAGTGTATCTAATTCCACAGGGGTTTGATGGATGGCAAAGCGGGAGCTGTCAGTGCCGGAAAGAGCCAGCATATCTTCAATCAGCCGTCCCATACGTTTCCCTTCCGTCTCAATGGTTTCGGCAAAATGCGCTGCTTCCTCCTGGGAGGCCTGCTTCATGGCTGAAAGGCAGGAAAGCATGACCGTTAGCGGGGAACGAAGCTCATGGGAGGCGGAAGCGATAAATTCCGCTTGTTTTTGCCGGCTGATAACCAATGGCTGTATCATATGCCAGGTAAAAAACCAAAAGAAGATTCCAAGGAGAAGGATACCCAGGGTGTCTGCGCCGGCAAACAGCAGCCGCTGCAGCAGGATAGATTCAGACAGGCCGGACAGAGGATAAAGGACTGCAGCGTTCAGAACGCCTTTGTTTTTGGGAATCAATGCGGCTGCGCCGTAATAAGCTTCTCCATGGATGTTCAGTTTAAACTCTGCATGTGTGGAAAGCACGGAGTTGACAAAAATAGATTCCTCTAAGATGCCGTAATCGGTTTTAGCTTTCTCCCGTACCAGCTTAAAATATTCCTCTTCCAGGGCAAGGGGCGTTAGATCCTCAAAAACCAGTTGGGAACCGTTGTCCCTGATATCAATTTCATAGTGGGTGTCAGCGCAGAACTGGGCAAGCCAGGTATAGGAAATGATGGTCTGGCTATCCAGATGGTTCACCAGCATATTGATATTAATCTGAAAATCTGAAAAATGCTTTTCTAGGGATTCCCGCTCGGAAACAGACAGACAGAGCAAGGACATAAAGATTAAAATCATACCGCTGATTAAGGTACAAAAAAGAGTAAGGCGGATGTGAAGCTTTTGAATCATTACAAACCTCCTGTGGATGAAACGTCTGGAGCCTCCAGCTGGTAGCCGATGCCCCGGATGGTGATAAGCTTTAGGGAGCTTTTGACGCTTTTGAGCCTTCGGCGCAGGAAATAGATGTAATTGTCCAGATTGCCGTCCTCCACCTCTGCATCCGGGCCCCAGACCCTTGCCAGCAGGGATGCCCTGGGCATGGTCTGTCCTGGATTTCTTAAGAAAAATTCCAGTAAATCTCCTTCCCGTGCAGAAAGGGAGCAGGAATGCTCCTTGCAGAAAAGCTTTTTCTGCTCTGTGTCATAAGAGATATCCCCCAATTCCAAAGGCTTGCTGCCCTCCCATTTACCGGGGCGGCGCAGGATGCAGCGTATCCGGGCAAGCAGTTCCTCAAAATCAAAGGGCTTGACCAGATAGTCGTCTGCGCCGCAGTCTAAGCCGGTGATTTTGTCGTTCAGGGCGCCAAGGGCTGTGACGAAGATAATGGGCGTGGAGATATTCTTTTCCCGGGTGATTTTTAAGACAGAAATCCCATCCAGAACCGGAAGCATCCGGTCCAGTAAAATCAGGTCGTGGGACTGCTGTTCGATAAAATGGAGCCCTTCTTCCCCGTCATGGCAGACATCTGTTTCGAAATGGCTGCGTTCTAATTGGAATCTCAGGGTTTCCGCCAGTGATTTGTCGTCTTCTATAATTAAAATTCGCATGGTATTCTCCTGTCAATATTCACTGCTCAACAAAAATTCTGCCAAATGTACAATTTTTACGCCGTCAATATTACCTGCGGCAAGCTCGTCAAGGGCCGCTATGTACTTAGGATAGTGATTACAAAGGCTTTTTCCAGCCATTCGAAATAATTATAAACCGATTCCATTGAGAGGGAGCGGCCTTCGCTTTTCAGTGTATCGAAATATTGATTGTTTGCATTAGTCTTCTTCCTAAGTATAGCCAAAAAACAAGCGGATTTTCAATAGTTTTTTCTCTGATTTTGTAAAAACTTTGTTCTGTGTTTTGCCCAGGCAAAAGGAACGGTAAGGAACAGCTGCAGAATAGCTTGCGCATTCTGCAGCTGTTCCTTACGTTATCTCTAAATAATCTCTAAAAAATTTCCGGCAATTTAGAGAAAGATTAGAGATTCCTGTGATATTCTGTTTGCAGATTCCAATCAGGAGAACCGAAAGGAGGTGCAGGGAACTGTCGTGAAACAAAATGCACAGTTCCTAAGAAGGATGAAATATGGAAAATTAAAACGAGCAGCAGGAATCTTGTTATCAGCGGCGGTGATTCTTGGAAGCCTTGCCGGATGCAGTGGAAAGGAAAATGAAAGCGCCGGCAATGGAAATACAGGAGCTGCAGGCGGGGAAAGCACAGAAGGGGACAGCGGGGAGCAGGGCATGGGACGTTTCCTGGAGGAAGACGTTACATTGCCGATTACGTTCAGCAATATTTATGATATGAAAAAATTGGAGGATGGAACCATCCGAATCATAGGAAACAATGGGGATGACAATACGAAAACCGTTTGGGATTCCAAGGATTCAGGAGCAAATTGGGAAAAGGCATACGACGCCCCCGAGGAACTGCAGGACGAAGACAATGGATATATTGATTATGCAGCCCTTTCCTCTGACGGCCAGTCCGCATGGGTGTATAACCAGATTGGGGACGGCGGGATAAAGCCCATCCTGTATTTGGTGGACAAAGAGGGAAATGGGAGTGTTATCCCTTTTGAGCTCCCGGCGGCAGAGGGGGAACCGTCTGCAGCATCCTTTTCCATGAATGTGCCCGTAGATGGGGAATCTTCGGAGGGCAGTGAAACAGGCCAGGGCGGAGAATCTTCGGAGGGCAGTGAAACGGGCCAGGATGGGGAATCTTCGGAGGGCAGTGAAACAGGCCAGGGCGGAGAACCTTCGGAGGGCAGTGAAACAGGCCAGGATGGGGAATCTTCGGAGGGCAGTGAAACGGGCCAGGGCGGAGAATCTTCGGAGGGCAGTGAAACGGGCCGGGATAGGATAAAAAATTTAATATTGGGCGTCCGGTTTCTTGGCAATGACCAGATTCTTGTTAAGGATATGGCAGATAAAATTTTCCAGATAAGCGCCGCGGATGGAAGCGTGAAGCAGACCTATGATTTCAGTGATACAGAAGAGAGCCATCAGGTTTTTGCGGCAGGCAGCAGGATAGTGCTGGCTGCAAGCAGCGAGGTTCTGGTATATGACGCAGAGACAGGGGAACTGCAAGAGACAGAGGAGGCATTGCAGAAAAGCATTGGAGAAAGCGGATTTTTCGACGCAGTTGACACGGCAGATGGCGGAGAAAGCATTTATTATCTTACGGGCGGCGGCCTGTATCATTATAAATTCGGCGGAAGCATCATGGAACAGCTGGTTGATGGAAGCATGAATTCCCTTGGGGCGCCTGCATTTTATCCTATTGCATTGTCAATGCTGGATGAAGAAAATTTTCTGGTAGCGGCAAATGACATAAATTCTAATTCGCCAGGAGGGATGGCCTTGCTGAAATATACCTGGTCCGCAGATACCCCGGCAAAACCAGATAAGGAATTAAAGGTGTATTCTCTGTATAACAACCGGGAAATGCGCCAATCCATCAGCAGCTTCCAGAAAGAGCATACAGATGTCTATGTGAATTACCAGGTGGCTATGTCAGAGGAAAATGGAGTTACTGTTTCCGATGCGTTAAAGACATTGACGACGGAAATTATGGCTGGAAAAGGGCCGGATTTGATGATTTTGGATGGAATGCCAATCGAAACTTATATTGAGAAGGGAATTTTAAAGGATATGTCTTCTGTGTTTGCAGAGGGCGGCAGTTATTTTGAAAATATCCTTCATGCTTACCAGGACAGCCAGGGACAGCTCTGTGCAGTTCCAGCAAGATTTTTGATTCCGGCAGCCCAGGGTGGCAGCGCATATTATACGCCGGGAGAAGATTTTGACACATTTACCAGCAAGCAGGGAATCTTAGCAAAGATGATTCCGGAGGCAACGGTAGAAAAATTCTGGTATAGCTGCGGGGCGGCATGGCAGAAAGAAGATAAAACCTTGGATGCGGCAAAAATCACGGAATTTTTCACAAAGCTTAAAAATGCTTACGGCGCGTATGACAGCAGTGCAGAGGATGATACCACAGCAGTGAGCATATCAGAGGGCGGAGTTGTAAATGAGCTTCAGAGAGTGTCGCTAAGCTGGGGAGATTTTGATTTGGCATTTGGAAGGTATAAAGTGAATGTCGGCCTATTGAGTAAACTGGACTATGGTATGCTGGATGCGGTAAACAGGAAGCTGGAAAACGGCGGTTACGGGTTGATGCCGGGACAGGCAGAAAATGTATTTGTCCCTGCCATGGTTCTTGGCATCAGCAGCAAGGCAGCCCAGCCGGAGACAGCAGAAGAGCTGGCAGCATACCTGTTCTCCCAGGAAGCCCAGAAGGTTTCTCAGTATGGCGGCTTTCCGGTGGAAAAGGAAGCATTCAAAAGCGCTATCGACGGGCATGAATACGCAGCAGCAAATACGGAAGGCCTGGTTGGCGTTGCAGGAGGCAGCGGAGTGAATATAGACGAGAGACTTGATTACAGCCTGGTTCCTACACCGGAAGAAGAAATCCAGAAGCTTACAAGCCTGGTGGAATCCCTGGCGGTTCCGGCTCTTTTGGATGATGTGATAAAGGATTCTGTCATAGAGCAGGGAGCAAAAGTCCTGAGAGAGGAAATAAGCCCGGAAGAAGCAGCAGACGCCATGATGCAGAAGGTAAATATTTATCTGGCAGAGTAAGCGGTTGTAAAGCAGGAGATGCCATGATGCAGAAAGTAAATATCTTTCTGGCAGAGTAAGCGATGGGAACAAATTAATATAAAAATAAGGAACAAAACATGATGCATGGGACAGAGGGACATTTTAGGATAATAGACGGGAAGAAAAAATCAAGGAATTACAAAACCTTTAAGGACGGGAAGAAAAAGCCAAAGGACCATGGAGCCCGCAAGAACGGGAAGAAAAAGCCAAGGAACTATGGAGCCCTTAAGGACGGGAAGAAAAAGCCAAAGAGCCATGGAGCCCGTAAGAGATGGAAAGGGTTCCTGTGGATACTGCCAAGCTTTCTGGGCGTGCTGGTCTTTTATCTCCTGCCCTATGCAGATGTTGTCCGCCGCTCCTTTCTGGGGGCGGTAGACAACCGTTTCGTGGGACTTAAGAATTATCAGGAAATCTTTCAGAATACCGCGTTTCTTTTGGCGGTGGAAAATACGGTAAAGTTTACCGCAGCTTGTATGCCAGTGTTGATTCTGATGGCGCTTGTATGCGCTGTAGCGCTGTATCAAAGCAAATATGGCGGAATCATCAAAAGCGCCTTTTTGATGCCCATGGCACTGCCGGCAGTTTCTGTGGCATTGGCATGGCGGCTGCTTTTCCATTCCCAGGGGCTTGTAAATTACTGGCTGGAAAATCTGGGAATCACGGGAAAGGATTGGATGAATACGCCCAGCGCATTTTGGATTCTGGTCATCAGCTATATCTGGAAAAACCTGGGCTATGACATTATGCTGTGGATGGCGGGCCTTGCGGGGATTTCAGAAAATATTTATGAAGCCGCCAGGGTGGATGGGGCGGGGGAATGGAAATGTTTTTGGCATATCACCCTTCCCAGCCTGAAACCCTCCCTTTATACCATCACAGTGCTGTCTTTTCTCAATTCCTTTAAAGTATTCCGGGAAGCCTATCTGGTTGCTGGGGATTATCCTTATGAGAGTATTTATATGATGCAGCACTTGTTTAACAATTGGTTCCGCAATTTTTCCTTTGATAAGATGGCGGCGGCAGCGGTGGCGGAAAGCGTGATATTGTTAGGACTGATTTTGCTTTTGCAGAAAGCCTGGGACAGCGGGGTGGAATAGTATGGAAGAAAAAGGTTTTTTGGGAAAGGAAGCACGGGGCAAACGAGCGCCTATAGGGAAAGTATTTCTTTGGGGTATTTTAACAGCGCTTGCAGTGCTGGTGCTGTACCCGGTATTTTTCCTGGTCTCCGGCTCTTTTATGGGAAAAGATGAGCTTAGGGATTATCTGGGCGCGGTGGTTTTGGGAAGCCAGGGATATGCAGATTTTCCATTGCTGCCTGTCTACCCTACCCTGTGCCATTATATAGAGATTTTTCTGGATTCCCCGGAATTTTTCGTGATGTTTTGGAATTCTGTTAAGATAACCTTCGGCGTGCTGGCTGGCCAGCTGGTGGTGGGGACAATGGCGGCCTGGGGGTTTGCAAAATATGAATTTCCATGGAAAAAGGGATTTTTCCTGGTTTATATGATATTGATGCTTCTGCCCTTCCAGGTGCTGATGCTTTCAGATTATCTTGTGCTGGACCGGCTGGCGCTGACAGACCATCTTCTTGGTATTATTCTGCCAGGAATTTTCTCTACCTTTCCGGTGTTTATTATTTATCGGTTTTTCAGGGAAATCCCGGACAGCCTGATTGAGTCGGCCAGGCTGGACGGAGCCAGGGAATGGCAGTTGTTTTGGTATCTTGCAATGCCCATAGGCTCCTCGGGAATTATCGCTGCCATGGTACTTGAATTTTTGGAATATTGGAGCCTGATTGAACAGCCGCTGACTTTTCTGAAAGAAAAAAGGCTGTTCCCATTATCCATTTTTCTGCCGGATATTACATCGGCCAATCAGTCCGGCATGGCATTTGCGGCATCAGTCGTCACCTTTCTCCCAGCCCTTTTGGTATTTCTGGGAGGGCAGGATTACCTGGAACAAGGGATTATGGCAGGAGCGGTGAAGGAATAGAGGATGGTGGAATCAGGGAATAAGGAGCTGCGCACAAGTTATTTTGGCATAGTTCTAAGGAAAGGAACAGACAAATGGTTAGGAAAAAAATATTTGCTGTGTTTGGAGGTTTCCTGGCAGTCATGCTGGTGTTTACCGTTCTGTCAAGGGCAGTAAGCGGAGCGTCCATGGCTAAGGTGGAAACCGTAAGGATAAAAACAGGAACCATTGACCATAAGGTGACAGGAAGCGGCAAGGTGGAAGCCGGGAGAGAGGTTGCCGTATATACGGAGAGCGGCCAGAGGGTCAAGGAAATCTGTGTGAAGGAAGGGCAGACGGTGGAGGAGGGGGAGCTGCTGTTTACCATTGACATGGAAGAATTGGAAGAGCAGATTCTGGCGGCCCAGCAGGAAATGGAGAAGGCCAGGCTGCAGAACCAGGATGCCCAAAACGCCAAAGACCTGGAGCAGAGGAACCGGGCAGCCGCCCAAAACCGGGCGGCGGATGACTATCACCAGGCAGTGTCTGATGGGGATTCATCGGTGGCGCAAGCCAAGGCGGCTTGGGATAGCGCTGAGCAGGCTTTGCAGGAATTTCTGCAGACTAAGCCTAATATTGTTGGAAGCATAAGCGGCGGGGAAGTAAGGGGAGTTTCTACAGGCAGTGAATTTTCCTTATGCACGGCCGACGCTATGGCTCCAGCGGCTTCCTTGGACAGCCTTGCGAATGGAGGCTTTTGCTTTTATGGAAATTCCGCTATAGGAAAAGCCGGGAAAAGTCCAGAAGCGGGACAGCCGGGGAAAGATGAAAACAGCCAAAGCCCAGGAGAAAATAAATCAGGAGCAGACAAGGAAGATGGTTCAGGAGAAAATGAAGCCGGAAAAGAGAGCGGTTCAGGGGAAAATGAAGCCAAAAAAGAGAGCGGTTCAGGGAAAAGTGAAGCCAAAAAAGAGGGCGGTTCAGGGGAAAATGAAGCCGGAAAAGAGGGTGGTTCAGGGAAAAGTGAACCCGGAAAAGAGAGCGGTTCAGGAGAAAATGGGGCTGGCAAAAAGGGCGGTTCTGGAGAAAATGAACCGGGAGCTGGAACAGAGGACAGTTCAGGAGAAGACCATCTGGGAACAGAGGACGGTTCAGGAGAAAACCAGCTGGGAGCAGAGGACGGTTCAGGAGAAAACCAGCCGGGAGCAGAGGGTAACCAGGGCGCAGAAGAGGGAGACAGCCAAAACCCGGAAGCGGATATGGCAGCCTGGGAAGCACAGAAAGCTCAGTTAGAGCAGGCAGCCGCAGAAGCAAAGGCGGCTTATGAGGCGGCGCTTGCTTCCAGGGCTGATAATGTAAAAGCAGCAGCCAGGGCTTTGGAGGATGCATCTGTGCCCGCAGCCGCAGACAGCACAACGAAACAGAATGAAATAACCAGAAAGCAGCAGGAATTGGCTTTGCAGAAGCTGCAGGCATTGAAGGAGGCAGAAGGAAAGATTTTGGCGCCGGTCCGGGGCGTTGTGACACAGATTGCAGTCACTACCGGGGATTTTACCACGGAGGGAACAGCCATGCGGCTTTCAGACACTTCCCAGGGAAGCAGGCTGGTGGCTTCTGTGGGCAAAGACAATGAAAAATATATCAGCAGAGGAAGCCGGGTTAATATTTCTGTTTTCGGGAGCAAAGATAAAATCAGCGATTATACCGTTACGGATGTTGCGGAGAATGAAGAGGACCCGGAGCTTTTGGATGTTGTGGTTGATTTGCCGGAAGGCGTACTGGAGGCAGGCGCCAGGGCAGAGATTGAACTGGTACAGAAATCACAAAATTATGGTTCGGTGATTCCAATACAGGCGCTTCGCGAGGAACAAAATGGGTATTATGTGCTGGTGCTGGAGGAAGAGCAGGGCGTCATGGGCAAAGAGCAGGTGGCAAGGCGGTTTGAGGTGAAAATCCAGGATAAAAACAGTACCTATGCAGCCTTGGAGGATGGGCTGTTAACTGGGGAGCAGGAGATTATCAGCAGTTCCAGCAGAACCATAAGCGATGGCAGCAGGGTCAGAAAGAAGGAAGAATGAAACAATATGGAAAATATTCTGCGGTAATAGGAATTGCCGTGCTGGGCATTATTTTTTCCTGCCTGTCCGCATCCGCCTGGGGAAGGATGGCTCAGGCAAAGGATAAAGTGATGCTGTATCTGGAAAAACCCATTTCCCTGGAGGAGGCATTCGCTGTATCAAAGCAGAACCGGGAAGCAGCAGAGGAATATCGGCAGGGGCAGGAAGAGAAAGCGCCTGCCTTTCAATTCTGTATTTGGGGGCAAAGGGATGCCTTATTGTCCAATGAGAATTTGTCCCGGAGCACCAAGGCGGATGCGGTCTTCCTTTGCGGCAGCCCAGAACTTTTATTTGAGGACTGCAGGATGCTGGTAAGGGAAGATGGCACGGGATGCCTGATCGATGAGAAAGCGGCCTGGGAGCTTTTTGGGGATATCCAGGTTGTTGGCAAGGAAGTCTCCTGTGAAGGAAGGAGCTATACCATAAGAAATGTGGTGCCGGGAACGGAAGGGCTCATTGCATTCCAGGCAGGAAAAGGGCTGGCGGAAACAAGCGGTGGATTGGAAGGGGAAAAATCCAGCGGTTCCATAGACAGCGTGATGCAGAGAATTACCATAAAGAAACCAGAGGGATATTCCGTTAAAGATTTGGAATCTGCATGGAACAACAGGTATGGGCTTTTTGCGGATGTTTTGGATACAGAACTGCTCCGGGGAATGGGAGGATTTTGTATGCTGTTGTTTCCGGTAAGCTTATGGCTGGTTTTTGGAATTTATCTGTATCGGCAGTGTACCCTCTGGGATTTTTCATTATTGGCATCCAGCCCTTTGACAGGAGACAGCCGCTGGAAATCATTTCTGCAAAAAGCAGCGGCAGCGGGACTTTTATTGGTTTTGGCGGTGATGCTTGTGTTTTTCTTAAAAGGGTTTGTGAAGATTCCAGAGGGCTATATCCCTGCCCGATGGTCAGAGTTTTCTTTTTGGGCCAGGCTGTGGGAGACAAAGACGGAAGCGTTGGAACTGCTGATGCAGATGCCAAAGTCGAAGCTGGACGCTGGCTGGATGGAGGATTTTTTCAGGGCAGCGGCATATGGGCTTTTGGCAGAAGTGTTTCTGGGTATTGCTGGGCTTTTTCTAATAAAAAATGTAGACTTTACCAGGGAATTGCTTTAAAATAGAAAGAAAAACAGGAGGTTTAGGCCATGGAATGTTTATTCGTAGAATATCCCAAATGCTCCACCTGCAAAAAGGCCAGACAGTGGCTGGAAGAGCATCAGGCAGCATTTAAAGATCGGAATATCAAGGAACAGAATCCCACCAGAGACGAGTTAAAGGAATGGCATGAAAAAAGCGGATTGGATATTAAACGTTTTTTCAATACCAGCGGAGTGCTTTACAAAGAAATGAAATTGAAAGACCGTCTGCCGGAAATGTCCCTGGAAGAAAAATATGATTTGCTTTCCACCGATGGAATGCTGGTAAAGCGTCCGGTGCTGGTGACAGAAAAAGGCATCACAACAGGGTTTAAGCCCCAGGAGTGGGAGAAATTGATATAGGATGAAAAATAAACTGGGAAATTTTCTGCGTTTTGGACGAAAGGATGAGGAAGCGGCAGGGAAAATGGGAATCATAAGGGAGCATTTTATATTTACCGGAAGGGTGCAGGGCGTAGGGTTCCGGTTCCGCGCAGGGAATTTGGCCAAGCATTACGGGGTAACCGGATGGATACGGAATAATTATGATGGATCTGTGGAGGCTCAGATGCAGGGGAGGGAAGAAGAATTGGACAAAATTATCCAGTCCCTGCAGCAGGACAGCTATATCCGCATTGACTGGATGACACGGGACCGGATGGAGATAGAGCCTGGAGAGAAAAGATTTTCTGTAAGGTATTAAACAGCAGGAAGGTAAGGAACTTGTGTGAAATAAAAGGAGGAGAAGGTATGTTAAAAAATTGGAACAAACCAGAACAGCCAGGGGAAGAAGAACTGGAAGAGCGCCTGCAGGCGGCAAGGGCAAAGCTTGCTGTGCAGCAGATGCAGATTAAGGAGCATAAGCTGCCGGTGTTTGTATTGTTTGAAGGCTGGGGAACTGCAGGAAAGGGAAGCGTCCTAGGGAAGATCATTAAGGAAATCGACCCAAGGTTTTTTAAGGTTGCCACCATGGATACTCCTACCGAAGAGGAAAAGAGGAAACCCTTCCTCTACCGCTATTTTGTAAAGATTCCAGAAGCTGGAAAATTCTGTTTCCTGGATTCAGGCTGGATGGAGGAGGTAACCCGCAGCTGCCTTCATGGGGAAATGAAAGAGAAGCAGTATAAGGAACGGATTGGCAGCGTGAAGCGTTTTGAACGGCAGCTGACAGATAACGGTTACCTTGTGATGAAGTTCTTTTTCCATATCAGCCAGGAAGAGCAGAAAAAACGCCTGAAGGGCCTTCAGAAAAATGAAACCACAAGCTGGCGGGTCAGCGAAAATGACAGCTGGCAGAATAAACATTACGACAAATGCCGAAAGGTTTATGACCAGTATCTGAACGACACCAACGTTTCCACCTCCCCATGGTATATTGTGGATGCAAAAAATAAAAAATGGGCGCAATTGCAGGTGCTGGAAACCTTAGTCAGCGGAATTGAGACTGCGCTGAAAAACAGCGCCATGGCTGTGCCTTTGCTGCAGAATGTATTTCCGATGGAAAAGGTGCCTAAGCTGTCCGATATTTCTTTGGACAAATCCCTGACGGACGAGGAATACAAGCGCCAGTTGAAGGAGCTGCAGGAAAAGCTTGGAATGCTCCACAATGAGCTGTATTTAAAGAAAATTCCGGTGGTGATTGCCTACGAGGGATGGGATGCAGCAGGAAAGGGCGGAAACATCAAGCGGATTACCGGGGCTCTGGATCCCAGGGGATATGAGGTGCATCCCATTGCAAGCCCGGAGCCTCACGAGAAGGCAAGGCATTACCTGTGGCGGTTCTGGAACCGTCTGCCAAAGACCGGCCATGTGGCAATTTTTGACCGCACCTGGTATGGAAGGGTGATGGTGGAGCGTCTGGAAGGCTTTTGCAATGAAAATGACTGGCAGCGCGCTTATAATGAAATCAATGAATTTGAAAAAGAATTGTCCGACTGGGGCGCAGTCATTATCAAATTCTGGGTGCAGATTGATAAGGATGTGCAGCTGGCACGGTTTACGGACCGCCAGAATACGCCGGAAAAGCAGTGGAAGATTACGGAAGAAGACTGGCGCAACCGTGACAAATGGGATTTGTATGAAAATGCAGTAAATGAGATGATGAAAAAGACCAGCACCGCCTACGCGCCTTGGCATGTATTGGAGTCAAATGATAAAAAATATGCCAGGATTAAGGCGTTGAAGATTGTAATTGAAGAGATTGAGAAGGTACTGTAAGAAAGAATAGCGTCAGGCTTATCTAGAGGAGAGTAAAATGCGGTTATTGCTGGCGGAGGATGAAAAAGCATTATCAAAAGCACTGGTGGCAATTTTGGAGCGGAGCAACTATTCCGTGGATGCGGTCTATGATGGACAGAGTGCATTGGATTATCTGGAGATGGATAATTATGACGCTGTCATTTTAGACATTATGATGCCCAAAGTGGATGGCCTTACCGTTTTAAAGAAGGTGAGAGAACGAGGAAGCCTGATTCCGGTTTTAATTCTGACAGCAAAGTCCCAGGTGGATGATAAGGTGGAGGGGCTGGATGCCGGGGCAAATGACTATCTGGCGAAGCCCTTTCATTCCAAGGAACTTTTAGCCAGAATCCGGGCGATCACCCGAACACAGACAGCGCAGGGGAATTCTAAATTGACAAAGGGAAATATTACATTGGATCGGGCAACCTTTGAACTTTCTACGTCTATGGGAAGTTTCCGCCTGGCAAATAAAGAATTTCAAATGCTGGAGCTTATGATGAGCAATCCCAATCAGTTGATTTCTTCCGAACGGTTTTTGGAAAAAATATGGGGATACGATACGGAAGCGGAAATAAATGTGGTCTGGGTATATGTCTCTTATTTGAGAAAAAAATTATCTGCGCTCCATGCAAACGTTCAGATCAAAGCAGCCAGAAATGCGGGGTATTCCTTGGAGGAACTGACATGATAAAAAAACTGCGTATCAAATTGATTGCAGCCTCTATGGTTTCCCTGCTCGTTGTATTGTTGGTGATTGAAGGGATTGTGGGCATTTTAAATTACAGGAAAATGGTGTGGGACGCGGATCGGATTCTCGAAGTTTTGGAGGAAAATTCAGGAAGATTCCCTCATGAATTTCCAATTGATAAGAAAGATGGCAGACGGTTTATGTCTCCGGAAATCCCATATGAATCCCGATATTTTTCTGTCCTGTTGAATGAGCAGGGGAATGTCATTTTTACGGATACCCAGAAAACGGTTACGGTTGATTTCACAGATGCCGGAGAATATGCCCTGGAGGTCTGGGAAAAACAATCCGGGAGAGGTTTCCTGCATGAGTATCGGTATCTATGCTGTCCCTATGGAGGGGAAACCAGGATTATTTTTTTGGACTGCAGGCGGCAGCTGGATACATTTCGGAATTTTCTGCTTACGGCTGTGAGTGTTTCTGCAGTTGGGCTTTTGTCGGTTTTTGCTTTGCTGATTTACCTGTCCTCCCGTATTGTAAAGCCGTTTTCAGATAATTACGAAAAGCAGAAGCGGTTCATCACAGATGCCGGGCATGAATTAAAAACGCCTTTGACAATCATAGATGCAGACACAGAGGTTTTGGAAATGGACTTTGGCGAGAACGAATGGCTGAAAGATATTCAGGGCCAGACGAAAAGGCTGGCAGATTTGACCGATGCCTTGGTGATGCTTTCGCGGATGGAGGAAGGGCAGAAGAAAGAAATGGAAATAGAGTTTCCATTGTCTGATGTAGTGGAGGAGGTATTCCATACCTTCCAGGCTCCGGCAAAAATACAGGAAAAGACTTTGACTGGCATTATTACGCCAATGCTCTCTATGAAAGGGGATGAAAAGGCAATCCGAAGCCTGATGACAATTCTTCTGGATAACGCTATGAAATACTCAGATGAAAAAGGCAGGGTTACAGTGGCTTTGGAAAGGCAGAGGAGCCGCATCCGCCTGTCTGTCTTTAATACTACAGAACATATTTCAAGAGAACAGACCGCCCATCTGTTTGACCGCTTTTATCGCACCGATGATTCCAGGAATTCGGCGGCAGGGGGATATGGCCTGGGGCTTTCTATTGCGGCCGCTGCCGCAGCTTCCCATAGAGGGAAGATAATTGCAGAAACAGAAGATGAAAAATCCTTGCAGATTACAGTGTTTTTTCCATTATAAAGCATCATAAAACACAACCCGTGCAAACGTAATGTTTGATACGGGTTTTCTTTTTGAATAATAAAATTGTTTTAAGTTAAATTAAGGTTAGGGCATTATAGTATTCCTATCAAAAATAGAAGCTTTGATGCAATAGGACAGGAGGCAGGACATGGCAGATCAAATGACTTTTAAGCGTTACGAATTAAAATATCTGCTTACACGGCAGGAAAAGGAAGAAATCATGAAGGCTATGGAACCTTACATGAAACTGGATTTCTATGGCAGAACCACGATACGGAATATTTATTTTGATACAGGTACGTTCCGGCTGATCCGGCATTCTCTGGAGAAACCCGTATATAAAGAAAAACTTCGGGTACGCAGTTATAAGCCTGTACATACGACGGATCCGGTTTTCGTGGAAATCAAGAAGAAATACAAGTCTGTGGTCTATAAACGAAGGCTGAAGCTGCAGGAACAGGAAGTCATGGAGAGCTTTCAAAAAGGAAAGCCCCTTCCTGACGATTCCCAGATAGGAGCAGAAATCCAGTATTTCCGTGACTATTATAAAGACCTTAGGCCGGCGGTATTTCTGTCCTATGAGAGGGAAGCCTGGTATCTTTTGGACGGCGGTGATTTCCGTGTGACTTTTGATGAAAATATCCTTTACCGGAGGGAGGATTTTTCCCTTGGAAGTGAAATTTACGGTATTCCGCTTATAGGGGATCATCAGACTTTAATGGAGATTAAAACTTCCGGGGGGATTCCTCTGTGGATGGGGCGGGCGCTTACAAGGAATCATCTTTATAAAACGTCATTTTCAAAATACGGTTCTGCTTACAGGTGCATGATGGACAAACAGAAACAGGCAGGAGGATATAAATATGCTTGATACAATTTTCAGAGGGATTTTCGATGCGGATATGGCAGCGGTGATTCCAGTTTCAGATTTTTTATTATGCGTAGGCTGTGCCCTTTTGATTGGGCTGATTCTGGCAGGCGCATACATATGTGGGGCAAAATATACCAGAAGTTTTGTCGCGACCCTCGCCTTGCTTCCGGCAGTTGTCTGCGTTGTGATCATGATGGTGAATGGAAACGTTGGAACCGGCGTGGCAGTGGCGGGCGCCTTCAGCCTGGTTCGGTTTCGTTCTGTACCCGGTTCTGCCAAGGAGATAGGCGCCATTTTTTTAGCCATGTGTTCCGGCCTTGTGGCAGGGATGGGTTATCTGGCTTATGCCCTTTTATCCGCATTGATCCTGGGCGGAATCATGCTGGCGTATACTCGCATGGGGTTTGGAGCCCGAAAGAATGCCGCACGTTACAAAACACTTCACATTACCATACCGGAAGATTTGGATTACAGCGGCGTCTTTGATAAAATCCTGGGGGAATACGCATCAGAATATGAAGTGGTGCAGGTTAAGACTACCAATATGGGAAGCCTGTTTAAGCTGACATATCACTTGACGTTAAAGGACTTGGAAAAAGAGAAGGAATTGATCGATGCACTCCGCTGCCGTAACGGCAACCTGGAGATTGCCATGAGCAGGCAGGAAACTATGATAGGAGAGTTGTAGGAGGTGAAGATTTATGCGGAAAAAAAGGATTATGGGTTTATTTCTCATTGGAACAATGCTGTTTGGCGGATGCGGTACACAGGAAAATCAGGGCACGCAGGAAAATCAGGACAAACAGGCAAATGAAAGGGTGCAGGAAGATATACAGCCTTCATCGTCCGTGGACAGCAGCATGGTCGAAATAGATACTTCCGATATGTTCTCGGGCCGGGATAAGGAAGTGGGATATGATGAAACGGAAAGTGTATCCGTCCAGCTTTCGGATGATGGTTCTGTCTGTGAATCAGATGCAGTGCTTATGGAAGGGAATGCCATTACCATTACCGATGAGGGAACCTATGTACTATCTGGAACGCTGACAGATGGAATGGTGGTGGTAGCGGCAGAAGATACCGATAAGGTGCAGCTGGTGCTGAATAACGTAAGCATTTCAAATTCTAAATCCGCAGCCCTGTATATTTTGTCCGCAGGCAAGGTTTTTGCCACGACGGCAGCCGGTTCGGAAAACACAATGGAAAATGGAGGAACCTATACGGCAATAGACGAAAATAATATTGACGCCGCTGTTTTCTCAAAATCTGACCTGACCTTTAACGGAGAAGGAAAACTTACCGTTACAGCGAAAGCAGGGCATGGAATTGTATCCAAAGATGATCTGGTATTTACTTGCGGAACCTATGAGATCACAAGCGCAGATCATGGAATTGCCGGGAAAGACAGTGTCCGTATTGCCAATGGTTCCTATCAGATTGTTGCCGGAAAAGACGGTATCCATGCAGAAAATGCAGAGGATGCCGAGCTGGGGTTTATATATGCTGCGGACGGAACCTTTGAGATCATATCAAAGCAGGATGGGATCAGTGCGGGAAGCTGGCTGCAGATAGAGGATGGCGACTATGCAGTCACCACAGGAGAGGGAAGCGCTGCCGCAGAGAACCAGAATATGCAGGAACCTATGCCGGCAGACGGGGAAACTAAGGCGGCATCGGAAGAAGATTCGGCCAGCATAAAAGGGATAAAAGCAGGCACGCAGATGATATTAAAAGCAGGAACCTATACCTTGGATACAGAAGATGACGCACTGCATTCTAATGGAACGATTACGGTTCGCGGGGGCACTTATACATTGTCTTCTGGAGATGATGGGATTCATGCAGATGCCAGTGTGCTTATTTCTGGCGGCAGCCTGGATATTGTAAAAAGCTATGAAGGAATGGAAGGTTTGGGAATTGACATTACCGGGGGAGAGATTTCCATTCTTTCTTCCGATGATGGAATCAATGCGGCTGGGGGAAATGACAGCAGCGGATTTGAAGAGCCTGGGCCGGGAGGCGATCAGTTTGCTGTTACAGAGGGGGCTTATATCTGCATTGCCGGCGGCGTTCTGCATATCAACGCTTCTGGAGATGGAATTGATTCCAATGGTGATCTTACCGTTTCTGGAGGAGAAACATATCTGGCGGGGCCTGTGAGCGATGGAAATGGTTCGCTGGATTATAACGGAACGGCAGTGATTACGGGAGGGATTTTCGCGGCGTCAGGTTCTTTTGGCATGGCGCAGAACTTTGGCGGTTCATCTGCCCAGGGGGTAATGATGGTTCATTTAGAGAATAAACAGGAAGCAGGCACGCAGATTTCGCTTGCGGACAGCGCCGGAACGGAACTTCTGTCCTGGACGGCAGAAAAGGAATATTCTTCTGTAATTGTAAGCTGCCCGGAAATCAAGGAGGGAGAAACGTATGCTTTGACAGCAGGAACAACCGAAGAAAGCATTGCGATGGACAGTCTGGTTTATGGGAACAGCTCCCAGATGGGCGGTGGGCCTGGAGGAGAAGGTGGAATGGAAAATGACAGAATAAAGGATGGCAGGATGAAAGATGACAGAATGAAAGATGACGAAATGAAAGATGGCAGAATGAAAGATGACGGAATAAAAGATGACGGAATGAAAGATGACGGAGTGAAAGGCAGCAGCCTATTTTTTCTGCCAGTCCTTTGGCAGTCAGCAGCCCCAGCCCGGTAGAAGCTAAAGGGTGTGGCAGTAACGAAGTTATCTACGCTGGCTGTTTTGGGTGCAGTTATCCCGTTTTTCATTAAATCAGATATACAGTATGTAATATCTCTGCTGCCGGATAAATACCAATTGAAAATAAAAAATCAGGTATAAAATGCCTTCGTTTACAGATAATAGTACCATAATCGCTTATAAATGGAGGATGTTATTATGAAGGCAACAGGAATTGTTCGAAGAATAGATGATTTGGGAAGGGTAGTCGTGCCGAAGGAAATTCGGCGTACATTGAGAATACGGGAAGGGGATCCGCTGGAAATTTTTACAGACCGGGAGGGTGAAATTATTCTGAAAAAGTATTCCCCTATCGGCGAATTGGGGCAGTTTGCAGGTTTGTATGCGGAGAGCCTTGCGCAAACCAGCGGCTGTTTGGTGTGCATTACGGACAAAGATCATGTAATTGCAGCAGCCGGAGCAGGAAAAAAGGATTTTGACGGAAAGCCTATCAGCAAGCAGCTGGAAAATGTGATTACAGACCGGGAGACCTTTTATGCCCAGAAGGATGAGAAAGGATTTGTGAAAATTACACTGGATGATGCAGGCGATTTTCAATCCCAGGTGGTATCCACGATTATTTCAGAGGGGGATGCCATTGGCTCTGTGGTAATGTATAACAAAGAAGAAACTGGAATGGGAGAGACAGAAAGCAAGCTGGCAAAGGTAGCAGCGGGATTTCTCGGAAAGCAGATGGAGCAGTAAGTTTTATCTGCTTTCCAGGAAATCTTTTTCTCTGCCTGCGGATTGCTAGTATAATTAAAGTGAATCATACAAGGAAGGCTGTTGGTACCCTGCAGGATTTGGATTTGCCAAAGAATCATTTGGATTGCCGGTACTGTACCGGTTCTGAGTTTTGGTCCAAAGAACGGAATTCATATCCAGCATCTGAAAGCTTCTGCAAGACGGTGGGGAGGGCTGTCAATGTGGCATTCTTCCCAGGGCCGTCATGCATAAGGATGACAGGATTGTCAATGTATCCAACATTGGAACAGACATTGTCAATGATATTTTCAGTTGTGGTAAGGTTGCTTCCATCTCCTGAGCTTACGTTCCAATCATAATGGGTAAATCCCCGACGTTCCATTTCTTTGATGATATTGTTTACGATATAGGAGGAACCATTGTTGCTTCCCCCAGGAAAACGGAAGAGACAGGGGGAATAGCCGCCGGTTTCCTCGTATACCCAATCATATAATTTCTCGTAATCTTCTAAAAAAGCATTCACAGAACGATAAATCTGGTTGTAGTTGTGACTATAAGAATGAAGTGCCAGTGTGTGTCCCCGCTCTACAATTTCTGATAAATATTCTTCGTATTCCTCATTATTTGCAGCCACCACAAAAAAGGTTGCATGGGCATTGTATTCATCCAATATATCTAATACTTTTGGGGTTAGGGAAGAAGGCCCGTCGTCAAAGGTCAGATAGACGTATTTCTGTCCAGACTGAACTGGCAGATCATCCTTATCTGCATATAGGTTAGGGTAAGGGTCATCTTCTGATTTATTTGTAGAGGACCAGTCATCCTCACTGGAATCTTCCCAAGAATCTTCCGTGGAATCTTCATTTCCAAAATCCTGTATCTGCTCAGATAATTCAGAAATGTAATCTTTTTGTCCTTCGATGTATTTTTCTTTTTCTTCCAGTTGGGCAGCGCTGTCCGCTAACTCTTCATTTAGCCCAGAGTTGTTTTCCTGTAACTGAGAAGCTTCTATTTCCAGTTTTTGATAACGTCCATTTAAGTCCTGATATTGGAATCCCAGGACCCCACAGACGCAAAGGGAAATGATAACGCAAACCAGTACAGGAATCCATCGCTTCTTTTTCATAATCATTTTCTCCTTTCGTAACTTTTTTCCAAATATCAGTATAGCGAAAGGAAAGAGTTTCAACAAGAGGTTAAGAAAAATTTAAGAAAAGGCAGCTGGCAGCCTGTGCTAGGCTAGCCCCATTGCTTATCCCTATCGTATTTCACCCCAGTATTTTGTTAACTCCTGCATAAAAGCATTTATTCTTAATCTGCTTAGGAATAATGGTTCTCCTTTTACGATGGCGCATTTATCCTTGATTGCTTCTACATGTTCCAGATTAATTAAATATCCATTATTGCCCCGGGAAAAGTGCATATTACTTAAAAGATTTTCCGCATTTTTTAGTGTTCCAGTTGATAAGTAAATTCCATCTTTCGTATGGTATACCAGATTATGACCTTGACTTTCTATGTAATAAATATTAGATACATCTTCACGTTTGACGCCGCCTTTTACAGAAATCACGATATATTTCCGATTCATTTTCTGTAATCTAGAAATGGCGCGTCTCAATTTTTGGTTGAATGCAAAGTAGGACACTGGCTTTAATATATAATCTAAAGCACCTACCTCATATCCTCGGATTGCATACTGGGATATGTTTGTAATAAACATAATTACTACATTAGGGTCAGTTTTGCGGATTTCTTCTGCTGCAGTCATTCCATCTACAAATTTCATCTGTATATCCATTAAAATAATATCATACTGCGCTTTATAATTAGTAGCAATGTCCCTGCCATCCTGGTATACCTTAATGTAGAATTCTTCTTTTTCTTCCTTTTGATAGGTGTCTAAATGCTGCAATAATTTAGAAGCATACTGCGCATCATCTTCTACAATAGCTATTTTTATCATATTACTTCTCATTTCGCTTTCACTGGAGAAACCTTCCAACTATCTTGGCTGGCTTTTCCAAAATCAATTGAGTGTTTTTACAATTAAATAAATTATAACAAACCCGATTTGTCTATGCAAGAAGAAGTAAATTAAAAATTGTGTAATATTTACAAAAAAGCAATTATAAAGATGTCGAATTTGTATATAAGAAAATCAATTTACGAAGAAAATAGTACAACTTACGTAAAAAAAGGGCATTAAGATACACAAAATGGTAAAATTTTGTAAAAAATTAATGATTTAATGAGAGAGGAGAAACATATGAGGGAAAACTTAAGTTTAGACAACATTAAGGAATTAATTGGAGAAGTTATGGAGGATTCTAAAATTGCAGAGCGGATGAGTGATGATGCAGATTTATTTCTTGATGTAGGAATGGATTCGCTTACTATGATTAATTTTGTTTTGAGGGTGGAAGAAGAGTTTGATATAGAAATTGATTTTGATGATTTTGATATGGGAAAGCTTTGTTCATTAAAGGATTTTTTTGAATATCTATGCAATTTATAAGAAAAAGGATGATGATATGGAATGGATAAGCAGGATAAAGCAATGAAAATTATCAGTGGAACGTTTGATTGCGAGGAATATTGGAGAGGGGAGGATTTAGCAAAACTGCCTTTTGTAAAAGATAATCAGGCTAAGTCTGTCGTAACGGCAATGGATGAGTTATTGTTTGTATTTGCAGACAGAGTCAGAGGACAGGATATAGTAATTACATATTACCAGATGGATAAAGAACATGTTGGTTATTTGAATGATATTGGCTTTTGCTTTAGACCAAGGGGGATGATGCACCGGATGGAAGCCTTGGAATCCAAGGAGGGAAAAAATATCTCCCGGTTATTGCTGGAAAGTCCATTGCTTTTTGATATAAAGCGTGAAAATAGTGCAGAAATGGAGTATTGTCCATTTGCTATTGAAGATAATACCTGGGCGGTATGTGAAAAGTTTGGACTGGATTTTCATGGACCGGATTTTCATGTTGTCAGAAAGGTCAATTCGAAGGCATATTCTGCATACATAAATCAGGAGTTAAATCTTTTCCATGATTTTTCAATAGTCAGAAGTTCGAAGGAACTTCAGGCAAAAGGAGGTGAATATTTGGAAACCTCGGCTTTCCTGATAAAAGACATCTATGGCGTATCTGGAAAAGGGAACCTTCTAGTTTCATCACCTAAAATTTTGGGTAATATCGTGAGATATCTCAGCCAACAAGAAAGAAAAGGGAAAAGGGTAGAGTTCATTGTTGAACCGTTTCTTGAGAAGGAGCAAGATTTTTCCTGCCAGTTTTATATTGATTTGCATGGAAATACAGAGATTTTATCAGTTCAGGAGATACGTAATAAAAATTTTGCATACGAAGGTACCTATGCTGCCAAGGAAAAGCTGCTGGAGCTTTTGGAGCAGAAAGGATATTTTGAAATTATCCGAAAGACAGCAAAAAAGTTATATGATGATGGATATTTCGGACATGTTTGTATTGATTCTATGGTATTGAGGAACGGGAAAATTATTCCGGTTGTTGAAATTAATGCGAGACGTTCTATGAGCTTGATGAAATACAGGGTGGACCAATATTTAGCCAGGTATAGGCTGAATTGCAGTTTTACATATTATTCTCTTTCTTTTCATCATAATGTTGAATTCGGGAAGATATTAGAGAAAATGCAAAAGAGCGAACTTCTATATAAACCAGGTAAGGAAGGGGGCATTCTTCCATTAAGTGCAAATTCATTGATGATTAATCAGAAAATCCAACAGAAAGAAATGGGAGAGAAGTATGTGAAAGGACGGTTTTATGTTGCTGTCGTTTATCAAAATGATAAGCAGCATAAGGAACTAAAGAAGGAATTTACTGAATTTTTGAAGAAAAATTTATTTTGTATCATATGAGGAGGGGAATGATATGCAGCCAAAATCTAAGATAGAAATGGATGAAAAGGCTTTGGGCATTTTAAAAAATACAATGAGGAGTATTGCAATACCAAAAAGAGAGAGGAAAAAAGATCCCGGATATGCCACAGAACAGCCAGAATGGATTGGATTAAAATTGACAAACAAATGCAATATGAGATGTAAACATTGTTATGAATGGAATGAAGATGGGTTTCATCATGGGATGGACAAAGAAGAGCAGAATATGGAATTGGACTTTGAATTGCTGAAAAAGGTGATTGATGAAACAAAAGAATATAAATCCAGGTTGTATCTTTGGGGTGGGGAGCCATTGTGCTATTCTGGATTTGATAAGCTGGCGGATATATTAGAAAAGGATAAACGGGAAGTTACCATTTGCACAAACGGTTTGTTAATTGAAAAAAAGTTAGACAGTATTCTGAAACTGTCGGACGCCCTGGAATTGTTAATTCCAATAGAAGGGTTTGAGAAAGAGCATGATGAAATCAGAGGAAAAGGCAGTTTTCGAAAAACGATGCAAACGATAGAATTTTTAAAAGATTTAAAGTCGAAGGGGAGTTTCAATGGTAAAATATCTGTGCATACGGTCATTAATAATCAAATGATTGGGAAGCTTTATTCTTTCTTGGAGTTTTTGGAAGAAGAAGGCATTGATTTTGTAATGTTATGTTACCCGTGGTATATTTCGGATGAAACATCGAAGGAAATGGACAGCTATTTTGCAAAGCATTTTAGCTGGCTTGATGATGGCGTCAAGGAAAAGAGCTGGCATTCATTCAAATATAAGATTGATACACAATATATTCCGGCTCTCATTGAAGATATTAAAAATATAAACAGCCGGGTATGGAAGATTCGGGTCCGTTATCAGCCAGGGCTTGAGTTTGATGAAATTGAAAATTTTGTTTTAGGAAGTTCCAGTTATAAAATAAAGCAGGAGCATTGTCTGGCGCTTTCCAATCGTATGGATGTTATTCCAAACGGCAATGTTTCTGCCTGCAAATTTTTCAATGAAATATGCGTAAAAAATCTTAAGGAAGCAAGTGTGGCGGAAATTTGGCATTCAGAACCATATAGAAGAATACGTGAAACAATTTACCATAATAGTATGCCGATTTGCTCAAAATGCAGCGCCTTATCTTTAAATGGAGGTTAACATAGTGCGGTATCTCATGGCGAAGTAATAAGAATATAGAAGTGTGAAGGGAGAAAAATGGCAAAATTAACGTATGCAGATTATTATTTACCCAATCATAGAGTGTCTGTGTGGGAATACCTGAATTCACAAGACATAAGCATTCCTAAAATATATACGTCAAAAGAAGAATACAGTAAGGCGTATGTAAAACGGACAAAATTGGAATTCTTTTATGAGGAAAAGGAACATGATTTAATAGAAATATTCACAGACATGCTGAACAGGTTATTTGAAATAAAAAAGATTAATCCAACAGAGATAAGATATGTATTTTATACAAAATCTTATCGCTCTTATTATTCATATAATGGAGATAGAGAATACCATGGAAGGGACATGGGTGGAGGCAGTGTGAACATCCCTTACTATTTGACGGGAAAATTTGGATTAGAAGAAGCCTGTGTAATTGTTAATGATGGAAAATGCGCCTCTGTTCTTCAGGCATTGGAGCTTTCAGCTATGTGCTGTGACAAAAAGGGCGGATATGCGCTGATCCTCACCCCATCCTTTTCAAAATCAAATAACAGATACAGGGATACTACCTTGTTTGGGGATGGCGTGGGTATTATGCTAGTTGGAGATGATAGAAACAGCGGATATGAGATTATTGATTCCATGCTTAAGACAGATGGTATGTTAAGCCGGCAATTATATGATAACTATGTTAGGGAATGTCAGGGATATAGGGAAAAGAATAAAAAACCGCTATCGGTGATGAAGTTTGAAGATATATTTGAACGTGAAGTTTTAAAACGCCATGGGCTTACAAACGATGTGGTCAAAGGGGTGATTACACTGAATATAAAAGTACTGATTGATAGATACAGCAAATTATATCCTGGCAGAGTTTATCAAGAAAATGTGCCATATGGGGGACATATCAGCGATGTTGATATTATCAGAAATTTTAAAGATTTCACTTCAAAGGCTGCGGTTGGAAATGGGGAACATATACTGTTGATTTCCTGCGGAGCAGATACTACCGGAATGGAATATGGAGGGGTTCTTTTAAAAGGATAAAAAGAGTAAGAATCAGAAGGGAGGAATCAAAGATGAGGGAACGAACAGTAACGATATTATGTTCAGGAATGGGGTTAGGAGTCTATGTACCGTCCCTGCTATTGAAATATCAGCTGCAGCAAAGAGGAATAAAAACAGAAGTTTTTGTAATAGAAAAATATTTTACCAAGGATAAACTAGCAAAACTTGAAGAAAACAGGAAGGCTTATCATAATAATTTTAAAGTTGCAGTTATGGGGCATAAGATGGCAAAGGGAGATATTACATCCAACTTAGAATGGAGAAACATAGAGCAGTTGCTGCAGAATTGGGCAGAAGGTGGAAAAAGGGATTTTATCATGATGTCGGGGCAGTGGAGTAAAATTCTGGAAAACTATTTAGAAAAAAGCGGTGTAACAAATGTGAGAATAGATGCAGTTCATCTAGACAGCGGTATTGCTCCATCCTGGAAAAAGTTTGAAAATGATAAATCGTATTTTCATGAGGTTTGGATTTTTGATAATAATGTAAAAGATTTGTCTTGTGCCATTTGGGTTAATGATGGGAAAGTGATTCCATTTGAGGAACGGGAGAATAGAGTTTTTTTGCATGGCGGAGGCTGGGGAATGGGAACATACCGGGACAAAATCAATGAACTTAATCAGAAAAAGATATACCTGGATATTGCGGCTTATGAGGAAGATGAAATTTCGGATAATAAGAGAGTGGGCAACCATTACTATCTTATGGATCCAGCATGGGCGCCGTGGAGGGAAGAGAATGATAAGAAGCTAGAGTTTCCGCCGATGTTCGAAGTTTTAGAGACTGGAGAAAGAATTCCTTTATATGCAAAAGGCCATCCGGCAATTTTTGAAAAATTTGCACAGTGCAAAGGAATTATCAGTAAGCCGGGTGGAGGAACTTTATTGGATTCCCTGTCAGCGGCTACACCGGTTGTTTTCCTTGAGCCGGTTGCAAAGCATGAGGAGATGAACGCTTTATTTTGGGAAGAATTGGGTTTTGGCATATCCTTCAAAAAATGGAAAGATTCGGGGTATTCCATGGAGCTTCTAAAGCAGCTGCATTTAAATCTGGTGGAAAAGAGAAAGCAAACCCCAGACTATTTAGATTTATTTGTTGGAAATTACCAACGCCAGATGTAACAGGAAGGTAAGATGGAAAGGGAAAAATGAAAAGCAGGACAAAAAATTTGCTATCTCATGAGGAGATTCAAGGACTCGTTAAAGTGAATTTTGGGGAGGAGTATGAGCATAAGATTGGAGAAATTAAGGAATTAAAGGGAGGAATGTTTAATGCAATCTATTTGATTCAAAGAGTGGATGAGAAAAATGGAATTGTATTGAAAGTAGGGGTGGCGCCAGGAAGGGATTTACTTACGTATGAGCAGGATATTATGCCCACGGAGGTGGCGTGTTATCAGTTAATAAAAGAAAAGACGTCAATTCCGATACCGGAAATTTTGAAATATGATTTCAGCAAAAAATATATAGAAAGCAATTACTTTTTTATGGAGGAGCTGAAAGGGGTTCCATTGTCCAAGGCGTCCAAATTGATGAGTAAGCAAAGTTTGGACAAAATCAAAGACAAATTGGCGGAATACCTTGTTCAATTACATAAAATTGAGGGAAACTACTTTGGCTATTTTACAGATGATAAAAAACATCAATATGATACCTGGAAGAATGCTTTTTTGAGCATGTTTGGCCAATTGCTGGAAGATTGTAAATTCCATAAGGTAAATATTCCATATGAAAGAATAGAACAAGCTTTGAACGATAATATCCAATTTTTGGAGGAGATTAGGAAACCTTCCTTGGTGATGTTTGACTGCCATGAGGGGAATGTGTTTGTCAATAAGAGAAACGGAGAATATGAAATTCAAGGGATTATTGATTTTGAGCGGGCGTTTTGGGGAGATCCGGCCGCTGATTTCCCAGCGGCATTTATTATGAGTGACGACATACGGAAAGAAGAAGTTTTTCTTGCTTCTTATTTAGAAAAAAGCGATAAAAAAAAGGAGTATACAAGGGATGATGAAAAAAGGTTCCAAATGTACCGGATGTATATTTTAACTGTTATGGCTGGGGAAACCTTCCGATATGGATTTCTGTATGCCAAGCTGCAGAGAGAGTGGGCCAAAAGTGAAATTTTAAAGTGTTTGGAAATGCTTGAAGAATGAGGGATGAAAAGGCGTGGAAAATGCAAATCAGAGATTATTGGGGGAAACACCCATCAGAAAGCTAATATGGAAAATGGCAATTCCTTCCATAATGGGAGTAATGGCTTATAATTTGTATAATATTGTAGATACTTTTTTTATTTCAAAGGGAGTGGGGGCAAATGCGGTTGGAGGGGTGTCCGTATCATTTCCGTTATTTATTTTTTTGTCTGCGGTTTCTTCGACCTTAGGCAGCGGCGCAGCCTCAGTTATTTCCAGAGCCTTGGGACAAAAGGATTATGAAAAGGCAAATAGGGCGGCAGCAAATACGTTTGGGCTATTTTATCTGCTGGCAATTTTGGTTACGGTCTTTGGTTTAATTTATTTGGATCAGCTATTATATATGATGGGAGTGACAGATGCTTTAATGCCTTATGCGAAAAGATACACGAGAATCATTTTGATAGGGGCAGTGACAAGTACTGGATTCTCAAATTTGATTCGTGCAGAAGGAAGCAGCAAATATGCCATGTATATTTGGATTATTCCAGTGAGTGTAAATGTCATATTAGATCCGATTTTTATTTTCGGACTGCACATGGGCGTGATCGGAGCGGCAGCGGCAACGGTGGTTTCCCAATGCGTTTCTATGGGAATGTTTTTATATTATTTTTTTATATCTGGAAAAAGCGTATTGAGGATAAGGCCAAGGCACTTTATACCAGATAAAAAGTTGCTGTGCGAGATATTTTTTATAGGACTTCCTTCTTTTTTGCAGATGGCAGGACATGCCGTTTCTATTATAATTGTCAATCAGTTTTTGAAAAAGTATGGTGGAGACTTATCAATTAACACATATGGTGTGGTAAGTAAAATTAATACTTTTTTTTCAATCCCTGTTACAGGATTTGTGCAGGGGCTTTCGCCCATTATAGGATATAATAAAGGGGCAGATAAAATTGAAAGAGTCAGAGAGTCTATCAAGTACTCGTTTTGCATCACTGGCATATATAGTTTTTGGGGATATATTGTGATTATGGCTCTGGCGCCGGAATTGATGTATATTTTTACAGATGATAATGATATGATTGCTATGGGAACCCATGTTTTAAAAATTGTCAATTTAGGAATCTTATGCAGCGGCTGGCAGTCTGTTCAGTCTGCATATTTCCAAGCGGTTGGGGAAAAAAAGGCATCTTTGCTGGTAGTGCTGTGCAATCAAATTTTTTGTTTGATACCGATTCTGCTAATTATGTCTGAGGCATATGGATTGGATGGGGTTTGGTATGCTTTTCCAATTTCAACAACCATTGCTGTAATAATTTCCACTATTGTTCTGATCAAGATTCTAAAAAAAGAGGGAAAGAGAATCTGATATGGAAAAGGTGCTGATAAAATCATATGTGTTACCAAGAAAAGGATGGTGGGCGAAAATGATTCGAATAGCTATTGTAGAGGATGAAGAAATATATGTGAAGGAATTGATGGAATATCTGGAAAAATATCAGAAAGATTATCAGGAAGAATTTGAGATTATCATTTACAGGGACGGAGATGGAATCACCGCTGGTTATAAAGCGCAATTCGATATTATTTTAATGGATATCCAAATGGAGTTTATAGATGGCATGACGGCTGCAAAGGAAATACGGGAAATAGATTCTAAAGTGGTTATCATTTTCATTACAAATATTTCTCAGTATGCGGTTAAGGGTTACGAGGTAGGGGCGTTGGATTATATTTTAAAACCAGTCTCTTATTTTATATTTAGCCGGAAATTAATGAGGGCAATTGCCAAGGTGCAAAAGCAGGAAAGGAAAGATATTGTTATTCAGACCAAAAAGGGTGTGGTACGTTTAGACATTTCAGATATAGAATACATAGAAAGCTTTGATCATAATTTGGTTTTTCATACGGGTGGAAAGGATTATATTTCAAATATGACGATGAAATTTATTGAGAAGGAGTTAGAGAACTTCTCCTTTTCCCGTGGAAACCATTGCTATTTGATTAATCTTGAGCATGTAGATGGAGTAGAGGATAAATGTGCCGTCATAAAAGGGAAGCGGCTTCAAATCAGCCGTCCCCGGAGAAATGGATTTATGAAAGATTTGACAAGATACTGGGGGGAGGAGAGACGAGAATGAAGGATATGTATGGGGTTTTGCCGGATATACCTAGGTTTTATACTGCGTTGGCGGAATGGCTGGCGTGTATGCTTTGTATTTTGAAGATGAAAAGAAGAATTAATGGTTGGAAGCTGGTGGCAACGGCAGCGTGCGTATTGATTGTGCAGTCATCCTTTTTGATTTTGACGGATAATAAAGAAGGGCTTTTGTGGATCTTGTGTATGGCAATAGCAGTAGGGATCATGTATCTCTTCATTTTTAGCAGCTGTAAAATGGGGGCGAAGGATGCGGGATATTGCTGTGTACGCGCTTTTGTCCTAGCAGAGTTTATGGCGTCGTTAGAATGGGAGGTGGAATGTTTTTTTTATTATGATATGAAATGGAGCTATGCTTGGAACAGTGTGTTGTGGTTAGCGGTTACTTATACCGGAGTTTTCCTGGTTTGCTGTTTGATAGAGCGAAAACTGTTGAATCAGGAGAAGGATTTTGATATTGAAAATAGAGAGCTTATTTCCTGCGTCATTATAGGAGCGGCGGTATTTTTAATGAGTAATCTAGGGTACACATCATTAAAAACACCGTTTACAGTTACACTGTATCCAGAAATATTTATCCTTCGGACAATGATTGACCTTGGCGGCATTGCGATCTTGTATGCCTATCACCTGCAGAGGATCAATTTGCGTATACGTTATGAATATGAAAGTATGCAGAATATCTTACATCATCAGTATATTCAGTATGAACGGTCTCAGGAGGCCATAGATCTTATTAATTATAAATATCATGATTTAAAGCACTATATCCTTATGCTTAAGTTGGAAGAAAATGAACAGAAGAGGGATGATTGCCTCAAACAGTTGGAAGAAGAGTTAAAGGGCTATGGAATGCAGTACAAAACCGGGAATCAGGTGTTGGATACACTGCTTACTTCTAAAAATTTATATTGCACAAAAAGACAGATTGTTATGACCTGCGTTGTGGATGGATCATTATTTGATTTCATGGATGACATGGATATATGTTCTATATTTGGCAACGCGCTGGATAATGCCATAGAATGTGAGGAAAAAATACAAGCAGGGAAAAGATTAATTGAAGTGACTGCTTTTTCACAGAGAAAATTCCTGATTATCCGATTTGAGAATTATTATGAAGGGGAACTGGAATTTCAAAGGGGGCTCCCAATTACGACGAAAAAGGAAACGCAATTCCATGGATACGGTTTGAAAAGCCTTTGTTATACCGTTCGGAAGTATGGCGGGGAGGTGGATATCTCCACACAGGAAAACTGGTTCAGCCTAAAAATATTAATTCCAATGTAGCAGAATAGATATGGTATAAGCTAGGCAAATTACACAAAAAGAGATGATGAAAATTATATATATAGTACAAATAGACTACAAATCATGCAGAAAAAAGTACAGGTTACGGAAAAATCTGCACAATGGAACGGATACTGATATACTTTAAAAAGTTCCCGGGAAACAAAAGAAAAGAGGAGGAAAAAAGATGGTTGATTTTTTAGCGAACTTATTGGGACCTATTTTTACGAGTTATGGGGTCAGTGAGGCGGATTTGATGTCTTATCTTACACAGCTTATCGGGTACGTGTATGTTCTTCTTGGGGCATTGGCTGTGATGGTTATTGTGCTAATCGCTGCAATGAAGGTAAAAAAGGGATTCAAACACATTGTCCGCTGGCAGGCTGTCCTGGCTTTTGTAGCAGTTGTTGCAATAGTGGTAAATATCATTTGTTATGGCCCAATGTATGGAAATGTTTCAGGGTATTTGAATGCAGCAGATGTAACGTTAAGTGAGGATACGATAGCAAAGAGCAGGGACATGGTTCAGCGTATTGGAGAAGAAGGCATGGTTTTGGCAAAGAATGAAAACCTTCTGCCTTTGGCTTCCGATGTGAAGAAGCTTAATGTATTTGGATGGGGTTCTACTATTCCATTTTTCGGCGGTACGGGTTCGGGAGCTTCAGATGCTTCAACAGCAGTAGGGATTCTTCAGTCTTTACAGAATGCAGGATACGAAACAAACCAGGCGTTGACAGATATGTATGTAGAGTATTGTGCAGAACGTCCGTTGTTGTCCATGGGATCACAGGATTGGACGCTTCCAGAACCTACTGTGGATTCTTATACAGATGAGATTATGAATGAGGCAAAGGAGTTTTCGGATACTGCGGTAATTGTAATTGGACGTCCCGGCGGTGAGGGCGCAGACCTTCCAGTTGACATGAATGCTGTTATTAAAGGTACATATAATCCGGCAGAAGAGATTTCGGCAGCGCCGGCCAATTATAATTCTATGAATGCTTCCTATACTAATAATGGGGACTATGATGATTTTGAAAAGGGAGAAACCTATCTTGAACTTTCTAAAACAGAAGAAGATATGGTTGAGAAAGTTTGTTCCGAATTTGACAATGTCATTGTTGTCATCAATGCAAGCAATGCAATGGAATTGGGATGGGTAGACGAATATAAGCAGATAGGCGCTGTCATTCTGGCACCTCCAGGAGGCGCCTGCGGATTTACGGCGTTAGGCGAAATTATCAATGGTTCGGTAAATCCATCAGGAAAGACGGCTGATACTTTTGTGAAAGACTTATTGAAAACACCTTACATTCATAATATTGGAAACAATGCCTATACCAATGTGGATGATTTAAAGAAGCAGATTGCAGAAGCGGATTCTTCTGCTGAGGGAAATATTGCTTTTGCAAATTATGTAGAAGGAATTTATGTTGGATATAAATTCTATGAGACAGCAGCCGAAGAAGGATTGATCAAGTATGACGAGTATGTACAGTACCCATTTGGCTATGGATTAAGTTATACAACTTTTGAAAAGAAAATTAAGAACTTTAAAGATAATGGGGATTCTGTTTCTTTCGATGTGACAGTGGAAAATACTGGGGATGTAGCCGGTAAAGATACGGTTGAGATCTATTATACTCCGCCTTACGATAATGGCGGGATTGAAAAAGCTTCGGCTAATCTGGTTCAGTTTGAAAAAACAGAAGAATTGGAACCAGGGGCGTCACAGGTAGTTTCTTTTGAAATTAATAAGGAAGACATGGCTGCTTATGATTCAGAAGGGGTAAAAATACAAGGCGGCGGCTATATCTTAGAAGCTGGGGAATATGTGATATCGGTGCGTTCAGATTCCCATACAGTGATTGAGGAAGAGAAGTTTACCGTAAAAGATGATATTGACTATAGTAAAGAAGGGCGTTCCAGTGATCAGGAAGTTGCTGCCAATCAGTTCCAGGATTACTCCCGGGGAGACTTTGTGCAGTTGTCCAGGGCAGATGGCTTTGCCAACTATGAGGAAGCATGCGGGGAATTAAAAGAAGAACAATATGTAATGTCTGACACCACCCGGGCAGAGATAGAAGAGGATGCATTTGGAATTTATGATGGAACCTTGTATAACGATGACGCAGACGAGATGCCAGTGATGGGGGCTGATAATGGCCTGGTGCTCTATGATATGGTAGGACTGGACTATGATGATGCAAAATGGGAGGAACTGCTGGATCAGATGAGTTTTGAGGACATGTCAACGTTAATTAATCTAGGCGGGTTTCAGACGACGGAAGTGAAATCAGTTGGAAAAGTCGCAACGAAAGACTGTGACGGACCGGCAGGATTAAGCCACTTTATTACAGGCGCAGTGGGTACAGCGTACTCCTCGGAAGTACTGATGGCGCAAACTTGGAATAAAAAGCTTATGTATGAGGTCGGCCAGGCGATGGGGCAGGAATATGCAGAGGTAAGCAATTACGGCTGGTATGGCCCGGCAATGAACACCCACCGCTCTGCATTTACAGGACGGAATTTTGAATATTATTCAGAAGACGGCGTCCTTGCAGGCTACCTAACTGCAAACAAAATTAATGGCGCAGCGGAGCATGGCGTATATGCATATATCAAGCACTTTGCATTAAACGACCAGGAAATAAACCGATGCTCGTTCCTTATGACTTTCGCTTCTGAGCAGGCCATCAGGGAAATATATTTAAAGCCCTTTGAACTTGCAGTGAAGGGATTTGAAGGAAAAGCGATGGCAGTAATGTCTTCCTTCAACTTTATTGGTACAGAGCCAAGCTGCGGCAATGAACATTTGCTGAATGATGTTTTGCGCGGTGAATGGGGATTTGTAGGAATGGTTGAGTCAGATTACGATGGTTCTTATGGTTATATGATTACCGATCATTGTATCAGGAGTGGGAATGATTTGATGCTGGGATTTAATTCTGCTGAGTCTAATGTCCTGTCAGACAAAAGCGCTACGGCTATCAAAGCTATGCGCCAGGCAAGCAAGAATATCCTTTATACGATTGCAAACAGTGGAAATTATGCAGGAGATAAAGATCCTGCAGGCATTATGACGAATATGACAAAAGTCTTTATCATAGTTGATGTAAGTACAGTTTTGTTTATTCTTGTAGTGGAAGCAGTTTTGATTTTGCGCTATTTGAAAAAGAAAAAGGCTGTTTCTGCGGAATAGTGGATATCGCTTTATTGAAAGAGGATCAAGGCTTTTGTGTGAAAAGGGGAAGTTGTGGCGGCGGATGATCTGACAGCCGCCACAACATCCCATTTTTCAGTATTTTATAAAAAGAAGGTGAGAAGCTTGGATGTTAAAAATATTGTTCAAAAAATGAATCTGGAAGAAAAATGTTATCTGCTCTCTGGCAAGGATTTTTGGCAGACTCGTTCCGTAGGACGAGTGGGAATCTCGAGTGTGACCCTTGCCGACGGGCCTCACGGAGTCAGGAAACAGGAGGGGGCAAGCGACCAATTGGGATTAAACGGCAGTGTGCCAGCTACGTGTTTTCCAACAGCAGCAACAATTGCCAATAGCTGGGATCCAGAACTTGGGGAAAAAATTGGATCTTACCTTGGGACAGAAGCCGCATCGCAGGATGTTTGTGTCTTGCTGGGCCCAGGGCTCAATATTAAAAGAAGTCCGCTTTGCGGACGTAATTTTGAATATTTCAGTGAGGATCCATATTTGGCAGGAAAAATGGCGGCAGGATATGTAAAGGGCATCCAATCCAAAGGAGTGGGGGCATGCCCGAAACATTTTGCTGTGAACTCACAGGAATTTCGCCGGATGGCAAGTGATTCCATCTTGGATGAAAGGACTCTCCGGGAAATTTATCTGGCCGGTTTTGAGATTGCAGTCAAAGAGTCAAAGCCTAGGTCAATCATGTCATCTTATAATCGAGTGAACGGCGTTTATGCCAATGAAAATGAACATCTTCTTCAGAAGATTCTCAGGGATGAATGGGGGTTTGACGGTTTTGTGGTATCAGACTGGGGAGCTTCCAATGATCATACGGCAGGGGTAGCTGCTGGTTCCCACTTAGAGATGCCCACCACAGGAGGCGATTCCGATGAAGAATTGCTTAGGGCGGTAAAGAGTGGAAAACTGGATGAGAGGCTATTAGATCAACGGGTGGAGGAACTTCTGAGTGCAATCCTGCCTTTGCGTGAAGCGGTAGATAAGGCCAAGGGAAAGAAGTTTGATATTGAGAAGCATCATGCCATGGCCAGGGAAGCAGCGGAACAAAGTATTGTCCTTCTGAAGAATGAAAATCGTATTCTTCCTCTTGAGGAAGGAAAAAAGGTGGCGGTTATCGGTGATTTTGCGAAAACACCCCGATATCAGGGAGCGGGTTCCTCTGTTGTGAATCCCACAAAGCTGGATTCTACGATGGATGTGATAGGAAATTTCCCCATAGAATTCTTTGGATTTGCAACAGGGTACCGACGGACAGGAGAGGCAGATGCTGCGCTTGTGAAGGAAGCGTCAGAGCTTGCATCAAAGGCAGATGTTGTGCTTTTATATATAGGGTTAGATGAAATATCAGAGTCTGAGGGGTTAGACCGTTCGCATATGAGAATTCCAGACAATCAGATAAAATTGCTTGAAAAAGTAGCGTCAGTAAACCAGCATGTAGTTGCAGTGCTTTCCGGCGGCTCCTCAATAGAAATGCCTTGGATTAATAAATGTGAAGCCGTTGTACATGGATATCTAAGCGGACAGGCCGGTGCAGCAGCTATGCTGAATGTCATTGTTGGAAAGGTGAATCCATCTGGGAAGCTGAATGAGACATATCCGCTAAAATATGAGGATATTCCATCTGCCCCGTATTTTCCCGCTAAGGAACGCAGTGCAGAGTATAGGGAAGGATTGTATGTGGGCTATCGGTATTTTGAAACGGTAGGGAAACCGGTATTGTTTCCCTTTGGATTTGGTCTAAGCTACACAACATTTCGGTACAGTAATCTGAAGTTAAGTGAAGAAAAGGCAGTTTTTGATCTTACAAATACTGGGAACAGGGATGGCGCAGAAGCAGCGCAGCTTTATATTAGTGCAAAATGCGATGGAGTATACCGTCCAAAGAAGGAACTGAAAGGTTTTTGTAAAATATTTTTAAATGCAGGTGAAACGAAGACGGTGGAGATTCCCCTAGGGAGGGATGCATTCCGCTATTTTAACGTGAAGACAAACCAGTTTGAAATTGAAAGTGGAAAATATGAAATCTTAATCGGAGCCAGTGCAGCAGATATCCGGCTGTCCGGGACGGTAGATGTGGTTGGGACAAATGCGCCGCTTCCTTACGATATGGGACAGCTTGAGGATTATGTATCTGGAGATATCACCCATATATCAGACAAAGAGTTTGAAACATTATTAGGGCATAAAATACCGAATGGACATTGGAGCGGAAAGCTGGACCGGAATGATGCAATCTGCCAGATGTATTATGCGAAAAGCGCTCCGGCAAGGCTGGTATACAAGATTATGACAAAGATACTGAATAAGAGCATGGCAAAGGGGAAACCGGATTTGAATATCATGTTTATCTATAACATGCCTTTCAGGGCTATCGGGAAGATGGCAGGGGGTATGTGCAGCCAGGAGATGGTGGATGGGATTATGAGGATTGTAAACGGCCATTTCTTTGGCGGCCTGGGACAGGTAATTGGCGGCTTTTTCCGCCAGCGTAAGGTCATGAAAAAGGCGAGTAAAATGAAGTAAGAGTGCAGTTGGAGGTGAAGTTCATGAAAGAAAATGCATTTGCAAAATGGTGGTCAGGATTTTCAGGGAAGCATCCTGGAGCGGCCAAGTGGATTCGGGAAGGAGGCCTATTTTTCCTGTTCAGCAATCTGGTAACAGTATGGCAATATATCCTAATCCAGTTCCTGCCAGGCGCTTTTTCGGCTTATAAAAATGTGGAATGGATGTGGCCAGGCATCCAGATGGAATTATTTGGAGCATCTTTTACATTCAATGTTCTTGGATACAGTGTGGCGGATGGGGGGCTTGCGTATTTCATCGGATATCTGATTGCAACCTTTACGGCCCAATGCATCAATTTCCCATTGCAGAGAAATATCACTTTCCGAAGCCATGGGAAGATTCCGCCACAGATTGTTGGGTATTTTTTTGGCTGGATAGGAGTAACACTGGTGGTAAACTCCATCAACAGCATTTGGGTAGGAGTAGCTGGAACGCTGGGTGTACCAGATTTTATTTACAACATTATTACAACAGTCCTTACTGGCGGAGTGTCTATGGTCATCTTCTTTGTGGTCAATAAGATTATCTTCCCGGAGGGAGAGAAAAGTATTGGAACATAAAAAAAGCTGCCGGAAAATACAGGATTTTTGCAATCTATAGAATGAGTTTTTCTCAAACGGTATCTATAGATTGTACAAAAAGGGTATTTCCTGGCAGCTTCTTTCGTATCATGACAAAGAAATTAAATTTGGCAAAGAGTAAAATAGTAAAGTTTATGCTTTCGCTTTTTTGATTGCATCCGTAAGGACGGGCAATACCTCAAATAAATCCCCTACAATCCCGTAATCGGCAACGCCGAAAATAGGAGCATCCGGGTCTTTGTTAATGGCAATGATATGGTCGGAGCTGCTCATGCCTGCAAGATGCTGGATAGCGCCAGAGATTCCGCAGGCAATGTAAAGCTTTGGCCCGACGGTTTTTCCGGTCTGGCCTACCTGGTGTGCATGGGGAATCCAGCCGGAGTCCACAGCCGCACGGGATGCGCCCACGGTTCCTCCCAGGGCTTCTGCCAATGCACGGATGGGCGCAAATCCTTCCGGCCCTTTTACGCCGCGTCCGCCGGAAACGATAATCTGTGCGCCTTCCAAATCAACGGATTCTGCATCCATTTCACGGATAAGCTCTATAATCTGGGTGCGGATATCCTCAGCTGGGACAGAAATCTTCTCCCAGATAACTTTTGCATCTTTTTCGGCAGGTTCTGCCATCTTAAATACGCCTGGGCGAACCGTGCCCATCTGGGGCCGGTGCTCTGGGCACATGATGGTTGCCATCAGGTTGCCGCCGAATGCCGGGCGGGTCCAGGCTACATTTCCGGTCTCCGCATCAATGTCAAGGGCTGTGCAGTCTGCGGTCAGGCCTGTGTGGAGCCGGCAGGCAATTCTTGGCCCTAAGTCGCGGCCATTGTTGGTTGCGCCAATCAGCATGCTGGTGGGGCCGTATTTTTCCACGAGCTTTGTAATGGCAATGGTATAGGCATCTGTAGAATAATCTTTGTATTCTTCCCCATCTACTGCGATGACGGTATCTGCGCCATAACGGGAAGCGGCTTCAATGGATGCATTCACGTTACAGCCGATGACAACAGCCGCCAGTTCGCCGCCCTGCTTTTTTGCCATAGCTTTGCCGGGATTTAAAAGCTCAAGGCCGACTTTTTTCGGTGAGCCGTCCTCTTTTGTTTCGATAAATACCCAAAGGTCTTTGGTTTTGACTTCCATGGTAAATCCTCCTTCATATTAAGCCATTGTCGCTCATTAGGGTAAACAGCTTCATAGTGCTTGCGGAAGCGGTATCTTCCTGTATTACTATGCCGCCGCTTTTCCTTGGCGGGACAAAGGTGGCTTTTACTTTTGTGGGGGAGCCTTTTAGACCGGCATGCTCCAGGTTGATTTCTGTTAAGTCTACAGCGGTGATATCAGGAATTTCGGCACGGTTCGCAGCCATTTTCCGCTTTAAAGTGGGATATCTTGGATCCCAGGAAGGCTTGGTGTAGGTGACCAGGCAGGGCATGGAGGCAGTGATCACCTGCACGCCTTCTTCCACTTCTTTTTTCACAATGACTTTGCCGTTTTCCACAGAGGCTTCCAGGCCGTATGTAATCTGGGGAAGCCCTAGGTGTTCCGCAATCTCAGGCCCAACCTGCGCCGTGTCCCCGTCAATTGCCTGTTTTCCGCAGAAAATCAGGTCAAAACTGCCTTCAAGGGTTTCCACATGGCGGATGGCCTGGGAAAGGATGTAGCTGGTTGCCAAGGTATCTGAGCCGCCGAAAGCCCGGTCGGTAAGGAGATATGCTTTGTCCGCAGCAATGGCAAGGCATTCCTTCAGGGCATTTTTGGCTTGTGCCGGCCCCATGGAAAGAACCACGATTTTTGTATCGGGATTATTGTCCTTGATGCGCGCAGCGGCTTCCAGCGCGTAACCGTCAAAGGGATTGACGATGGAGGGAACGCCTTCGCGTATCAGAGTATTTTTTACCGGATCAATTTTAATCTCGGTAGTATCAGGAACTTGTTTGATGCATACAAGTATGTTCATTGTTATTCCTCCTGGTTTAGAAGATTCTTTTTGATTTTCCCAGTTGCAGTGCGAGGAAATTCTTTGACAAATGCAAGCTGGGTGGGAACTTTAAAGTAAGCGAGGTGTTCTTCGCAGTAGCGGATAATGGCTTCTTCGCTAAGGGTTTCCCCCTCTTTTAACTGGATAAAAGCCTTGACGGCCTGGCCCCGGATGGAATCTGGCACGCCGATGACCGCGGCATCTGCAATCATAGGATGGGAGGTCAGCGCGCATTCCACTTCCGTACAGCTGATATTTTCTCCCGCCCGTTTGATGATGTGGCCGCAGCGTCCCAGGAAAAAGAGCCAGCCTTCTTCATCCAGATACCCCCAGTCGCCGGAGTGCAGCCAGCCTTCTTTATCAAGCAGGCGTTTTGTAGCCTCCTCATCCTGGTAATAGCCCTGTACCAGAGAGCGGCCGGGTACGCCATGCACGCAGATTTCCCCTTCGGTTCCGGCCGGGAGGGTATTGCCCATCTCGTCTACAATTTTGATTTCATAAGAAAGGGCAGGCCTTCCTACCGAGGGCCAATGCTGGCTGCCCCAGGGCGGAACGCAGGTCACCGCAGAAACCGTTTCCGTCATGCCGTAGGAGTTTAAAAGCCTTACCTGGAACCGCTCTTCAAAAGCTTCTTTTTCCTCCTGGCTTAGCCCCATGGAGAAATAAACCTGCTTCAGGCAGTGGTTCTTTTCCCAGGGCTGCACCGGCTGCATCAGCAGGGTGCGGTTCATGATGGACATGGTATCGGTAAAATCTGCTTTGTGCTCATAAATCTGCCGCCAGAACCGTCTGGCGCTGTAGTGCTCCACCATAATCAATGTGCTGCCGGTACAGATGACCGGAGCCGCTGCCATTTCCTGGAAATCCATGTGGTAACAAGGCATGGCAGTTAGAAAACGATCCCCGGTGCGCATGCAGATTTGTTCCGCGTGGAGCAGTCCGCCGTATACTACATTGCAGTGTGTGTATATAACGCCTTTGGGGTGGCGGGTGGTGCCGGAAGTAAACAGGATGACCGCGGCATCTTCGGAGCATACTGCGGTCTGATCCTTTAAAATGACTGCCTGGCTTTTCATGGCAGGTTCCAGGGATATGACTCTTGGATCCTCGGATTCCCCGCCTGCCAGTATCAGGGTCTGCAGCTGGAATTCTTCAAAATGTTCCAAATAGATTCCGATGGAGCATGGTTCCGCAATCAAATGGGAAATCCTGCATTTTTCGATAATGTAGCTGCATTCCCTGGCTTGGAAATGCTCGTTGATAGGAACAGAGATTGCGCCGATTTGGGCAATTGCCAGCCAACAGGCCAGATATTCCGGACGGTTGTGCAGATGCATTGCCACAAACCCACCTTTTTGGATGCCCAGGCTTAAAAACAGGTTGGCCGCCTGCTTCACCCTTTGGTCAAATTCCTGGTAGGTGTAACAGCTTACCTTATCCTCTACAGAAATATATTTCAAAAAAAGGTTTTTCCCATAAATTTTTACCGTTTCGTCCCATTGGCTTTTTAAGGTACGGTTTCCCACAATATCTGCTATCATAACGGCGCTCCTTTATCATTCCTGTTTGGCCTATGAAAGTTTCTCGATTAATGACGGTACAATTTTATACATGTCGCCCACCAGCCCGAAATCAGCATTTTTAAAAATCGGCGCTGCCTTATCTTTATTGATGGCAACAATGACTTTTGATTTGTTGATGCCGCCGATATGCTGTACCTGGCCGGACACGCCCAGTACTACAATCAGCTCTGGCTTCACCTGTACGCCGGTAATTCCCATATAACATGCCTTGGGCATCCATTTATTATTCTCTGCAACCGGACGGGAGCAGCCAACTTCTGCATCCAATACCTTTGCAAGGTTTCTGCACATTTCCAGATCTTCCTCTGCAGCCAGGCCCCGGCCTACGTCTATGATGCGCTTTGCAGCAACCAGGTTTACCGCTCCTTCTTTTTTCTCATTGCGGGAAATCCGGCGGATTGGCTGGGAAGGCTCCCCTGCAATTGGAAGAACCTCTGCGTTCCCGGAGGTTTCTGCTGGCGCTTCAAAAATTCCAGCGGAAATTGTGATAACCCCGTAAGGAGCTGTAAAGCTTTCTTTGCGCTGGGCAGTTCCGCCGTATACCACCCGGTGGCAGAACAGAGCATCATTTTCTACGGATAAATCGTTTACGCTGCCAAGTACGGCAGTGTCCAGGTAAACAGAAAGCTTCCCGGCAAGACAGCGCCCCCGGATGCTGTTGTTGACCATTACCATAGCCTTTTGCTGCTCCTTTACCAAGGCAGCGATTGGAGCTGCATAGTCTTCTGGCGCTCCTTCTTCCGAAACCGGGCAGAAGATAATCTTGTCAGCGCCGCAGGATATATGTTCCTTTGCGGCAGCTTCATCACCGAATACAACGGCAGTCACAGAATCTGCCAGTTTTTTTGCCCCTGCGCAGAATTCCGGCAGGACGGCATAGTTGTCACTTACAATAAAAATAGACTGAATTGCCATAATCAATATCCTCCTTTTAAAATCCTTCTTTTCTCAAGAATGCAGCCAAGGCGTTTACCGCTTCTTCGTTGTCGCCTTCTATGGTCTCCTGGCGGCGTTCCTGCTGCTGCGGGGCAAGCTGCTCTGCTATGCTGGCAGAAGGTGCGAGTTCTTCATCAATGGAGAGCAGGTTTACGGGTTTCTTGCCTGCTTTCATGATTTCACGCATGCTTGGGACAGAGGGCACGTTGATTTCTGAGGAAACAGACAGTACGGCAGGAAGGGGAACTTCCAGAACTTCCACTTCTTCTTCCAGCGTCCGCTCTACTTCCAGGGTATGCTCGGAAGCTGCTTTGATGCCGGTGACATTGTTGACAACCGGAAGGTTCAAAAGCGTACCAACCTGGATGCCTGTTTCCTGGAGATAGAGGTCGCTGGAGCCTGCGCCGCATAATACAACGTCATAAGAGCCGATAGCTTTTAATGCAGCGGCAATTGCTTTTGCTGTCTGTAAGGAATCAGAAAAGCTATGTGCATCATCAATCACAAGGTTCAGCTCATCTGCTCCACGGGATAAAACGTCCTTGCGGATTTTGGAATTTTCCAGAAAGCTGCTGGAGCCGATGGAAAGCGCTGCCATGCTTCCGCCGCTTTCCGCTGCCAGTACCTTGCCGCTTTCTAATGCGTTTAAATCATACTGGCTGATTTTTAGTGATGCTTCTGCCGTATTAAGGGTCCGGTCTGGCAGAATTGTAATTTCTTCTTCGTTTGGAACAATTTTGCAACACGCAATGATTTTCATACCTGTTCTTCCTTTCCTGTATCATATTTTTTCTCATGGCGAGAGGGTTGTGCTATACTTTTTCAAAACTTTCACGAAAAAGTATATTGATGCCTTTATCATAATCAATGAAAATGCTTTTGTCAATGTCGAATTTTTAACAAACACAAAATTTTTTTGATTTGTCACAGATAAAACAGCAGTTTGCGAAAAATATATAATAAGTAGAAAAATTTACTTTGTATAATTTTAACAAAATTTCAGGTGAAATATTGTTTGATTTTGTGATTTGACTTAGGAAACCAGAACGTGTTATACTCCCTACAAACAGGAGGGAATAGGATTTATTTTTTTTGACTGTTAATTTTCACGTAAAAGTAAAATTTCAGAAGGGAGACGAAACTATGAGACCGCTTTGTTCATTGAAAGTGCTGGACCTTACGGATGGCAACCCGTATGCCGGCAGCATGTTTGCTGATTATGGCGCCCAGGTGGTTAAAATTGAGAATCCTTACGGCGGAGACAGCATCCGCAGGCGCGGTGCAGCGGACGGAGAAGAAGGAATTTACCAGGCCTTCTACAGCCGGGGAAAAAAGAGTATGACATTGGATATCCAAAAAAAGGCCGGGCAGGATGTGTTAAAACGCCTGGTTCCTCATTTTGATATGCTGGTTGTCAACAAATCCCAGGAACAGATGGAAGCGCTTGGATTGGGCTATGAGTCCTTAAAGGCCGAAAACCCAAAGCTGATTTATGGTGTGCTTACCCCTTATGGAGAATCCGGCCCATGGAAGGATATGCCCGATTATGATTTGCTGGTGAATTCCAGATCCGGCCTGCAGGAGAAAACAGGTTTCCCGGAGCGGCCTACCAAATTCGGCTTTCCGCTGGCCTATATTTACAGCAGCTGGCATTTAAGCGCAGGCATGCTGGCAGCTTACCTGAAGGCCCAGGAAACCGGAGAAGGCATGAAGGTGTCTGTCAGCGTATGGCATACCATGATGTCTTTGGATGATACCTTTGTGGAAGGGCTTCTGGGAATGAACACATTGCCCAAGCGGATTGGAAATGGATTTCCCACCACGAATCCTACCGATACCTTCCGGTGCAAGGACGGCTGGTTCTCTTTGAGCATTGGAAGCGACGCCCAGTGGATTAGCTTTGCCAAATGCGCTGGGAAGGATGTGTGGGCCGAGGATCCCCGTTATGCTCATGACCCGGCGCGCTCCATGGAGAATTATTTCGGTGATTTAGACCAGCAGCTTCGGGATTATTTTGCCGCCATCACAATTGAGGAGGCGGATATGATATGCCGGGAAGCCATGGTGCCAGGAGGCCCCTGCAATACCTTCCAGGAGCTGGTGAAGGATGCCCAAGTGGCAGACCGGAATATGCTTATCCATATCAATGACCCAAAGATTGGGGATACCCTGCAGATTGGCAAGGCTGCCAAATTTACCGGGGACACCCAGGAAGATAATGTGATTGCCCCGGCGCCAGCTTTGGGAGCGGATACAGAAGCCTGCCTGAAAGAACTTGGCATCTCCCAGGAAAAAATGGAGCATATGAAAGCGGAAGGAATTATCTAAGCGAAGTATTGCAGCCTTCAAATTCTGCATATGGAACCAGCATAACCTGGAGGATTTGCAATTACTGAATTATTTTAACCGGGAAAGGAGATAAGAAAATGGCCAAATGGGAATCAAAGGGTGTGTTTAAAGGGATGAAGGTACTGGATTTCACCATCGCCCTGGCTGGTGTGTATACAGCCTGGCAGTTTGCAGACCTGGGCGCGGAAGTATGGAAGGTGGAGCGTTACAATGCCGGCGACCAGGCCAGGACATGGGATCCCTTCGTCAATGGGATGAGCACCTTATACTGTGCATACAACAAAAACAAACAGAGCATAGAGCTGGATCTTTCCTCCCAGGAGGGGAAAGAAGTGATTTACCGGATGGTAAAGGAAGCAGACGTAGTTTTGGAAAATTTCAAGAGCGGTTCCATTGACCGCCTGGGCCTGGGGTATGAAAGGCTCAAAGAAATCAATCCAAAGATTGTATTTATGTCTTTGAGCGGGTTTGGCGCAAGCGGCCCTCTGATGAAATATCCATGCTATGATGCGATTGCAGCAGCCAGAGGCGGATTTGCAGCCAGCAACGGGGAGCCGGAGGGCGCGCCTATGAAGGCTGGAAATGCAAATTGTGACACGCTGACGGGGATTTATGGGTTTAATGCGGTGTTGATGGCGTTGATCGAAGCGCGCAGAACAGGAAAAGGATGCAGGATTGATGTGGGCATGTCGGATGTGGTTATGATTTCCTGCGCGGAAACGCTGATGGATTATGGAACGTACGGACAGGCGCAGTCAAGGTTCGGCAATCATGACAGGTTCGTTGCACCTTACGGCATTTTCGAAGCACGGGACGGCTGGGTATCCATTATCGCGGACAGCCAGGAGCGGTGGCAAAGCTTAAAAGAGGTTTTGGGGCTCCCGGACGATCCGCGGTTTGCAGATAATGCAGGGCGGATTGCCAACAGGGATGCGCTGGCAGAGCAGATAGAGGCTGTAACCATTACCATGTTCCGGCAGGAGATAGAGAAAAAGCTTCTGGCGGCAGGGGTTCCAGCTTCTGAGGTGCTTCCCTTTATCGAAGCCTATACGTCAGACCATGCAAACCAGACGGATGCCGTTTCCTTTGCATGGCAGGATAAGATTGGAAACATCCGCTTTTACAATAATCCCATCCGTTTCAATGATGAAATCTGCCCGATACACAGAGGATCTCCGCTGCTTGGGCAGGATACCAGGAATATCCTTTCGGCAGTTGGATATTCCGAGTGCGAAATCCAGAAACTGATAGATGATGAAGTAGCAGGCGAGCATATGTTTTAGCCAGGCGGATATTCCAAGTGCGAAATCCAGAAGCGGATGGATGAAATGAAGCAGCAGGCATATGTTTTAGCAGAACAGCAGGAGGACAGCCATGCAGGTGCAGCAGTTTGTGTTAGGGATGTTTGAGACCAATTGTTATATTGTAACAGGCCAGGAGACGGGGAAATGCGTTCTGGTTGACCCGGCGGATGATGCCAAAACACTGATAAATTATATGGAAGAAAAGAAACTGGAGCCGGAGGCTGTGCTTTTAACCCATGGCCATTATGACCATTTCCTAGCGGTGCCAGGTTTGCAGGAACGGCGGCCAGACCTTCCTGTGTACTGCCATCCTCTGGACTGCCCCAAGGAGCTTGAGGAGCATGATATGGGAATGGTATTTCCCACAGTGACAGCCTTTGCAAATGTCAGGGCACTTGAGGAAGGCCAGGAATTAAAGCTTGCAGGCATAAAGTTCCAGGTAATCCACACGCCGGGGCACACGCCGGGGTCTGTGACGTTCCTGGCGGAAAACTCCATGTTCACAGGAGATACTTTATTCTGCGGCAGCATCGGGCGGACGGATTTTGCAGGTGGAAGCATGAAGCAAATGCGCTCGTCCCTAAGGCGGCTGGCCTTTATGCCGGGGGACTGGCTGGTTTACCCAGGGCATGAAGAACTTACAAAGCTGGAAATAGAACGGAAAACGAATCCCTATTTGGGAAATATATAAAAACCAGGAGGTAAATGATGGAAAACAAAAAAGTGCTTACAGAGTTAAAAGACGGCGTGTTGATTGTGACGATTAACCGGAATGAGCGGAGAAATGCCATTGACCCGGAGACGTCTGCCATGATGGAGGAAGTTCTCAACAATGCAGAAAAAGACCCGGAAGTGGGATGCATCATTATCACCGGGGCGGGGGAGAAGAGCTTCTGCGCCGGCGAGGATTTAAGCGCCTATGACGAAAACGGCGGATGCCAGACCATTATGGAGCATGGGTTCGCAGGGATTACCGAGCGTGTCAGCGCAAAGCCCATTATATGTGCGGCAAATGGAACAGCGGTAGCGGGAGGATTGGAGATTGCAGTGTCCTGTGATTTGATTGTTGCCGCAGAACATGCCCGTTTCGGCCTTTCCGAGGTAAAGGTGGGACTGCTTGCAACCAGCGGCGGATTAATCCGTCTGCCCAAATTGATTCCACAGAAAATCGCAGCGGAAATGTGCTTGACTGGAAAACTGATTTCTGCACAGCGGGCATACGAGGTGGGCCTGGTAAATTATGTGGTTCCGGCAGACCAGGTGATGGACAAAGCTATGGAGCTTGCACAGACTATTGCAAAAAATGCGCCTATTTCCCTTCGCCTTACAAAAGAAATTTTCCATATTGCACCGCAGGTATCCCAGGAGGATGCACAGCGTTTCTGCAACCGCTGCTGGGATTATATTGAGAAAACAGAGGATGCAACGGAAGGCCCAAGGGCATTCTTAGAAAAACGCCAGCCCAATTGGCAGGGAAAATAGTAAAAAGCAAAAGCTGAACCAGTGCAGCAGGAGATGTACTGCCAGCAAAAAGCAAAAGCTGGGCTGGTGCAGCAGGAGATGTGCTGCCAGCAAAGGATGGCAGGCAAGGTTTATAAAAATAATAAAGGAGGAATTATTCATGGATTTTAGGATGACAGAGGAACAGGAATTGATGGTACAGGCAATTGAGGAGGCTTTGACACGGGAAAATCTGGAAAGCTATTTCCAGGATTGCGACAAGAACCATGAGCACCCAGAGAAATTTTGGGATATTTTGAAGGAATTAGGATGCTTTAGCATGTTCCTGCCAGAGGAAGCAGGCGGCGACGGGGAAGGCGCCATCACAATGTTTTTGGTGATGGAAGCTCTTGGAAGATGCGGCGCTCCCGTTTATCTGTTCTGGGATCATGTAAAAGCGGACGCTCTTTTGGAAAATGGAACCAAGGAGCAGATTGATAAGTTTATGCCGCTGTTTTTTGAAGGCCATCCGGCATATGCCCAAGGATTTTCAGAGCCAACCGCAGGCACGGATCTTTCCAGCGGTACGATTTTAACTACATATACCAGGAAGAACGGAAAAGTGTATATCAATGGCCACAAGCATTTTATTTCCGGTGCCCAGGGAAGCGATTACTGCCTGACCTTGGCAAAGAACAGCGAGAACCCAGAGCAGCTTACCTTATGGTTTGTGCCTACCAATGTTCCAGAGTGCAAGAAAGAGCCCATGGAGACCATGGGGCTTCATATGGAAAATGTAAACGATATCTGGTTTGACAATGTGGAAATCGAAGAGACGGATATGTTCAGTACCGAAGGAAACGGCCTTCTAGCTACCTCCAAGGGCTTTGACTATGAGCGTCTTATTGATGCGTTCAATGCATACGGCCAGGCTTTGTGCGCATTTGAGGATGCCTGCCGTTATGCCAACCAGCGTATCGCATTTGGCAAGGAAATCGGAAAGCTCCAATTAATTCAGAACCATATTATGGAGATGGCTATGAGAATTTATTCTATGCGTGATATGCTTTTGCATTTTGCATGGAATAAGGATAACGGCATGTTAAAGCGCGAAGAAGCTTCCATCGCAAAGCAGTACTGCTCAGAAGCAGCCAACGAAGTGGCTGACCATGCAATGCAGGTAATGGCAGGAATCGGATTCTGTGGAAGCCGTGTCAGCCGCATTTACCGTGATTTGAGAATCACACGTATTTCCGGCGGCACTGGAGAAATCCAGACCGTAATCGCAAGCAAACAGATTTTAAGAAAGTATAAGTAGGAGAAAGACAGACGCGGAGCGTAAAGGAGACCAGCTATGAAAAGTCAAGCCTAAATTAGCAAAAAATTTCTTTTTCG
>CANDGI010000022.1 GCA_947384285.1 uncultured Lachnospiraceae bacterium
TCATAGTAAACCCTCAGCTTGCTCAGCCTGCCGTCTGGCGGGCCGCATGGCCATCTTTACTATGGAAGTTGAAGACTTTCATAGTAAATCTATCACAGTCTTTCCCAGTTCGCAAGAAAAAGAATGGGTTTTTTACATCTCCTCTATTTGATACAGTTTATTTTCATAATCCTTAACGAAATATCTGATATTCTTCCTGCCTTTTTGAATAACCGTATGACCTTCTTTCTCCAGCATCTCTTTTTGCGCTTCCACGCCCCCTGGATATTTTGCATTCAATTCTCCGTTTGCTTTCAAAGTCCGCCAATAAGGCGTCTTGTCCTCCTTCCGCTGAAAACTTGCCCATGCGGCAATCGAAACAAATATCCCCGCAGTAATCGGCTCTGTAAAATCAGCTCCGCTTATCTTTGCAAAATAATCTCTTATTCCGCTTACCATAATCAATTTCCCATACGGCACAAGCCGCATGACTTTGTCATAATCAATGGGCGGCGCAAAATACATTCTGGAGCCGCCATATTTTTTTATGCTTTTTTCATCCGTAATCACCTGGAACTTGGGCATATCCTTGCTGTCATTCAGCATAGCGTTAAAATCTTTTTTCTCTTCATTTGCCATAAGTGAACACCTCCTGCACAAAAGCATAATCCAAAAGAAAAAGATATGCAATGAGACCGTTTGAAAAATTTACTTGTTCTGCGTTTTTGCCCTGGCGGCGTAATATAAAACCGCAGGTTTGTGCTGGTGCCTCCAAGGAAGGTGATTAGATGACAGACAAACAGTTGAGACATTCACAGATTAACGGTTTTTGTAAGAAAGCTGTTAAAACTTGTACCGCAGGAAAACTGTGCCGCTGAACACACCACAGTATCCATTGCGGCCAATCTATTATTATCATTTTCCGGAAGTCTCTTTTTATTGTCAAAGCAGGCAATCACAACTATCAAAATACGCCATATCAACCATAGCGGCAGCCATCGAAACATACTTAAAATTTATGACATTACATATTAATAATGAAGCCACAGCCTGCATGGCAGAAAATGTTTCCTCCAAAAAACTTAAAATCATTGCAAAGAATGATTTTAAGGCATTGACAGCCCTTCTTTTTTTTGATAAAATCGTGGGAATAACAAAAAACAGTAAACGATAAATTTCAAAGAAAGCGAGGAAAACAATGGGCACAATTATCGGCGAAGGAATCACATTTGACGACGTATTATTAGTTCCTGCATATTCAGAAGTTACACCGAACATGGTGGATTTGTCCACGAACTTAACGAAAACAATCAAACTGAACATACCCATGATGAGCGCCAGCATGGATACCGTTACAGAACACAGAATGGCAATTGCCATGGCACGCCAGGGCGGTATCGGCATTATCCATAAAAATATGTCAGTTGCAGCCCAGGCAGAAGAAGTGGATAAGGTAAAACGTTCTGAAAACGGCGTAATTACAGATCCATTTTCTCTTTCTCCCGAACATACATTGCAGGATGCGGACAACCTGATGGCCAAGTTTCGGATTTCCGGCGTGCCCATTACAGAAAATGGAAAGCTGGCAGGCATCATCACCAACCGTGATTTAAAATTCGAAGAAGATTTCTCTAAAAAAATCAAAGAATCCATGACCTCCGAAAATCTGGTAACCGCCCGGGAAGGCATCACCCTGGAAGAAGCAAAAACAATCCTTGCAAAGGCACGGAAAGAAAAGCTTCCGATTGTGGATGAGAATTTCAATCTCAAAGGCTTGATTACCATTAAAGATATCGAAAAACAAATCAAATATCCTTTGTCTGCCAAAGATGAGCAGGGAAGGCTTCTGTGCGGAGCCGGCGTGGGCATCACCGCCAATATGATGGAACGGGTCGACGCCCTTGTCAATGCCAAAGTAGACGTGATTGTAGTGGATTCCGCCCACGGACATTCCAAAAACATCCGGGACGCTGTAGTGCAAATCAAATCCGCTTATCCTGAATTACAAGTAATCGCTGGAAACGTTGCAACCGGAGCAGCTGCCAAAATGCTGATTGAAGCCGGTGTAGATGCGGTAAAGGTGGGCATCGGGCCTGGCTCCATTTGTACCACCCGGGTGGTTGCAGGTATCGGCGTTCCCCAGATTACCGCTATTATGAACTGCTACAATGTGGCAAAGGAATACGGCATCCCTATCATTGCAGACGGCGGCATCAAATATTCCGGCGACATGACCAAAGCAATTGCTGCCGGGGCTAACGTATGTATGATGGGAAGCATTTTCGCCGGCTGCGACGAAAGCCCGGGAACCTTTGAATTATATCAGGGCAGGAAATACAAGGTATACCGGGGCATGGGTTCCTTAGCCGCTATGGAAAATGGTTCCAAAGACCGCTATTTCCAACAGGATGCCAAAAAGCTGGTGCCGGAAGGCGTGGAAGGGCGGGTTGCCTACAAGGGAACCGTAGAGGATACCGTATTCCAATTAATCGGCGGCCTCCGTTCTGGTATGGGCTACTGCGGCGCACCTACCGTGGAAGCCTTAAAAGAAAACGGGCAGTTTATCAAAATCTCTGCTGCATCCTTAAAGGAAAGCCATCCCCATGATATCCATATCACCAAGGAAGCCCCCAATTACAGCATTGATGAATAAACAATTGGGCTTGTAATAGGTGTATTGCCGCAAGAAACACGTAACATCTGCATGGATGAATAAACAATTGGGCTTGTAATAACAGCATGAAACCGCCAAAAATATTGTCAGCCATAAAATTATTACGATTTTTTTAATTTTTCCCGGAATAATCCTTTACTTTTCCGGTATAATGTGTTACTATAGTCCCATGCTTTAAACACATATAGCATAGATTATTTTTTGGAGGTACTTGACATGCAAGGTACAGTAAAATGGTTTAACAACCAAAAAGGATACGGTTTTATCTCTGATGAAGCTGGAAATGACGTATTCGTTCACTATTCTGGATTGAATATGGAAGGTTTCAAGTCTTTAGAAGAAGGTGCTTCTGTAGAATTTGATGTTACTGAAGGTTCCAAAGGACCTCAGGCTGTAAACGTAACTGTTGTTCGCTAATTTAATCAGTGTTTTCACAACGTACCTTTGTCAATAATATAGAAATTTCGGTTTTTTATTATGATATAAGATATTGAGGAATTACAATTGATTAAGAAAAACAGCTGCATCCACCCACAAGGGCGGATACAGCTGTTTTTTTATATCAGATGCAGAACAATCCTCATCTCCATCCAGGTTTCCCCTTCCTCTTCCTTTATCCCGGCAGTAATTTCCCCTTCCATCAGGTGCATAAGCTGGCGGCAGATGTAAAGGCCCAGGCCGCTTCCTCCATTCCTTCCCACATTGCTTCCCCTAAAAAAACTGTCAAATACATGGGGCAGTTCCTTTTCCATAAGCCCACAGCCAGTATTCCGTACCGTTATGAGAAAGGTTTCCGGCTTTTCCCGTGTGGACAGCTTTTCCCGTGTGGACAGCTTTTCCGCCTGGTCCGCTCTGAACCTGCCAGGCTGGAACGCTGGCTGATATTCCTCTTCCCTTCCCGGCCTGCCAGACTGGGACGCGGACGGATACTCCTCCTCCCTTCCTGGCCTGCCAGGCCGGGACGCTGGCTGATATTCCTCCTGCCCAGCGCAAATCAGAATCTTCCTGCCGTCGCCGTATTTCAAAGCATTCTCCACCACATTCTGCACCACCTCCACCAGCCGGTCCGAATCTCCCCATACCAGGCAGTTGGGATAGGAAGACATGGAGAATTCCACCTGGTTTAAAGCCATTTTCTCCTGGTAATATGCACGAACCTTCTCCAAAACGCTCCCAATATAAATTTCTCTGCTTTCCACCTGGAAATCCAGGAAATCTTCATTGGAGGCCTTTACAATTTCGCCGATGTAGCGTTCAATCTCCTCTGATTTTTTCTTGATATTTTCCGCGATTTCCAGCTTTTTTGCTTCTTCCTTGTAAAGATTTTTACACAATGCCTGGGCGTACAGATGAATGGCGCTTAAGGGCGTTTTGATATCATGAGACAGAGACAGCAGCAGAAGCTTCTTCTCTTTGTGCAGCTCCAGCTCCCTGGCTTTGTGCTCCTCCAGGTTTTCCCGCAGCACATCCATGCCCCACATAAATTTCCCGAAAAACTTATCTCTGTTTTCCTTCAAAGGAACCGTCAGGTTGCCCCTGGAAAGCTCGTAGGGAAGCTCTGAAAACCGGGTGAAGGGCAGGAGTATTTTCTGCCGGACATACCAAAGCATCCCCCAGATCAGAAGAAGGAAACATCCTGCAATCACATTTGCCAAAACAAGGATGGAACGGATAGGAAACCTCCCGGGCACATAAAACACCTTATAATAGCCGTATTCCGAGGCAATCACTGCATACGCCCCCTCCTCATTACGCCAGAATTCTTTCCTTATGCTCTCTCCTCCGTCTTTTTCCACAGCCTGGGGTCCACGGGAAGCATATTCCTCTTTGCTTTCCAACACCGCAAGCTTTGCAATATACGGATACTCCCTAACCCCTGCAAACTCCCCAAGCTCCTTTAAATTCTTTGCCGCCCTCCCCTTCTCCCCTTCAAATTCCTCTATCTGCCGCTGAATCCTGTTTAAAGAAATCCGGTACTCTCCTCCGTCTTCCAAAAACTGCATCCCAACAAGAAAAACATTCATCAGGCACAAAATCCCAAGGCCTGCAAAAAAAGTGACAAGTAACAGTTGATTCATTCTCTTCATAATACGCTCTCTTACTCAAACTGATGGACAACATTACATATGCTGTCATATTTTCTTCATCATACGCTCTCTTACTCAAACCGATAGCCAATCCCCCAGACTGTGAGAATCCGTTCCGGCTTTTTGGGGTTCCGCTCCAGCTTTTCCCGCAGCCACCGGATATGCACGGTCAACGTCTGGGGCTCGCTTACGCTGTCAAATCCCCATATTTTTGCAAACAATTCCTCCTTCGGTATTGCCTTCCCTTTGTTTTCCACCAGATAAAGCAAAAGATCAAACTCCCGGGCAGTGACAGGAATCTCCTTATCCTCCAGATACACATGGCGCCCTCTTTTATTTAACCGCAGATTTCCCTCCCTTATCTCATCTGAGGAATATCTTCTTTGGAAAATGCCTTTCACCTTGGCTAACAGCAAATCAATATCATAAGGCTTTTCAATATAATCGTCTGCCCCCTGCAAAAGCCCGTTCAGCTTATCTTCCTTGGCTCCTCTGGCGCTTACGATTAAAATAGGCGTATTATCCCGTTCCCGTATCTTGCTGCACACGCCGAATCCGTCGATTCCTGGCAGCATCACGTCCAGAATCACTAGCTTTGCTCCTTCTGCCTCATAAATCTCCAGCCCTTCCTCCCCGGATTCCGCCAAATATACATCATACCCCTCTGCTTCCAGGAAATCTGACAGCAGCTCCCCTAACTCCCGGTTATCTTCCACTACAATAATATCCGCCATATCTCCACCTGCTCATTCCGTAACAGCCCATCTCTATCAGCCGCTCATCTGCTCCTTTACCAGCCCATCTCTATCAGCCAGTCATCCATTCCTTCACCCGTTCATCTCTATCAGCCAATCATCTGTTCCTTTACCAGCCCATCTCTATCAGCCAGTTGTTCAGCCTTCGTTCCCGAAGCTTCTCCTGGTTCTCCTGCTCCTCCATGCAAAATTCCCCTCTGATGTTCCCATCTACAATATACAATACCCTGCTGCATTTTGCTGCTACCTTCATATCGTGGGTCACCAGCATAATGGTAGTTCCTTCTTCGTTCAGCTTATTTAATTCCTTCATCACCTCCTCCGACGCGCCACGGTTTAAGGCTCCCGTAGGCTCGTCGGCAAAAAGAATCTGGGGCTGGTTGATCAGGCTCCTGCAGATACACGCCCGCTGAAGCTGTCCGCCGGAAACCTCGGTAATATCATTCTCCGCCACATCGCTGATTCCCAATTTGCGCATCAGGGCAAGGCAGTATTCATTGATTTCCTGCCGGGTGCGGTTTTCTTTTCCTGCCTGATAAGCCGGAAGCAGAATATTGTCCATAATGGAGAGGTTTTTCAGCATATGCATCTGCTGGAAAATAAATCCCATGCTTGTAAGCCGCACCTTTGCCAATTCTTTTTCCTTTAAATCCGTAATCCGCCTTCCCCCAAGCAGCACCTCCCCCGCCGTGGGGCGGTCCATCCCGGACACACTGTAGAGCAAGGTGGATTTTCCAGACCCGGAAGGCCCCATAACTGCCACCATCTCTCCCTGCTCAATGGTAAAATTCACATTTTTCAATACATTATTCTGTCTTTTATTAACTACATAAGTTTTACATAAATTCTTTACACATAACGCTTCACTCATAATTTTCCTCCTATTCCATATGGTTCATTTCCTGTACGATACACGCTTGGCACGCCGCATGGCAATTCTCATACAGTGCTTATTCCATATGGTTCATTTCCTGTACCGATACGCGCTTAACACGCCGCATGGCAATGATGCATGCCAGCACCGTAACCACAAACAGCGCCGCCGGATATACCACATAAATTTCCAATGGATTTATGACAAATTCAATTTTACTTGCTCCCATCATCTGGAACACCTGCCCGGAGGTAAGCTGGGAAAAGGGCGCCCCGGTCAATGTGCCGATTACAATTCCAAAAAACAGCACCAGCATCACCCGCTTAGCCTGCCATCCAATCAGGGAACGGTTGGAAAACCCAATGGATTTCAGCATGCCGATTTCTCCCCGTTCCCGGATCAGGAACATTTTCTGCATCAAAACTACCACCAGCACATTGATTGCCAATACCACTGCTACGGTAAGGGCTTTTAACGGCCCAAGCCTTCCTGCAATATTTCCTATCATATGATTCACAAACTCTCCTGGCGTCTGAACCTTGGATCCCGGAAATAATTCTTCTGCCTGCTCCATGATATCGGAAAGCTTTTCCCTGTCTTGCTCCCTTGCAAGCACCACCTGTGTGCCAAACCCTCCGCCGACTTCTCTATAATCTAAATCCGCGCTTTCTGTAAACCGGACTCCCTCTCCCATGTTATTCATGGACTGGTAAATCGCTGTAACCACATAGGGCTTCTCTTGATTTCCGCTGGTGATGAAAACGGTATCTCCCAGCTTCGCATCAATTTTTTCTGACACCACATGGGTAATTGCCACTTCATTTTCGTAAATGGGAGGCTCGCCCATATCATAAAAATACTCTTTTGTTTCCGTTCCAAGCCCTTGGACGGTAAAAGACTTGTAGGATTTCTCCCCCTTGCGCACACGAAGCTTAAAGAATACCTCTGTACAGACCTTTTCCACTGGTATCCCTGCTTCCTCTAACCCTTCCCCGGTTTCCTTTAGAAAATCATACCAGGCCTCTTTTGTTCCCTCTGCCATCAATTCTATCACACGCTCTTCGTCTGTCAGATAAAAATCACAGTCTGTCAATGCAAACCATGCCGTAAGCCCATCTGAATTCAGGGTATTGATTGTGTTAATGGGCATAACCACCAGCCAGACGCCGATGATACTGGTAAAAAGCAGTACCAGATATTTTTTCAGTTCACTGAGCACATCATTGCAAGCCAGAAATGTGGTCGTTTTTACACGGGCATTTTTCAATTGGAATACCGTCTTTTTCTGAAAACGTTCTCCGTTATTTCCGCTCCGTATGGCATCCATAGGACTAAATTTCCTGATTTTCCCTGTGCTGCGGTATCCAAACAGAACAATAAGCCCTACAATGCAAATGCTGACCAGCAGCTGCAGGAAAATTCCCCTGCTTCCCCCTTCAATGACAATTTTTTCCGTCACCTGCAAAAGCAGCACCCGGCTAAACGGGATGCTGGCTGCAAATCCGCAGAATGCCCCCACTGCCGCCAATACAAAATATTTTATCATATACAGCCTTCGGATGGAAGCGTCTGGCATCCCAATGGCTTTCATAATGCCAATCTCTTTGTAGTCCTCATTTACGGTAAATACAATGGTAAACCGCAGCATAATCACAGCTATGATAATCAAACAAAGGCTGACTGCTAGGATGACCGCCGCAATGACCAGCTCCATCACATAGGTGGTTTTTACCAGCTCCCGGTCTGCACCGAACATCTCATGGAAATCCTGGTTATTATACTCTGCCTGGAACGCCTTGCTATCCTTGCAGGAAATAGAATACATCCTTCCATAAGGCAGGCTGCCCTGCTCCATCATCTCCACAAAATCTTCCTCATTTATGATGCACCGCTGGATGCCCATCATATCAGAGCCAAGAAATGCGTCCTTCAATTCCCCTGCCACCTGGAACTCTTTTTCATACCCATTCTCTGACCAAATCACCACCACATCCCCGGTTTCCAGCTTATTTTCCTCCACCATCCGCTGGCTTAAGTAAATGGCTCCCCGCTCTACACTGGTAATCTCCTGATTTCCCTTGTCAAAAAATTTCTGCTGTTTCATGGGAAAACTGTTTAAAACTCCTGTGCTGTCCATGAAAACCTTTTTCCCATTCTTCATCTTCACCTGGTTTTCGGAGAGGAATAAACTATCATCCACGGTAAAATCCTTTACCTGCTCCTGGTTTTCTAAAAATTCCTCAATAGCCCTGTCATTTTCGGAAAGCTCCCCTGAGCCTTCCCCCATCGTTACAATCAAAAAGTCTTTGACTCCTGCCTGGTCCATAAAGTTTTCCACTCCATTCATGATAACCGCAAAGTTATTCAGGCTGCCGGCAATGAACATGGTGGATAAAAAAATAAATACCAGCAGAATCAGGTTGATGGATTTCTTGCGTCTTAAATCTTTTCTTAGCATTCTGAAATTCATAGGCTGCTCCTTTCTGTTTCCTTCTGCTGGTTATTATAAAATGCAAAATATTAAAAAATCCTTAAATCCCAAATAAAATGCCTAGAATTCACTAAGGGACATGGTTCGGATTGGATTAGAATTGGATTCCTGTTTTTCATCATTTCAAGATTGAAGCAATATTTTTTTGGGGGAAGCATATTGCATTCGATATTTGCATATCCTATAATGCCAGCAGGCAAAGCGAAAGTGACATTTGTATATTCACAAAGAAAAACCCCCGGAGCGCATTCCGAGGGTTTTCTTTTTCCGTTTCGCTGTCTTTCCAAATCCCAGATTAATATATTCAGGCTTTCCCTTGCCAGGTTGCTGCTTTTCCCTTTCTGCCATCTCCCTGACATCCTGGATGGCTTTCTATGCTTCCTCCATATCCTTACATCCTTCAAACTTATCAGCTGCAAGATTCATGATGGCTTCCAACTGTTTATCTGCCATATGCCCCATGTTTTTCTTTTCCATGCTTTCCCATTGATCAAATGCTTTTTAATACCCGTTCCACAAACTCTCTGGCATGCTCCAAATCCGTTTCATTGGGATGGAACAGCCCTTCGTCAAAATTCTGAAGCATTTTCCTTCTCCAAATCTCCTGCTTCGGATCCTCCATGGGAATCTCATATTTTGCCCGGATCTGCATGGGCATCTTTCCCTGGCAGAGAAAAGTTCCCAGATATTCACAGTCGTCAGGAATCCACACATTTACCTTCTGCTCAATGGCCCGGAAATATGCCTCCTCATTCCCCAGGCCGCAGGTGCCAAACAGCGCAATCTTCTTGTTCCGAAGCTCCGACAGCATATCAATCACAGACATATCGCAGGTTCCCCGGTTTACCCAGAAACCAATAAAAAATATATCCGCATCTTTTCCCCTATATTCTTCCATGCTCTGCATGTCTTTGGACATTCCCGGAAGTGCACTGAAAATTTCAGTGGCTATTTTTTTCGTATTGCCTGTGATACTGGAATACACCACCATATAATCCATGTTCTTTCCCTTTCCCTAACCTGGATGAACCAGAAGCACGATAGAAAAATTCTGCCATCTTGCGCAAGAAATTGTTTGCAAGCGCCTACCCTGGATGAACCAGAAAAACGAGATGCAAAAACTTTGCCATCTTGCACAGGCAATCATCCATATACGCTTAACAATAGGGTACTCCGCCGCAGCAAAACCCTCCGCCGCAGCAGAAATTACACGCAAGATTTGCCAGGCAAAGCTTCATGCAGAAATCGCCGCTGCCCGCAATCGGGCTTCCGTAACTCTGGCGCCTGCCATAATACCAGCTTCCTCCATTCTGAAGCTGTGCATACAATTGCTGGTACTCCTGATTCCCCGGCTCCATAGAGACAGCCCTCTGTGCCGCTTCCATAGCAGCCACATTGTTGCCAAGGCCTGAATTGGCAATGGCACTCAAATAATGCCAGCGGGCGTCTCTGTCCTTCATGCTGTTTAACACATTTACCGCTTCCTTATAATGTCCGCTGCGGATATAATTGGACGCTGCCTGGTGATAGGTGCTCTCTCCATTGCCTCCGGCGCCTCTATTGGACCCCTGGCTGCCTCCAAAACCGCCGAAGCCGCCGAAAAAATCCCCGAAATCCCAGTAGCTTCCTCCAAAGCCTCCCTGTCCGCCGTAGCTGCCCTGTCCGCCGGAACTGCTTTGTCCATAGCCGCCGGAAGTTCCACGCTCCCTTTCCTGCATAATCTGCTGGTAGGCTTGCTGAATCTCTTTGAATTTCTCCTCTGCCTGTTCTTTATGGGGATTATTCACATTGGCATCTGGATGGTATTTCCTGCTCAGGGAACGATATGCCTTTTTGATTTCTTCCTCTGTAGCGCTCCTGCTCACCCCAAGCGCCTGATATGGATCATACATCTGTTCCCTTCCTCTCCCTGTTCTTCTTTACATATTCATAGCGGCACCAAACGCCCGAATACAATATATTCCTCAAAATCTCTGTATTTTCAACAATGGGAAGATGCTCAAAGGCTCTCGCACACTCTGCCATCATCATGCTTAAGACCTTTTCTATCTTCTGCTCAAACCCTTCCGTCTGAAAATCCTCCAGAAAAAGATTATAATTTCCGGTTTCCTGATCTTTTTCCACATCCTCATAGGCATCCATCAGATAGATAAATTTTCCCATGAAAAATCCCATCCGCCTAAGCTCTGGCTCCCACTCATCCTGCCGCCAGGCAAATACCTCTTCCATCATCCGGCCGAAATATCCTGATACTTCATCCAAATCCCTGCTGCCTCTCTTCTCACAGCGGTGGATCTGCTGCAGGTTCTTCCGGAATGCAGAAGCTTTCTTCGGATAAGACGCTGCAATCCTCCTGCATCTTTTTTTCAGGAAAGAGGCCATCACTTTCCTGGCGGCTTTCCGTTCATCTGCCCAGTCATCCAGGCATTTATAATAAGACAGAAGCAGATTCATATCTGCTCCATATCTGGTAAATTGATTGATTCTTGCGGGATGTTTTCTTAAAGGGTGGACAAGGCATGCCTGGCTGCTCACGTTTGTCTGCGGCTCATACAGGCTGGTAAGCAGCAGAATCACAAAGGTCATGTCATAGCTTAAGGTAAACTGGCCTATTCTGCCGGATTGAGCCTCCAGCGTTTTGCAAAGGCCGCAGTAGTAAGACTGATATAAATCAAATTCTTTTAATTTCATCTCTGGTTTATTGACAATAATATATCCAAACATAATATCCTCTCTGTATGAATATATTCTAACCCTTCCTGCGGCAATTGCAATTAATAAAACAGAAAGATTTTATAAAAAATTTATAAACAAGGTTTTGGCAGCAGAAAATATTTTGGTTTTTGGATGGGGATAAAAATGCGGGAGAGCCCTTCCTGTGTATCCAAATAGCGGCACTCTCTGCTGCAAGCTACGGGGTATCAGCCTGAAAATCCGCTTCGTTCATTGTTTGCTGTAACTAAAGCTATCGTGTGTCTAGGGAATGCTCTAATGTTTCTATTTCCGCTAGCCAGAGGGCGGCGCTGGCATCGCTTGGCATCCGAAGGTCTCCTCGGGGGGATACGGCAACGGTTCCTACTTTGGGGCCGTCTGGCAGGCAGGAGCGTTTGAACTGCTGGGAGAAGAATCTCTTTACGAATACCTTCAGCCATTTCAGGATTACTTCTTTGGAATATTTCTTTTCCATGGGAGGCTCGCTGGGGGCGCATGGAGCCTGGGTAAAAGCATATACTGCCAGGCGGAAAATTTTGGCTGGGCGAAAGCCTGAGCGGAGCATATGGTATAGGAAGAAATCGTGGAGCTCATAGGGGCCTACGATATCTTCTGTTTTCTGGGAAATTTTTCCATCCTCCGGGGGAAGCAGTTCAGGGCTTACCGGGGTGTCAAGCACATCCAGAAGAGTTTTTTCCAACACCGCATCCTGGCAGGTATCTGCATAATATTGTACCAGATGGCGCACCAGGGTTTTGGGTACGGAAGCATTTACCCCGTACATGGACATATGGTCACCGTTATAGGTTGCCCAGCCAAGAGCCAGCTCAGACATGTCTCCGGTTCCTATCACCATGCCATTTACCTTATTTGCAATATCCATCAGGATCTGGGTCCGCTCCCTGGCCTGCCCGTTTTCATAGGTCACGTCATGCAGGCTTTCCTCATGGGAAATATCCCGAAAATGCACGCGCACTGCTTCCTTGATATCTACTTCCCGAAAATCAGTGCCCAGGCATTTGATTAGATTCACAGCATTGTCATAGGTTCTGTCGGTGGTGCCAAAGCCCGGCATGGTCACTGCATGGATGCCTGTCCGTTCTAATCCAAGGGAATCAAAGGCCCGCACTGTGACCAGCAGCGCCAGGGTAGAGTCCAGGCCGCCGGAAATCCCAACCACTGCATGATGGCAGCCCGTATGCTCCAGCCGTTTTTTCAGTCCCATGGATTGGATTAACAAGATTTCCTCGCACCGTTTCTTGCGTTCCTCCATTTTTCCCGGCACAAAGGGGGACGGGTCTACAAACCGGGTAAGCGTTGTCTCTTCTTTTTTCAGATGGAAGGGGATTTCCAAATAATCCTCTTTTTTTCCAGAAAATGTGGACATCCTTCGTCTCTGCCCTTCCAGCCTCTGGATATCAATTTCCCCATACACCGATTGATTGGTGAAACGTTCTGCTTCTGCCTGCATAATTCCGTTCTCTGCAATCATATTGTGGCCGGAATATACCACATCCTGGGTAGACTCCCCTTCCCCTGCGCTGGCGTACACATACCCGCAGATTAATCTGGCTGACTGGCCTTCTATCAGGTTTTTCCGGTATTGGTCTTTTCCGGTAATCTCATCACTTGCAGACAGGTTCACAATGATATTTGCCCCTGCCAGCGCATGGGAAATGCTGGGGGGCTGCGGCGTCCACACATCCTCGCAGATTTCTGCGCCAATCTTTAGTTCCGGGATACTGTCAGCAGAAAAAAGCAGGCGGCTGCCCATGGGAACTTGGACCGCTGCTCCTCCCCCCCTGTCCCGGAATGCTTCTTCAGCTGGATAATCGCCGCTCATGGGAATCCGGGCAGTTCCTTCTAAAACCACCTCCTCTGCCGTTTCCATTCCCGGCGTGAAATAGCGTCCCTCATAGAATTCATTGTAATTGGGAATGCACATCTTTGGCACAAGCCCCAATACGGAGCCATTGGAAACCGCCGCTGCCGTATTGTAGAGCCTTCCTTTCCAGCGGACGGGAAGCCCTACGAATACCAGCATATTCTTTCCATTTGTCTCCTCTGCAATCTCAAGGAGGGCATCTTCTGCCTGCTGGAGCAAGGGCTCCATTAGGAATAAGTCCCCGCAGGTGTATCCTGTGATGCAAAGTTCTGGGAATACTACAATTACTGCCCTTTCTGCTTCTGCTTCTTCTATTTTTTCTATAATTGCCTGTTTGTTATAGGCGGGGTCGGCTACCCGGATTCTGGGGGCTGCCGCTGCCACTTTTATAAATCCATCTTTCACTGGGGGCTCCTTTCGCAAATGCAATTTTATTTTTTCGAGTGTTCTAAAAGCAGTCTTAGGTCGCCGGGGGTAAAAGTGTAGCGTTTATCGCAGAATTGGCAGTTGACCTCGATGGGCTGCTGGTCTTCTATCATTTCCTGGATGTCTCTGACCCCGATACTGATTAAGGCTTTTGTGACTCGGTCCCGGGAGCAGTCACAATGATAATTGGCGGGTATTTGTTCTGTTATTTCTACGCCCAGGTCTCCTAGTACTTGCTCTAAGAGGGTTTCTGGGGTGGCTCCTTGCTCCAGAAGGTCTGTGACTGAGGTTATCTGCGCTACCTTTTTTTCCAGGGCTTCCACCACTGCTTCTTCGGTGAAGGGCATAAGCTGGACAATGAAGCCTCCTGCTTGCTTTACCGTGTTGTCTTTGTTCATGAGCACGCCTAAGCCCACTGCGGAGGGAACCTGCTCCGAGGCTGCAAAATAGCAGGTCAGATCCTCTGCAATTTCGGAGGTCTGCAGGGCTACCTGGCCTACGTATGGCTCCTTCATGCCCATATCCTTGATGACGCTTAGGATGCCAGGGCCTAAGGCTCCTCCTACGTCCAGCTTGCCCTTTGCGTTGGGCGGAAGCATCACATCCGGCGCCTGGGGATAGCCTTTCACGTTTCCCTGGCTGTCCGCGGTAACGGTCATTCCTTTTGCCGGCCCGCCGCACTTAACCTGCAGCGTCAGCAAATCTTTTTCCCCTTTCATCATAACGCCCATCATAGCCGCCCCGGTCAAAAGCCTTCCCAAAGCCGCGGTAATCACAGGGCTGGTATTATGGTATTTCCTGGCCTGCTCCACCAGATCCCTGGATGTTATGGCAAATGCCCGTATTTGGTGGCTGGCTGCGGCCGCCCTCACGATGTAGTCTCTCATTTTCCTCTCTCCCTTGCGATAAAATAAAGCCGTTCACTTGTTTTTTTCACAGGCTCCTTTGTATAAGCGTCAAACATACCGATAAATTCCATCCCTGCCTGCTCTAGCAGCGCCCGTACCGTTTCTGCTTCATATCCCCGCTGCAGATGGGTTTCCTGGTATCTGCGGTACATCCCGTTCCCCTCCTGGATAAAAAGGGTTAAATCATACTGGTTGATTTGCTCTGTTTCATCGTAAAAATTTTCCCAGATAAAGCTTCCCTCTTCCCGGTTCTCGCATATGGCGGTTTCTCCTAATACTTCCCGATATTTGTACAAGGTATTCATATCAAAAATAAAAATACCCCCCGGGTCTAAATAATTGTTCACCAGTGAAAATACCTGCAGCAGCTCCTCTTCCTCCAAAATATAATTCATGGAATCACAGATGCTTACCACTGCCCGTACTGTCCCATACAGTTCAAATTCCCGCATATCCTGCAGAAGGTATAAGATATCCGCTTCTTTTTCCTGCCCATCGGCAGAAAAAGAGGAATCCCTGGCTATCTGCAGCATTTCCTGGGAATTGTCAACGCCAATCATGTCAAAACCTGCCTGTGCCAAAAGCCTGGTCATCTTTCCTGTACCGCAGCCTAATTCCAGCACGATGCCCTCCTCTATGCCGTACTCTTTTAGCAGGCCAACCAGAAACCTGCTCCATGCTTCATAGGGGACATTATCCATAAACAGCTCATACACCTGGGCAAATCCTGTATACGCCTCCATACTTATTACCATCCTATCTGTTCTTTTATCTTGATTGTTGGTATTAAAAAATGTATACTGTTTTTATTATAGTAAAAACAACCAAGTTTTGCAAGGAGCCTTTATGACTGAAAATTATGACCACTACATTTCCAGGCACATCCGGCGGGTATACTGCCGCCGCCTGATTCCCCCGGTTTTCTATTTGATTTTTCTGATGTTCCTGTGGCTGGTGCTTCCTCTGTACGATATCCTGTTTCCGCAGCAGCTCACAAGCTTTGAACATTTAGATACATATAACCGCCAGAACTCCTCTTATGTGGAGACAACGTTGACAGACTTATATTTTACCGGCTACACCAATGTCTCCCTGGGACGGACCACCGGATACTATTACTATACCTTGCCCCAGCAAAAAGACAGCAAAAGCAATACGGGTAAAAAGGAAGACAGCAGTTTTAATCCGCAATGCATCATTGTCCTGCTCTCACCTTCCACCTGTGAAGAAGGGCTTCCGGCGATAGAATCCGTACATATCCGCGGCAAGGTATTGGAGGGAAAGGCAAACCCCTCCTTCCAGGCTTTATTGGACAATCTGTCCGCAGACTTAGACTGGACGAAAAATGGAATCAGCGAAAAAGTAAGTTCCTGTTTTATCAGCGAACCTGATTTTGGGTTTTTCCCAAGCATGGTTCTGATGGCTTTGTATTTTGCCACAGGCGGTTATGCCCTGGTGCATATCCTCCTTGATATTCTGTATCTCCGGTTTCCTGTCTTTGTCCCAGCCTGCCGGCGGCTGAGCCGGTTTGGCAGGCCAAAGGAACTGCTTGCCCAGGCGGAAACCGAATTGGCAACCTTACCTCAGCTTGCCACGGAAGATATGTTTATCACAGAGCACTATTTTATTGTGCTGGCCAATTACGGCGCAGCAGTTATTCCCATTCAGGAAATCGTATGGATTTATAAACACTCCACCCTTCACAAATTTTTGTGGTATCATTTCAGCATTTCTTATACGCTGCATGTAACTGCTAATAAGCATTTGTATTTTCAATGCCCCAAAAATATGAAATCTGACATTGACGGCATTATAGATTACCTGGCGGAGGCAAACCATGACATTCTAGTGGGGTTCAATGAAAAAAACCGCCAGAAAGTCCACGGCCCCTTTTCCTATCCGCCCCAGTTTGAACGGTTCATTTCTTTCCTGAAAAAAAGAATTGGGCTGCGGAAATAACTCCGCAGCCCAAAATGCTGTAATTTCGAATATGTGCTGATATTATGGCAGATGTTTCATATCGGGATACGGAAATCAAGGCAGGACAGCCCTTTGCCCGTTTGTGCGGCAAAGGGCTGTCCTGCCTTTCCTGTGTATCGAAATGTAAATCAGGGCTATCAGGAAAATAGCCCCTTGAAGAAATCCAGGATGGAACGGAAAAAATCTGCTACCCGGTCAAAGATGCTTTTTGCGTCCAGGCTGGTGAGCTTTTCATATAGTTCTTCTGCCTGGTTCCGGATAGAGTCTATGTCCAAATCCAGCTCTCCTATTTTTTCCAGCAGCTCCGTTAATTCTGCGATTTCCTCTTCTGCTAAGGTAATGTCAAATTGACCGCAGGCTTTCTCGATAGCGCTCCTGATTTCCCCTTCTGAATCCAGGCCTTTTTCAATTACCTCTTGCTTTAAATAGGCTACAAGTTCCTCCGCTTTCTGGGAATCACCAACAGTCTCGGCAAGATCACCGGTCAGCACCAGCTCATTTAACGCTGTGTCCATGCTCCGCTCTGAAACCTCTGTGCCGGTCATGTCGGAATAGGCCTTCATGGCTCCTACCAGAGCCGCCGTTCCTGATATGGGGAATGGGCCTGCCACAATAATATCCGCATCGGTGATTCCAGCGGTAATCAATGCATTTTTATACATGCCTATGGTGCAGTAAGAAATGTTTTTTGTGGTAATGTTGATGCCGCTGCCCTGCTCTCTTTTTACAATCAGCACCGATGAGAGGGCGCGTGTCCCGATTTTGCTGGCCGCCACATATTCCCCCAGATATTCATGCTCCTCCTCGTTGGTAATATAAATCACGTCATACTCCGAAAGCTCCCCGGGGTTGATGCCAAGAAGCTGCAACACCGCTGCCTGCTGATCCGGCGAAAGGTTTGCCCCCAGGGCAAGGTAGGGCTTATCCTCCTTGGTGATTAGCTCTGTCACCTCGCCTGGCTCATTCAATGCATCTGTTTTATTTTCTACTTCTATCTCATCTGTCCGAACCTCTGCCTGGTTTTCATCGAAAGGCTGGGCTTCATCCGAAGGCTGGCTCTCTTGCACGCCGCCTGGCCCCATTTCCATTTCTTTCTCATCCGTCTCCGCTGCCCAGACCTGTGCAGGCGCCAATACCGCAATGATACCTGCCAGCAGCAAGCCGGCAATTTGTCTTATGTGCTTTTCCATGGTTACCTCCATTCTGTCCTGCTTAACAGTTCCTAATTGCCCCCACATATGAAAAGCCGTGGACTTTTACGCCTCACAGCAGTACAGGCTTTCCATAAGATAAAAAAGCACTTCTGCACCTTTTACATTTTTGCCTTCACCCATTTACAGATATCCTTGTATGCCTTAAGATAAAAAAGCACTTCTGCACCTTTTACATTTTTGCCTTCACCCATTTACAGATATCCTTGTATACCTTGTCTCTATCCAGCTCATTTAATATCTCATGGCGGTCTTTTGGATATAGCCTGCAGGTAATATCCGAAATTCCTGCCTTCTTATATGTGCGGCAGACAGCCTTCACGCCTGCGCCGTAATTTCCTACCGGATCATCCTCCCCCGCCACAAAAAGAAGGGGCAGATCTTTGGGAATCCGGCTGATATTAGCAGGCTGGTTGATAAAATGAATGGTATCGAATATGGTATAGTGCCCGTTTAATGTAAATTTAAAGCTGCATCTGGGCTCCCTGACGTAAGCCGCTGCGATTTCCTTGTCCTTGGTAAGCCAGGAGCCAGAGCCGTCCTCATGCCGGAACCGTCTGTTATATCCGCCCATGGCCAGCTTATCCACCAGCTTGCTTCGGTAATTCCATCCCAAACATGCCGCCAAAAGCCTGCATACCCCTTTTCCCAGGATTACGGCTGCATCCGAATGGGTTCCCGTTCCCATAATAACAGCCCCCTTAAGCCCTTTCCCATATTTGGACAGATATTTCCGAAGAAGAAAAGAACCCATACTGTGCCCCAGGATAAAATAGGGAATTCCCTTATATTCTTCTTGTATGATTCTTTGCAGATGGTTCAAATCCTCTATGAGGATATCGCTGCCGTTCTTTTTGGCAAAATAGCCCCACTGTTCCTGGGAAGTGACGGATTGTCCATGGCCTAAATGGTCATTTCCTGCCACCAGAAACCCTTGCTGAACCATAAATCCTGCAAAATCCTCGTACCGTTCCACATATTCAACCATACCGTGGCTAATCTGTAAAATCCCTCGGATTTCTCCTTGGTCTGGCTCCCACTTGACGCCATATATCTGGGTTTTTTTATCTGCGGATAAAAATTGAAACGTACTTTTTTTCATAGGCCTCCTCCAACTATTTACTGATTTCTGCTCCTACTGCCCGAAGCCACTCCTCCACTTCCTTTGCCTTTCTGCGCAGGTTATTCAAGGTTTCCTGCTGTCCGGTAAATGTCTTTCCTGCCTGCTGCACTACTTCCTGTGCCGCATCATACTGCTTCGTGATGGCTTCGCTTTCTCCAAAGGAATCGGAAAGGCTCTGTGTGACTGCACGTATCTGGGGAACCAGATGCCTGCCTTCTGTCTCCTGCAGCCGGTTGGCGTAAGTGCCGAATCCTTCCGCCGCCTTCTCCAAACGGGCATTATGCTCATTCCAAATCTGGGTCAGATACAGCACCTGGGTCTCGGCCTCCTCCAAACGTTCCTCCATTTTCTGCATTTTTTCCGCCATAAAGGAAGCGGACTGGTGGTATTTTCCAGATAGGTCACGAACCTTCTCTGCGGCTTCTACAAACTGTACGCCTTCCTCTCCCAGCCTTCCGGCTTCAATTGCCGCATTCAGGGAAAGGACTCCCATCTGGTTCTCCATTTCTCCCATCTCGGTAATACGCTGGCTCATCTCTCCCATTTCCTGGCGCATCCCCTCGGCTGCCAAATCCAGCACCTCTTTGGGGGAAGTAAGCTTTCTTCCCTGCTCTATCATTTCCAAAAGCTCTTTCTCACGCCTGTAAATTCCCTCTATGGACCTTTGATAGGAGCCCTCGGATTTCTCTGCTCTGTCTGCAAGTACCCCAATCTGCTTTTGTAACTCCCGGTTTTTGGCATTCTGCCGTTTTGCTTCACCGGCTGCTGCGCTTACTGTTTCCAACAATTCCGCCATCTGGCTGTCTAATTCACTTTGGCTTCCTTCCATAGCTGCTATTCCCGCCTCCGTTTCCTTTTGCACCAACCGCATTTTGTCTGTCACCTCGGATAACTTTTTTAAATATTTATCTGCCTCTGCCTGTTTGACCAGCAGTTCCTGTTCCAGCTCTTCCTGTTTCTTATTTTTTCCAAACATCTGGATTCCCCTTTCTTCAAAAAGTGTGTCGTATTTTCACACATTTTTTCCGTTTCTAAAAGTGTGCAGTCTATTAACATATTTCTTCTGCTTCTTAAAAGTGTGCCGTCTGTTTTTCCATTTTAACACATTTCTTCCGCTTCTAACAGTAGTTCTTTACAATTATCTGCAAACTTTCTCTGCCATTGTATACATTGATTTCAGGATAATAAATAAAAGATGCCAGCATGCCGCCGCCTTTGCCGGACATTGCCTGCGCTAAGGCATCGCTTCCATATTTTCTGCCTAGAAAATCCAGAAATTCTTCCACCTGCCCAAAGTAGACTGCGCTCATTACCGTTCCTGCCTGGCTCTGCACCTGCATCCGGCACACGCTGCGGTTTTTTCCGAAAATCCCTATCGACAGGATATGTATATTTTTATCTGCAAATACTGGTTTTTCATTGGATTTTCCAAAAGGCTCCAAAATACTCAGCTCCTCCACCAGGGCTTTGGAAATATAATCCAGGGGCATGGGAACGTCTATCACAATCTTCCCCCGTATGTCCTCCTCTGTTAAAGCGGTATTTTCATTTAATTTCTGCCGGAATATATTCACATGCTCCTCGGGCAGAGACAGGCCCGCCGCCATAGGATGTCCGCCGAACTTGGTGAAAAGCTCCTTGCATTTTGACATCTCCTCATACATGGAATAGCATTCCACCGAACGGCCGGAGCCTTTCACCCCATCTTCGCTTTTTGTCAGTATAAATACCGGGCGGTGATACCGCTCCCGGATGCGCCCTGCAATAATTCCTGCCAGGCTCTCATGGCAGTCCGGCAGATAAACCACCAGAACCTTATCCTCTTTCAGGGACGTCTGCTCCACCAATTCCGCTGCCTGCTGCACCCCCCGCTCTGTCATTTCCTTGCGGCTTGCATTCAAATCATATAAGTCCTGGGCATATTCTGCCGCCTTATATTCATCCTTTGCCAGCAGCAGCTCTAAGGCACGTTTTGCCGTATCCAGCCGTCCGCTGGCATTCAGGCAGGGACCCAAGACAAATCCGATGTGGTAGGCTTTTATTTTTCCCAGCTCAATCTGGTTCCTTGCTGCCAGCGCCCGTATTCCATAATTTTTCGTCTGGTTTAATGCTTTCAATCCTTCTTTTACCAAAATCCGGTTTTCCCCCACAAGGCTCATCACATCCCCCACCGTAGCAAAAGCAGCATTTTCCAGATACCCCATTGCTTTTTCCGGCAAAAAGCCCATTTCCTCATAAAGAGCCTGCACCAATTTAAAAGCCACTGCTGCCCCGCACAACTCTTTAAAGGGATAGGGGCAATCCGGCTGTTTTGGGTTTACCACTGCATCTGCCGCTGGGACATGGAATATTTTCTCCCCATCCCTGGTTTCCTCATAGGGAACCTCATGGTGGTCCGTGAGAACCACAGTCATCCCCAGCTCTTTTGCCAGGGACAGCTCCTTTGCTGCTGCAATCCCATTGTCACAGGTTACAATCGTATCTATTTCATCTAAGGCCGCCTGGCGTACCAAGCGTTCATTGATTCCGTAGCCGTCTGCAATCCGGTCTGGAATCGCATAATCCGCTTCTGCCCCACAGGCGCGGAGTGCGGAATACAGGATATAGACTGATTGTATGCCGTCAATATCATAATCCCCGATAATGCGGATTTTTTTCATTTTTTCTATTTTTTCCTTCAAAATGGAAACGGCGCGGTTCATGTCCTTCATCTGTTTCGGGGCATGGAGGCTCTGCAGCGTCCCGTGAAGGTATTCCTCTATGGCGGCTTCCCCTACGACCTCCCGGTTTCGGATAATGCGGGCTGTTACCTGGTCGATGTTGAATTGGTTTGCTATTTTCTTGAAATCTGCTTTTTTGGCAGATACCACCCATTTTTCCATGTTGTGCTCCTTTCCAGGATGTGATGCGGATTTTTTATCTTTGGATGCAGAAGCCAAGGGAGGATGGCTCTTTTCCACGCAGACTGGGCAATGTTCCGGCAGATTTTTTTATGTTTGGATGCGGACGGAAAGCAAGGATGCCCCTTTGCCACGCAGATTAGGCAATCCGCCTGTTCCGTCCCCAAAGATGAAAAAATCCACCAGAACGCTGCCCTAATACTCCACACTCTGCAGTACCAACCCATGAGGCGGCATAATCATCCCAGCTTTTGCCCTGGTTCCTTCCTCCAGAAGACCCACAATTTCCAAAGGCTCCCGGCTGCCCTTCCCGATTTCCACCAGTGTTCCGGCAATCATCCGCACCATATTGTGCAGAAATCCATTTCCTGCCACCACAATATCGATTTCATTCCCCTTTTGAATTACTGCAAGCTTAAAAATTGTGCGCACCGTAGATTTTTTCTTCTGCACATGTCTGCAGAAAGCTGCAAAATCATGGGTTCCTTCCAGATACCGGGCGCCCTCCTGCATTTTTTCCACATCCAGCGGCTCTTCCATCTGGCACATCCATTTCCGTTCAAATACGTTGGGCAGGCTGCTGTTATAAATCCGGTAGCAGTATGTTTTCCTTACGGCGGACAGCCTTGCATGGAACCTTGGGCTTGCCTCCTTCATCTCCATCACCCCGATATCCTCCGGCAGATACTGGTTCACATACGCAAGGATTTCGGGAATGGTTTTCTCTACGGACAAGTGGACATTTGCCACCTGCCCCAAGGCATGGACGCCCGCATCGGTGCGGCCGGAGCCCTGAACCTCCACTTCTTTTCCTTCCAGCTTTGAAAACACATGATTTAATTTTCCCTGAATCGTCACATCTGTGGTTTTCTGGCTCTGCCAGCCCTTATAGCGGGTGCCGTCGTATTCTATTGTCATTTTATAATTTTTCTGCATTGCTTATGCCCTCTTTTTCCTGTTATAACAGTTCAGGCAAGCTGCCTTGTCTGAACTGTCTCCCTTCTTTCCCTATGCATCATAGCAAAATGTGATGACTTTTTCAAGAAACTGTTGTATACTAAAGCAAATTGATGCTGGATGAGATGCTTTTTTATTATCATGAATTGCAGAGGAAATTACTGCAGACTACAAGTTTTGCAGTGAACGATTTCCCACCGCCTGGAGAAAGGAGCCTTTATGAATCCATTTGAGTTGATAGATATTTTGAGAAACCATACCGTCTATATCCAGACCCACAATTTCCCAGACCCCGACGCCATTTCCAGCGCCTTCGGCCTCCAGCAGTTTCTGGACTTCCACGGTATATGCGCCACGGTCTGTTATGACGGAAAAGTTGACCGTCTCAGTTCCAAGAAAATGCTCGACACATTCGGCATCACCATGTATTCCAAAAATGAGCTTCCTGATATGACAGAAAACGACTACATTGTGCTGGTGGATTCCCAGAAATTAAACAGCAATGTAACGGATTTCATTGGGGATGAGGTAGCTTGCATCGACCATCACCCAATCTTTTTCCAGTATCATTACCTGTATCAGGATATCCAAAAGGTTGGAGCCTGCGCTTCCATCATCGCTTCCTACTACCAGCGGACAAACACGCCTATCCTTCCAAACTGCGCCGCTGCGTTGGCTTATGGAATCAAAATGGATACTGCGGATTTTAACCGGGGGACTACTCTTTTGGATACCGAAATGCTTTCCTTCCTGTTTTCCCGTGCTGATTGGGGGCTGGTTACCCGCATGTACACAAATACCATGGAATTTGACGATCTGCGGGCCTACGGCGCCGCCATACAGAACATACAGATTTTCGGCGGCACAGGATTTGCATACATCCCCTTCGACTGCGCCACCGCACTGATCGCCATTATTTCTGATTTTATTTTATCCCTGGATGTGGTGGACATCGCTGTCATCTATGCCATGCAGAAAAACGGCATCCGTTTCTCCCTCCGCTGTGAACAGAACCGCGTCCACGCTGGAACCCTTATCGCCCATGTCATGAAACCCTGGGGAAGCGGCGGCGGACACCCCTCTATGGCAGGAGGCATGATTCCTTCGGAGCATGTGCATCTGTTAGGAGAAGACATTCATGTCACAATTCAGGATGCATTTCTGAATGCAATCGCAGAGATGGAAAAAGAACTGCCGCCAGCATAAAAAATGCCGCAAAGAGGGGCTGCCAAAAATGACAGCCCCTCTTTATGAGTCCAGTTTATCCAATTAAAATTTCCTTTCCCTCAAAAACAAATCCGTCATACCACTCCTTAACATTCTTTTTCTCCCCAGACAATCCATACTGCTCTAAAGCCTGAAATACCTCTTCTCCGGTAAACCCAAAGCAATCTGCATAACGTTCTTTTGCTGCTGTCACAACTGCCAGGTTATTCATATCGGAAAAAATAGATTCCCTGCTGCTCCACATGGCAAAATTTTGCATTGTACTTTTTGGGTTTATCCAAGTTAGGATACGAACAGACTGCCAAACGGATGTTGTCTACAATTCACAATTTTTCACAGTCCGTGGGAAGGGCACCACATCCCTGATATTGGTCATGCCTGTCAAGTACATGACGCAGCGTTCAAATCCAAGGCCAAAGCCTGCATGTCTTGCCGTACCGTATTTGCGCAGATCAAGATAGAAATCATAATCCTCTTTGTTTAATCCCAATTCTTCCATCCGCTGGCAGAGCTTATCATAGTCATCTTCCCTCTGGCTGCCGCCGATAATCTCTCCAATTCCCGGCACTAAGCAGTCCACTGCCGCAACCGTCCTGCCGTCTTGGTTCAGCTTCATGTAAAAGGCCTTGATTTCCTTCGGATAATCCGTTACAAACACGGGACGCTTGAATACTTCCTCGGTCAGATAGCGTTCATGCTCGGTCTGCAAATCAGCGCCCCAGGACACCTTGTATTCAAAATTTTCGTTATTCTTTTCTAAAATCTCAATGGCTTCTGTGTAAGTTACATGGGCAAAGTCAGAATTTACCACATGGTTCAGCCGCTCCAGCAAACCCTTGTCCACAAAGCTGTTAAAAAACTGCATTTCCTCCGGCGCATGCTCCAGCACATAGCTGATGATATATTTCAGCATGCTTTCCGCCAAAATCATATCATCCTCCAAATCTGCAAAGGCAATTTCCGGCTCAATCATCCAGAATTCCGCTGCATGCCTGGTGGTGTTGGAATTTTCTGCACGGAAGGTAGGGCCGAAGGTATAGATATTCTTGAATGCCATAGCATAGGTTTCCCCATTGAGCTGGCCGCTTACCGTAAGATTGGTGGGTCTGCCGAAAAAGTCCTGGGCAAAATCTATCTTTCCGTCTTCATTCTTGGGAACATTTTCCAAATCCAAGGTGGTTACCTGGAACATTTCTCCTGCACCTTCGCAGTCGCTTCCTGTAATCAGCGGCGTATGCACATACACGAAATCCCTCTCCTGGAAAAACTTGTGGATGGCATAGGCAATCAGCGAGCGTACCCGGAATACCGCCTCAAAGGTGTTGGTGCGGGGCCGAAGATGCGAAATTGTCCTTAAATATTCAAAACTGTGGCGTTTTTTCTGCAAAGGATAATCCGGTGTGGACTGGCCCTCAACCATCACCTCATCCGCCTGTATTTCAAAGGGCTGCTTTGCCTGAGGGGTAGCCACCAGTTTTCCTTTGACGATAATGGCCGCTCCCACATTTAGTTTTTCCACCTCTGCAAAATTGGAAAGCCCGTCATGGTACACCACCTGCAAAGGCTCAAAAAAAGTTCCGTCGTTTACCACAATAAATCCAAAATTCTTGGAATTGCGGATGCTTCTCACCCATCCGCCGATGGTAACCTCCTGCTCTAAAAATTCTTCCTTTCTGCGGTAAAGATCTTTGATATTCACTAATTTAAGTTCCATAGCTCTTCTCCTTTTTCTTTCTCAATAGGCTGCCATCCCGGCGAAACCTGTTATTCTTTAGCAGGTCCCCCTGCCTTGCATTCTCATTTCCAAAGCCTGTGCCTTGCCTGTTATTCTCCAGAATGCTCCGGCACATGTTCCGTTTCCCCGGTATGTTCCGGCACATGCTCGGTTTCTCCTTCATGTTCCGGTGTGTGCTGCACCGCATCCCCGGAACCGCCATTGTCCGCATCATTATTTCCCGCGCCATTATTTTCTGTATCGGCAAAATCCTCTGCAGAGGGTTTTGGCGCTGCCCCGTAGGTAATATTTAGATTTTCAGCCAGCATTTTTAAGGTTTTCTCATTCAGGTATATATTTCTGACATACGTTTCTCCATGCTGTTCAATCAATGCGTCCTCGCTTGCATAACCATATTCTTCCACGACGCTTTTCTTATATTCCTCAAATTCTTTGTCGCCTATCTCAACATTTTCCTTTGAAGCAATGGCCTGGACAATCAGTTCTCCCTCTAACGTATCCGTGACAACCTCCTTAATCTGCTCCTGGAACTGTTCTTCCGTAATGCCCGACGACTGCAGGTAGTCCTCCAGCTTCATGCCGTAAGCTTCCAGGTTCGCATTGAACCGGTTCATATATTCATCGATTCTCTGATCCAGCAGCCCTTCCGGAAATTCCTTAACCTTGCATATCTCTTTTAATTTCTGGACGATTGCCGCCTGGGTCTCTCTTTCCTTTGTAACCGCTTTGCTCTCTTCTAACTGCTCCCGGACGCCCTTCTCAAAATCCGCCACCGTATGATATCCCTGAGAAGACATATTCTTCTCCACAAATGCATCATCCAGCATATCATAGGTCATATCTGACTTGCTGACAATCTTGTTCACCGTCACATGGAACACCACTGCCTGCCCTGCCAGCTCTTCATTCTGATACCCCTCCGGGAAAGTTAAGTTAAGGTCTGTTTTTTCCCCTGCCTTTACGCCGATCAGCCCTTCTTCAAATCCGTCGATAAAACTGTTCGAGCCAATCTCCAGCACCGCCCCCTGGGCAGTTCCGCCGTTAAATGCTACTCCATCCTTCACCCCTTCATAGTCAATATTGACAAAATCACCATCCTCTACCGTATCCTTATCTGTGTCCTCGTATATGGGATAATCAAGCAATGCGGAGGATATCTGATTCTTTACATCCTCGTCTGTCACATCATAGGAAGCAGCAAGGCTGACCTCCATGCCTTTATAGTCTCCCAATTCCACATACTCTTGTGCATTATATTCAATGGACTCCGCTTTTTCCTCAGAGCCAGACCCTTCCTCTGTACTTGTATTGTCCTTCTTGCCACTGTTCTCTTTTTTGTCTGTTCCGCAGCCGCCTAACAGAGCCGCCGCACATACTGCGCAAAGCAGCAACATCATTTTTTTCTTCATAAATCATTACCTTTCTTTCCATACTGTAAACTCGTCATGCTCAGCCTGCCCTCTGTCGGGCAGCATGGCCATCCCTGCTGTGGAAGCCGAAGACTTTCATAGTAAGCACCATCATGCTCAGCCTGCCCTCTGTCGGGCAGCATGGCCAATCTCCTATGGAAGCCCACGGCTTTCGGCAGGAGATATTAGCTTTCACAGTAGTTAAGGATAGCACACTTTTCCAGAAATGAAAAGGTTTCCTAAGGCAAAACACAAAGAAAACACAAATATTATCTGATTACAGCTTTTGCTTCCCCTGCCGGATGTGCTATACTAAAACAAAAGCTGACGAAAAGGAGTCCACTATGAACCATTTAACGTTATTGACCGACCTTTATGAATTGACCATGATGCAAGGCTATTTTAAAACTGGAAATAATGAAACTGTAATATTTGACGCATTTTACCGGACAAATCCCAGCAATGGGGGATATGCCATCTGTGCCGGCTTAGAGCAGATAATTGAATATATCGACAGGCTGCATTTTTCAGAAGAAGACATTTCTTATCTGAGAGGAATTGGGATTTTTGAGGAAGACTTCCTGGAATACTTAAGCAGCTTCCGGTTCTCCGGGGACATTTACGCTATCCCGGAAGGAACCGTGGTTTTCCCAAGGGAACCGCTGATTAAAGTCATTGCCCCGATTATGGAAGCCCAGCTGGTTGAAACCGCTATCTTAAATATTTTAAACCATCAGAGCCTGATTGCCACAAAGGCTGCCAGGGTCTGCTATGCCGCTGACGGGGACGGCGTAATGGAATTCGGCCTTCGGCGGGCACAGGGGCCGGACGCAGGCGTTTATGGGGCAAGGGCGGCCATCATCGGGGGATGCTGCGGAACCTCCAACGTGCTCTGCGGACAGATGTTTGATGTGCCCGTCAAAGGCACCCATGCCCACAGCTGGATTATGAGTTTTTCCGACGAATACACCGCTTTCAAAAAATACGCCGAGCTTTATCCATCTGCCTGTATTCTTCTGGTGGATACCTACGACACCCTAAAATCCGGTATCCCCAACGCCATCCGGGTATTTACCGAAATGAGGGAAGCCGGGATTCCCCTTGCCTTCTACGGCATCCGCATGGACAGCGGCGACCTCGCCTATCTGTCTAAAATGGCCCGGAATATGTTGGATGAAGCAGGGTTTCCGGACGCCGTCATCTCCGCTTCCAATGATTTGGACGAGTATCTCATTGAAAATTTAAAAGCGCAGGGAGCGAAAATCACCTCCTGGGGCGTTGGCACCAACCTGATTACTTCCAAAGACTGCCCTGCCTTCGGCGGCGTATATAAGCTGGCGGCTATCCAGGATGAAAATGGACAGTTTATCCCTAAAATCAAGCTTTCTGAAAATACGGAAAAAGTCACCAACCCTGGCAACAAAACCATTTACCGGATTTATGAGAAGGATTCCCGCAAAATCAAAGCGGATTTAATCTGCCTTGCAGACGAGACCTTTGATACCACAAAAAAACTCCGGCTGTTCGATTCACTGGAAACCTGGAAACGCACCACCCTGCAGGGCGGCTCCTATACCATGCGGGAGCTGCTGGTAAAAGTTTTTGAAAAAGGAAACTGCATTTACCATTCCCCCAAAGTAATGGATATCCAAAAATATTGTGAGGAAGAAAAGAATACGCTCTGGAATGAAACCAAACGTTTCACTAACCCCCACGAAGTGTATGTGGATCTGTCAGATCAGCTGTTTGATATGAAACGGCAGATTCTAAACAAATTTTCTTAGATAAAGGAGGAAAATTATGTCATTGCCATACCCAGAACCAGCCATGTATACCATCAAACATATTTATGAACTGCCGGAAGGGAAACGGGCAGAGTTGATTGACGGGCAGATTTACGATATGGCTCCGCCCAACCGCATCCACCAGGAAATCGTTTCTGGCCTCCATTACAAAATCCGTGATTTCATTGATTCCAACAAAGGCTTCTGCCGGGTGTATCCCGCACCCTTTGCCGTGTTTTTGAACCAGGACGACCAGAATTATGTGGAACCGGATATCTCTGTTGTCTGCAACAGGGACAAGCTGGACGACAAGGGCTGCAACGGCGCCCCGGACTGGGTCATTGAAATCGCCTCCCCTGGGACAAAGCATATCGACTACGGCATTAAATTGTTCAAATACCGCACCGCCGGGGTACGGGAATACTGGATTGTCAATCCGCTGACACAGATTGTCAATGTCTATGACTTGGAACATGAGGTAAAGACAGACCAGTATACCTTCCAGGATGAGATTGCTTCCTGCATTTTTGGGGATTTCATGATTCGGCTGGGGGAGCTTTTATAATAGAAAATTCTGGGTCTGATTGTGAATGAAGGACTGGATAGCGAACATAAGCATTAGCAGGAAATCATATTTTGCCAGCATATCATCCTCTAAAAGTTAAAAGCGTCTATAAAAATAGACGCCTTTAACTGGAAAACCTATTCCACATCCAGCAAGGCCGCCATATCCTCCTCGCCTGTGCGGATTTTCACAACCTTCGCCACATCGTAGACAAAAATCTTCCCATCGCCGATATGGCCCGTATATAAAGTCTTCTTTGCCGCCTCAACCACTTTTTCTACCGGGATATTCCCACCGATGATTTCAAGCTTGACCTTCGGCAGCAAGGTTGCATCCATTTCCACGCCACGGTATTTCTCCCCGGCGCCCCTCTGGATGCCGCAGCCCATAACCTGCGTCACCGTCATGCCGGTAACGCCCAGATCATTCATGGCCTTTCTCAGCTTATCATACCGGGACAATTTCGCCACAATAGAAACCTTGTACATACCAGTAACTTCCCGGGGCGGTGCCGCTTTCACCGCTGCATCCCGCTGTGCCTTGGCAGCAGTCTCATAATCAGGCACGCCCAAATCTGTATTTTCATTGATATCCATCGTCATAGTGTTTGAGATATCCATAATGCTGAAGCCAGAATATGCAGAAGCAATCCCATGCTCCGTGGCGTCCAATCCGATGATCTCTTCTTCCTCCGTAACCCGAAGCCCAACCGTTGCCTTTATCAGGAAAAACACGGCGGTAATGGTCACCACGGTCCAGGATGCAACCACCAGAACTCCCAAAAGCTGCAGGCCTAACTGGTGGAAGCCGCCTCCGTAAAACAGGCCGTCAATCTCATTTCCAGGTGCAGAGGAGGTAGCAAACAAACCAACCGCAATGGTTCCCCAAATGCCGTTGAGGCAATGGACCGCCACGGCTCCTACCGGGTCATCCACATGCAGCTTATAATCCAAAAGCCATACGCCGAATACAACCAAAAGCCCAGATACCACGCCAATCGCAATGGCTCCAAAAACATCGGTTACATCACAGGGAGCCGTAATTCCCACAAGCCCTGCCAGGGATGCATTCAGGCACATGGAGACATCCGGCTTTCCGTATTTTATCCAGGTAAATACCATGCATACCACAGTCGCCACAGCCGGCGCAACGGTTGTTGTCAAAAAAATGGAGCCAAGCTGTGGGATGCTGGCTGCGGCCGCGCCGTTAAACCCATACCATCCAAACCAGAGAATAAAGCATCCCAAACATCCCAGAGGAAGGTTATGCCCTGGAAATGCATTTACCTTTGTAACCCTGCCATTGTTATCCCTGGAAAATTTACCGATGCGAGGTCCTAAAATTTTCGCGCCAATCAATGCAGAGATGCCGCCTACCATATGGATGGCACAGGAACCTGCAAAGTCATGGAAGCCAAGCTGCGCCAGCCAGCCGCCGCCCCAAATCCAGTGAGCCTCAATGGGGTAAATCAATGCGGAAATCACTCCTGAATAGATACAATAGGATAAAAATTTTGTCCGCTCAGCCATGGCGCCGGACACAATGGTTGCTGTGGTTGCACAGAATACCAGGTTAAACACGAAATTTGAAAAATCAAAATCCTGGTAAGAAGTGAAAATATCAAACCCGGGCTTTCCGATAAATCCCAGCACATCCTCCCCCAGCAGCAGGGAAAACCCAATCAGGATAAACATAACGGTGCCGATACAGAAATCCATCAGGTTCTTCATCAAAATATTTCCACTGTTTTTCGCCCTGGTAAAGCCTGCCTCCACCATGGCAAAGCCTGCCTGCATCCAGAATACCAATGCGGCTCCGATTAAAAACCAGATGCCGAAGGTATGCTCGTTTACCAAGCTTACAATTGCTTCTTCTGTCATAATAATTCCTCCCTTAATTAAACTGAATATATAAAAAACGATACTTTTTCTGTCATCCACAGCGTTGTGGCTCCATAAAAGTACCGTTTTCTTTCTTTTTATTTTATTCATAAGCCATGCTTTTCCATCCACGGCTTCGCAGCTTAAAAAGTACCTCTTCCCTCTCATTTTGTGTTCATAAATTATTCATTTTAGATTCAAAAAAGTTTCATTTCAACAACACGGAAACTTCATTTCTTCCGCATATAATAGAACCATAACAAAAGAAAATCTCAGGTAATTAAATTTACATTCAATTACTTTTTCGAATAAACTTTTTCATAATAAATGCCAGGCAGCGGACGCTGCCTGGCATCCTCCCTTTTATTGGCAGCAATCTCCCATCCTACACCTCAAAAATCAAATCTCCATAAGAGGGCATGGGCCACATCTCTTTATCCACAATCATTTCCAGTTTGTCTACCGGCGTGCGCAAAGCTTCCATGGCCGCCTTCACCTCATCACGGTAGCAGACTGCCTGCTGCCTGCCTTCTTCCATGGCATAGGCCTTCTCTGCAATCTCCGCAAGATTCTTCAATGCCGTCTTTGCCTCCGCCAGCAATAGGGACACATCCTTTAACAGCTCCGTCTGGACGCTGACATCTGCATCACATGCCGCTTTCACGGAATTGATGGAGTTTGCAAGAGCTGTGGTATACTTAATCACAGCCGGGATAATCTGTTTCCCCGCCATATCAATCATGGCGCGCGCCTCAATGTTCAGCGCCTTTGCATAGCTCTCATAGAGAATCTCGCTTCTTGATTTCAATTCCGCCTCGGTAAATACATTGAATTTCTCAAACAACGCAATCGCCTTGTCTGTAACCAGGGCTGGAACTGCATCCACCATATTGGTGATATTGGGAAGCCCTCTGCGCCCGGCTTCCTCCACCCATTCTGGAGAATAGCCATTTCCATTGAACACAATGTCCTGATGAACCGTTGCCTGCTCTTTGATTAAATTGTGCACTGCCATTTCAAAATCGTCTGCTTTTTCTAAAATATCGCAGGCATCGGAAAATGCTTCTGCCACTATGGTATTGAGCACAACGTTTGGCGCCGCAATGGAATCGTTGGAGCCCACCATACGGAACTCAAATTTATTTCCGGTAAAAGCAAAGGGGGACGTGCGGTTTCTGTCCGTTGCATCCTTCATGAAATCCGGCAGTGTCTTTACACCGGTCTGAAGCACTTCGCCCTTCAGGCTCCTGGTTGCCTCTCCCGTGCTGATTAACTGGGTCAGCACATCCTGCAGCTGCTCGCCCAGGAAGATAGAAATGATAGCCGGCGGCGCCTCATTGGCTCCCAGCCTGTGGTCATTTCCGGCATCCGCAGCCGACTCCCGAAGCAAATCCGCATGCTTATGGACAGCTTTCAGAATACAAGTCAATACCAGCAGGAACTGGATATTGTCATGAGGTGTTTTCCCCGGATCTAACAGGTTAATGCCGTCATCTGTGGTGATGGACCAGTTGTTATGCTTTCCAGAACCATTCACCCCTGCAAATGGCTTTTCGTGGAGCAGGCAGGTCATTCCATGGCGTCCGGCAACTTTTTTCAAGGTTTCCATTACCAGCTGGTTATTGTCCACCGCCACATTGGCTTCCGCATAAATGGGCGCCAATTCATGCTGTGCCGGAGCAACCTCGTTATGCTGGGTTTTCGCAGAAACCCCTAATTTCCACAATTCTTTGTTGACGTCGCGCATGTAAGCCGCAATGCGTTCCCGGATTGCCCCAAAGTAATGGTCATCCATTTCCTGGCCTTTGGGAGGCATAGCGCCAAACAGCGTGCGTCCAGTAAAAATCAAATCTTTCCGTTTCAGGTATTTCTCACGGTCTACCAAAAAATACTCCTGCTCCGGCCCAACCGATGGAGTTACCTTCTTGGAGGTGGTATTTCCAAATAATTTCAGCAGCCGCAGGGACTGGGTATTGATGGCCTCCATAGAACGGAGCAGCGGAGTCTTCTGGTCAAGGGCCTCCCCGGTATAAGAACAGAATGCGGTAGGAATACAAAGAGTAGCTCCCGCTGCGTCCTGCCTTACAAATGCCGGTGAAGTGCAGTCCCAGGCCGTGTAGCCTCTGGCCTCAAAAGTAGCCCGAAGCCCTCCAGAGGGAAAAGAAGATGCATCCGGCTCGCCCTTAATCAGCTCTTTCCCGGAAAAGCTCATCAGCACTTTTCCATTTGCCATGGGAGCCGTGATAAAGGAATCATGCTTCTCCGCCGTTACCCCGGTCAATGGCTGGAACCAATGGGTATAGTGGGTGGCGCCTTTCTCAATGGCCCACTCCTTCATCTCATGGGCAACCACATCCGCCGTCTCCAAATCCAATTCCCGGCCCTGGCTGATTACATCCTTTAACCTTTTGTAAACCTTCTTGGGAAGCCGCTCCTGCATGACTGCATCGTTGAATACGTTTTCCCCAAAGATTTCTGCTACATTATAATATTCGCTCATATTCCCTACATCCTTTCCGAAAAAAAGGGCATTCCAAGTCTCTTGGAACACCCTTGTTCTATCGTTTGTTTTCTGTCTGGTAATAAGATACTCCACTTTTTCGGAAAAAGCAATAGAAATTTTAGAAAAATTTTATTTTTTGCTATTTCGGATAAATTTATTCGTTTTCTTTCTATTTTTTATAAAAAATAGACAACAGCCTGCCATCCTCAAAGACTGTGGAATATTTGAGGATGGCAGGCTGCGCCCTATGTTATCTCTCTGCTTCTATTCTGCTTTTCCAACGGATCCGAATAATTCCATCTTCTCTTTTACCGTTGCCTTAATTGCTTCTGCGCCAGGAGCCAGCAGTTTTCTCGGGTCAAATCCTTTGCCCTGCTGATCCTTGCCTTCTTCGATGTACTTTCTGGTAGCTGCTGCAAAAGATAACTGGCACTCTGTATTTACATTAATCTTAGCTACTCCAAGGGAGATCGCTTTTTTAATCATATCTTCTGGAATGCCGGTGCCGCCGTGAAGTACCAAAGGCATATCGCCTGTTTTCTGCTGAACTGCATCCAAAGTCTCAAAGCTTAAGCCTGCCCAGTTTTCTGGATATTTTCCATGGATATTGCCGATGCCCGCTGCTAACATATCAACGCCCAGGTCTGCAATTGCCTTACACTCATTAGGATCTGCACATTCGCCAGCACCGATAACGCCGTCTTCCTCTCCGCCGATGGAGCCTACCTCTGCTTCGATGGACATTCCCTTGTCATGGGCAATCTTAACCAGCTCTTTTGTCTTTTCTACGTTCTCATCAATGGGATAATGGGAACCGTCAAACATAATAGAAGAAAATCCTGCTTCTACGCATTTTAAGCATCCTTCATAGCTGCCATGATCCAGATGGATGGCTACTGGAACCGTAATATTCAGCTCTTCTAACATGCCATTTACCATTCCTACCACGGTCTTATAACCTGCCATGTATTTTCCAGCGCCTTCTGATACGCCCAGGATAACCGGAGATTTTAATTCCTGTGCAGTAAGTAAAATGGACTTGGTCCACTCCAGATTGTTAATGTTGAACTGACCCACAGCATAGTGTCCTGCTTTTGCTTTTTGTAACATTTCTTTTGCAGATACTAACATTTCTCTTCCTCCATTTCTGTCCCCATCTTTATGGGGCACGTTCCTATTTTCAACAAGTTATATTTTACCTCATTTTGCTTCAAAAGAAAAGAACTTATCACAACAAATCTGATTTTTTTACCATAATCTGGACAGCCTGCTTCTCATTTTGAATTTCCACCACATCATGAGCCCCTCCATACTCCCCATCCAGGGTCCAGGAAATCTCTTCTAGGGATTTGATGGAAAGATGGTCTGTCTTAAAAGTATAAATGGAATCGGTATTGTCAATGAGGTTTGTAAGGCTTGCGATAATCTCATTGATTTCTATGGGGTTTTTAGGCATACGGATTAAGGTAACCTCAAACAGCCCGTCATCCAATTCCACATTCTTTCCGGTAATATTTTTGAATCCGCCTGCGGAGGTGGAATTGGTCACCATGCCGTAAATAAATTCATCCTCAATGGTCTGCCCATCCCAGGTAACCTGCAAATGATAGGACTGTACTGCCGGAAGCCGTTTTACCCCTTCTAAAATATAGGCGATATGCCCGATCCGGTTCTTAAGCTCCTGGCTGGTTGCATAGGACACATCGGTAAAAAGCCCAAAGGCTGCAATATAAACAAAATAATCCCCGTTAAACTTTCCAATATCACAGGAAAAAGGCGTTCCCCCCACTGCAGATCTGGCCGCTTCTTCCATGTTTTTCGAAATATCCAAAGAATTGGCGAAATCATTGGTGCTGCCTGCCGGGATATAGCCGATGGGAACTTTTTTCTCTCGCTTCATCATCCCGGACACGGTTTCATTCAACATGCCGTCGCCGCCGCTGCAGACCACCAGCTCATACTCCCCGGCGCGTTTTTCCACCATCTCCATGGCATCCAAAGATTTCTGGGTTGGATAAATCGTAACCTCAAATCCGCTTTTCACAAACTGGTCTACAATTTCCAGCAGCTTATTCTTAATCTGCCCCTTTCCGGAAAAGGGGTTCAAGACGAATAAAAGTTTTTTCCTTTCCATGGCTTCCCTCTCAATCTGCTTTAATCCTTCAAAAACTGCCGGATCGATTCCATTGCATTTGCTTCCCGTTCCCCATCTGCGGTTACTGTAACTTCCTCCCCTTCCAAAAGCCCAAAACTCATCATGCCCATCATGCTCTTAGCATTCACCCGTATTCCTTCTTTTTCCAAATAAATACTGCATGAATAGTAATCTGCCACCTGCACCAGCTCTGCCAGTATACGTACATCTGTCCCATTTTTAATTTTTACCTTTATGGTTTCCCGCAGCATAATACCTGCCTCCTTTCTATAAGGTATTACAAGAAATGCTTCGCATTTGCCTTCCTTAAGGTATCGCCCCCTCACATTTGGCTCAGCGGCATGCCGGGGAAGGCATTACAAGAAATGCTTCGCATTTACCTTCCTTAAGGTATCGCCCCCACGTTCTGCCTCAGCTCCTCGGCTATTTCACACAGCCTGCGCAGCCTGTGGTTCACACCGGATTTGCCGACTGCAGGCTCCAGGTAAGTTCCCAATTCCTTTAAAGGCGCCTGGGGATACTGTAACCGTACCAGGGCAGTCTCCCTTAAATTATCCGGCAGGCTGTCTAACCCTTTGGTGTTTTTGATATAATTGATATCCTCCAGCTGCTTCACTGCCGCACTGACCGTCTTATTGATATTGGCCGTCTCACAATTTACCTGGCGGTTCACAGAATTGCGCATTTCCTTAAGGATACGCACATTCTCCAGATTCAGCAACGACACATGGGCTTCCATAATATTCAGCATATCCACAATCTGTGCGCCCTCTTTTAAATACACCACGTGATTTTTCTTGCGCACAACAACCTTCGCGTCCATATCAAAGCTATTGACAATCTCTATCAGCTGCCTGGCCTTATCCTCTCCGGTGCATACAATCTCAAAGTGATATGATTTTTCCGGATCGCTCATGGAGCCAGCGCTTAAAAAGGCTCCCCGGATAAAAGCCCTGCGGCAGCAGGATTTCTGCACCAGCAATCCCGACACCAGCTCCCGGGTGCGGATATCTTCATTTTTTTCATTTCTCCACTTGACTGCCTGCAATACCCGGCAGATTGCTTTGGGTTCACATAAAGAAATCACAAATGTCCTGCTTTTATGAAGATAAATATTCTGCCGGACCGCGATATTGCAAGTCACCTGGAAAGTCTTTTTCATCAAAATAAAATATTTTCGGGCAAGGGAAAGGTTCTCCGTATAAACCCGTAAAACCTTTTTCTCCCCCGCCCCTTCCAATTTCCCAGCAAAGCTCAAAACGGCTGCAATCTCCGCAATCTGGCAATGCCTGCTTGTATTGATATGACGTGATAACTCTTCTTTTACCTGACCGGAAAAGGACATCGTGCCTTCCTCCCACCGTTCTTTTTCCTATTTGCCACGCAGCGCATCCTTCTGGATGTCCCTGTGGTCAATCTTAATTCCAAATTCCTTGCAGTCTTTCAATCTCTCATACAGGCCGTTGGCAAGGGTGACAGACCGATGCTTTCCACCTGTGCATCCTACGCTGATCACAAGCTGGGTTTTCCCTTCCGTGATATAATGGGGAATCAAAAACCTCACCATATCCTCCAGCTTGTCAAGAAACTGCCCCGCCTCCGGATACTGCATGACAAACTCCTGGATTTCTTTGTCATTCCCTGTCTTTGCCCGCAGCCCTTCCACATAATAAGGATTGGGCAGGAACCGCACGTCAAATACCAAATCAGAATCGGTAGGAATTCCATATTTAAACCCAAAGGATACAATCGTAATAAACAGATTTTTGTAGTCCTGGTTCTGTACAAAAATTTTCTCCAGCTCCGCTTTCAGCTCCCGGGTCAGCATATTGCTGGTGTCTATAATATAATCCGCCTGCTTCCTTAAAAATTCCAGGCGTTTCCGCTCTTTTTGTATGCCCTTATCTACCCGTTCCCCTGCCGCAAGGGGATGCACGCGCCTGGTCTCCTTATACCGCTTCACCAGCACCCCGTCCATAGAATCCAGATAGAGGATGTCAAAGGAAATCCCCGTCTGGCCCAGCCTGTCCAAAACATCCTGAAGCTCGCCCAATGCCTGGCCGCTGCGGATATCTACGCCTACCGCAACCTTCTGCAGTTCTGCCCCCGGCATATCTGCCAGCTCCGCAAATTTTTCAATTAAAACGATAGGAAGGTTATCCACACAAAAATAACCGATATCTTCCATAATTTTCAGCGCAGTACTTTTTCCAGCACCAGACATCCCTGTCAAAATTACAAATTTCACTGCCTAACCTCCCTAAAAATGTGCGCACACCATCTGAAACACCCGCCGCCATATCTTCAAAATGCATACATGCCATACGGAACACCCACTGCCGGACCTCAAAATTCTCCTATAAATTTTACCTCCGGCTCCAAATGGACTCCAAACTTTGCTTCTACCTGCTCTTGCACATCCAATATTAAACGGCGGATTTCCGCGGCCGTTGCATTCCCTTTATTGATGACAAATCCACAATGCTTTTCCGATACCTGGGCACCGCCCACCTGATAACCTCTAAGTCCAGCATCTTCGATCAGCTTTCCTGCAAAATACCCTTGGGGACGCTTGAAGGTGCTCCCGGCGCTTGGGTATTCCAGCGGCTGCTTTTCACGCCTTTTCTCCCTCAATTCTTCCATCCGCAGAAGGATTTCTTCTTTCCTTCCTTTGGCAAGGCCAAACTCTGCTTCCAATACAATATAATGATTCCTGGCAATACAGCTCTGGCGGTATCCCAGCTCCAATTCTTCCAGAGAAAGCGCTTTCTCCCTGCCTTCCTCTGTCAGAACCGTCACCTTCTTTAAGATATGTTTCATCTCACCGCCGTAAGCCCCTGCATTCATCACAACGGCTCCGCCTACGCTTCCTGGAATCCCCGCTGCAAATTCCATCCCGGCCAGCTCCTGCTGCGCTGCCTGCCTGGCCGCAGAGGACAAAAGCGCCCCGGCTTCTGCAATCAAGGTGTCTCCTGTTATGGCAATCCCATCTGCCATCCTGCCGATTTCCATTACCACTCCCGGGATGCCCCTATCCCCTGCCAAAAGGTTGCTTCCGTTGCCAATCACCATCCATGGAATCCCATACAGCCTGCACAGGGAAAGGACAGGCTGTATCTGGCTCCTCTTTGGACGCACATAATACTCTGCCGGCCCCCCTGCCTGAAAGGTGGTATGTTTTTTCATATCCTCCTGGGTGAAACACTGCTCACTGCCTAATACTTCCCTCAATCGCTCTAAAAAAACCTCATTCATATTATGCCTCTCTCAAAAATGCAGCATACCCCCGTTTAGCCTCATACAAATCTACTTTACTGATAATCTCCCAGGGCGCATGCATATTGAGCACCGCAACCCCGCTGTCAATGACAGACATGTTGTAATTTGCCAAAATATAGGCAATGGTTCCACCGCCGCCCTGGTCTACCTTTCCAAGCTCTGAGGTCTGGAAGGATACCTCATTCTCATCCATAATTTTCCGAAGCTCTGCCATATATTCTGGATTGGCGTCGTTGGAACCGCCTTTTCCCCTGGATCCTGTGTATTTGTTAAATACCAGCCCATTTCCAAAATAGGCGCAGTTCTTTTTCTCCATGGCGGAAGCATACAGTGGATCGTAAGCGGCGCTTACATCAGAGGAAAGCACCTTAGAATTACTCATGGCGCGGTTAAATTTAATCTGGCTGTATCCTCCCATATTTTCAAAAAGCTCTGCCACCGTGTAAGCAAAGAACTGGGACTGCATGCCGGTTGCTCCCACGCTTCCTATCTCTTCCTTATCTACCAAAAGGCAGACGCTGGTTTTTTCACAGGTTCCTGCCTCTGCAATTGCAGCAAAAGAAGGATAAGCGCATACCCTGTCATCATGGCCGTATCCCATAACCATACTCCGGTCAAAGCCATAATCCCTGGCTTTTCCAGCAGGAACCACCTCGATTTCTGCTGACAGGAAATCATCCTCTTCCACATTATATTGTTCTTTTAACAGATTCAGTACATTTCTTTTTACCGTCTCTTTGGCCTTCTTTTCCTCTTCCTGGCTTTCAAAAGGAATGCTTCCCACCAGCACATCCAGATTTTCCCCTTCAATGACCTTGGAAGCTTTCTTATCCATCTGCTCCCCTGCCAGATGAATCAATAAATCGCTGATGCCAAATACCGGGTCATCCTCTTTCTCCCCTATATTTACCATCACCTTTGTCCCGTCCTTTTTCACAATTACCCCGTGAAGCGCCAAGGGCAGCGCTACCCACTGATACTTTTTCACGCCCCCGTAATAATGGGTGTCCAAGAAAGCCATCTCGGTATCTTCATAGAGAGGCACCTGCTTTAAATCCAGCCTTGGGGAGTCAATATGAGCACCTAAGATATTCATGCCCTGCTCTAAAGGCTGTTTTCCAATCACAAACAATGCTAACAGTTTCCCCATGTTTTCTGCATATATTTTATCTCCGGTTTTCAGCGTCCTGCCAGAAGCCAGCACATCCTTAAGGTTCTCAAAGCCTGCTTCCTCTGCCTGGGCAATGAGCTCTGTGACGCACTCCCGCTCTGTCTTGCAATCAGAAATAAATTTCTTATACTTCTCCCCAAATGCAAATACTTCCTCCCGTTTTCCTTCTGGATATTTCTTCCACGCATTTTTTCGTTCCATCGTTCTTTTCCTCCTGTAATTATACTGTGAACCATTTCCATCTTTCTTATTCTGGGAAACACAGCTGTCCCTTCATTCTTCCACTTTATCTTTCTTATTCCGGGAAACGCAGCTGTCCCTTCATTCTTCCACCTCATCATCTGGCTTCTGCAGGTTTTCCTGCACCCGGCGGTACAGTTCCTTGGCTGCATTATATCCCATCTTCTTCTGCCTGTGGTTGGCTGCCGCCGACTCGCAGATAACCGCCAGATTACGTCCTGGACGGATGGGAAGGGAGTGGCATACTACTTTATTTCCAAGAAATTCTGTATACTCCTCCTCCAATCCCAGCCTGTCATATTCATTTTCCTTTTTCCAGTCTTCCAATTTAATGACCAAATCAATATTCTGTTTCTCTTTGACGCATTCCACGCCGAACAGCGTCTTCACATCAATAATCCCCACACCCCTCAGCTCAATAAAATATCTGGTGATATCCGGCGCAGTCCCCACCAATGTATGCTTGTTGATTTTACGGATTTCCACCACATCATCGCTGACTAACCGGTGTCCCCTCCGGATCAGCTCCAGCGCCGCCTCGCTTTTTCCAATGCCGCTTTCTCCCATAATCAGCAGGCCTTCTCCATATACATCCACCAAAACCCCATGAATGGAGATACAAGGCGCCAGCGCTTCTCCCAAATAGTAAATCAATTCCGCCATAAAAGCAGAGGTTCCGTAATCGGTAGAAAGTATCGGCGTATCGTGCTCTATCGCTATCCGGAGAAGATCCGCATCCGGCTCCAGCTCCCGGCTGAAAATGACACAGGGAACATTATGGGAAAAAAATTTCTCATATAAATCCAGCTTCTCTTCACGGTCTAGTTTCTGCATATAAGTATGCTCCACCCTGCCCACAATCTCAATCCTGCTGTTGTCAAAATAATCGAAATAGCCTGCCAGCTGCAACGCTGGACGGTTTACCTCCGCATTGTCTACTTTCCGGTTCCTGATATCCACTTCTGGATTCAGCACTTTCAAATTCATTTTTTCTACAATTTTTTTTACACTTACGCCTTTCATCTGGGTCTCCTTTTCTACAGTTGGACATTTCACTTCCCTATAGTTCCAATCTTATCACAGTTACCCGCCTTCTTCAACAGAACCTTCCAAAATATTCATAAATAGCCAGACACGTATGCCGTCAGGCGTCTTTTCCGGTATCCGCTTTATGAAAAAATTGGTAAACTGCCTCGGCTGCCTGTTCGTTCATAGAAGGGATTTTTTTCAGCGTCTCCACATCCGCCTCCCGGATAGCATCTAAGGACAAAAAATTTTTCATCAACGCTTTCCGCCTTGCCGCGCCGATTCCTGGAATATCATCCAAAACCGAATGCACCTGCTCCTTGCTCCGCAGGGATCTATGGTACTCAATGGCAAACCGGTGGGCTTCATCCTGGATTCTGGTAATCAGCTTAAATCCCTCGCTGTGCCGGTCAATGGGTATTTCCCGATTATGATAGTATAACCCACGGGTCCTATGATTATCATCTTTTACCATGCCGCACACCGGAATATTTAATTTTAATTCTTCCAGGACTTTCAGGGCAACATTTACCTGCCCTTTTCCACCGTCCATCATAATCAAATCTGGAAAACGGGTAAAGCTTCCATACTCATTTTCCATATCTCTCCCCTTTAATTCCTCCTGCTCCTTCATGCCATGGGAAAACCGTCTGGTGAGCACCTCATGCATGGAGCCGTAATCATCCGGGCCTGTCACGGTACGCAGCTTAAATTTACGGTAATCGCTGCGTTTGGGCTTTCCCTTTTCGTATACCACCATGGATCCTACCGTTTCAAATCCGCTGATATTGGAAATATCAAATGCTTCCACCCGTTTCACTTCTTCCAAATCCAGCAATCTGCCGATTTCTTTCAGGGCTCCAATGGTTCTGCCCTCCTCCCGTTTGATTTTTTCTTTGTCCTGGGAGAGAACCATAACAGCATTCTGTGCCGCCAGCTCTACTAATTTTTCCTTCGTCCCCTTTTTGGGTACACGGATATATACTTTCTGTCCCCGCTTCTGGCTTAGCCATTCTGCAATCACTTCTTTTTCTTCGATTTCCTCCTGGAGCATCAGTTCCTTTGGGATAAAAGGCGTCCCGGCATAGAACTGTTTGAGGAACGTAGCCAATACCTGGGGCCTCCTGTCCTCGCTTCCTACATTGACATGAAAATGGTCTCTTCCAATGAGCCTGCCGTCCCGGACAAAAAACATCTGGACAACAGCGTCCTCCTGATCTGACGCCATTGCAATAATATCTTTATCCTCTCCATCCGAGCTGGTGATTTTCTGCTTCTGGGCAATTTGTTTCACTGCCTTAAGCAGCTCCCGGTATTCAATGGCCTTTTCAAAATTCATCTCTTCCGAAGCAGCATGCATCTTCTCTTCCAATTCCTTTAATACGGGCTGGTAATTTCCATTCAAAAATTCCAACGCATGATTAATCTGCTGCCGGTAATCCTCCTTGCTGATATTTCCCTGGCAGGGCGCCATACACTGATGGATATGGTAATTCAGGCAGGGCCGCTCCTTTCCGATATCCTTGGGCAGCGAGCGGCTGCATGTCCGCAGGGAGTATATTTTCTGCATCAGCTCTATGGTTTCCTTTACCGCCCCTCCGCTGGTATAGGGTCCGAAATACCTGGATTTATCTTTTTTCATCTGACGTGAAAAGAGGACTCTGGGAAAATCCTCTCCCAGCGTCACTCTAATATAAGGGTATGTCTTATCATCCCTTAGCATGGTATTATATTTTGGCCGATGCTCCTTGATAAGATTACATTCCAGAATCAATGCCTCCAGCTCGGAATCGGTGATAATATATTCAAACCGCTTAATCTGCCTGACCATCTGTTCTTTTTTCAGCCCTTCGTTATGGCTTGGCCGAAAATATTGGCGGACCCGGTTCCGCAGGCTGACTGCCTTGCCAACATAGATAATGGCGTCCTTTGCATCATGCATGATATACACCCCCGGCTTCTGGGGGAGCTTTTTTAATTCTTCCTGAATATCAAACATTATTTTAATTCCTTTAACAACTGATCCAGATAATCTTCTCCTTCATCTTCCCCGCTGCTCTTTGGAAGCCGTACCGCCTTTGGCATCTCCTGCCTGCTTTCTTCCCTTTTCACTGGCTCGGGCTTTGCAGGAACAGCTTTTGCCCGTTTCCCGCTTCCTTTTTTCGCCGGAAAAAATCCTAATTCTTCCGGTGTCGCTGTTTTTTCCACAGCTTTTTTTGGCTCTGGGGCGCTTACCTTCTTCTCTGCTGGCGCGGACCCGTTTACGATTTCCGGGATAATCTCTATCCTTTCTCCCAGATCCGGTATCTTTGGCACCCGTTCTGCCTTCGCTTCCACTGGGCTGGAGGCCTGTTTGGCCTCCGCTTTCACTGCCGCTGAAACTTGTTCTGCCTTCCCTTCCGTTCGCACTGGAACTCGTTCTGCCTTCCCTTCCGCTGGAACGTAAGGCCGTTCCGCCTTCCCTTCTGCCAAAACGGGAGCCTGTTCTTTCCTCCCTTCCGCCGGGATGGAAGCCGGTTCCACCTTCCCTTCCGCTAGTACGGGAGTTTTTTCTAGTTTCAGTTCTGCCATAGCGGGATTCCTTTTTTCCTTCCTTTGGCTGGCAGAAACCATAGAAAACTCCTCAGCTGCCTGTAAATCTGCCAGCCTCTTTGGAATTGCTTCTCCCTCTAAGGTATTTACTTCTAAAAACCCTTCTTCCTCCGCTAATCCGATCGGCAAATCCCCGGTTTCAAAGGTGTTTACCAGAATTTCTTCTTCCTGCACCTGCACCTTTGGTTTTTTTAACTCCTGGCTGTGTATCTGGGGAACTCTGAACTCCTGGCTCTGTATTGGAGCTTTTAACTCCTGGCTCTGTATTGGGTCTTTTAACTCCTGGCTCTGTATTGGAGCCTTGAACTCCTGGCTCTGTATTGGGTCTTTTAACTCCTGGCTCTGTATTGGGGAGCCTGCGGACTCCTGGCTGTGCACTTCCTCCGCCTGGAATCCCTCGGCAGCTTTTTGTGCTTCCGTCTTTTCCTCCGGCTCCGGCAGTCCCTTTAACTCCCGGAAAATCTTCATAAATTCCTTTCCGGTAATTGTCTCATGCTCATATAAATATTCCGAAATCTTATCCAGGATGCTTCTGTTCTCCCAAAGCAGGCGAACCGCTTCGTCATAGCTTTCTTTTAGAATCCGCATCACCTCCTGGTCGATCTGGGCAGCGGTTTCTTCTCCGCAGTTTAAGCTTGCCCTTCCATCCAGGTATTGGTTCTCAATGGTCACCAGTCCCATAAGGCCGAATTTATCAGACATGCCATATTGGGTCACCATGGCTCTTGCCATCTTGGTAGCCTGCTCAATATCGTTGGAAGCCCCGGTGGTCACAGAATCGAACACGATCTCTTCGGCTGCCCGTCCGCCCATGTAGGTGATAAGATGGGCAATCAGCTCATTTTTAGTCATGAGGAATTTCTCTTCCTCCGGCACCTGCATGGTATAGCCCAAAGCACCCATAGTTCTTGGCACAATGGTAATCTTCTGTACCGGTTCGGCATCCTTTTGCAAAGCCGTTACCAATGCATGTCCCACCTCGTGGTAAGCAACCATTCTCTTTTCCTTCGGCCCCATAATCCGGTCTTTCTTCTCTTTTCCGGCAATTACCACTTCCACGGACTCAAACAAATCCCCCTGATTTACATATTTCCTGCCATGCTTCACCGCATTGATTGCAGCCTCATTAATCATATTGGCAAGGTCGGAACCTACCGCCCCTGAGGTGGCCAGCGCAATCGCATCCAAATCCACAGAATCATCCAAAAGCACATTCTTGGCATGAACCTTAAGCGTCTCTACCCTGCCCTTTAAATCCGGCTTATCTACAATAATCCTCCGGTCAAAACGTCCCGGACGAAGCAGAGCCTTATCCAATACCTCCGGCCGGTTGGTTGCCGCCAGAATCAAAAGCCCCTTGGAGGTGTCAAACCCATCCATCTCCGCGAGAAGCTGGTTTAGGGTCTGTTCTCTTTCGTCATTGCCGCCGTATCTGGTATCGCGGCTTTTTCCTATGGCATCAATCTCATCAATAAAAATAATGCAGGGCGCCTGTTTCTGAGCCTCTTTAAACAAATCTCGTACACGGGAGGCGCCTACCCCCACAAACATTTCCACGAAATCAGAACCTGCCAATGAGAAAAAGGGAACCTTCGCTTCCCCGGCCACTGCTTTGGCAAGCAGGGTCTTACCAGTTCCCGGAGGGCCCACCAGCAGCGCGCCCTTGGGCAGCTTTGCCCCGATATCCGTATATTTCCTGGGATTGTGCAGAAAATCCACCACCTCCTGCAAGGACTCCTTGGCTTCCTCCTGGCCTGCCACATCCTTGAAGGTGACGCCTGTGCTCTTTTCTACATAAACCTTGGCGGTAGTCTTTCCAACGCCCATCATCCCGCCGCTTCCCATTTTCCGGAAAATCAGAAAATACAGCAGCACCCATACCAGCACCAGCGGGAGGATATAGCTTAACATATTCCACATAATCACAGAAGAAACGTCCTCCACCGTCCCGGAAAATTTTACATCATGCTCCTTCAGCAGCGGAAGCAATGTTTCATCATTTAATTCCGCCGTATAATAATTAATTCTGTAGAGCTTGTTCTCCCCTTTGGGCGTAATATTTATCCTGCTGGATGTGAACGTCACAGACTCTACCTTGTCCTGCTCTACCATATTAATAAATTCTGAATATGTGATTTCCTTATTGGTTGCATCCTTTGCACAACTGTTCAACAAGCTTGTCAGAAACAATACCAAGAGGGCAGCCAAAATAAAAACCATAATCGTCATCCCGTTTTTATTATTGCCGCCGTTGTTGTTTCCACCGTTATTATTGTTGTTATTTCCTTTGTTTTCCATTTATTTCCTCCTGAATGCCGCAACCATCTATTTCGCGGCACTTCTTTTATTATATGTTTATTTTCCTTGAAAATCAATACAATTCTCTGAAACTTTTGTGCCGGGTTTCTAAACTTTTTATAAACAAGCCTGCCATTTTACCATTCCTCCAGCGGCTCTTGCATTCCAAAGCATCCCATTGGGATTATGCCCAAGTACCCCATTGGGATTATACCCAAGTATCCCTTTGGGATTATGCCTAAGTATCCCTTTGGGATTATGCCCATTACACGAATTGAATATTTTCCTAAGAAAGTTCTGGCTTTCTTCTTCCCCAGGTTGTATAATATATTAATTATTGAAGCAAAATGTCCACAACATAAAGGAGGATTTACCTATGCCCGTAAAATATGTCTTTGTCACTGGCGGCGTTGTTTCTGGTCTCGGCAAAGGAATCACCGCTGCTTCCCTGGGCCGCTTGCTGAAAGCCCGGGGCTACAAAGTCACCATGCAGAAATTTGACCCTTACATCAATATTGACCCAGGCACCATGAATCCCATTCAGCATGGAGAAGTATTCGTGACTGATGATGGCGCGGAAACGGATTTGGATTTGGGTCACTATGAGCGTTTTATTGACGAAAATTTAAGCAAAAATTCTAATGTTACCACGGGGAAAGTTTACTGGTCTGTACTGCAGAAGGAGCGCAGGGGCGATTACGGCGGCGGCACTGTCCAGGTAATTCCCCACATCACCAATGAAATCAAGAGCAGGTTTTACCGGAATTTCACCACAGAGGAAACCCACATCGCTATCATTGAAGTGGGCGGTACCGTAGGCGATATCGAAAGCCAGCCATTTTTAGAATCCATCCGCCAGTTCCAGCATGAAATAGGCCATGAAAACGCCATCTTAATCCATGTTACCTTAATTCCCTACATTTCCGCTTCCGGGGAGCTTAAGACTAAGCCTACCCAGGCCAGCGTAAAGGAACTGCAGGGTATGGGAATCCAGCCGGACATTATTGTATGCCGTTCCGAGCATCCCTTAGACCAGGGCATCAAAGATAAGATTGCCTTATTCTGCAATGTGCCGGACAGCCATGTACTCCAAAACCTGGACGTGGAATACCTGTATGAGGCTCCTCTTGCCATGGAGAAGGAAAATCTGGCCCAGGTAGCCTGCGAATGCCTCCATCTTGACTGCCCCGAACCGGATTTAGCCGACTGGATTGATATGGTGGATGCTCTGCGCAATCCTGACAAAGAGGTGGAAATTGCACTGGTAGGAAAATACATTTCCCTCCATGACGCCTATATCTCTGTGGTGGAAGCCTTAAAGCACGGCGGAATTGCCGAACGTGCCACGGTAAATATCAAATGGGTAGACTCGGAATTATTAAATGAAGAAAATATCAGCCAGATTCTTGGCGGTGTGCAGGGCATTTTAGTTCCCGGCGGATTCGGCGACCGGGGCATTGACGGAAAAATCCTTGCCTGCCAGTATGCAAGGGAACATAACATCCCATTCCTGGGCCTGTGCCTTGGCATGCAGCTTTCCATTGTGGAATATGCACGCCATATCTGCAAGCTGCGCAATGCACACAGCATAGAATTAGACCCCAACACTCCCCATCCGGTCATTGCACTGATGCCAGACCAAAGCGATGTGGAGGATATCGGCGGAACCCTCCGGTTAGGCTCCTACCCCTGCGTCCTGGACAAGTCCTCTAAGGCTTACCAGGTCTACGGCGAAGAAACCATCCACGAAAGGCACCGCCACCGTTATGAGGTGAATAATGACTACCGTTCCGTCCTTACGGAACATGGGATGAAGCTGTGCGGCCTTTCCCCGGACGGGCGGATTGTGGAAATGGTGGAAATTCCAGACCACCCCTGGTACATTGCCACACAGGCGCACCCGGAGCTGAAATCCAGACCCAACCGGCCCCATCCGCTGTTCCGCGGGTTTGTGGAGGCGGCTGTGAAGATGAAGCAGTAGCATGCTGATATCTGCAGCCCTTTGCTCATCACAATTGTGATAGGCAAGGGGCTGCCAGAAAAAGGCTTTTCTACCTATATTGCATATAGGTAGAAAAGCCTTTTTCTGGCAGCCCCTTGTTTTAATCTGGAATCCGTTGTTGTATTCCCCAAACACATATGTGGATGAACCGCAATTATGTTCCAATTCTCCACAGACACTTGATTTGGCTGCTCAGCCTGTCAAATTCCCATTGCTTTCCACTGTTCCTTCTGCTGTTTGGGTCATTCACAAAAAATCCCTTTTCATCATATCCCCATAAAAGGATAAAATGTCCCGTTGTGGTAAAATCCCCTGGCCGCATACTGCATATTACCACGCTGCCCTCATCCAGGGCATTTTTTATCTGGCTTTCCCCCAAAGGAAGCTCATTCCCAGAAAGCCCTAAATCCCCTGCGCCTATGGTAAAGAAATCCCAGCTTGTCCCTGCCTGCGTATAAAATCCACTGTCATATGCATACTCTGCCATCCTGCGCGGATTCATAGAAGCATCCTCTGTCAGATACAGATAAGCCATTGCCATGCAAGTCGGGCCGCAGCCTGCAACAGCAATCAGATCCTGCCCATAGCTGTCATATCCCCAGCGCATATCCCACTGGAGCAAAAGGGGCACGTTCCCTGTTTGAATTTCCCCGGACAGGTCAATCTCCTTCCCTATATAATCTGCCCGGTCTGGGTAGCCCGTGACAAAATCATAAGTTTCCTCATTCTTTTCCAGCATTTCCAGCAATTCTTCTGGATACCCTTCCTTAAAGCCCTCTTGCAATTGCTCCAGAAACTGCTCTGCCTCTGCCCTTCCTCTTCCCTGCAGCAGCATTTTTCCTGCTGCTGGCAAGCTCACCGCCAGCAGATAAACCGCTCCGGCTCCCAATAAAAACCTGCCCATTCTATGGCTTTTCTTTCTCCGTTTTGCAGAAGCCGTCTGTCTCTTTCCCCGCTTTCCGGTACTGTCTTCCTTGTCAAAATCTATAAAATATGTTCCTGGAATCACCTGTAATTCCCAGTCCTGGTTTCTTTCCTTCCATAAAGCCCTCTGTCCCATAAACACTCCTTCTTTCTGCCACCGGCCTTTGCCTGATTCATTCTAATTGTAAGCTTCTAATCCTGATGCTTTCTGCATTTGGTTATCTTACAATTATTATAAGAAAAAGAGTTTATCAATTCTTGCGTTTTTTCTCGCAAAATTTTTAAGATATTCTTAAATCTGCAATAAGAAAAGTCTTGAAAATGCGGTATTTACATGGATTTGTTGCTAATTTGTTGCTAACCGCAAATTGTTTTTATTTCTTTTTATTCATTTATATGTCTTTAATAAACAAAAATAATTGTATCATTTTCCCTTGTTGTCGCTGGAAATTTTTTCGTTTATCGCTGCTTTAATGAATCCGTTGACACTCATTCCAGCAAATTTTGCCGCCTCTGACAAACGTTCATATTCTTCTTTTTTTAAATCTAACGGAACACGTTTCAACTTTTCTTTTGCATATTTTAAACTTGCCTTTTTCTGCGATTCTGTATACTTTTCTGCCATTTTATCACCTCATAAAAATTATACCTTTTCTTTCTGTGTACGTATATATCAATTTTCAACAAATATGTACGTATATATTTGTGCAATTTGCATATTGATATACGTACGCATATATGCTATACTATTATTATCAAGAATAGGCTCTCGGAATCTTGAGCCTGCCGACCAAGATTCATCGGTCGGATGAACC
>CANDGI010000023.1 GCA_947384285.1 uncultured Lachnospiraceae bacterium
CCGGAGGGACAAGCCAGCCAGCCGGAGCATCCAGCGAGGGAACAGGCCAGCCCGCGGAAAATGCCGGAGCGGACAGCGGTTCCCAGGAGACGGCAGAAACTTCATCAGCACAGTCCCAGGAGACACGTTATTATACCGTAAAGCCAGGAGATACACTGGGTTCCATCTGCATTAGCGTTTACCATGACCAACGCATGATGGCAAAAGTTTGTGAAGCAAATGGAATTGAGAATGGAGATAAAATTTACGTAGGCCAGAGACTGCTTCTCCCATAGAAGGATGGCCATGGAGCCCGCCCCATGACAGGCTGGGCATGATGGCGGGAGGGGGACAGTTCCCAAACAGTGCAGGATGAGAGATTAATATCCACACGGAGGTGTAGTAGTGGCAGATAAAGCATACCGGGTTGTAAAATCGGATGTAAAAGGAATGAATGAGAAAATCCAAAAGCACCGCAGGAAGATTGTAAGGTGGACGGCTTTTGCAGCGGTCTTCCTATTGATTGGGATTGCTGGAATATACATATATCTGCAGACCAGGACGTATTCAGAATATACGGTGTTGAAATCTGCAGAGCGTGAAGATTCCCCTGGCACTCAATTTGAAATTTTTCACGGTAATATTTTAAAGTACAGCAAGGATGGGGCATCTTTTGTGGATGAAAATAACAAGCTTATCTGGAACCAGACCTATGAAATGCAGTCGCCGATGGTGGATTTTTGTGAAAATTATGTGGCTATTGCGGACAGAAAAGGCGACAGAGTTTATATTATGGATCTTTCCGGCTCCTGTGGGGAAATTAAAACATCCATGCCAATCCAGAGGGTTGAGGTGGCTGGCCAGGGGCTGGTTGCTGTTTTAATGGAGCAGGATGGCACAGGGTACATACAGATGTACGATAAGTCAGGCACATTCCTGGCAGAAGGAGAAGTGCATACAGAAAACAGCGGATATCCCCTTGATATTGCGATTTCCAATGATGGGAAAAAGCTGGCGGTATCTTTGCTGGATGTAAATAAAGGAAATGTGAATACAACAATTACGTTTTTCAATTTTGACGCAGTAGGACAAAATGAAATTGATAATATTGTGGGGCAGTATTCCTATGCGGACATGGTTGTTCCGAAAGTGGAATTTTTGACAAATGATGTGATGGCAGCATTTGGAAGCCAAAAAACAGTGATTTTTGAAGGAGCCCAGAAACCTAAGATGAAAAAAGAGGTTGCCGTGAAAAAGGAAATCCGCACAATTTTTTATAACGACGCTTATTTTGGATTTGTATTCGATAATGAAAATGAGGAAACCTCGTATAACATGCAGATATATGATCTGCGCGGCGCCCAGGTTGTTTCCAAGGATTTTGAAATGGAATACGATGAAATAGGTTTTTTGGAGAATGATGAGATATGCGTACGGAATGAGCTGGAATGTGCCATATACACTTTGCGGGGCGTGCAAAAATATCACGCAAATTTTGAAAAAAATATTTGGAAAGTAATGTCTGTGGGCAGAATCAGAGATTATGTGTTCCTGATAGATGGAGAGACACAGAGGATTAGGCTGAAATAGGAGTACGGAGAAAATGGATATATTACTGATTGTGACATTGATTATTCTGGGATGTTTTGGGCTGCATGGCTATATCCGGGGAATGGTAAGGATGGTTTTTTCCCTGGCAGCGGTTTTGGTGACGGTTGTGCTTGCATCCCTGGCTGCCCCTTATGCAGCAGAATTTCTGCGGGCACAGACGCCTTTGTATGATGTGATTCAGGAAAAATGCATGGAAGCAGTTGATGCAGATATCGGGTTTATCCTGGAAGGCAGCATCGAGCAGATTGCAGATATGGCAGTACAGAGGATTGCCTGGGTGGTTTCCTTTGTTTTGATTAGCATATTATTGGGGGTTTTGGTCCATGTGCTGGATATTATCGCAAAGCTTCCAGGGATAGACAGCATTAACCATATCGGCGGCCTGGCGGTGGGATTGTTAGAGGGCCTGCTCATTGTCTGGATTCTGTTTTTTGTGATTACATTATGCCAGGGAAGCCACTGGGGAAGCCAGATGATGAAAGAAATCCATGGGAATCCGCTGCTGAAGTGGCTGTATGAAAGTAATGTTTTGGAGAGATTTTTTTCTTGAAAAAAGAAAGAATATGTGATGAAATAGAGCAAGCAACGCGTAACCTGTACGGATTAAATGATCAGGATCTTGATAGCAGTTTTTTGAATGCAGGGAAACAGCAGGAAGCTTCTGAAATGAATGCCCTGACACGAGGAAAACAGGCAGGCGTGGATTATACGACATTTGGAAATTTGAGAAGGATTAAATTTTGACAAAATTGGCCCTCATAAGATTATGAAAGGGCTTTTTTTGTTCTGCTGAGACTGGATACAGAAGAGATAGGGGGAGAAGGGATGGTTTGTAATATATGCAGACCAATTGTGCTGTAAGATGAATGAGAGTTGTGATAGCGATAAGCGCTGCAATACGGAAGTTCTTTTATAGGACTTACAACAATTATAGCCAATCAACAGGAGGATGAGACTGTGGATTTGGTGGCAATGAAATAATTAGCAGGATTGCAGCCTTCAAGTGGGGCAATCGGGAAATGATAAGTTATCCACAATATATGCTGTAGTGCCTTCAGCGGCACAACCACATATTGTAGACAAATTCCATTTTCCGACAGCCCCATCCTTCTTTTTGTCCTTATGGATTGTTCCTTGCGAAAACTATTTCACTGTTTCGGCGGCAGGGGGAGTTTTCTCGGCTTTTTCATTCCACATCCCATTTTCTTTCATCAGGGACTGCAGCTTTCTTTTTGCGCGCATGGAGATATGCCGGACGTTATCTGGCGTCGTTCCCATTTGTTCTGCAATTTCTGCAGGGGTCATCTGGTGATAGTACTGTAGGGCAAGAACCTCCTGATAGGGAGTTTTTAGCTGTTTTAACAGGCCAGTCATGGCTTCCTGCAATTCAAAATCCTCCATCAGCAGCTCTGGTCCCTTTTCCATATCCTTTTCCTGCATCCAGGTCTCATCCAGTTCCACTTCTTCGTGAAGATGATGCTGGCGGTAGATATTGTAGGATTTGTGTCTTACAGTGGTTTTCATGTAATGCCAGGCTTGATAGGGCTGTTTGTCTATAATTTTGTTCACATGGTCGATCAGCGATAAAAATGATTCGTGTACAGCGTCCTCTGCATCCGAGCGGTTATGAAGAATACTGTATGCAATGAAAAACATTTCATCCCGATGTGTTTCATAGATTGATGCAAAAAATTCTTTTTCCCTGTCTGTTTCTAACAGAAGTAAATATTGAAACATATTTCCCCCTCCATGATACATTTTTTCTTTTGTATGGTTACTTTTTAAATTTTAAACGTTGTGCCCTGTAATTTCAACCCCGGAAACGACAAAATCGAATATTATTGCCCATAATCCGAGAAATGCACATTTTTAGAAAGGCGAAATGATATCAGAAGAAGCATTTTGCAGGCAGGTGGTTTTGTCCATAAATTCCTGGGCTTCGCTTTCTGGTAGATTGTGGGACAAGGCTTTAATCCAGGTATGCGAGTTCTGTTCCAATTCCTTTGTATGTTTGTGTCTTTCATGTAAATCCTTTCTGATAGTATAGCATAATTTCCTGGTTGGGAAAAGTGTGGAAAAGTATTTTTTGATGATATTTTTAGGTTCTGTCATTACATGGATTTTAAGGAAATTAGCACCAAAAACATAGGCCTCATAAAATATTTCCAGGAATATCAAAAATTTCCCGAAAGAAATTCGTAAAAAAATAGCATTCTTAGGAAAAATGTGTTATAATTCTTAAGCGGAGTTCTATATCCGGGACAGTTAAAGTACGGTTCGACCAACTTTTACAAAAGATAAAGCTGTCCCGGATATGGTTCTTCGTATCTTTTCCATATTCAGGAAAATCATGAAAAAATGGTGAAGGGTATTAAAGATACAGGCAAATCTGCCGAAGAAAATTAATAATATATGTATATAGATTTAATATAGATGGAAGAAGAATTATGCGTGAGAGATGAAGAAGTAAGGAGGAATGGATGATGCATAAGGATATTGGGAAAAGGGTTATGGCGTTACTGTTAAGCTTGTGCATGATAGCCGGGATGGTAGACTGGTCTGGCTTTGTAGTTCATGCAGAAGGAGAAGATCGATATCATATTGCAAAGGTAACAGTGAATACGACTTATAGTTATAATGGCAGTAAGATAGAACCGCAAAAAGAGGATATTACCGTATCTGTGCAAAAGTACGATGAAAGCGGTGAATACAGGGATAATCCGGAAGTAGAGCTGACAGAAGCAATGGGTTCTTATGATATTACAGGATATGGATCAAATGTAGCGGCTGGATCGAGTGCAGGCAGTGTAACTGTAACTGGCAGCGGAAATGTAGATGGTACTGCGACAGGACGGTTTGAGATTGCGCGGCTTGATATTAAGAATGCGCATGCTGCAGATATAGGTGTAAATAATGTTATTTATGTAACGGCGGCTGCTGAACCTGCGCCATCACCGGTATTGACGTATGAGTATGCGCCAGGACAGTATTTATCTCTGACAAATAATACGGATTACACATTTGTACATGAAAATAATAAAATTGAAGCAAGTGGTACACCTGTGTCAGCTAAAATAATCGTGACTGGAAAGGGAAATTATACTGGAACGAAAGAGATTCCATTTACAATTGAGATGCTGGATGCGAGTAAGCTGACAATTAAATTAAAAACTAAAGATGATCCTGGTGCTTCGCGTACAGAACTTTTGAGGGACGGAGATTCGAATACTGCTAATCGTCCTCGGGTGGATTACAATGGGAGCAGGAGAGAACTTGATAAGGCAAGAGATGTAGAGGTAAGCTATGAAGGTGACAGTAAGAAGTTAAATGCGGATGATTTTGTGCTGGAATATGATTCGACTGACCTTACTTCTGCTGGCGTTATTGCAGTAAAGGCTCGTGCAGTGAACGGTAAATATGCAGGTATAACAACAGCAGAACAGGAGTTTATGATTTCAAAATATCTGAATGAGCCAACTATAAAGATTAATATCAAGGATCAATCTTATCCGGGAAAAAGCGGGAAGCTGGAAATTGACGTGGATGATCCTGACACTGGAGTTGAGTTTGTTGATTCCGGCGCGAGGGAAGAAGTTAAAAATAAAAAGACTTCAGAAAAAATCGAAGTGCTAGTGCAGTCTGGATGGGAGAATGAAGAACCTGATAGCAATGGAAGAATTGAGTGGTATGCGGATATTACAGCGAAAGATGATTCTGGATATAGAGGTGAATTGAGAGACGTGCCGTTCTATATTGTCGCACCTTCTTTGTCAAAACTTCCGATAACAATTAAGGAGTTTGAATATGATGGCAAGACAGAGTGGCTGGCAGAGGTGGAGAATGCTTCCAATAAACATATTACCGTAGGAGATGGTGTGGAATATGTTCAGGGAGTTGATTATGAGGTCAAACGAAAAAATTCCTCTGAGACAGGAAAAGGAGCTGGAACTTATACAATCGTGATATCACCGACGAGTGATGGGAAACTGAGACCTGGTTCTGTAGAAAAGACGATAACGGTAGCACAGATGTCTTTGCTAAATCCATCGATTCAAATTACTGTAAATAGCGGCACTCCATTAGTTTATAACGGAAGTCCACATCATCCGCTTCCAACGGTACGATTTAATGGGGTAGCTTTGACAAATGATACAGATTATACATTGACTTGGGAGAATGCTACAAATGCAACAAGTACGTCTAGCATGGCTAAGGTAAAAGTAACAGGGAAAGGAAATTTTAAAGATACAGCAGAACGGGAATTTGAGATTCAGCCGCTAGAAATTATTGAGAAATCAAGCGGAAGCGGAAATGCTGTAGTAAATGAGCCCCAAGATAATGTCGAACACACTTATACTGGTTCAGATATAGAACCAGAGGTGCAGATTGTTGTGGATCATAGACAGGGAGATGGAACAATTGTTACAGAAAAATTAGGAAAGAATGATTACACGGTAGCTTATAAGAATTCACAGGGAACAGAGGAACATAAGAATGTCGCGAATGGAACAATAACTATGACGATTAGCGGCACAGGGAACTACAGAGGAGATATTGTAAGGCACTTTACAATTAAAAAACAGACCATTAACACGGATATTGTGTCAATAGGCCCCATTCCGGATCAGACTTATACAGGCGATACCATTAAACCAACGGTTTTAAAGGTTACCCATGCAACAAATGGTGTATTGTCACCGGGAAATGATTATGAGATAACATATGGCCAGAATACAGAAGCTGGTACAGGCGCAGGAACCATTATCATTAACGGAAAAACAAATTACGAGGGCACAGCTACATTTCCATTCAATATACTGCAATGTGATATTGATACAGTGACAAATTTAAGTGCAAAAGCAGATGGCATTGTGCCAGGGCAAAAGTATGATTTGATTAAGGACAAATTAGAGGATATATATTATCCTTATGATGGAACGGCAAAAGAACTGCAGAATCTCGTCTTAAAGCTTGTGGATGTAGGCGAGAACAAGAAAGAAGTTTCAATGACTGAGGGTAAGGATTATACAGTTACTTATGACACGACGCAGAATGTCAGGATTGGAACGGTTGATGTAAGAATAGATGGTATTGGAAATAATTTCAAAGGAACGAAAACACTGCAATTTCGTATCAAGGGCAATTTAGGGGATATGAATGCATCTGGCGGTAGAACAAAAGTTACAATACCAGACCAGATTTACAATGCTATGATACTTGATCCCAAAGATGTAAAAGTTACTTTCAGGCTGGAGAATGGTGAGGTTTTGGAGCTGGATGAGGATGATTTTACAGTTAAAAATAAGGATCAGGCTACCAATCCTACAACAGTAGGAGACAACAAAATGGCAACAATTACAGGAAAGGGTGATTTTTACGGAGAAGGCGACCGTTATTTTAATGTTATTAAGCTGAACCTGACCACAGAAAAAGATAATTTGGAGACAGTGCACAAATATTTAGTGGGAGACATTCAATCCCCTTATATTTATTCTGGTCTCCCAATCATGCCAAAGCCCACAATTACCCATAATGAAAGGCCTGTGATTCTTGGAAACGATTATACATTAAGTTATTATAAAAATGGGGTAGAGATCACAGATTTGGATCAGCCATTTCAGATTGGAACCTACGGTGTTAGAATAAACGGAGCAGGAAATAATTATGAAGGGTTCAAGGATGAGCAATATACAGTAGAGCCATATGATATCAGTGCTGCTTATTCAAACATAAAGATTGAAAATGTTGATGATGAAGTGATATTAGATGATATTAAGTTTGCTGGCGACATTACATCTGGTGATGCACACAAGAAAGACCAGTTGGCGGAGATGGGAGGAACAGAAACCACAGGCAAACATGAACATGAGCTTGGAGTGAGCCATTCTGGGGATGAAGTAGTTTGGAAAGATTTGCAGGTGACATACGTACCAGTTGGGATTCAGGGCGATACTACTACATATGATAAGAAAACATTAGTATATGGCCAAGACTATACGGTTGAGTATGCAAATAATAAGACGCTTGGCACTGCGACCTATACAATCAAAGGAAAAGGAAATTTTGAAGGCGAGATTAAAAGAGAATTCAAAATTCTAGGAGATTTAGGCGGGACACATACAAAGATAGAAGCAAAAGACTGCACCTTTACGCCAGCAACGGGCAAAGAACCTGCCAATAAGACAGAAGTTACAGTAACTTACACCCATATGGTAGATGGACAGGAAGATATCACAACTTTTGCGGAGGGTGATGATTACCAACTGGAGTTTAGAAATAATGAAAAAGCGACTCATCCAATAGAAGGAAAAGAAGCAGAATCTGCCCTTAATCCGGGACCAAATGCAGGCGGGCAAGTCATTGTCCGTGAAAAATTGGAGGGTGGCAAACATACAGGGCTTGGCAGTGGGAATAACGAGAACAGCCCAAAAACCTTCAAAATTTTCCAGCGGGATATCAGCGAATATGGAGAGGGAACAGACTTAGAACTTTCAGGTTTGGTAGAAGAAGGTTACGAATACAATGGTGATGAAATCATTCCAGAATTACAATTGTCATGTAAGACAATACCGCTTACTATGCAGATCTTAAAAGAAGGGGAAAGCCTCACGGGAACACCGGATTATATCATAACAGCGAAGAATAACATAGATGTTTGGACAGATAGTGAGGAAACTGAACCGGACGACGAGAGCAAACGGGTATTACCCGAATATACAGTGACTGCCAGAACAATCAGGGTAGATGATAAGGATTTATATGATGGCAACTACTGCGGACAGTTTTCTGGGAAATTTCAGATTAATCCAAGAGTCATCAGCAAAGAGACGATTGATACCAGCCCTTCTATTGAGAATGAGAGAATAGACCTTTTCAAATTGGTAGATGGAGAATGGGAGTGTAATTATAACAGAAGCCCAATAACGTTCCCAAAGAAAAATGAAGCAGACGAGGAAGTTCCTGGAAAGAACGGATTAATTATTAGATGGAGTAAAGGAGGGGTCACAACAACCTTAGAAGAAGGAAGAGACTATACGATTCGATATAAGGATAATACAAAGATTGGAAAGGCAATTATTTTTGTTGATACGCCGATGAAAAGCAATTACCTGGGAGAAGAAGGGAAGCCCTATGAAAAGTATTTTAAGATTAAGGCAAGCATTGAAGAGGTAGACAGGGATGTTTCCCTTACAGGGCTTGAGCGGTATATGGAGCTGGAGTATGATCCCAACGTTCCTTATGACATTCCGGTAACATATCCAGATTTGCAGTTTAATGATATTTCAGGAGTGCTTTCCGGAGAAAATGAAAATGGTGAGCCATATATATTGGAGAAAGATAAAGACTTTGTAATTTTGACACAACAGAATTGTTCCCAATATGGTGAGACAAAATTCAGCACGAATAATGTGAATGTTACAAAGGACGGCGAAACGGCGACGATTGTTGTAAAAGGGATTGGCTATTATACTGGAGTTGTTACGAGGGAGTACAAGATTGTTCCAAAGGATTTGAATGATAAGGGAATTGTAGTGAGGTTTTTGAATTGCGCGGATTATCCAGGTATTGAGAACCCATACATCTTCAATGGCAAGGAACAGAAACCAGACTTTGAGGTATATAATAATAATGCCAAAGACATTGAGAATACGGAGGTAACAGAGCCAGAGGAGCCAGAGGAGCCAGATGGAACAGACGAACCGCCGAAGCCAGTATATGATCCATATCAGCAGAACCGGCTCATGAAATTGGGCAAGGATTATGTTATTGACAGATGGGAGAATAATGTTGGACCACGGGAAACGGAGGGTTCTTCGTATCTTTATCTTAAAGCAGTAGATGGAAGCAATTACACCGGAACCTTAAAAGTCGAATTCAACATTGTTCTCAGGCAGATGTTAGGTCTTACCTACGAGGTAGAGGAGGTGTCTTACAATGGCTCTCCATTAAGGCCAGCGGTGAAAGTATCTTATAAAGATGAACAGGGCAAGACGGTCGTCCTTGATCCTGAGAAGGATTATGATGTTGATTATACGAATAATGTGAATGTTCCTCTTGCAGATACTGCAGAAACGGACCTTCCTACGATCACCTTTAAGGGTAAAGGAGGTTACGGCGGTGAACATTCCATACATTTTGACATTGAACCAAGAGACATCAATAGTGATGGGATTACGACCAGTGGGGCAGCTTTGTATAATAGCGGAAATCCAGTAGATCCGAAGATTACGGTTAAAGATGCAGGAGTTTTGCCAGGTGTAACGTTAAAACCAGAGACAGATTATAAAATTGTGGAAGGAAGCCAGTCCAGCCATGCAGGTATTGCAGAGACAGGAACTGTGGATATTGAAGGGCAGGGCAACTATAAAGGAATCCGCAGAAAAGTAGAGTTCCGAATCATTCCTCCGAATGGTGTCCTGCAGATAGAAGAGATTCCAGACCAAAACTTTAACAACCAGCCAATCATGCCGGAAATAAAGGTAAGTCTTTTGGCAGAAGGAGTTGAAACATCTGTTCCTTTGACGGAAGCAGACTATGATGTTACCTATAAGGATAACTTGAAAGCCGGAACCGCAACAGTAACAGTAACTGGAAAATACCCATTTGAGGGGACAGCCACAGCCGCTTTTGTGATTCTGCCAAAGAGCATCAGCAACGAGGACGGCACAATCGCTTCCGGCATATCGCTAAACAGCATAGGAGTTCAGCAATACACAGGCAGTCCTCTGACACCGAAGGCAACGCTTACATTTAGTCCCTCTGTGCAGCCAGCAATACGTGAGGGGGAAGAAGAGCCAGGCAAGCCAGTGGAATTGATCGCAGGCAGAGATTATACGGTTTCTTATGACAAAAATGTTATGCCTGGAAAGGCGAAGGCCATCATTACAGGTATCAATAATTATGCTGGGAAGCTTGAAACGGAATTTGAGATTCATGCAGATATGAGTAAGGTAACCATTGCACCGATTCCTACCCAGGATTACACCGGAAGTGCGGTGACTCCATTGCCAACGGTAAGCCTTGGAGGACAGAGACTGGTATTGGATACGGATTACAGAGTTACTTACAGCAACAATGTGGACCGCGGAACAGCCACCATTACCATTGAAGGAATTGAACCATGGTATGTAGGAAAGAGAACGGTGAACTTTGACATTGCAAGGGAACTGTCATCCGAAACATCCATCCGAGGCGTGGCAGCGTCCTACACCTATACAGGAGCAGCCATTGCACCGCCAGTCCGGGTAGAGGATGATGGAAATCTATTGAAGAACGGTGTAGACTATGAGGTTACTTATTCAGAAAATGTAAATGCAGGAACTGCTGTCATTGTCATTAAGGGAATTGGAAAATACACTGGAAGCACATCCACAAGCTTTAAGATTACTCCCCAGCAGCTTGGCCGGGCAAAGGTAAGCCAGGTCAGTGACCGGATTTATAACGGCCAGGAACAGAATCCGCCGGTAACTGTTACGAGCGGAGACAAAACCCTGGAGAATGGCAAAGACTATACGTTAGTCTATGTAAACAGTGCTACCCCAGGAATGGCAAGCGTGATTGTAAAAGGAGAAGGAAACTTTACTGGAACCCAGACTGTGAACTACAGGATTTCTGTTCCGTCATTGACGGGCGTTAAGTTCTCGAAGTGTACAAATAAGACGGTTACCATTAGCTGGACGAAAAACAGTGTTGTAACTGGATATGAGATTTATAATTCCAAAAACAGGCGTGCGGTAAGGGTAAGCAAGGCCTCCACAACACAGGGTACGGTTAAGAAGCTAAAGGCAGGAACCGCCGCAGTCTTCCGGGTACGTGCATATGTGAATAAGGATGGACAGTATTATTATGGCCCCTTCACAAGTGTGAAGACAGCCACAGCGCCTAATTCCACCAAGATTACAAGCTTAACCTCCAAGAAGGCGAAACAGGTGGCGGTGAAGTGGAAAAAGGTGTCGGGAGCTACCCAGTATGTGGTTTACCGGAGCACCAGCAAAAAAGGAAAGTATAAAAAGATTGCAACAACGAAGAAAACGTCGTATACTGATAAAAAGGCAACAGGCGGAAAGAAGTATTATTACAAGATCCGCGTATGCAAGAAGATCAGCAAGAAGAATTATTACAGCAGCTATTCTGCTGTGAAGTCAGTAAAAGCAAAGAAATAATCAGGGAAGGATAGGAGTTGATATCATGGGCAGAGTATATTGCATTGGAAAATTTCAGTTTGAGTCCTATGAAGAATACCAGGAAGCATTGGACGATATAGAAAAAATCAGATATATTTCCAAGAAAATGGATATCAATGAAACTGGAGTGGCTCAGAGGCTCTATTCACTGATTCGGGAAGGGAAGATCATATTTAAAAGCGCGATTGGGGATGATTATCTCCTCTACCTTTCCGATATGGTGGCAGAGGACTATAAGGCCATTTCCAGAACTACCTTCACGGAGCGGGTGGCCCGCAAGCTAAAGCAGCTCTCGCCTGGCCAGGTAATAGGGGCAATCTGTATGACGGGAGCAGTCATATGTTTTCTGGTTTTCCTGGGAAGTGAATATCATGACCAGCAGAAAATCAGGGAATTGGAGAGAATCAAGGATGAGCAGGAGATTTCTGTAGCGTCCGATTGGCTTTCTGCCCGGTTTATGGAAGCGTTAAATGGGGAAGAGGAAGCAGAAGAGCCTGTGCTGGCACAGACAGGAACAGTGGAAAACAATGTATATGGAGCTGAATTGGCGCAGGAGACGGTGGAGCGGCCCCAAGGGCCGCAGGTTCTGCCGGAATACCAGCAATTATATCAGGAGAATTCTGATTTTTCCGGCTGGATTACCATACCAGGAACAGGAATTGATTATCCGGTTGTGCAGGCAGTGCCGGAGAGCAGTGATTTTTATCTGACCCACAACTTTAATGGGGAGGAAGATATCAACGGCTCAATTTTCATGGATTCCAGAAATGATTTTGAAGAGCAGGACGATAATTTAATTGTATATGGTCATAACATGAAGAGCGGAATGATGTTTGGAGAATTGAAGAATTATCTGGATGAGGCGTTTTTAGCAGAACATAAGACCATTACATTTAATACAATATATGAGAAAGCACAGTATGAAGTGGTAGCAGTATGTTTGTCAAAGGTATCGCAGGAAGGCGAAGAAGGATTCCGGTATTATGATTTTGTCAATGCGGGAAATGAGGAGAACTTTAACCGCTACCTGGAAAATATAAAGGGAATGAATGTTATGGGCGAGGATATCAATGTCTCGTATGGAGATAGATTATTGACACTTTCAACCTGTAATAATTATACAGAAGACGGAAGGCTATTTTTGGTGGCTAAGAAGTGCTCACCCTAACGGCACATACACCAATTTTCAAGGAGGACAAGAGAATGAAAAAAATTTTTGGCAGATGTTTCAATGCGATATTGATACTGGCTCTGACCTTCGCTTTGTGCCCGGCAATATCGGCAATGGCAGCGGAAGATGTCAGCGCATTTATTATGGAAGGAAGCACAATTACTGGTTATACCGGGCCAGGCGGTGATGTTACCATACCTGCTTCGGCTACGGCAATTGCAGACTATGCTTTTGCCGGCAATACAGCCATATCCAGCGTGACCATCCCTGCAAATGTTACCAGCGTGGGAAGCTATGCATTTTCTGGATGTACAGGTTTGGGAAACGCGGTATTCGCAGGACCGGTTAGCCTTGGGGGCGGCGCTTTTTATGGATGTTCCGCTCTTGGATACGTAGAGCTCCCAGCAGGTTTGACAGCCATTGGCCCAGAGACTTTTGATGGCTGCAGCAGCCTTGGATCTGTAAATATCCCGGAAGGTGTGACCTCGATTGGAGCCCAGGCATTTAATGGCTGCGGAAGCCTTGGAGGCATCAGCATTCCAGGTTCCGTGACAGAGATTGGCAGCAGCGCTTTTAATAACTGCGTTGCGTTATCAGATATTACGATTCCTTCTTCTGTGACTTCTATGGGAAGCGGCGTTTTGGCAGGCTGCAGCGGTCTGGCTTCGGTAAGCCTTTCCGGCGGGATGTCTTCTATCCCGGAATTGACCTTGTATGGCTGCGGAAGCCTTGGAAGCATCAGCATTCCAGGTTCCGTGGGAAGCATCGGCTCCCAGGCTTTTGGAAACTGCAGCGGATTGGGAAGCATCAGCATTCCAGCCTCTGTTTCATCCATAGATTTCAGTGCTTTTGATGGCTGCAGCAATTTGGCAGAAGTAAATATTGAAGGCGGGAATGGCAGTTATGCTTCCTCGGACGGTGCAGTGTATGATGCAGGTTTGTCACAGCTTTTATATTGCCCGGTTGGGAAATCACAATTGACACTGCCAGACAACATGACGTCTATTGCATCCGCTGCTTTCAGCAACAGTCCATATGTATACAGCCTGGATATTCCATCCTCTGTTACAACGATTGAAGTGGATGCGTTTACAGGAAGCGGAATTAAAGCGGTTACGATTCCGCCCACCACAACTTCCATTGGCTCCCAATCAGCATGGACGCCAGATGTAATCCGTGGTTATACTGGCTCACAGGCAGAACGGTTTGCAGATGAGAATGGATATATTTTTGAGAGTATTGGTACACTTGGGGAAGATCCAACACCTACCCCTACCGCAACGCCAACTCCTGACCCCAGCGAGACTCCAACGCCTAAGCCTACAGGGACGCCTAAGCCAGGAGATGGAACGCCGACTCCTGGAGCCGATGGGAATGGCGGTACTGGCGGCAGCGGCGGAACCAATGCCAACGGGGGCACCACACAGACTGGAACCGGCGGCAGCGGCGGAGCCAATGCAGGAACAAGGACTTCTGTTTCCAGGAATATGGGTACTGCACAGGTAGGCAGCGGAACCCCTAAGACAGGCGTTGCATTCGATGCCAGATATGTATTATGCCTGGGTGTGTTCTTTGCAGGAGGTTACCTGGTGATTAGTAAGAAGAAAAAGAGTATGGATTCAGAATAAAAGGTAAAAAGCACTGTGCATTTACGGGAAGAAGGTAGATGTGGCAGTGCTTTTTGCAACATGTCAGACATTTTATGAAGATTCTTGTTCATCGCCCAATGCCAAATACTTACGAAGATTCATTACGAAAAACTTATCCTCTCTCTTCTCTTTCCCTGCTTTTGCTGTATGCTTTATGGCTTCATATTTAGGACTTAATTTTTCCAGGAAAGATTCTTTCCCAATATTTCCTAAAGTTTCTATTTAAACAACCGATAAATAAATTAGATAATAAATCAATCAAAGGCAATACTAATAACATACAAAGAATCAGGGAGAAAGGAGATGCCTTTATGCGTATAGAAGCATACAATCAGGTCAGCCAGGTGTTCAGCAGCAATAGAGCTTCCAGATTGAAGAACAGCGAAAACGCTGGCAGGAAAGATAAGCTGGAGATTTCACAGGCTGGCAGGGATTATCAGGTTGCCAAGCAGGCTGTGGCGGAAGCATCTGATATCAGGAAAGATAAGGTTGCTGCTTTAAAGAGCAGTATCGCATCCGGGAATTACAAGGTGGAAACAGGAGATTTTGCAGCCAAATTGATAGAGAAATATGAAGCATATTTTTAGAAATGAGGTTTTCACGTGGCCAGTTTAATGGAAGATTTTATGGATGTATTGGAGAAAGAGAACGGGGAATATGAACGCCTTACGGAATTGTCCCGGGAAAAGAGACAGATCATAATTGACGGAAATATCCCCGCTCTTGAGGAGATAACCAATCGGGAACAGGAGATAACGAGTATCCTCAAGAATTTAGAAAAGAAAAGAGAAGAAGTTGTCAATGATATGTCTATCGTACTTAGTAAGAAGCCAGAGGAACTGACGGTTACTAATATGATAGCCTTTTTAAATAAACAGCCAAAAGAGCAGCAGCAGCTTAGGGAGTTAAAGGAGAAGCTGCATGATACGCTGGGGAAGATGGCTGACATTAATACCCAGAATGAGACGCTGCTGAAACATGCCCTGGAGATGGCAGAGTTTGACCTTACTTTATTTAAGAGCATGCGGCAGGCGCCTACAACCGCCAATTACGATAAGCGGGCTAACAATACAGGCGATTTATTGGGAAACAGCGGATTTGACGCAAAGCAGTAACAATGGGGATGCGAGGAGTCATATAATAGCAGGGAAGGCACAATCAGCAAGGACGCTAAGATAGAAGGAGAAAGCAAAATGGCAAATGGAATGGGAAGCTTGTATATAGGGGCGTCCGGGCTGCAGAACAGCCAGAATGCACTGAATACCACAGCGAATAACCTTGCAAATGCAGATACCAAAGGCTATGTCAGGCAGCAGGTATTATTTGCAGACAGGGATTATGTAACCTTTAAAAATGCAGCCATCAGTAAACAGCAGGCAGGGTTAGGGCTTGCGATTGCTGATGTGATACATACCAGAGATTATTTTTTAGATAAATACTACCGCACAGAGAACGGCCGGCAGTCTTTTTATGAGACTAATTACCTGGCAGTCCAGGATGTAGAGAACATGTTCCAGGAGCTGGAAGGAGTGCAGTTCCAGCAGAGCCTGGAGGATTTTTGGGATTCTTTTGAAGAATTGAAAAAAGGGCCGGAGCTGGAAATCAACCAGAATCTGGTGGTTCAGAAAGCAACCTTGTTTATTGAGAGGGCTCAGGGGATTTACAATAATATGAAGGATTACCAGAGCAGGATTAATATTAAGGTGAAGGAAGGCGTGGAGCGCATCAATGAGCTGGGGCATCTAATCCAGGATCTGAACAAGCAGATTATGAAGATAGAATCCGGCGGTGTGGAGACAGCTATGACGCTGCGGGATGAGCGGGATAATGCACTGGATGAGCTTTCTTCCCTGGCGAAGGTTGAGTTCCGGGAAGACGGCAACGGGGCAGTCCATGTCCGGTTAGAAAATGTAAGCTTTCTGGATGAAGTGCACGTATTTGAGGTTGGCACAGTCGTAGATGAAGTCACAGGATTTGTTACGCCTATCTGGCCTCAGTTGTCTAATATGGCAAGAGGGGAATATACCCCGATGTTTGATTTCAGTGTGGATATTGCCCCAGAATTGACGTCGGATATTGGAGAACTGAAAGCCCTGGTGCTTTCCAGGGGGGACAGGGTAGCCAATTACCGGGATGTTACCGGGGTTTCTGCGGACAAATATAATGATGACGCCGGAATGTCCGTGATGCTTTCCGCAGAAGCAGAATTTGACCAGTATGTCCACGAAATCATAACAGCGATTAACGATATATTAAGCCCTACTACTGTAACAAGCTTTACAGGCGCAGACGGTACGCCATACAATAACGTCCGGGTATGGGATGAAGAAAATGCCTGTGTCAGCCAGGACGGAGAGAAGCCAGGAAGAGAATTGTTTGTCAGAAGGGGCTGGGACCGGTATAAGGAAGTGGCTGCCAATGACGGAACCATTTATTATGTATACAATGAAGAAGATTCCCCGGATACGGAGAAAATGTACACCATTCAGAATGTCACTGTGAACCCGGATCTGCTGGAGTTAGAGTGCGGACTGCCTCTGCTGACGAAAAACGGGGAACCGGATATGGAAGCGGCGAAACGGCTTGCGGACTGTTGGAAGATAAAGAAGTATACGGTTAACCCCAATGATAACAACAAATGTGATTTCAAGGAATATTATCAGAGGATGATAGACGGAATCGGCACAAAGGGCAATGTGTTTAAGGGAATGGCGGAAGACCTGGAAGGGGAAGTGGCTGCCATTGAAAATAACCGGCAGCAGGTGTTTGGGGTTTCTTCCGATGAAGAGCTGCAGAATATGATCAAGTACCAGAGCGCTTACAATGCGTCCAGCCGGTTTATCAATGTAATCAATGAAATGTTAGAGCACCTTGTAACCAGACTGTAGCAGGAGGAAAAATATGCCATCAACTTTTTTTGGGTTAACGATAGCGGGTTCCGCGTTAAATTCTTTTCATGTAGCCACCAATACGGTTGCTAATAATATTTCCAATGTAAATACCAAGGGCTATACCAGGCAGGAGGCCGTCCGCATAGCGTCAGAAGCTCTTCGGACCAATCAGCGTTATGGGATGGCAGGAAGCGGAGTCAGCACCACGGAGATTATACAGAAACGTGATTTCTATTATGATGTAAAATATTGGGAGAACAGTGCCAGAATCGGAATGTATGACGCTCAATTATATGGAATGCAGCAGATTGAGGAATTTTTGATTGATGATGATTCTGCCAAAGGGTTCCAGACAATTATGAATGAAATGTTTGCTGCTATGCAGGATTTGAAAAATACGCCGGAGAGCCTGGAGACCAGGAAGGCCTTTATCAGTAAATGCCAGAATTTTACGAATTTTTTTACCAGCATGAATGCGGGGCTGATTCGGATCCAGGAGGATTTCAACCAGGAAATCCATACCCAGGTGGAGCAGATTAATGCGATTGGACAGAAAATTGCATTGCTGAACCGTCAGATTAATATCATAGAGCAGCAGGGAACCAATGCCAATGAGCTCCGTGACCAGCGTGCATTGCTGGTGGATCAGCTTTCAGAGGTTGTGCCTGTGGAAGTGACCGAATCTAAAGTGAGCAACAGCAATTACCCGGATATGTACACTGGCGGCACCAATTATATATTAAAAATCAATGGGCAGACATTGGTGGAGAATTTCGAATATAACACCTTGGAGTGCAGGGCAAGGGAGGAAAAAGTAAATAGCTCAGATGCAGAAGGCTTGTATGATATTTACTGGACGCGGAATGATGTTCAGTTTAACGCGGCAGGCCGGACATGTACAGGAAGGCTGAAAGGCTTGTTTGATATCCGCGACGGGAATAACAATGAGGCATTTAAGGGAAGGGTGAAGTCCTTTGAAAGTGGAAACGGCGGGGATATTGTAACCATTAAGAATCCCAGTATGACCAGTATCAATCAGATGACCATGGATTCAGAAGGTGTGATTACCATCAATAACCGGGATTTTGCTTATTCTGGGTTTTCTTATGATGCAGAGACGCAGACTTACAAATTCCAATTAAAAACAACATTGTCTACAGAGGAACGGGATGCCCTGCAGGAGCGGAGCGTTATTATTGGAACAGACGTGGATGCTATGGGGATTCCTTATTATCAGGCACAGTGCAATAGCTTTCTGCGGGAATTTGCAAAGCAGTTTAATGAAATACACAAGTCAGGCGTTGATATCAACGGTGATGCAGGGCTGTCCTTCTTTGTGGCAGAGAATATTTCAGATGGAAAAGAATATAATTTTGCAGATTATAACGGGACAGACAGTATGTCCTCCAAGAATAATACCTATTACCTGCTGACGGCGGCAAATATAAAGGTGGCGTACGAGCTGGAGCAGGATCCCAGGCTCTTAGTGACCATGAATGCGCCGGATGTGCCGGATAGCGTGGCAAAACAAGATATTGTGGAGAAGATGCTTGAATTGAAGAGTGACATTCCCATGTTCCGGGGGACAGGAGCAGATCAGTTCTTAAAGTGCCTGATTAGCGACAATACTGTGGATACGGAAAAGGCAACACTCTTCCTGAAAAATTATGAAAATATCGGGGAAACCATTGTCCAGAGAAGAATGTCAATTTCCGGAGTGGATGAGGATGAGGAAGCGCTGGATATGCTGAAATTCCAGAATGCTTACAATCTGGCATCCAGAATGATTCAGACTATGACAGAGATGTATAACCGTTTGATTTTGGAAACCGGTGTATAAGGAGGGTTAGATAGATATGATGCGAGTAACCAATAGCATGATTAGCAGAAACAGCATGACCAATATGAATCATAACAAGGTCAATGTGGATACGCTGAATACTCAGATGACAACCCAGAAGAAGATTATCCGGCCTTCGGACGACCCGATTATTGCTGTCCGTGCCCTTCGTTTGAGAAGTAACCTGAGCGAGTTGAACCAGTATTATGAGAGGAATATTCCGGACGCCCAGTCCTGGCTGGAGATTACAGAGGGCGCTCTCAATAATATGGAAAAGCTTTTAGAGAATATTTATACAAAATGCGTGGATGGCTCCACAGATGTAAAGACCCAGGAAGACCGTGCGGCTATCCTGAAAGACCTTCAGTCCCTGCGGAAACAGATTTATGCGGAAGGTAATACAGACTGTGCAGGAAGAAGTGTATTTACAGGCTATAAGACCAACAGCCAGCTTACATTTTTGAAGGATGACCAGACAGTCAAGTATGAGATTACGGAACCTCTCTCCTACAAGGACATTGAGGAAAAGAGATTCTACAGTAATAATGTAACCGTGCCAGATACAAGAGAGGAAGTTCTTGAGGGTGTGGAGATTGAGGATATGCCCCAGGAGCATGTGATTCATAGGATCCGATTATCTTATGAAGCGTTGGGGGATATAACTCAAAACGATTTGCAATATGTTGATGGAAATGGTAATTTAAGGCGGTTGAATGGCACACAATATACGATAAATGGCAATAGGGATGCTATTAGCGTAAACACTACTCAAGCGTATGATGATTGGGCAGCCAGCGGATATCGGATTGCTCCGAATGAAGTGAAATATTTTAAGGAGACAGGAGAATTGGTATTTGGTGAGGAGGCTGCCACTTATATCGGCGGTCAAAAGCTTCAATTGAGCATCACCTACCAAAAACAAGGCTTCGCAGAAGGCGAAGTAAGGCCGGAGCATTATTTCAACTGCAAGAACATTACAGATGGGGACAATCCCGTTACATACGTAAAAGAGAACCAGGAAATCAAATATACCGTTGCATTTAATCAGGAGCTGGTTGTAAACACCCAGGCGAAAGACGTGCTGGATGCAGATATCGGCCGTGACGTGGATGAACTGACCAACGCAGTCCAGGCAGCAATTGCCGCCCATGATAAAGTGGATAAGCTGAAGGCCATGCAGGAGGAGCAGCAGTATTCCGATGAAGAATCCCAGGCAAAATTAAAGGAATGGCTGGAGGCTGCAGAGAAGGAGGCTTCCTATGCAGATGACAATATGCAGAAGGTCTATGCAAGGGGAATTACCAAGTTCCAGGGACACATGGACCGGGTGAAGCTTGCCAGAACAGATTTGGGAAGCCGTGAAAGCCGTCTGAAGCTTACGGAAAACCGGATGTCCAATCAGCAGGCCACCTTTGAGAAGTTAAAATCCAGAAATGAAGATATGGAATTGTCTGATATTATCATTGAGTATACAGCAGCCTATAATGCATATCAGGCGTCCCTGCAGGCATCTGCTAAGGCAAATGGGCAGACGTTATTGAATTATCTGTAAGGGAGGAAAGGTATGCAGATGGAAACAAGGTTATTTGGAGAGATAGAGGTAAATGAGGATAAGGTAATTTTTTTTGAACAAGGAATTATCGGGTTTCCCGACTGCCAGAAATTTATATTGATTTACGAGGATGGGGAAAATGGAGTCCGCAAAGGCATTTCCTGGCTGCAGTCTTTGGATGAGCCTGCATTTGCCCTTCCTGTTATGGATCCTTTGCTGGTAAAAGAGGATTACAACCCTCAGGTGGAGGATGAAGTCTTAAAAGAACTGGGGAACCTTACCGAAGAGAATACCTATGTTCTGGTAACAGTGACAGCAACAGAAGATATCACCAAGCTAAGTGTGAATTTAAAAGCGCCCATTGTAATCAATGCAGATGAGAGAAAAGCACAGCAGGTAATTGTGGAAGATGATTTCCCAGTAAAATTTGCAATCTATGAAATTTTGCAGGCAAAAAAAGAAAAGGCGGGTGAATAGGATGCTGGCATTAACCAGAAAAAAGGGAGAATCCATCATTTTAAATAATGATATCGAGATCAGCATTTTGGAACTGCGTGGAGATCAGGTAAAAATCGGCATCAGCGCACCCAAGGAAGTTCCGGTATATCGAAAGGAAGTATATCTTCAGATTCAGAAGGAAAATGAAGCAGCTTCATCTACAGACAGCTTGGCAGCCTTAAGAGAGATTTTGTAAAGTTAGTTAATTAAATGATGGTTCTTAATTTTTTCCGCCAGAAGACCGATATATATAGGAGAAAACAGCGGTCAGGTTTCACATGGAGGTGATGTTATGGAAGTACGAAAAGTAAATGCACCATCCGCGGCTTATCAGGGAAGTGGGCCGGAGGTGGCTGTAAAGCCGGAGGTAGCTGTAAAGCCGGAATTTGTGCAAAGTTCTGTGCCCAAGCCGGAGAAGAAGAATTCGGAGACGGCGTCAGCAGAGAAGCTGGTAATATCAGAAGATGAGAAGAATCCAGTGGATGCTGCTGAGATGGCTAAGAAGAACGGCGTAAAGCGTGCAGTGGAAGAAGTAAACCGGAAGGCTAAGAATTCTGAATTGATTTTTGGAATTCATGATGCAACCAACCGGGTAACCATTAAAGTAGTAGATAAAGGAACCAAGGAAGTCATCCGGGAGTTTCCACCGGAGGAAACTTTGGATATGATAGCGAAAGTATGGGAATTAGCCGGAATCATGATAGATGAACGGGGATAGGAGGAAGAAAAGTGGCAATTAGAATTTCTGGATTGAATTCAGGTCTTGATACAGATTCGATTGTACAGGAACTGGTTTCAGCATATCGTACAAAACAGGATAAATATACAAAGGCGCAGACCAAGCTTTCCTGGAAACAGGATGCATGGAAAGACATGAATACAAAGATTTACAACTTTTACAGCAAGACCTTGTCAAACATGCGCCGGATTGGGAACTTTACCAACAAGAAAAAGACGACAGTATCTGACAGCACTAAGGCAACTGTGTCAGCGTCTTCCAGTGTTACCAACGGAACGCAGACATTGAAGGTCAATAAGCTTGCCAAGGCTGGGTATCTTACCGGCAAGAAGTTACAGCTGGGAAGCGGAGAGAAGATAGAGAAGACAACCACCTTGGAAGAGCTGGGTATCTCCGATGGGACACTGCAGCTTAAGGTAGGCGGAGAAACCAAGTCTGTGGAAGTGAAGGCAGGCATGACCGTCAGTGACTTTACCAAGGCATTGAATGAGCAGGGAGTTTCCGCGAACTTTGACACAACACAGCAGAGATTTTTCATTCAGTCTTCCGATACTGGCACCAGCAATGATTTTAATTTTGTTGTTAATGAAGGAGATAAGGCTTCCTTCAATATTTTGAATAATCTTGGATTGGCAACTGCTGAAAATTATGATGCTGTTGCTGGGGATTATGCATCTGCATCCAACGGATCCATTATCGGCAGCGGAAAATTTGCAAGTATGGGCAATCAGGTTGCTGATAATACGCTGCTGAAGGGATTAGGCATTCAGAGCGGAACCATGAAGTTCATGGTGAATGGGGCTGAGAAAACAGTTGCAGTGGACGCTGATACGATGACAGTGCAGGGGTTAAAAGATGCGTTCAGTGCAGCGGGAATGAAGCTGCAGTATAATAACGGAGCAGGCGCATTTGTCCTAAGTTCTGCAAATCCAGGAGAATCCGTAGAGCTTGTTGCAAACAAAGATGCAGACGGGCAGGAAAGCTTCAACGTGGCAAACAGCCTTGGATTGGCAACAAAGAAAGCTTATGAAGCTGCTGGGGCAGATGCTGCTGATAATTCTAGTATGGCTTTTGCTTCGCAGGTAAAGGCTCAGAATGCAGAAATTGAATTAAATGGGGCAGTTTTTGAAGGGGAAAGCAACAAGTTTTCCATTAATGGCCTGAATATTACGGCAACCGGCGTTACCACTGAAGAAATGACCATTACCACAGCTACAGATGTGGACGGCATTTATGACATGGTCAAGGGCTTCCTCAAAGAATACAGTGAATTGATGAATGCTATGGAGAAGGCCTACAATGCGCCTACTTCCAAGGGGTACGAACCTCTGACAGATGATGAGAAAGAGTCCATGTCTGACAAGGAAGTGGAAAAATGGGAGACTAAGATTAAGGATTCCATTCTGCGCAGGGATGATACCCTGAGGGGCGTTATGAGCGGAATGTCCTCCAATATGGCAAAGGTGTTTGAGATTAACGGTAAGAACTACAGCCTGGCATCCTTTGGCATCAAGACAGCAGGCTATTTCAACGCTGCTGAGAATGAATCCTATGCATACCATATTGACGGCGACGCAGACGATTCCGTTTCTTCCTCCAATGAGGATAAGCTGCGTGCAATGATTGAGGAAGATCCTGATGCAGTCGGAAGCTTCTTCACCCAGCTTGCAACCAGCGTTTACGACAATCTTCATGAGAAGATGGGAACGACTACATTGAGCAGTGTCTATAAAGTTTACAATGACAAACAAATGAAGTCAGAATATGATGAATATACAAAGACCATCAAAAAGTGGGAAGATAAATTGAAGGATATGGAAGATTACTACTATAAGAAATTCTCAGCAATGGAGACTGCGTTGGCAAAACTGCAATCTCAGACAAATTCACTTTCTTCACTGTTAGGTGGCTGATAAGGAGGACACAGGGTGATAGCAAACAAAGGTTATAATGCCTATGCCAGGAACAAAATTTTAACAGCTTCTCCAGCGGAGCTGACATTGATGCTTTATGAAGGAGCCATTAAGTTCTGCAATATTGCAATTACCGCAATTGAAGAAAAAAATATAGAAAAAGCACATAATAACATAACCAAAGTTGAAAATATTATTTCTGAATTTCTGTCGACACTGGATCATAAGTATCCGGTTGCGAAAGACTTTGAAAATGTTTATAATTATCTGATGGAGCGTCTTTTGGAAGCGAATTTGAAAAAGGATAAGGAGATTTTGGAAGAAGTCTTAACTCATCTTCGCACCATGCGCGATACCTGGAAGGAAGTTATGGAACAGAATAAGACTGCAAAGGCGAACTAATATGGGAAATGATTACTTGAGTATCATGATTCAGAGCCTTCAAAAGAAGCGGAAGGTTTTGGATGAGATTATTGAGAAAAATAAAGAGCAGCGCCAGATTTTGGAGCAGGAAGATTTAGATGCAGATGCTTTTGAGCAGAATGTTAAGCTTAAGAGTGATTTGGTAGATCAGATTGATTTTCTGGATGAAGGCTTTGAGGAATTGTATGCCAGGGTGAAGGCTGTCATTGAGACAGAAAAGCAGGATCACAAAGAAGAGATTTTGCTGATGAAGCAGCTGATTACAGAGATTACTGAAAAGTCGGTAACGATTCAAAGTGAGGAAGCCCGCAACCGCCGCCTGGTAGAACACCGCTTTACCCAGGAGAGAAAAAAAGTCAGAAGCAGGAAGGATACGTCTACAATAGCGAACCAGTATTATAAGAATATGTCGAAGCTGAATTTTGTAGATGCCCAGTTTATGGACAAAAAGAAATAAGATGTGGAAAGTCCCTCTTTCAGAGTATGTCTGGAAGAGGGGATTTTTTATGATACGCATGCCCATGTTGGACGAAGGCAAAAAATCATATATGCAAGTGAAGAGCAGATGTCAAGTTTGTCCGCGGTAGATTTATCGGACCTGCATTCTGATTTCAGCAGCAGCATCTTAGCCCTGATGTAGGTTCTTGCTTCTGCAATGCTTTGGCGGAGGAGACCCTCTAAAGCGGCTTTTCGCCATCAGTAAAGCCCAAACATATGTCTAATGAAATTGGATCATACTAGTTGGTTCTATCCAGAGTTACCTGCTGCAGCAAAGGAGACGGAGTACCGGAAAATATTAAAAAAAGCTCTTGATAAATAAAAGAGCATATAGTATCATATGGGTCAAGGCAAGGAAAAAGCAATAAATAAAAAAGCAGGAGAAAGAATGATATCAGGATCGGATGGGGTGGAAAGGAAATAAATGATCGGGTTAGAAAGATTATGGAATCATGCGATAATGATGAATAGTTTTAGAGGAATGGTATTGTGGTAAATCATAGCGCTATTTTTTGAAAGCGGACTCAAGTATAATATAAATGAGAGAAGGCTGCCGCATTAAAAATGAAAAGAAAGATGTAATATTTTTCAATATCTTGTTTCTCATTTTTAGTGCGGCAGCTTTCGTGAGTTTCCAGTCTCCCCCTGCAAACTCTGTATGTTATAAATACTCCTTTCCATTAAACAGCTGGATAGAAGCAAATATGACATTTTTTTTAGGAAAAAAGTCATATTCTCGGCATCCAAGAATTCATTCCCCAAAATTGCCAGTGTCGGGATTGAAATCAAAGGAAACAATGTGTAAAATTTAAGAGAAGGCAAATGCCGCAGGGCTGCCAGGGGGCAGGTTCTGCAGGATTAAAATTTACAAGAGAGAAAAGGGATAATGGAGGGGGAAAAATGTTCCAATATTTACTGCTGCTGGAGACTGACGAGGAGAGGGAATTTTTTACAGCAATTTATGAAAAATATCGGACAGAGATGTTTTATACCGCGTATCGTATTTTGCATAACCCGCCAGATGCAGAGGATATGGTGCATGAAACGTTTTTATCGTTAATAAACCATTTGGAAAAGCTTAGGAACAGTGAGCCGCATAAACTTTGGTATTACATTAATACCGCAGTGAAGCGTAAATCCTATAATTTAATCAACAGACGCCATATTGTGGAGCAAGTGGAGTTGGATGAAACCTGGATGCAGGAAGAGGAAGCGGTAGTGAAGGGGCCGGATCAGCTGATAGAAGATTTTGAACTGCAGGAGGCTGTCACTGGAGTATTAAGGCTGTTAAAGGAGCCCTACCGGGAAGTCCTGGCCTTGCAGTATTATTATCAATTGACCACCCAGGAGATTGCCAAAGAGCTTGGGACGACACCGGATAATGTCAGGCATATTTCCATGCGTGCGAAGAAAAAGCTGCAATCCCTTTTGGAGGAAAAAGGTTTGTGGAAGGAGAAGGGCAACCCAGAGAAAGGCAGGAAGAAAAGAGGCAGGAAAAAGAAGAACAGTGATGAATGATTAATTGGATAAGAAATATGGCAATCTTTATTGTTTGGAATACATGAAATAAAGGAGAAGTTTAAGACGATTCAATATGGCAATCTTTATTGTCTAGAATACATAAAATAAAGGAGAGGTTAAGATGAAGAAATATGGTTTCGGCGTGGACATTGGGGGTACTACCTGCAAGATAGGCTTGTTTGAGACCACAGGGCAGCTTGTGGAAAAATGGGAAATCCCCACAGACACTTGTGAGGGGGGAAAAAATATCCTTCCTGACATTGCATCCTCCCTTCAGGGGAAGATGGCAGAGCGAAAGATTGGAAAAGAGGAGCTGGAAGGGATTGGCATAGGCCTTCCTGGGCCGGTGCAGCCGGACGGAAGCGTACCGTTGTGCGTGAACCTTGGATGGAAGAACATGAACATACCAGAGAAGATGGGAGAGCTGATGGCAGGAATTCCGGTAAAAGCTGGAAATGACGCTAATGTAGCTGCTCTTGGGGAAATGTGGCAGGGAGGCGGTAAAGGCTGTAAGAGCCTTGTTATGGTTACCCTTGGCACTGGCGTAGGAGGCGGAATTATTATTGATGAAAAAATTGTTTCAGGAGCTCACGGTGCAGGCGGGGAGATTGGCCACATTACGGTAAATCCCCACGAAAGCCTTCCTTGTAATTGCGGCAGGAAGGGCTGCCTGGAGCAATATTGTTCTGCAACAGGGATTGCCCGTCTGGCAAGGGAAGCGCTTGCAGGGGAGCATGGGAGCTCCTTATTGGACAGCGCAGAGGAAATTTCTGCCAAGACAGTGTTTGATGCATACAAGGAGAAGGATAAGCTTGCAGGGGAAATTGTGGACAAGTTTGCCCGGATTCTGGGCAGGACGTTGAGCAATATTGCCTGTGTGGCGGATCCGGAAGTATTTGTCATTGGCGGCGGTGTATCTAAGGCAGGGGAAGTCCTGGTCCAGGCTGTGGAGAAGTATTTTAAAGAGTCCGCATTTCCGTCTTGTGCAGATACGAAGTTCGCATTGGCGTCCCTGGGGAATGATGCAGGAATGTACGGCTGTGTCCGGTTAGTACTGGAATAAACAAAAAGGGGCTGTCTGGAAATGAACTGCGATCTATGGCTGCGGTGTGGAAGGCATCGCAGCCATAGATTTTAATTCATTTTCAGGCAGCCCTTTTGTAATATGCAGCACTGCTCGCTTGTTTTTTCAGCCATGGTAATATGGCTTACCTTTTAGAGACATGCAATCATTGCAGTATGGCTTACCTTTTAGAGGCATGCAATCATTGCAGTATGGCTTACCTTTTAGAGGCATGCAATCATTGCAGCATGGCGTACCTTTTAGAGGTATGCAATCATTGCAGTATGGCTTATTTTTTCAGCGGCCTTGCAATCATGGTAATATGGCTTTCTGGATAGTAAAACCGCAGCGGTTTTTCCAGGCGGTAGCCATTTCCATAATACATGGAAACATGGTAAATGTTCCGGTATCTTCCGTTGCTTCCCCGGCGCATCCGGTAGAAAATCAAATCGCCAGGCAGAAGCTTCGAAGAATCAATTCCATGCCAGGCAATGACCTTGCCAGTGCCTGCCATGTGGGATGCCATGGAAGCGGCGGTAGGCGCCCAGGAGGGTATGCCCCCTAACAGGCCAGTGTCGCAGCCGTAAGCCCGGAATACCAGAGAGCTGCAATCATAATAGCCCTGTGTCATGCGCCGTGCCTGGCTGTAGGTGGAGCTGTTGATAATGGAATAGCCTGTTTTGCATGCCTGCAGAGCCCGCTTGGAAGCAACCGTCACATGGAATGTGAGGGATACGCCGTCTACGGTGGCTATGATGTCGGCATTGCCAGCCGAGCGTCCGGTAATGACGCCGGATTTATTTACTTTTGCTACCGACTTTTTGGTCGATTTATATGTAATCCTGCTCTTTGAGGAAGCGCCCTGCAAAGGAAACTTAGTTTTCTTTCCTGCAGCCAGAAGCTTGGAGGAGGATTTTAGCTGAGGATTCGTAATAATCAGCGAATGCTGCAGTGTTTTTCCGTCCACCTTAGCGATGATGGTTGTTTTTCCGGCGGTAAAGCCGGCAGTAACAGTGCCATCCTCCTGGATAGAAGCAAGGGAGGATTTTTTTACCTTCCATGTTACAGAGCTGTAAGGGGTTGTCCCAGCCAGCTTAATTTTTCCTGTCTGCCCTAAGGATAATACGGTGCAGGAAGATGTAATCCTGGGATTTGAAACCTTTACCGTGGTGGGGAAGACAGCAGTGGTTTTGTCTTCATAGGTTACGTTTGCCGTAATTTCCGCAGTTCCTATTTTTTTCCCGGTAACAATGCCTTTGTCTGGGCGGACGCTGGCGATTTCAGGATGGGAGGAAACCCAGGAAATGCTGCTGATTTGGCTGTCTGGCTTCTGAACATTTTCCAGCGTAAGGTTTTTTTTGGTTTTAACAGCCATGGCAATCTGCTGTTGGCTGATTCCTTTTTCAATGACCTGTATGGTGCAGGAATGCCTGCTGGTTACCTGCTGGTTATTTTTATTGGAAGTACAGAGGACATTCAAGGTGACTGTTCCCGGCTGTTCCGCTTTGATTTTGCATTTGTTTCCGGAAGCAGCGATGTCAACCACTTCGGAGGAGGATTTTGACAATTTGAAAGAAACAGAATCTTCCGAGGAAACGTTGCTTAAGTAAAGTGTAGCGCTGTCCCCCTGCATAAGAATCTGGGATTCTTTGTTCAGTTCATGGGTATCTTTCCAGACCGTTACGCTGCAGGACACTTTTGCCTTGGAAGCGGATGCGGTAATCGTAGCTGTCCCTGGTTTTAAGCCGGTGACAACGCCCTTGCTGTCTACAGCAGCAATTTTGGGATTGGAGGATTTCCATTTGGCATGTTCCGAAAGTCTGCCAGAGAGTCTTAAACGATATGTATTTTCTGTAAAAATGGTAATGGAGTCTGTTTTTAATTTCAGTAAGATCGGTTTCGCTGCTTTTACATTGGATGTGGGCAATAAAGCCTGGGCATTGCCGGAACGAGTTTCTGTACCGCTGCTGGAGCTGGCTTTTACACTGGATGTGAGCGGTAAAGCCTGGCCGCTGCCAGAAAAATCTTCCGTTTCGTTTCCAGAGATAGCAGCAGGAGAGCCAGAAGAGGGAATGGAAGCTGCCAGTGAGGCAACAGGTGTCTCAATTAGAAACAGGCAGCCTAATACAAGGGGAAAAAGTCTTTTGAATTTCATTGGGAATATGCCTCCTATGTATTGTAATATATTTGTCATCTTTCGTCGAAGAATAAAGTTCTTTTATAATAATAATCCCTTTTTTTATGAGTTTCAAGATGTAGGAAAAAGATTTTTAAAAAATCTGTAATAACTATATAATAATGATAACACAAACGGGAAGAAAAAGGAGCAGGAAAATTATGGAGAAATAGGAAAATATATGGTATGATAAATTGTAATTTCAGGAAAAGGAGTAGATACAAATGGATGAGAAGAAAAAAAGCATGTTCAGCGCTGTGGCTGTGTCAGCAATAGCAGCAATATTTATTGTCGTGGCGGTTTTGGTTCTGTTTGTGCCGCAGGTGGAGGTAAAGGATATCTGCTATTTTATCTGCGGATTTGTGGTTGTGCTGGGGATTTACATGATTGTCCGTTATTTTATGACTGCCGGTTATGAAAAGCTGAATGAGTATGGCTTTTCCGAAGGCGTATTGTTTGTGCTGCTGGGTATCTGCGGCCTGGTAAGCGCAGAACGCATTGCCACATCCTTCTTGACGGCGTTAGGGCTGCTTCTGCTTTTATCCGGGGTGATTAAGCTCCAGTATGCCCTTGATTTGAAATGCATGGGAGACAAGGCCTGGACGGGTTTTTTTGCTGTGACAATTCTTCTTCTGGGCTGCAGCATTTCTATCATATTAAAGCCCTTTGAGGATATGAAATTTTACCAGGATTATACCGCATATATTTTGCTGGCAGATGGAATTGTAGAAATTGTAAATATTTTTTATCTGAATTTCAGGACGAAGGCTTACCACCAGGAAATGGAAAAGGCCCGCAATGGGAAGAAGGAAGTCCAAAAAACATTTGAGCCAGGAAAAAAGGAAGGGGCCAAGGAATTTACCGAAACGGGAAATCAGGAAGAGCCGGAAAAATTTACAGAAACAGAGGGCTGGGAAAAGCCAAGAAAATCTGCAGAAACGGGAGAACAGGAAGAGCCCAAGGAAGATATCTGATATACCCGACAAAATCCTGTGTTTTTCATCTTGCTTTTTTGTGCTGGTAATAATATAATAGGTGGGCACATATAGTGTTGAGCGTTGAAAAGGATACTATATTTAGTTGTTTTGGAGGGAACGGAATGAAAATTATCAAAAGAAGCGGAAAAGAGGCAGGATTTGATGCCAGCAAAATTACAGATGCAGTCACGAAAGCAAACCAGGAGGTGGCAGAAAGTGACAGGCTTTCTCAGGAACAGATTGCGGCAATTGCAGAAAGAATTTCCGGATTTTGTGCAAATATGGAACGGATTTATAATGTGGAAGAGATACAGGACATGGTAGAAAATGAAATCATGGGCTACAAGGCATTTGAGGTTGCCAGGAAATACATTACCTACCGCTATAAAAGAGCTTTGGTGCGGAAATCCAATTCCACAGACCAGCAGATTTTAAGCTTGATTGAATGCAGTAATGAGGAGATTAAGCAGGAAAATTCCAACAAAAACCCCATTGTCAACAGCGTCCAGCGGGATTATATGGCGGGGGAGGTCAGCAAGGATATTACCAAAAGGATTCTTTTGCCGGAAAAAATCGTACATGCCCATGAAGAAGGCATCATCCATTTTCATGATTCGGACTATTTTGCCCAGCATATGCACAACTGCTGCCTGGTAAATCTGGAGGATATGCTGCAGAATGGAACCGTCATCAGCGAGACTATGATCGAGCGGCCCAAAAGCTTTTCCACCGCATGCAACGTGGCTACCCAGGCAATTGCCCAGATAGCCAGTTCCCAGTATGGCGGCCAGAGCATTACATTGTCCCACCTGGCGCCTTTTGTGGAGGTAAGCCGCCAAAAATTGCGGAAAATGGTGCGCAGGGAATTTCAGACGGCAGGCCTTCCGCTGCAGGAGGAAAAAATCAACGAAGTGGCTGAGATGCGTGTAAAAGAGGAAATCCGCCGGGGCGTCCAGATGATACAGTACCAGGTGATAACGCTGATGACCACCAACGGGCAGGCGCCTTTTGTTACCGTGTTTATGTATTTGGATGAAGTGGAAGAGGGACGCCTTAGGGATGACCTTGCATTGGTCATCAAGGAGATGCTTCTTCAACGGATGCAGGGGGTAAAAAATGAAAAAGGCGTCTACATTACACCTGCATTTCCAAAGCTGATTTATGTTTTGGAGGAAGATAATATCCGGGAGGGAACCCCTTACTGGGAGATTACCAGGCTTGCAGCCAAATGCACGGCAAAGCGCATGGTGCCGGATTACATTTCCGAAAAAGTAATGAAAGAGAACAAACAGGGGAATTGCTATCCCTGTATGGGCTGCCGGTCATTTTTAACCGTTTACCATGACGAAAATGGGAATCCTAAGTTTTACGGAAGGTTTAACCAGGGAGTAGTCACCTTAAACCTGGTGGATGCGGCATGCTCCTCTGGAAAAGATATGGAAAAGTTCTGGGAAATCCTGGAGGAACGGATGGAGCTGTGCAAGGAGGCGTTGATGCTCCGGCATAATCGGCTGAAGGGAACGCCTTCGGATGTGGCGCCTATCCTGTGGCAGTACGGCGCATTGGCACGGCTGAAAAAGGGTGAGGTGATAGACAAGCTTCTCTACGGCGGATATTCTACCATATCCCTAGGGTATGCGGGGCTGTGCGAATGTACCAGATATATGACTGGAAAATCCCATACCGACCCAGAGGCAACCCCCTTTGCGCTGGAGGTTATGCAGCGTTTGAACCAGGCCTGCAGAAAATGGCAGGACGAGACGGACATTGCATTCAGCCTTTACGGGACGCCCTTGGAGTCCACCACTTACAAATTTGCAAAATGCCTGCAGCGGCGGTTCGGGGTGATTGAGGGCGTAACCGATAGAAATTATATTACCAACAGTTACCATATCCATGTGACCGAGGAAATAGATGCTTTCAGCAAGCTGACATTTGAAGCCCAGTTCCAGAAGCTGTCCCCAGGCGGGGCGGTCAGCTATGTGGAGGTGCCGGATATGCAGGGGAACCTGTCGGCAGTGCTGACTGTTATGCAGCATATTTATGATAATATTATGTATGGGGAGCTGAATACAAAAAGTGATTACTGCCAGGTATGCGGTTACGAGGGTGAAATTAAGATTGTATCGGACGCCCATGGAAAGCTGGTGTGGGAATGCCCCAGCTGTCAAAACCAGGATGAGGATAAAATGAACGTTGCCCGGAGGACCTGCGGCTACATCGGAACCCAGTTTTGGAACCAGGGAAGGACCCAGGAAATCCAGGAACGTGTGCTGCATCTGTGATAGGAGAGTGTGTATGAACTATGGGGAAATCAAGAGAACGGATATTGCCAACGGGGAAGGCGTGAGGGTTTCGCTGTTTGTCTCCGGCTGTACCCATCACTGCAGGGGATGCTTTAACAAAGAAACCTGGGATTTTGCATATGGGAAGGAATTTACAAAAGAGACGGAGGAAGAATTGCTTGGGGCCTTATCCCCTTCTTATATTGCCGGGCTCACATTGCTTGGGGGAGAGCCTATGGAGCCAGAGAACCAAAGAGCGCTGCTTCCATTTCTGCACCGGGTGAGGGAAGCTTACCCTGAAAAAAACATTTGGTGTTACACCGGATATCTTTTTGACAGAGAGCTGCAAGGGGCAGGAAGAGCCAGATGCGAGGTTACCGATGAGATGCTCTCCTTGATTGACGTCATGGTGGACGGAGAGTTCATCCAGGAGAAGAAAAATATTTCCCTGCGTTTCCGTGGTTCGGAAAACCAACGGGTGATAGATGTGAAAAAGAGCCTGGAGGAGGGAGAAGCAAGGATGAAAGAAGGTATATAGCGCCTGTGATGGAAGTCTCCGGCTTCCATAGCGGGATGGTCATGCGGCCTGTGGTGCAATATGGTGGATACGATGGGGTTATTATGAAAAATTTAAGACAATTTTAATAAAAGCCAAAGGACAAGCGTGGCGGTAAAAGGTAAAATATAAGGAAAGTGGATAGCGGCAATGGGGGATAGGACAAACAGCAAAGAGTACTATAAGGTGGCCTTAGTCAAGGTGCAGGCAGACGACTATGTGATTTTGAAAGGGCCGAAGGAAGAAAAGCGTTTGGCTAAGGTACTGCAGAACGATTACAATTCTACAAAATATGAAAAAATGCTCCGGCTATTGGCAGAGGAGGTGGTAGACAAAGAATACCGGGAGAAGTTTTATGCTGTATTTTCTATGGAAAATATTTTGAAAGAATTTGGAGAAGGAAGGCCTGTGTTAGAGTTTTCCTATAGGAGGAGTGTGGGCAGGCAAAAGAGAATGGTAACAACAAGAGTGTATCCGAGGATGATGCAGGGAGGGTTGATGGAAGAATTTATGGTGTATGTGGCATGCCATGAGGAGGAATGCAGATGCGGCAGAGAGAACGCAGAAGAAAACGAAAAATTATAATAGCGAGCATAGCTGGAACGGCGCTGCTTTTGGCAGCAGTGTATTTTGGGATGGTTATGTATTTTGACAGCCACTTTTTTTTCCGTACCAAAATCAATGGATGGAAAGTAGGAGGGATGGATTTAAAGAAGGCGGAGAAAAAAGCAGGGGACGGCGTGGAGGACTATCTTTTAACTGTTTTTGACAGAGACGGAGAGAAGCACCACATTTACGGGCAGGATATTGGGTGTAAATATGTGCCGGATGGCTCCGTGGAAAAACTGCTGGAAGGACAGAATCCATTCCGCTGGATATTTGCAGTTTTTGAACCGGAGGAGGGGGAAGTCCCGGTTACCATGGAGTATGAGGAGGACTTGATTTCCGGCGCAGTGGCTGGCATGGATTGCTTTCAGGAAGGAAATATCGTAGAGCCTGAAAATGCAGAGATTAAATTAGGTGAGGATGGATATTATATTGAGCCGGAGGAAATGGGAACCCATATGGTGTTTGAAAAAGTGCTGGCAAAGGTCAAGCAGGCAGTTTCCGCAGGGGATTCGGAAGTGTCTTTGGGGGATGAGGATTACATAAATCCCGAAATCACCCAAACAGATTCTGTGGTCACCAACGCCATGGACCGGATTAATGGGTACGAGAATGCCCAGATCACTTATGAGATAAAGGATTATGAGGAGAAGCTTTTGAAAGAGCAGATTCGTGGATTTATACAGGTGGGGGAAGACTACAGCGTTTCCTTGAAGGACGATGAGATTGAGAAATATGTACAAACCCTGGCGAGTACTTATAATACCTATGCAGATGTCCGTTCCTTCCAGACCTCTTCTGGGGATACCGTAGAAATCGGCGGGGGAGACTATGGATGGATTGTCAATAAACCAAAGGAGGCAGAGCAGATTAAGGCAGATTTGGAAGCCGGAGTGCCGGTGAGCCGGGAGCCGGTTTATTCCCAGCGGCCTTTTGCAGAGGGAAAAAATGACATTGGAAATACTTATATTGAGATAGATTATACGAAACAGCATTTGTGGTATTACGAAGATGGAAATCTGGTAACAGAAACAGATGTGGTAACAGGAAACATCAGCCGGAATAACGGTTCCCCGGATGGCGTATTTAAAATTGTGTATAAGGAAAGCCCCGCAGTGCTCAAAGGCGAGGACTACGAATCGGACGTTACGTATTTTATGCCTTTTGCCTACAATGTGGGAATTCACGACGCATCCTGGAGAAACGGCAAGTTCGGCGGCGATATTTATAAGCACAGCGGTTCCCATGGATGTATCAATGCTCCCCTGGAGGTGGCAGCGGCTCTTTATGAACGGGTAAAAGTAGGGACGCCGGTGGTGGCTTTTTACCGGGAGGCAGTGGAATTGTCTGCGGAAAATGCGAAAATTTCCAATGCATTTTCTTATACTGACCCAGAGAAAAAAGATGAGGAACAAAAAGCGAATGAGTAACATAGAGATTTACGGCACCATAGGCCCCGCCTGTGCAGAGGAAAAAATGCTGGAAGAAATGTTCCGCTCAGGGATGACAGGAATCCGCCTGAACCTGTCCCATGCAGAGCTGGAAGAGTGCGGGGAGTGGACAAGAATGATTCAGGCGGCTGCCCAGGCTGCAGGGGTACAGCCTAAGCTTCTGATTGACCTGCAAGGGCCGGAGCTTCGGGTTGGAAACTTAAAACAGCCTTTGGAATTCTTAGACGGGGCAGAGGCGGCCCTGCAAAGCAAAGAGTGCCAAGAAGCAGAGGGAAACCCGTCCCCGGCGACGCCGGACAAGGAAACTGCAGCTTTACGAAGCAGGGAGAATCCAGAAGCAATTCCGCTGCCTGAGATTGTCTTTTCATCTTTGCAGCCAGGACAAGCCATCCTTTTGGATGATGGAAAGATACAGCTTACGGTAACAGATACAGAAGGAAATACCGCACACTGCAAGGTAACCCGGGGCGGCATGCTGCAGTCCAGGAAAAGCATCGCCCTGCCAGGCATCCGCCTGAACCTTCCAGTCCTAACGGAAAGTGACAAAAGGAATATCCGCAGCGCCAAATCCCATGGAGTTACCGGGGTAATGCTGCCCTTTGTCCGAAGTGCAGAAGATATAAAAGATTTGAAACGGGAATTGCATAAGGCACAGGCAGGACACTTGGAAATATTTGCAAAAATAGAAAATATGGATGGCGTGAACCATCTGGAGGAACTGCTTCCCTTTGCAGACCAGATTGTAATTGCCAGAGGAGATTTAGGCAGCAGCATGCCTTTGTGGGAGCTTCCCCTCATCCAGGCACAGATAGCCCAGACCTGCCAAAAAGCCGGGAAGCCATTTATGGTGGTAACCCAGATGCTAGCCACAATGGAACAGCATCCAGTCCCCACACGGGCAGAAATGTCCGATATTTTCCTGGCAGTTATAGAAGGAGCCGCCAGCGTCATGGCCACCGGCGAAACCGCAGTAGGAAAATACCCACGGGAAGTTATTAAGTATCTGTCCAATACAGTAAAAGCAGCAAAGTCTTACAGCAGAGACACTTCGACAAAGATATTGTAAATACTACAGCGGATTTTTATATTTCGATACAAAGGAAAGACAGGAGGCCCAGTTTGTGTGCAAAAGGGGCCTCCTGCCTTTCCATCCGTACCCTGATTCATAAAAAATCCACTGCAGTCCTTCTAAATTTCCCACCTCCCGCTTGCCCCGCAGGGAAGCACCAGCCCATTGCAGGACACCGGAAGTCCTATTTCCTGGGCTTCTACAGTTCCGCCGAATTTTCTCAACTCTGTGCTCAGCATATAGGCCAGCACAGCAGGCTGCAACCCCGTGGTATAAGAATTAATCAGAAAAAACAAGGGCCTGTCCGATAAAAGCCTGGCGCAGAGCTTTAGCAGCGGATAGACATTGTCCTCAATTTTCCAGATTTCCCCTTTGGGGCCTCTGCCATAGGAAGGCGGATCCATAATAATGGCGTCGTAGTGTTTTTCCCGGCGGATTTCACGTTCCACAAATTTCACGCAGTCATCTACAATCCAGCGGATGGGCGCCTCCGAAAGCCCGGAAGCGGCAGCGTTTTCCTTTGCCCAGGTAACCATGCCCTTGGAGGCGTCCACATGGGTGACGGCTGCTCCGGCGGAAGCGGCGGCCAGGGTGGCGCCGCCTGTATAGGCGAAAAGGTTCAAAATTTTTACGGGGCGGTCTGCCTGTCTGATTTTTCGGTGAAACCAGTCCCAGTTTACTGTCTGCTCTGGAAAAAGGCCGGTGTGTTTAAAGCTGAAGGGCTTTAAATGGAAGGTAAGGGATTCATAATGAAGATCCCATTGGTCTGGAAGGTTGAAAAATTCCCATTCACCTCCTCCTTTTTTACTGCGGTGGTAGTGGGCATTTTTGTGCTTCCAGCCACTCTGGGTTCTGGGTGTATCCCAAATTACCTGGGGATCTGGCCGCACCAGAATGTAATCCCCCCAGCGTTCCAGCTTTTCACCTCTGGAACAGTCAATGACTTCGTATTCTTTCCAGTTATCTGCAATCCACATAAATAGTTCCTTTCTTCTCTGGAGCGCCGTTGCAGCGGTTTCCATCCAGTTTGCTTTTGCCACACACAATCATGAGGCCAGGCTTTACGATTGTGAGAGGGTTTTCAGAGAGTTCCAGCTGTGCTTGTGATGCTGGCGGCATAAGCTGCCCTCCTGTTGTTTGCGGTATAGGCATGGGTTGTTTTGCTGATTATAGCATATCAGAGCGGCAGCCGCAAGCTGGATAGGGACTTCAGTTTATAGAAAAATAATTTGAATTATTGGGGGAATGGTGTTATTCTTTTAGAGAAATAAGAGAAAATAAGAAAGGAGCAGGGCGTCTTTCCTGGACACCCTGGTTATTCGGGAGAGCGGTAAGTGACAAGATCGCCCACTTCGATATCCAGGTAATAGCAAAGTTTGCAAATCAAACCCGCATCCAGCCTTTGGAATTCATTTTTGCAATAGCGGTTGAAATTGGGGCGTGGAATATCCAGGTCTTTACATATCTGATTTTTTGAAATTCCTCTTTCGGCCAGGAGTTCATTGATATGAAGTTCTAATCTTCCGTAATCCATGTTTCTTCCCCTTTACTTTAATGAAATAATTATATATAATAATTTCAATAATAGTAATTTACAATATTGTAAATTGCTATTTAGGTATTTACTATTTAATAAATACATCACAAGTGAAGGAGGCGCACAGACATGAAGATTACTAAGAATTATTACGACCAGTTTAAAGAGGAAATGGACGCTGCCAGACAAAGATGCCAGGAAAGGGAAAAGGAAAAAACGCCGGAGCAAAGAGCCGAAGAAAAATTGCAGTTGGAAAAAGAGATTGAAACATTTATCAAGGATGTCCGGGAATCGGAACAGAATACATGTTTTGAACCAGACGAGGAGAAGGAAGCAGATTTTGAGCTTATGTGTCAGTTTGCTATGTTTACGGCACAGTATTTGGAACTGAATATAGAGATTGATACAGATGATAAGAAATATTCTACCATTGAATTTACAATGGAGCAGCTTTACCTGACCGAAAATGTACCTAAGGAGATCTGCCTTATGCTTGGAATGATGTTTGCATGGGCAGACGAAACATGGATAGAGCGGAAAGGGGAAATGATAAGCTTTCTGTTTTTCTTCTATATCAATGAAAAGGTGGTTAAGAGAGAACAATGATTAATGATATACACATAGGGCCGCTCACCATACACATGTATGGTGTGATGGTAGCGATTGGCTATATGAGCGCACTGCTGATTAGCGAAAGACGGGCAAGAAAGCGTGGGCTGGATCCAGATATCCTGTTTGGGATTTTCTGGTGTGCAGTGCTTGGAGGTGCACTGGGAAGTAAGATTCTTTATTATACGGTAAGCATCAAGGATGTTCTGAGGGATCCTTCGATTTTATTGAATTTTCAAAACGGCTGGGTGGTATACGGCGGGATTATCGGCGGCGTACTGACCGGCTGGGGGTATTGCCGTTATAAAAAAGTGGATTTTCCTGCCTATTTGGATTTGGTGCTTCCGGCAGTGGCTTTTGCACAGGGATGCGGACGTATTGGGTGCTTTTTTGCTGGATGCTGTTATGGAAGGGAGACGGATTCCGCCTTCAGTATCCAGTACTGGCAGTCTGCTTATGCGCCCAATGGGGTGAAGCTGATTCCTACCCAGATTTATTCTGCCATCGGGGATTTTGCCATGGCTTTTCTTCTGATGGCTTATGCCAGAAGAAATCCCAGCAAAGGCAAGGTGGCAGCGGCCTATTGTGTGCTTTACAGTATTGGGAGGTTTTTCATTGAAATGCTTCGGAATGATTACCGGGGTGAGTTTGGATTCCTGTCCACCTCCCAGCTTATTTCTATATTTATACTGGCGCTTGGCATTGGGATGTTTTTGTGGGCAGGGAAAAGAAGCGAAGGAAAAGATGAGAAATGAACCAGGATTTGACGAAGGGGCCGGTGATGGGCGCTATGCTGAAATTTGCGGTCCCTATGATTTTTGGAAATTTATTGCAGCAGTGCTATAATATTGCAGATACCTTGATTGTAGGAAAATTTTTGGGAAGCGCTGCCTTGGCGGCGGTAGGTTCTTCCTTTACGCTGATGACATTTCTTACATCCATTTTACTGGGATTGTGTATGGGCAGCGGAGCAGTATTTTCCATTCGCTTTGGGCAGCGGGATGAGGAAGGGCTTAAGGAGAGCATATGGGCATCCTTTGTCCTGGCTGCATCTTTTGCAATCCTGCTGAATATCCTTGCCTTTGCATGCTTGGATGGAATCCGCATTTTTCTGCAGGTGCCAGAGGAGGTATGGGGAATGATGCGGCAATACCTTCTGGTGATTTTCTGCGGCATATTTGCAACGTTTCTGTACAATTTTTTTGCGGCTTTCTTACGTGCGGTAGGAAATTCTCTGGTTCCCCTTGTTTTTCTGGCAGTTTCGGCTGGAATCAATATTGTCCTGGATTTATGGTTTGTCCTGGGATTAGGGCAGGGGGCGGCAGGGGCAGCAATGGCCACTGTGATTGCCCAATATATTTCAGGAGCAGGGATTGCAGCCTACGCATGGCTTTTGTGCCCTCAATTCCATGGCATTTGGAATTACCGGAGGATTAAGGGTTCCTGTCTGAAAGAGATTGGGAGCTTTTCGATTCTGACCTGTGTGCAGCAGTCGGTGATGAACTTAGGGATTTTAATGGTACAGGGATTGGTCAACAGTTTCGGCCCGGCGGTTATGGCGGCCTTTGCGGCGGCAGTCAAAATCGATGCCTTTGCCTACATGCCAGTGCAGGATTTTGGAAATGCATGTTCTACCTTCCTTGCGCAGAATTATGGCGCCAGAGAAAAAGAACGTATCCAAAAAGGGTGGAAAGGGGCGTTGGCTGCGGCGTCTTTCTTCAGTATAACTGTTTCTGCCCTTGTCTGTATCTTTGCCCGTCCGTTGATGGAATTGTTTATTGACAGCAGGGAAACCATGGTCATCCAGGAAGGCGTACGATACCTTCGGATTGAGGGTGCGTTTTATGTGGGAATCGGATGCCTGTTTCTTTTGTATGGCTTGTACCGGGCCTTGGGGAAGCCGGGAATGTCTGTGGTTCTCACCGTAATATCCCTGGGAACCCGGGTGCTGCTGGCTTATCTGCTTTCTGCGGTTCCAGCAATTGGCGTGGCTGGAATCTGGTGGGCAATCCCGATTGGATGGTTTCTGGCAGATGCAGTGGGAATGATTTATTACATAAAGAAAAAGGGACAGTTTTTTTCCTGATGGAAAAGCTGTCCTTTTAAAATTGGAAGAGGGAATACGTCCCCAATAAAGCCCTCCCCTTAAAATCTGCCGCAATAGTTATTAAATCCCCATCCCCAACCTGCCGATATAACTGTCAGATAACAGCGGAGCGAACCACCCGGAGGAGGAAGGAAAATGAATATATGGAATCCTGGAAACGGCGTAACAAAAATGAAATCAGGAGATTTAACTGTGGACATCAGCCAAATCATCCGCAATTTTACCGGAGCGGAAACAGATGAAAATAAAAAATCCGTATTACAAAAACTGCTGGAACCCAAAGAAGTGGACGACAGTGAAAAAGAAGCCAGAAAGGCCTTGCAGATTGCAAAGAAGATTGCCAGAGGGGAATCGGTAACCCCGGAAGAAAAACAGCTGTTGATGCGGGTCAGCCCGCAGCTTGCCCAGATGGCAGAATTAGCCAGAAAAGAAGGGGAACGCATCAAACACGCTTTGCAGCAGGCATCCTCCAAGGAAGAGCAGCAGGCAATTGTTGGCCAGGCATACCAGCAGGCTGCAGAAGCGGGCAAGACCAATCCCCAGTTTGGAATGCTGCTGGGGGAGGCAGTAAAAGCCGCCATCCAGGAAGCCAAAGAAGAGCCGAAGGCCATAGGAGCGTTGGAGGAGGGAAAAGAAAAGGAGCCAATGCTGGAGGGCGGTTCTGTATCAAACGTTCCTTTAGCAGAGGATGGAAAGCAAGAGCGCCCGTCTAGGAAAATGGAAAATGCAAAAGAACATAAGGAAGCAGAGGCCAGGCAGGAAGAAATGTTAGAGCTCTTTTATCCAGAAGAATGGGCTTCTATGCTGGATTGTAAAGGGTAAGGCTGCAATTCCCGCTGCAATCAGGATCCAAGATAAAAAAATAATTTTATGCTTGCATTATAGAAAATTTTGTTTTATAATAATACTTGCTGTGGCATGATAGCAATGAAACGTGAGGTTGCTGCCAATGGTTGGCAGGTTTTCCGTGGAGCGAATGTCAAGTTAGGAAACTGGCGACAAGTCACTGTATCACAAGAGTAAGTCTGCAAGAGCAGGCCCGTGTGCAGAATACACGACACACACGGAGAAGTGTACAGTCACCGCTTGTCGTACTGAAGTAAAGTGCGAAAAGGAGGCGGCTTTTTTTATGGCAAGTCAAGTAATGAGAATCACACTGAAGGCATATGACCATCAGTTAGTGGATGCATCTGCGAAGAAAATCATCGAAACTGTAAAGAAAAATGGATCACAGGTGAGCGGCCCTGTACCACTTCCCACCAAGAAGGAAGTAGTTACAATTCTGCGTGCGGTTCACAAATATAAGGATTCCAGAGAGCAGTTTGAGCAGAGAACCCATAAGAGGCTGATCGATATCATCACGCCTACCCAGAAAACGGTAGACGCATTATCCAGATTGGAGATGCCCGCAGGCGTATATATTGATATCAAAATGAAAGAAAAGAAATAGGTAACAATCCTGAAGGGTTTAATATAGAGATGTATTGACTGTTCTAGGATGAACGGTTCCGCTGCCCGGCAATGAAAGCTGGTATGAAGCGTTCCGCTGTAGAGTAAACAGGAGGTAAAACAATGAAGAAAGCGATTTTAGCTACCAAAGTCGGAATGACTCAAATCTTCAACACAGACGGTACTTTAATCCCCGTTACAGTACTGCAGGCTGGCCCATGTGTTGTAACACAGATTAAAACTGTAGAGAATGACGGATACAGTGCAGTCCAGGTCGGCTATGTTGACAAGAAGGAAAAAATCATCAACAGGGATGCCAACGGGAAGAAAGAAATCAGGTACAGGCATGGCGCAACAAAGGCAGAGGCAGGGCACTTTGCAAAAGCGGGCGTGTCTGCCAAGAGATTTGTAAGAGAATTTAAGTTTGAGAATGCTGCAGATTATAATCTGGCAGATGAAATTAAAGCAGATATTTTTGCAGAAGGCGACAAGATTGACGCAACTGCAATTTCAAAAGGTAAAGGATTCCAGGGCGCTATCAAGAGACATGGCCAGCACAGAGGGCCTATGACCCATGGTTCCAAGTTCCACCGCCATCAGGGTTCCAACGGCGCATGCTCCAGCCCAAGCAGGGTGTTTAAGGGAAAAGGCATGCCTGGGCATATGGGAGCTGTAAAGGTGACGGTTCAGAACCTTGAAGTTGTCAGGGTAGATGCTGAAAATAACCTGCTTTTGATAAAAGGCTCTGTTCCAGGACCAAAGAAATCCCTGGTAACAATCAAAGAGACCGTAAAGCAGTAAGTGAAAGGAGGACTTTACGATGGCTAGTGTAGCTATTTATAATATGGAAGGCAATGAAGTGGGAAGCCTTGATCTGAACGATGCAGTGTTCGGCGCCAAGATTAACGATCATCTGGTTCATATGGCAGTCGTGCAGTATCTGGCAAACAAGCGTCAGGGAACACAGAAAGCAAAAACACGCGCTGAAGTTTCCGGCGGCGGAAGGAAGCCGTGGAGGCAGAAAGGAACGGGACATGCAAGACAAGGTTCTATCCGTGCTCCCCAGTGGAAAGGCGGCGGCGTGGTATTTGCTCCGGTTCCAAGAGATTACTCTTTTAAGATGAACAAGAAGGAAAAAAGAGCGGCATTGAAATCCGTGCTTACATCCAAAGTAAATGAAAGCAAGTTTATCGTTGTGGATGAATTAAAGCTGGATGAAATCAAGACAAAGAGATTTGTGGAAGTTCTGAATAACCTGAAAGTAAATAAAGCTCTTGTGGTTTTGAATGATAATGACAGAAATGTGATTTTGTCAGCAAGGAATATCCCTGCTGTAAAAACTGCATTGACCAATACCATCAACGTGTATGATATTTTGAAATACGACACCGTAGTAGTAACCAAGGATGCGGTGGCAACCATCGAGGAGGTGTATGCATAATGGCAAATATACAGTATTATGATGTAATCCTCAAACCGGTAATTACCGAAAAGAGCATGAATCTTATGGCTGAAAAGAAATATACTTTCCTGGTTCACCCGGAAGCAAACAAAACCATGATTAAGGGCGCTGTTGAGAAAATGTTTGAGGGTACGAAAGTAAAGAAAGTCAATACCTTGAACATCCCAGGCAAGAAGAAAAGAAGAGGGGCGGTAGTAGGAAGAACTGCCAAAACCAAGAAAGCAATTGTTCAGTTGACAGAGGACAGCAAGGAAATTGAAATTTTTGCTGGTTTATAGAAAGGAGAAAAATCATGGGAATTAAGACATATAACCCATATACACCTTCCAGAAGAAATATGACCGGTTCTGATTTCTCTGAAATTACAAAGAAAAAGCCAGAGAAATCCCTGGTGGTTTCCTTACAGAAAAGATCCGGGCGTAATAATCAGGGTAAAATTACTGTAAGGCACCGCGGCGGCGGTTCCAGAAGGAAATACAGGCTTGTTGATTTTAAGAGGAATAAAAAAGACGGAATTCCGGCAAAAGTAATCGGAATTGAGTATGATCCCAACAGAACGGCAAATATCGCGTTGATTTGTTATGCAGATGGTGAGAAATCATACATCCTTGCACCGGACGGATTGACAGACGGCATGAAGGTTATGAACGGGCCGGAAGCCGAAGTAAGGGTCGGCAACTGCCTGCCATTGGAAAATATTCCGGTTGGTACACAGATCCACAACATTGAACTGCATCCAGGCAAAGGAGGACAGCTTGTCCGTTCCGCTGGAAACAGCGCACAGCTGATGGCAAAAGAAGGAAAATACGCAACGCTCAGACTGCCCTCTGGTGAAATGAGAATGGTGCCGATTGTCTGCAGGGCAACTGTTGGAATTGTAGGGAACACAGACCACAACCTGATTAAAATTGGTAAAGCGGGCCGGAAGCGCCATATGGGTATCCGTCCTACCGTGCGCGGATCTGTTATGAACCCCAACGACCATCCACATGGCGGTGGAGAAGGTAAGACTGGAATCGGACGTCCAGGCCCATCTACTCCATGGGGCAAACCTGCACTGGGACTTAAGACCAGAAAGAAAAACAAAGCATCTAATAAGCTTATCGTAAGAAGAAGAGACGGTAGGGCTTTGAAATAACAGGAACACCCGCAGGGCATATTATTTGCCCGGAAGCGGGAAAGTATTTAGGAGGTTGAATTTATGGGTCGTTCATTGAAAAAAGGACCATTTGCTGATGCAAGCTTATTGAAAAAAGTAGATGCCATGAACGCAGCAGGTGAGAAGAGCGTGATTAAGACATGGTCTCGCCGTTCTACTATTTTCCCACAGTTCGTAGGCCATACATTTGCTGTACATGATGGAAGAAAGCATGTACCGGTTTATGTGACAGAAGATATGGTTGGACATAAACTTGGCGAGTTCGTTTCCACAAGAACTTACCGTGGACATGGAAAAGACGAAAAGAAATCGAAAGTTCGTTAATCAAAAGAATCTGAAAGGAGGTTTCATCCATGGCAAAGGGACATAGAAGTCAAATTAAGAGAGAAAGAAATGCACAGAAAGATACCAGGCCATCTGCAAAGTTATCTTATGCCCGGGTATCTGTTCAGAAGGCATGTTTCGTGTTAGATGCAATCCGCGGAAAAGATGTCCAGTCAGCATTGGCGATTCTGGCATACAATCCCAGATATGCATCCAGCCTGATAGAGAAATTGTTAAAATCTGCAATTGCAAATGCAGAGAATAATAACGGCATGAATGCAGACAATCTTTACATTGCAGAATGTTATGCAAATAAAGGACCAACAATGAAGAGAGTTAGACCGAGGGCACAGGGAAGAGCTTACAGAATCGAAAAGAGAATGAGCCACATTACGATTGTGCTTGATGAAAGATAGGAGGGCAAACATGGGACAGAAAGTGAATCCTCATGGTTTAAGAGTTGGAATTATCAAAGATTGGGACTCTAAATGGTATGCGGAGGCAGATTTTGCAGATTTCCTGATTGAAGATTATAATATCAGAACATTTTTGAAAAAGAAATTATATGCATCAGGCGTTTCCAAAATTGAAATCGAAAGAGCCTCTGATCGTGTGAAAGTAATTCTCTATACCGCAAAGCCGGGCGTAGTAATCGGAAAAGGCGGAGCAGAGATTGAGAAAGTAAAAGCAGAGCTTCAGAAATTTACAGATAAAAAGCTGATTGTTGACATCAAAGAGGTAAAGAAACCAGACAAAGATGCGCAGCTGGTAGCAGAAAACATCGCTTTGCAGCTGGAAAACCGTGTTTCTTTCCGCAGGGCTATGAAATCCTGCATGGGCAGGAGCATGAAAGCAGGAGCATTGGGAATCAAGAGTTCTGTTTCAGGACGTTTAGGCGGCGCTGATATGGCACGTACAGAGTTCTATAGCGAAGGAACCATCCCGCTTCAGACATTAAGAGCAGATATCGATTATGGATTCGCTGAGGCAGATACCACTTACGGAAAAGTAGGAGTTAAGGTATGGATCTACAAAGGCGAGGTACTTCCAACAAAAGAAACAAAGGAAGGGAGCGATAAATAATGTTAATGCCAAAAAGAGTAAAACGCCGTAAACAGTTCCGCGGTTCCATGAAAGGAAAGGCGTTAAGAGGTAATAAAATTACAAATGGTGAATACGGTATTATAGCTACAGAGCCTTGCTGGATCAAATCCAACCAGATTGAGGCAGCCCGTATCGCAATGACACGTTATATCAAGCGTGGCGGAAAAGTTTGGATTAAAATTTTCCCTGATAAACCAGTAACTGCAAAACCTGCAGAAACCCGTATGGGTTCTGGAAAAGGAACATTGGAATATTGGGTAGCTGTTGTAAAACCAGGTCGTGTTTTATTTGAAATCTCCGGCGTGCCGGAAGAGATAGCGCGGGAAGCGTTGCGTCTTGCTACACATAAATTACCCTGTAAATGTAAAATCGTTTCACGGGCAGACTTAGAAGGCGGTGAATCAAATGAAAACCAGTAATTATATAAAAGAGTTAAGAGAAGAATCCGTAGCAGCATTGCAGGAACAGTTAGTAGCTGCTAAAAAAGAACTTTTTAATTTAAGGTTCCAGAATGCAACCAATCAGTTGGATAATACTGCAAGAATCAAAGAGGTTCGTAAAAATATTGCCAGAATTCAGACGATCATCACTGAGAAAGAGCGCGAGGCATTGAATGCTTAGAAGGGGACTTCCAAGTGAAAACCATGGGAAAGGAGCAAAATCGTGGAAGAAAGAAATCTTAGGAAAACACGTACCGGTGTTGTTGTAAGCGATAAGATGAATAAGACTATCGTAGTTGCAGTAAGGGATAATGTAAGGCATCCTCTGTACAACAAGATCGTGAAAAAGACTTATAAATTGAAAGCTCATGACGAAAACAATGAATGCAAAATCGGAGATACTGTCAAAGTAATGGAAACAAGGCCTTTATCCAAGGACAAAAGATGGAGACTTGTAGAGATTATTGAAAGAGCGAAATAAAGGAGGCTACCAGCATGATTCAACAGGAAAGCAGACTGAAAGTAGCCGATAATACAGGAGCAAAAGAGATACTCTGCATCCGTGTTATGGGCGGTTCTACAAGAAGATATGCGAATATCGGAGATATCATCACTGCTACGGTTAAAGATGCAACACCAGGCGGCGTTGTAAAAAAAGGTGATGTGGTTAAGGCTGTAGTAGTTCGGACCAAAAAAGGTGCTCGTCGGAAAGACGGTTCTTATATTAAATTTGATGAAAACGCGGCTGTCATCATTAAGGATGACAAGACCCCGAGAGGAACCCGTATCTTTGGACCAGTTGCCAGAGAGCTTCGTGAAAAACAGTTTATGAAAATTGTTTCCTTAGCTCCGGAAGTATTATAGGAGGTGTGGGTCTATGGCAACATTAAAAATTAAAAGAGGCGACCTGGTAAAGGTAATCGCTGGAAAAGATAAAGACAAAGAAGGCAAAGTAATTGCAATAAACAGGAAGAAGAATACTGTGCTGGTGGAAGGCATCAATATGATTACCAAGCATACAAAGCCAAGCATGGCCAACCAGCAGGGCGGTATTGTTCATCAGGAAGGCCCCATCCATATTTCCAATGTCATGTATGTGCACAAAGGAAAAGCTACCCGTGTAGGCTTCAAGATGGAAGGCGGAAAGAAAGTACGTTTTGCCAAATCCACTGGCGAAGTAATTGATTAATTCAGGAGAGGAGGTTCATTCAGTTGAGTAGTAGATTAAAAGAAATTTATCAGAACGAAATCGTAGACGCTCTGATGAAAAAATTCGAATATAAAAATATCATGGAAGTACCAAAAATTGAAAAAGTAGTCATCAACATGGGTGTTGGTGAAGCGAAAGAAAATGCGAAGCTCCTTGATGCTGCTGTAAAAGATTTGGAAACTATTACCGGCCAGAAAGCGGTTGTTACGAAAGCAAAGAAATCTGTTGCGAACTTCAAAATCAGAGAAGGCATGCCAATCGGATGCAAGGTGACCTTAAGAGGAGACAGAATGTATGAATTCGTTGACCGCTTAATCAATTTGGCGCTGCCCCGTGTACGTGACTTTAGAGGCGTAAACCCAAATTCATTTGACGGAAGAGGAAACTATGCCCTTGGAATTAAGGAACAGCTGATTTTCCCGGAAATTGAATATGATAAAATCGACAAGATCCGCGGCATGGATATCATTTTTGTAACCACGGCAAAGACAGACGAAGAAGCTCGTGAATTGCTGGCACAGTTTAACATGCCATTTGCAAAACAGTAAGGAGGGAATTTCAATGGCAAAAACAGCGATGAAAATAAAACAGCAGCGGAAACAGAAATTCTCTACCAGAGAATACAATCGTTGCAGGATTTGCGGACGTCCGCATGCATATTTGAGAAAATACGGAATTTGCAGAATCTGCTTCCGTGAATTAGCATATAAGGGACAGATTCCAGGAGTAAAGAAGGCAAGTTGGTAAAGGAGGAAAATATATCATGACAATGAGTGATCCAATCGCAGATATGCTTACAAGAATCCGTAACGCAAATACTGCTAAACATGATACAGTTGATGTTCCAGCTTCCAAGATGAAAGTTGCAATTGCCGACATTCTTGTAGAGGAAGGCTATATTGTAAAATATGACATTGTAGAAGATGGCAGCTTTAACACAATCCGTATTACCTTAAAATACGGAAAAGATAAAAACGAAAAGATTATCACAGGGCTTAAGAGAATTTCCAAGCCAGGGCTTCGGGTATATGCCGGCAAAGAGGACGTGCCGAAGGTTCTGGGCGGATTAGGAATTGCAATCCTTTCCACCAATCAGGGTGTTGTAACAGATAAACAGGCAAGAAAATTAGCAGTAGGCGGCGAAGTGCTGGCCTATGTATGGTAGGAGGTACGGGCATGTCACGAATCGGAAGAATGCCAATCGCGGTACCTGCAGGGGTAACTGTAGATATTGCAGAAAATAATCATGTGACTGTAAAAGGTCCGAAGGGAACTCTTGAGAGAACCCTTCCAAAAGAAATGGAAATCAAATTAGAAGGTTCTGAAGTAACTGTAACCAGGCCAAATGATTTAAAGAGAATGAAATCCTTGCACGGCCTGACCAGGACATTGATTAATAATATGGTAGTTGGCGTAACCAATGGTTATACCAAGGAACTGGAAGTAAACGGTGTTGGTTACAGGGCGTCGAAGTCTGGAAAAGATTTAACCTTGAACCTGGGATATTCCCATCCAGTGGTTATGACTGACCCGGAAGGATTGGAATCCAAAGTGGAAGGAAATAAAATCATCGTTTCCGGCATTGATAAAGAAAAGGTTGGCCAGTACGCTGCAGAAATCAGAGACAAGAGAAGACCTGAGCCTTATAAAGGAAAAGGTATCAAATATGTTGATGAAGTTATCCGGCGTAAAGTTGGTAAGACTGGTAAAAAATAATTAAAGGAGGAACAAAAAAATGATTAATAAAAAATCAAGAACAGAAGTCCGTTTGAAAAAGCATAAAAGAATTCGCAATCGTTTCTCCGGTACAGCTGAAAGGCCACGTTTGGCAGTGTTTAGAAGTAATAATCATATGTATGCACAGATTATTGATGATGATGCGCAGCATACACTTGTTTCAGCGTCTACACTCCAGAAAGATGTGAAAGCAGAGTTGGAGAAAACCAATAATGTGGAAGCGGCAGCATACCTTGGAACAGTGATTGCAAAGCGGGCGCTGGAAAAGGGCATTACTACGGTTGTCTTCGACAGAGGCGGTTATATCTATCAGGGAAAAGTCCAGGCTTTAGCTGATGCAGCAAGAGAAGCTGGGTTAAACTTTTAATAGGAGGAGACAAATACATGAAACGTACAATCATTGATGCTAGTCAA
>CANDGI010000024.1 GCA_947384285.1 uncultured Lachnospiraceae bacterium
AGCACTTGACTTTTAATCAAGTTGTCCGGGGTTCGAATCCCCGATGTCTCATGAATGGAAATCCCCAGAAGCCAGAAAAATATTGGTTTTAAGGGGATTTTAAAAATCTCTGTTTTTTTATATAGGCGGATGTGGCGGAACTGGCAGACGCGCCAGACTTAGGATCTGGTGGGAGACCGTGCAGGTTCGATTCCTGTCATCCGCATGGAATCAGGACTTTTAAGGGTAAGATACCTTGGAAGTCCTGATTTTGGATGTCTGGATTTTTTTTCACAGATGTTATCCATTTTTTCACTTGACACGAAATTTGGGAGAACGTATACTAAAAATAATGAAAAAGCGGGCCAGCAGCCGGCAGGAATAATGAAATATGCCAGAGAGAAAGGGGCGGAAGCAATGGAGCAGGAAATATCCCAAGTAGAAGATTTCTACCAGCTTGCGGATGTAGCTTTGGAAATTATTATCAGATTTGACGAGACAGGAAAAGTTTTATACGGCAACCGGCAGGCCGGGGAGGAGCTTGGATACGGGCAGGAGCTGACAAATATCAGCCTTTTTCATCTTTTTCCGGCAGAGCTGCAGCAGGGGGAAGCGGAAAAGGATTTTTTAGAGAAGATGTCTTCCATGAAGGATGGGACGATGTACCGGAAGAATGGAACCTGTTTTCCAGTGCGCATGACAACGATTGTGGAAGGGAAAAGGAACCTGCTGTTTGCAATTAATATTGCGAAACGGATTGAGACAGAGCGGAAGCTTGTGCGGATGAAGGAAGAGATGGAAGAAACCATCAAGGTAAGGAATGAATTCGTGGCAAATGTTACCCATGAGCTGCGCACTCCGGTCAACGGCATCAAAGGCCATGTGACCAACATGCTGGAGGCTGACGTGACCAGTGAACAGAAGCGTACCTTGGATATTATTACCCGCTGCTGCGAAAATATGTCTGCGATTATCAATAATATTCTGGATTTTTCCAAATTGGAGGCTGGAAAGTTTACCCTGGAACAGAAAGAATTTAATTTTTACCAGATGGTAAACCATGCGGTAGAAACCAATATTATGGCAATTAATTCCAAAGGCCTTCATATTATGGTAAATATTGATAAGACCATTCCTGAATTTCTGATTGGGGATGAACTGCGCCTGACCCAGATTTTGAATAATCTTTTGTCCAATGCAGTAAAATTTACCAGTGTGGGCTACATAAATATTGAAGTGACAAAAACGGTGCAGTTTGACGATGAAATTGAATTGTTTTTTGTCGTTTCGGATACCGGGATTGGAATTTCCCAGGAGGAGAAAGATAAGCTGTTTAAAAGCTTTTCCCAGGTAGATGCTTCCATTACCCGGAAATATGGAGGAACCGGGCTTGGGCTTGCCATTACCAAGCAGCTGGTGGAATTGATGAATGGAAGCATCCATTTGGAAAGTGAAAAAGGGAAAGGCAGCAGCTTTTCTTATTCCGTGCGGCTTCATGTGGCGCAGGAGAAAGAGGAAGAAAACAGTGTCCGCGGCCAGTTTGAGTTCATCAACCAGAACCAGGATATGTCCAAGTTTGAAAATATTGGAGAAATTTTTCATTTCGGTACGCCGGAAAATGTGGAAGAGCTGCGCAGTAAGCTGGAAAAGCTCATCATCTGCATAGAAGTGGGCGCTTGGGACCGGGCGGAAACTTTTTCCCACAATATCAAAGAGCTGCTGGAGGAAGGCCCTCAGGAGCTGAAAAAGGCTGCGTTCCGTTTGGAAATGAATGTCCGAAAGGAAAAATATGACAAAGCCGTGGAACAATATAACAATTTGAAAGAATTATTTGAGGAAAATATCGGAGGAATGTAAGTATGGAAAATGTGGAAAAATCCAGCACGGGCCCGCAGATTTTGATTGTAGATGATGTGGAGGCCAATCTTATGATCCTGGAAAATATTATTCTGCAGATGGGGCATACGCCCAGGTGTGCAAGCAGCGCCAATGAGGCTGCAAAATTGATTGCAGAGCAGCTGCCTCAATTAATTCTTTTGGATGTGTTTATGCCGGAAATGGATGGGTATGAGTTTTGCGAGAGGCTCAAAGAGAATCCGGTTACCAGGGACATTCCCATTATTTTCATTTCGGCGGCAGATTCCAGCGAGGATAAGGTGAGGGGATTTAACCTGGGGGCGGTGGATTATATCGGAAAACCCTTCGAGGTAACGGAGGTTACGATGCGGGTAAGGAACCATTTGAAGCTTTATGAGGTGCAGCAGGAGCTGGAGCTGAGCAACCGGCGGCTGCACAGCGTAATCAGCAGCCAGGCAAGACGGATTGAGGAGGAGCAGAAAAATATCCTGTATGCCCTGGCAGCCCTCGCCCAGGGAAAAGAATTAAACGGCAGGAGCCATCTGGACCATGTATCTTACAATTGCCGCATATTAACGCAAAGCCTTCAGTTCAGCCCGGATTTTTCAGAGGAGATATCGGAAAGCTTTATCAATACCATTGAGGTTGCTTCCAGGCTTCATGATATAGGCAATATCCAGGCTCCGTGTAATCTCTTGCTGGTGGATAAGACATTGAAGCCGGAGGAAATGGAGATTGTAAAATGCCATGTGGAGCAGGGAGCCGAGATTTTAGAGCGTGTGTATGCCAGCACGCCGGAGAATAGTTTTCTGCCTATGGCAATTGAAATTGCCCGTTACCACCATGCCCGGTGGGATGGAAGCGGCTACCCCCAGGATGCCGCAGGGAAAGATATTCCATTATCGGCAAGAATTACCACGGTGCTTGATATTTACGATACATTGCGGGGCGTGCGGTCTTATAAAGACGATTACACCCAGGAGGAAAGCCTGAAAATCATGGAGGAAGGCAGAGGAATCCTTTTTGATCCTGAGATTTTAGACGTATTTTTCAAAGTGCAGAAGCAGTTCCGTTAAGGGCAGGGACAACATGCAACAGAATTGACAAATAAGGGTGAATATAGTACCATAGATGATGTGGAGTGATTATGGTATAATATCGAAAGATATTATACGCGCCGGAGTGCGCATGGGTGACCATACCATGTCACGAAGTGATTGGTATAATATTCGGAAGATATTATACGCGCTGGAGTGCGCATGGGTGACCATACCATGTCACGAAGTGATTGGTATAATATCGGAAGATATTATACGCGCCGGAGTGCGCATGGAATAATAATTCGATAGAAAGTTTTTGCAGCAGGAGTAAGGAGTTATGATTACGGAACAGGAATTTCGTCGGATTGTAGTTTTTGTAAAGCAGAAGTATGGGATAGACCTGACAGGAAAACAGGTTCTGGTAAATGGGAGAATGGAAAATTATCTTCTGCGCAATGGCTACAGCGGATATGATGAGTACATGACAAAGGTGGAGAAGAACCCGAAGGGGGAAGAGGCCAGGAACCTCATTAACGTGCTCACCACGAATCATACATATTTCATGAGAGAATTTGAACATATGGATTATCTGAAACAGATAATACTTCCCCAGATTAAGGCGAAGGAAGCGGTGAAAAAGGATATCCGGATCTGGTCTGCAGCCTCTTCTACCGGAGAAGAGCCATATACGATTGCCATGGTATTGAAGGATTATTTCGGCCTTGACCATAAGCTGTGGGATACCAGGGTGCTTGCTACGGATCTTTCTACCAGAGTGCTGGAGGCTGCCCAGAGAGGGAGGTATTTGAAAGAGCAGATAGACCCCTTGCCGGAAGGCTGGAAAAGGCATTATTTTAAAAGGGTAAGCTCCCTTGAGTACCAGGTTACCCCAGAGCTGAGAAAAGAAGTGATTTTCCGGCAGTTTAACCTGATGAACCCATTTCCATTCCGTAAGAAGTTTCATGTGGTATTTATGCGGAATGTCATGATCTATTTTGATGATGCTACGAAACAGACGCTCCTTCGGAAGGTATATGATTATATGGAGCCGGGCGGCTACCTGTTTGTAGGGACAACGGAATCCGTTGACAGGAAAGGAAATCAGTTCCAGTATGTAAAGCCATCGATATATCGGAAATGATAATTGCAGGAGCTGCTGGAAACTACAGTTTGGCAGGTAAGGCTGGATGGAAATTTTAGTATAAAAAGAAAGCGGGTAAACAGGATGCGTAAGATCAAAGTATTAGTGGTAGATGATTCGATGCTGTTTCGTAATCTGTTGGTGCAAAGCCTGAGTGAAGATCCGTACATAGAAGTAGTAGCCCAGGCAGGTGATGCTTATGAGGCGCGGGATGCAATTTTAAAGTACCGTCCAGATGTTATGACATTGGATGTGGAGATGCCCAGGATGGGCGGAATAGAATTTTTGCGGAAGCTGCTGCCCCAATACCCCTTGCCTGTGGTGGTAATCAGTGCGATGGATGAAAAGGTTTTTGATGCTATGGCAGCTGGAGCGGTGGATTTCGTCTGCAAGCCAAGCACTGTAGACCGCAGCCGGGTCAGCGCGTTTTTGCGGAAAGAGCTGGGAACCAAAATAAAGATTGCTTCCACGGTGAAGGTTGGCAGGATGAAGCGGGCGGAGACATTTCCGGTAAACGGCAAGGCGAATTTGAAAAGCAATATGGTAATTGCTATTGGGGCTTCTACCGGCGGGACGGAGGCAATCTATGATGTGGTGCGGCAGTTCCGGAAAGACATCCCAGGGGTTGTGATTGTGCAGCATATGCCGCCTGGATTTACTCAGATGTATGCAAACAGGCTGAATAACCAGTGCCAGGTTATGGTGAAGGAAGCGGTTACCGGAGACCGGGTCATGCCGGGGCAGGTGCTGATTGCGCCTGGCGATAAACAGATGCGGCTGGTAAAGGTAAACGGCATGTATCAAGTGGAATGCAAGCATGGAGAAAAAGTCAGCGGGCATTGTCCCTCTGTAGACGTGTTGTTTTCGTCTGTGGCAAAAGCAGCGAAGAAAGAAGCTGTGGGTGTGATTTTAACAGGCATGGGCGGAGACGGAGCCAAGGGGCTGTTGGAAATGCGCAGAGCCGGAGCTATTACAATCGGCCAGGATGAAGCAAGCTGCGTGGTTTATGGCATGCCAAAAGTTGCTTATGATATTGGGGCAGTCCAGTATCAGACGGAACTTTCAAATATAGCAAATAAAGTATACAGCGTTTTAAAAGCAACTTAGAAAGGAGAGCAGAGGGTATGAAGATTTTACTGGCAGAAGATGATTTCGCGAGCCGTAAATTTATGACGAATTATCTTGAAAAATATGGAGAATGTGACATTACTGTAGATGGAGAAGAGGCAGTAGATGCATTTATGATGGCATTAGAGGATGGGGAACCCTATGACTTGATATGCCTGGATGTTATGATGCCGGTGCTGGATGGCTATCAGGCTTTAAAAGCAATCCGTGATATTGAAAAAGAGAGAGGGATCCAAGGGGATAAAGGTGTGAAGATTATTATGACAACAGCCTTGAATGAGGAGAGGAATGTGAAAAAGGCATTTGAGATGGGATGCACGGTATATTCCGGGAAACCCATTGATTTGGAAAAATTTGAAAAAATACTCAAAAAGCTGGAACTGATATGATGGCAGCGGGGAAGAACGTCAAAGAAGTACAATGGGAAGAAAGGAGGCTAAAAAATGGCAGAAGATTTTAACACAGACAGTATGCTGGATATGTTTTTGTATGAGAGCGATCAGTTGCTGGGAGAACTCCAGAATACTGTGCTGGAGAAAAAGGATGAAGATTGTTTTGATGAAACCTCCATCAACGAGATTTTCCGTGTCATGCATACGATAAAGGGTTCTTCAGGTATTATGATGTATGAGAATATCACGAAGGTATCCCATAAGCTGGAGGATGTATTTTATTATTTGAGAGAGTCTCATCCAGAGAACGTTCCGCATCTGGAATTGGTGGATCATGTGCTTGACGTAGCTGATTTTATTACAGGGGAATTGGATAAAATCAAAGAGGGCGAGACGCCGGATGGAGATGAAACCAAGATTGTAGCGGATATAGACAAATTTTTGAAGAGGCTGAAATCAGGTATTGAGGAGAAGGGCGAGGAACTGCCGCCGGAAAATACCTATGTGGCTCCAAGCCAGTTCTATATCCCGCCTACGGGAAGCGAGAGCAGCAAATACTTTAAAGCTTCGATTTATTACCGGGGCGATACACAGATGTGCAATATCAGGGCATATACTGCCGTGTATTCCCTGAAAGAAGTTGTAGATGATTTGGAATATATGCCCAATGACATCATTACCAATGAGGACAGCGGAGCTGTAATTTTGGAAGATGGCTTCCACATGCTGATTAAGTGCCAGTGCTCCAGGGATGATATTGTAAATGCAATCGGCGATACCTCCGGGATGGAGCGGGTAGAAATCAATGACTGTACACAGCAGGAATTTGAGATGGGCTTCCATGACCATGGGTCGGAACAGATTGTCATTGAAATGGAGGACAAAGACAAGGCAGAGGAAAGCAAGGCCAAAAAGAAAGAACCAGAACCCGGTGATTATGTTATTAAAGGAAAAGAAACCGGCAAAGGAAAGAAGCTGGCAAAGAGCCAGCCCAAGCCTTCCCATAAGCAGTCTTATATCAGCGTAAATGTGGAAAAGATGGATGCGTTGATGGATATGATCGGGGAGCTTGTAATTTCAGAGGCGGTGGTGCTCCAGAACCCGGATTTGAAGGTTCCTGGGCTGGATTTGACCAATTTCCAGAAAGCGGCGGGGCAGCTTGCAAAAATTACCACAGAGCTGCAGGATGTGATTATGTCCATGCGTATGATGCCTCTGACCAATACATTCCAGAAAATGAACCGTATTGTCTTTGATACCTCCAGAAAGCTGGGGAAGGACATTGAGCTGGAGGTAATTGGCGAGAATACAGAAGTGGATAAGAATATCATTGAGCATATTTCTGATCCGCTGATGCATTTAATCCGCAATTCTGTGGATCATGGCATTGAGGATAAGGAAGACCGTATTGCTGCCGGGAAGAATCCAAGAGGAAAGATTACCTTGGAGGCAAAAAACGAAGGCGGTAAGGTTTATATTATCGTAAGGGATGATGGAAAGGGCCTGAATAAACAGGTTTTATATGATAAGGCAAGAAATAATGGATTGATTGGGAACCGTCCCATGTCTGATTATACAGACAGGGAGATTTACCAGTTTATTACTTATGCGGGCTTTTCTACCAAAGAGCAGGTGACAGAGCTATCCGGCCGCGGCGTCGGCATGGATGTGGTAGTGAAAAATATCCAGGCCATCGGCGGCAAGCTGGAAATCGACAGCATGGAGGGCGCTGGTTCCGAGATGACCATGAAGATTCCGCTGACGCTGGCAATTATCAATGGAATTGTGATGCAGGCAGCTTCTTCTACCTTTGTCATTGAGACAAATGCGGTGAAGGAATTTGTGCGCATCACCCGGGAGATGATTGTGAAAGAGCCCAACGGCGAAGAATATGTTATGCTCCGGGGCGAGTGCTATCCCTTTATCCGCCTGAGTGAGTTTTACCATCTTTCTGATATGGCCACAGATATCGAGGACGGTATTGTGGTGTTGTTGGAGCATGAGAATAAATATGTCAGTGTGTTTATTGACCAGTTGATTGCAGAGCAGGAAATCGTAGTAAAACCTATTCCTTCTTATGTAAAACGGGTGCGTGGAATTTCAGGGTGCACCCAGCTTGGGGATGGAAGCATTGCATTGATTCTGGATATTGCAGGGTTAATTACTGGACAGGAAAGGAGTTAGGCCATGGCAGAAGAATTGATGGATGTATTGAATGAAGTGGACGAACTGGATGAACTGGACGATTTAGGAGAAGATACGCAAAAAGGAAAATTTATGACCTTCCGGATTGGAGAAAAGTGTTATGGGATTGCAATTAATTACGTAAGCGAGATTATCAGCGCCCAGTCAATTACTCCTGTTCCGGAGGTAGAGGATTATATCAAAGGGCTGATTAATATCAGAGGAAAGATTATACCGGTGATAGATGTCAAGGTACGTTTCCAGGAAGAACCTTTTGCGTATACAGACCGTACCTGCATTATTGTCATTGATGTGAAATCTACAACTGTAGGGCTTATTGTGGAACAGATTGCAGATGTTATCACAGTGGATGAGAAGAGTATTATCCCACCTCCATCGTTAAATCCAAACAGTTATGGAAGAGACAGATATGTATTCGGCCTGGTAAAGGTGGCGGATGAGGTTAAGTTATTATTAGATCCGGAAAAGCTTATCAGGGACGAAGATCCAACAATGTTGGAATAAGTGAAAGGGCTGAAATTTTATAACGGGACAATAGCAAGGAGGACAAGGAAAAATGAATGATGTAAAAATGAGGACGCGTTTGATTCTTGGTTTCGCAATTATCGGATTGCTGATTCTTATTATGGGAGTACTCAGCTATAATGTTTTGGCGTCATCCGATGCCGATACAATGAAAGAGCAGATTATTTTAGTAATTTTGGTTGTAGCAACATTAGGCTTTTCGGTATTTCTGTCTATAGGCATTATCAGGGATATCCGGCGTTCCCTGGAGATTTTGAGCGATGCTGCCAAGGAAATTGCAGAAGGAAACGCCCATATAAAATTAACAAAGCTAAGAGATGATGAGTTCGGCGCAGTTGTGGATGAGTTTCAGAAAATTGTGGATAATATCAAATACCAGGGTGAGATTTCCGAAAAGATTGCGGCAGGCGACCTGACGGTTGAGGTAAAGCCTAAGAGCAGCAAAGACGTTTTGGGCAATGCATTGGAGGATATGGTAAGAGAAAATAACAAAATGCTTTCTGATATCAAGGAATCCACCATGCAGGTAACCGTAGGAGCAGAACAGGTTTCAGATGCCAGCCAGGCGTTGGCGCAGGGGGCAACCCAGCAGGCAAGCGCAACGGAAGAAATTACTGCTTCCATGAATGAGATCGCTGAGCGGACCAAGGTTAATTCAGAGCAGATTAATGAGGCCAATGACCTGGTTGAAAACATGGGCAAGGAAGCGGTTACCATCAATGACAGTATGACAGAGATGATGAGCGCAATGACCGACATCAATGAAGCTTCTGAGAATATTTCCAAGATTATTAAGGTCATCGATGATATTGCATTCCAGACCAATATTCTTGCACTGAATGCAGCGGTGGAGGCAGCAAGAGCCGGCGTTCACGGAAAAGGATTTGCAGTTGTGGCAGAAGAGGTAAGAAGCCTTGCAGGCAAAAGCGCTTCTGCAGCCAGTGAGACAGCGGAGATGATTGAGGATTCCATTCATAAGGTAGGGCTTGGCTCCAGGCTTGCCCAGGAGACCAGCACTTCTCTGTCCGAGATTATGCATAAGATTGAGCAGGTGGTGGAATTGACCCACAGCATTGCAGTGGCTTCCAACGATCAGGCAACGGCAGTGACCCAGATCGACCAGGCAATCAATCAGGTATCCCAGGTAACCCAGACCAATTCTGCTACCAGTGAAGAATGTGCAGCGGCCAGTGAGGAGTTGTCCAACCAGGCAGCTACATTGCGCAGCTTAGTAGGGAATTATAAACTGAAAAATAGAAATAGCAGTTTTGGCAGTACGTCCGAAACAAACAATTACCATGCACCGGAAGAAAATGAAAAGATTATTTCTCTGGAAGGCGATTTTGGGAAATACTAAAGTATAGAGCAAGAGGCTGTTGCACGAAGGATTTGTGCAGCAGCTTTTTTACCTACAGGGAAAGAAGAAGGATGGACAGGCTGGGCATGATTGGGGTTGCGATACCAGATGGAAGAAGGAGAAAAAATGGTACGGAGATTGAGCAGGGTACAAACCATTGCCCTGGGATTTTTATTGATTATTGCAGCAGGAACGATACTTTTAATGCTGCCCATTGCATCCAGGAATGGGGAGAGCGTAGGATTTTTGAATGCGTTGTTTACGGCAACCAGCAGCACATGTGTGACGGGGCTGGTGGTCGTGGACACATATACCACTTGGACGTTGTTTGGGCAGATTATAATTATTCTTCTCATTCAGATTGGAGGGTTAGGTTTTATTTCTATCGGCGTGTTTTTTTCGATTTTTCTAAAAAGGAGAATCGGGTTGAAGGAAAGAAACCTGATTCAGGAGAGCGTCAATACCCTTCAAATCGGAGGGGCGGTGCGCCTGGTACAGAAGATTGTCTGCTACAGCATAGTGATAGAGGGTACAGGGGCGCTGCTTTTGATGATCAGGTTTATTCCACAGTTTGGGTGGTTAAAAGGCATCTGGTATGGAGTGTTCCATTCCATTTCTGCTTTTTGCAACGCAGGCTTTGACTTGATGGGGCAGTTTGAACCTTATGGTTCCTTGACCATGTATTATGATGATGTTTTGATTAATCTTGTGATAATGGCATTGATTATCGTAGGCGGTATTGGATTTATTGTGTGGGATGATATTTCAGCCCATAAATGGAAGATGAACAAATATATGCTGCATACAAAAATTGTGCTTGTTATGACGTTGGCGTTGATTATTGGAGGAAGCCTCTGCTTTTATCTCTTTGAACGGGAGAATCTTTTGGCAGGCATGGATAGGAAAGGGCAGGTACTTGCATCCATATTTGGAGCGGTAACGCCCAGGACGGCAGGGTTTAATACTGTGGATACCGGAGCTTATACCGAGGGTACAAGGCTTTTGACGGTGCTTTTGATGTTTATCGGAGGAAGCCCAGGCTCTACGGCAGGCGGCGTGAAAACCACTACCATGATGGTGATTCTTTTGTATATCTGGTCAAATCTCAGGAATAAGAAGGGGCTCAATATTTTTGGCAGAAGGCTGGATGAAGATTCTATCAAAAAAGCCAGCACCGTATTTTTTATCAACTTGCTGTTGGCGGCAGCTTCGTCTTTGCTTATGAGCGGGCTGGAACAGGCCATGCCTATGTCTGACGTTTTTATGGAAGTATTTTCAGCCATTGGAACGGTAGGGATTTCAACAGGCATCACAAGGGATGTTACGCTGGCATCCAAATGCCTGCTGATTTTGCTTATGTATAGCGGAAGAATCGGAAGTATGTCGTTTGCCTTGTCGTTTACAGAGAAAAAGCAAGGTTCTCTGGTAAAACTGCCCATAGAGCGCATTACAATTGGATAGGAGGAAGATGGATGAAATCAATTCTGGTCATTGGAATCGGAAGATTTGGGAAACATTTATGTGAAAATTTGGTGAAAAATGGAAATGATGTGATGGCAGTAGACCAGGTAGAGGAAAAATTGGAGGATATGCTGCCGATTGTCACCAGCGCTAAAATAGGGGATTGTACCAGGGAGGAGGTGCTCAAAAGCTTCGGCGTCAGGAATTTTGACATTTGCTTTGTATGTATCGGGACAAATTTCCAGAGCAGCCTGGAAGTGACCAGCCTGCTGAAGGATTTGGGGGCGCCTTACGTTATCAGCAAAGCGACCCGGGATATCCAGGCAAAATTTCTTTTGCGCAACGGTGCGGATGAGGTGGTCTATCCGGACCGGGATATTACAAAGCGCATTGCTGTCAAGGTCAGCGCCAACCATGTGTATGATTATCTGGAGATGGGAGAGTATTCCATTTATGAAATCCAGCCTTTGGAGGAGTGGATTGGGAAATCTATCAAGGAGGTGAATTTCCGTGTGAAATACAATGCCAATATCCTGGGAATTAAGCAGGATGGGCATACCAGCCTGATGCCTCATGCAGATCATATTTTTCAGCGGGAAGAGCATCTGATGGTGATTGGAGAAAAAGAAGATATTGACCGGATACTGAAACGGTTATAGATTGCATAGAATGAACAAAAGATAAGGGAGGAAGCGGATGTTTCCATATATTGTAGAAGCTGATGGCAGGATATTACTGTTTATCCAGGAATTTCTGCGGTTTGAGTGGCTAAGTCCCATTGTACTGTTTCTTACCAGCCTGGGAAATGCGGGGATTGTCTGGATTGTGCTGGCAGCGGCGCTTCTGGTACAGAAGAAATACCAGAGAACAGGGCTTGCCATGGCGGTTTCTTTGCTGATTGGTTTTTTGCTGACCAATCTGCTGTTGAAGAACTGGGTGTGCCGTCCCAGGCCTTACAATGTGATACCAGAGCTTCATGCGCTGGTGACCGCCGGGGACTGGTCATTTCCCTCCGGCCATTCCACCTGCTCCATGGCTGGCGCGGTTCCTATGTTCTGCAGGCTGCCAAGGAAGGCGGGAGCGGCCGCATTGGTTCTTGGAATTCTGATCTGCCTGTCCAGATTGTATGTGGGGGTTCATTATCCTACCGATGTGCTTTGCGGCGCATTGATTGGGATATTTGCGGCGGTATGCGCTTTACGGATTACTGATGGAAAAAAGAATCTGCCTGCATCCCCCGTTTAGCACACTATTCACTATCAGATGGAACAGCAGCAGTTCAATCTGCATGAATTCAAGTTAGAGCGGGCAATCCTGTCTTTTCGTCCGCATTCAACGATGAAAAACTATATCAAATAATTTAAAGAGAAAAGAGGAAATCATATGCCGCAGGGAAGTCCCAAGCCGGGAGAATTCTATTTACATTTTAAACAGAAATTATATCAGGTACTTACTGTTGCAAAGCATTCGGAGACAGGGGAAGCTCTGGTGGTCTACCAGGCCTTGTATGATGGATTTGAGACGTATGCAAGGCCGCTGGAAATGTTTGTCAGTCCGGTGGACAGGAAAAAATACCCGGATGCAGCCCAGGAATACCGGTTCCAGCTTGTGGAGCCAGACAGAGGGGAAGAACCAAAGGAGAGAGAGACGGGAGAGAAACAGCAGGGGCATTTTTCGCCGAAGCGTACAGCCGAAGAAAAGATGATGGCTTTTTTTGACGCAGGGACGATGGAAGAAAAATATAGCATTCTGCAGGAGATGCGGGATGATATCACGGACAGGATGATTAATAATATGGCGGTTGTGCTGGATGTGGTGATTGAAGAAGGAGACTTGGACCAGCGCTATGAGGAATTGAAACGGTGTGTACGCACCTTCCAAAAATATGAGGTGGAAAGGGGCTTCCGCTAGGAAGAATCAATCGCAGCTTTTGATGTGGCGGTCTTTGCCATTGCCAGACGCTGAGAGTTCTTGGATGAAACAGGAAAAGGAGGTTGCCCCTCCTTTTTTTCTGTGCTAAAATAATAGTACGAAAATGAGTTTGTGTGAATTTATGAATTGACGTGAGAAAGGATTCGGTACAGGTATGTTGCTTCTAATTAAGAATGGAACAGTGATTAATCCAGGGGACAAGACAGAAGTAAAAGCGGATGTTCTTGTGGAGGATGGAAGGATTAAGAAAATAGCTCCCAAACAGGCCATAAAGGCAGACCGCACAATTGATGCAAAAGATTGCTATGTGATGCCGGGATTTATTGATATGCATGTACACCTGCGTGATCCCGGGATGGAGCATAAAGAGACAGTGGAGACAGGAGTGCGTGCGGCAGTCCACGGCGGATTTACAACGGTGGTGGCAATGCCAAACACCAAGCCGGTGGTGGACAATCCAGATGTGGTGAATTATGTCCATAACAAGGCAAAAAACGTGGGGCTTGCCCATGTGCTGCAGGCTGGCTCCGTCACAAAGGGCCAGCGGGGGGAAGTGTTGTCAGAGATAGAGGGGATGGTAGAAGCCGGGATCCCAGCCATCAGTGAAGATGGAAAATCCGTAATGAATGCCCAGCTGTACCGGGAGGCGATGACACTTGCAGTCAAGTATGATATACCGGTGCTTGCCCACTGCGAAGATATCAATATGGTAAACGGCGGCGTGGTAAATGCCGACGAATACACAGAAAAAATGCGTCTTAGGGGAATCAGTAATTCTGTGGAGGATGTGATTATCGCAAGGGATATTACACTGGCAAAAGAAACGGGGGCAGCCTTGCATTTGTGCCATTGTTCCACAAAAGACAGCGTTAAAATGATTGATTTGGCGAAAAAAGACGGAGTCCGGGTGACTGCGGAGGCCTGTCCCCATCATTTTATTTTAACCAGCAGTGATATCAAAGAAAATGACGCCAATTACAAAATGAATCCGCCGCTGCGTACGAAGGAAGATGTTAAGGCGCTGCGGGAAGGCCTGAAAGCAGATATTATAGACGTGATTGCCACAGACCATGCACCCCATACCGCCATTGAAAAAGGAGTGGGAATCCGAAAAGCGCCCTTTGGGATTGTAGGGCTTGAGACTGCCGCCGCATTGACCATGACAGAATTGGTGGACAAGGGCTGGCTGACCATTATGCAGATGGCTGAAAAAATGAGTTACAATCCGGCGAAAATCCTGGGATTGGACAAGGGTGTGGTGGAGGAAGGAAAGTCGGCAGACCTTGTCATATTTGATGCCCAAAAAGAGTATAGTATCCGGCCGGAAGAGTTTTATTCCAGAGGGAAAAACACTCCCTTTGCAGGGAAAAAGGTAAAGGGAATGGTAATGGCAACGATAGTAGATGGAAGGATTGCCTTTGAACGGGCAGGAGAGGAAAAAAATGATTGATAAATTAGTAGAAAAAATAAAAAAAACAAACGCTCCAATTGTAGTGGGGCTGGATCCAATGTTAAGCTATATTCCAGAGCACATCCAGAAAAAGGCATTTCAGGAAAAGGGGGAAACGTTAGAAGGCGCGGCGGAAGCAATCTGGCAGTTCAATAAAGGGATCGTGGATGCTGTCTATGACCTGATTCCTGCAGTCAAGCCCCAGATTGCCATGTATGAACAATTCGGCATACCAGGGCTTATGGCGTTCAAAAAAACCATTGATTATTGCCATGAAAAGGATTTGGTGGTAATTGGAGATGTGAAAAGAGGAGATATCGGCTCGACCTCTGCGGCTTATGCATCCGGGCATATAGGGACTGTGGCGGTGGGAAGCAGAACCTTCCATCCCTTTGGGGAGGATTTCATTACCGTAAATCCCTATCTGGGGACAGACGGAATCAAGCCCTTTACCGATGTATGCAAGGAAGAAAAGAAGGGATTGTTTATCCTGGTGAAAACCTCCAATCCCTCCAGCGGAGAATTCCAGGACAGGCTTATTGACGGCAGGCCTTTGTATGAGCATGTGGGCGAGATGGTAGCCCAGTGGGGGGCAGACTGCATGGGGGAATCTTATAGCTATGTGGGCGCAGTGGCAGGGGCAACCTACCCCGAGATGGGCAGAATATTGAGAAAGATTATGCCAAAAAGCTATATCCTGGTGCCGGGATATGGCGCACAGGGCGGCAGAGGAGCGGATTTGGTGCATTTCTTCAATGAGGATGGGCTGGGAGCCATTGTGAACTCCTCCAGGGGGATTATTGCAGCTTATAAGCAGGAAGCCTATGCAAAGTTCGGCCCAGAGCATTTTGGGGAGGCGTCCAGGGCAGCCGTGGAAGATATGAAAAAAGATATCAATGAAGCGCTGCATTGACCAGAAATCCGCAGGGGCAGTGTAAGAAGCTGAAACGAGAACATTATATTTCAGGAGAGGCAATAGCAGGGGTAGTGTAAGAAGCCGAAACGAGAACATTATATTTCAGGAGAAGCGTATGGCAGAGAAGTTTAAAGAACAGGCAGTCATCATCCGTCAGGAGGAGATTTCCTACGGAATTTACAGTATGTGGCTGAAAACAGACAAGATTGCAGCACAGGCAAAACCGGGACAGTTTTTATCTATTTATTGCCATGAGGGCAGCAGGCTGCTGCCCCGTCCCATCAGCATCTGCGAGATAGACAGGGAAGACCGGGCGGTTCGGATTGTATACCGTGTGGCTGGAAAAGGAACAGAAGAGCTGTCCGGCATGAGGACTGGCGGCAGCCTTGAGATGGTAGGGCCTTTGGGGAATGGATTTCCATTAAAAGAGAAAAAAGCATTTTTGATTGGCGGAGGAATCGGAATACCGCCGATCCTGCAGCTTGCAAAAGAGCTGCAGTGCGAGAAGCAGATTATCCTGGGTTACCGGGATTTCATGTTTCTGCATAAGGAATTTAAGAAGCAGGGAAAATTGTATGTAGCCACGGAGGACGGCAGCTATGGCATAGAAGGAAATGTGCTGGATGCCATTCGGGAAAATGGGCTGGATGCGGAAATCATCTATGCCTGCGGCCCTACGCCTATGCTTCGGGCAGTGAAAGCTTATGCAAAGGAGAAGAATGTGGAATGCTGGCTGTCTTTGGAGGAGCGGATGGCATGCGGAATCGGGGCATGCCTGGCATGTGTCTGCAAATCCAGGGAAAAGGACAGCCATACCAATGTGAATAATAAACGGATTTGTAAAGAGGGTCCGGTATTCCGTGCAGAGGAGGTAGAGTTTTAATGAACACAAAAGTGAAGCTGGCAGGCGTTACATTGAAAAATCCCGTTATGACTGCATCAGGGACTTTTGGCTCCGGGGCGGAATATGCGGAATTTGTGGATTTGAACAGGCTTGGCGCTGTGGTGACAAAGGGCGTTGCCAACGTACCGTGGGAGGGCAATCCCACGCCGCGGATTGCCGAGACTTACGGGGGGATGCTCAATGCGGTAGGGCTCCAGAATCCGGGAATTGATTTGTTTGTGGAACGGGATATTCCTTTTTTGACCAAGTATGATACGAAAATTATTGTAAATGTGTGTGGAAAGACAGCGGAAGATTACTGTGAGGTAGTCAGGCGGCTGGCGGAGCAGCCTGTGGATATGCTGGAGATTAATATTTCCTGCCCCAATGTAAAGGAGGGCGGCATTGCCTTTGGGCAGAATCCTAAGGCAGTGGAGGAGATTACACGAGAAGTGAAAAAATATGCAAAGCAGCCAGTGATCATGAAGCTTAGCCCCAATGTCACAGATATTACTGAGATGGCGAAAGCCGCGGAAGCCGGGGGAGCCGATGCGCTTTCTTTAATCAATACAATTACAGGAATGAAAATAGATATCCGCCGCAGGGCATTTGCCCTTGCCAACAGAACCGGAGGACTGTCCGGCCCGGCCATCCACCCGGTGGCAGTGCGGATGGTGTATGAGACAGCCCATGCAGTGGAGATTCCGGTCATCGGCATGGGCGGCATTTGTACGGCGGAAGATGCCCTGGAGATGATTTTGGCGGGAGCATCTGCGGTAGCTGTGGGAACCGCCAATTTCCATAACCCGGAGGCCACCATGGAAATCCTAGAGGGAATCCAGGATTATATGGAGGAATATGGGGTGAAGGATATTGGGGAGCTGATTGGCGGAGTGGATCGGTAGAGGTATGTTGAATAAAATAGACAATGCCGGCATGGGAATAAATAGCCCATATTTTGCATTTATCGAATGGTTTCAAAAGAAAAGGGAGGGTTCATTTATGAGATATGAAGGCGCAGTATACCGACCGCCCAGTGAGGCCCGAAGCTTAATCATCCAGGCTACGGTTGGGTGTAGCCATAATGGATGCATTTTCTGCAATATGTACAAGGGGAAACAATTCCATGTGCGCCCAATTGCAGAAGTTATGAAAGACTTTGCAGCGGCGCGCGCCGCGTATCCATACATAGACCGGATTTTCATTGCGGATGGGGACGCCCTCATTTACCAGACGGAGGGCTTGCTCGCAATCCTGGATTATATAGGCAGTGCATTCCAGAATGCAGGCGTGTAGCCAGCTATGCCACTCCCCGCAGCTTATTGCAAAAATCACAGGAGGAATTGGATTTGCTCCATTCCCAAGGCCTTGAAATGCTGTATCTGGGTCTGGAATCGGGCTGCGACGCGGTTCTTTCATATATGAACAAAGGGGTAACGGCTGCTGAGGTTATTATGGCAGGGCAAAAGGCAAAGAAAGCAGGATTTCAGTTGTCTGTCACAGCGCTTTCCGGCTTAGGGGGGGCGTAGAAAAATGGAAAGAACATGCCATTCAGACAGGAAAAGCGCTCTCTGCCATTAGGCCTGATTACGTGGGGGAGATGACGCTGAACCTTATTCCGGGCACAGCGCTGTACCAGAAAGTTCAGTCTGGCGAATTTAAGCCTTTATCGCCCAGAGAAATTTTAGAAGAGACAAAGGTTTTGATTGAACATATGGACGCCGAAGGCTGCGTATTCCGCTCCAATCATGTATCCAACTATGCGGATATCCGTGGGACGTTCAATGAAGGCAGAGCGGATATGCTGGCGCAGCTTGATGCGGCAATTGCACGGGGGAATTTTAAAGAAAGGCATGATAACCATATGTGATATCTTGTGACGTATCGCCTTTGCTGATGGACTTTACGGTTACAGAAGGCGTTACACGCATATGTGATATCTTGTGGCAGTTGGAAACCGTTTAGATAACCGCATTGTTATGTAATTTATTTTTTCGCACAGAAGAGGAGGAGTACCATGGAAAAAGTGAAAAGAAAAGCCGTGTCTATATTTTTTACATGGGCGGCAGTCTTATTTTTATCCGCAGGCATTGTAAATCCGAATACGGTTCCTGTCGTACACGCAGAGGCCACGGTATATGTAACCCCAACAGGGTCGAAATACCATGCCTATAAATGTGGCAACGGCACGTATACACCTACTACATTGTCCAATGCGCTGGCGATGGGATTGACGCCCTGCAGCAAATGTTTCGGCAGCGGTTATGTCCCAAACCCAAACCCGGAACCTGCTCCAGCGCCAGAGCCAACCCCGGTGCCTAAGCCCATGAAAATCAACAAAACATCCGTTATCTTGGTAAAAGGGCAAACGTTAAAGCTTAAGGTCAGCAATGCCCCAGGCAAAGTATCCTGGAGTTCTTCTAAGAAATCCATTGCTTCCGTTTCTGGAAATGGCAAGGTGACCGGAAAGAAAAAAGGAAAGGCGGTAATTACCGCACGGGCAGGCGCGGACGCCAAACAGTGCAAGGTGACGGTGGAAGAGCCAAAACTGAACCTGAAAAACATATCATTGGATATAAAAAAGACAAAGAAGCTGAAATTATCTGGATGCAAGCATTCCGTAACATGGACGTCCAGCAATCCCTCTGTGGCAAAGGTCAGCAAGGGAAAGGTAACGGCAAAAGGAGTTGGCTCTGCCAAAATAACGGCAAAAGCCCATGGGAAAAAGTATACCTGCAAGATTCAGGTCAAGAAGCCGAAAATACAGAAGATTGTATTGTCGGAAAGTTCCATTCAGTTGGAATATGAAAAAGAGAAGGAAATCCGTTTTCGCACGGTTCCGGCAAACGCGGCAGGATATTATGGTTTCTCCGTGAAATCTTCGAATGCGTCTGTTGCAAGCGTTTTTTATGATGATGAAAATACAATTGTGATTAGGAGTAACCAGAAATCTGGAAAAGCTGATATTTCCGTTTCTGGCGGCGGCAAAACGGCAAAGTGCCAGGTTGTGGTAGACAAGCCGGCGGTAAGGGAGCTTACCTTGGATGAAACCAGCCTAACATTAAAGCCGGACGAAAGCAGAAGAATATTCTTCAGCGTAGAGCCAAATGATGCGCCGGACTACCATGAAGCGGTTTGGAAAAGCATAAATACGGGAATTGCAACTGTGGAAGCAGGATACCAGGGGAGCAGATACGCAACGATAAAAGCGGCAGGGGAAGGAGAGACAGACATTACACTGACGCTGGGAGGTATAACGGCAACGTGCCATGTAACCGTACAGCCAGACATCCCTTAAGGGCAGCGTGGAATGGGCAATTACAAATACAAAGAAAAGGCAGGTGGCGCTATGGGATATCAAGATGAGTGGCTTCTTTTCGAAGCGGAAGATGATGTAGATGAGATGGAACACAGGCCGCCCACAGAAGAATTTCTGTTTTATCAGGCGGTATCCGATGGCAATGTGGAGGCGGTTCAGCGGAATTGTGAGCAGGAGCGTTTTTTGGACAGTGAAGGCGTGGGCGTTCTGTCCAGGAATCCAATTACCAACCTGAAATACCATTTTGTAATTACGACAGCGATGATAACGCGTTTGTGCAGGCAAAAGGGCATGGAGTTGGAGCAGGCCTTCCGCATGAGCGATTTTTACATCCAGAAGTTGGATGACGTCCACACCGTACAAGGGATGCGCAGCCTGCATGATGGGATGGTGTTGGATTATGCGGAAAAAATGCGCAAGCTTTGCAGAAGCGACACGAATTCCAAGCATATCAACGCATGTAAGGAATACATTTACTCCCACATCAAGGAGCGCATTACCATAGAGGATTTGGCGGATGAGCTGGGGGTGTCCGCCAGCTATCTTTCCCGCCTGTTTAAGAAGGAAACCGGGGATTCTGTCAGCGCCTATATCCGGCGGCAGAAGATGGAAAAGGCAAAGAACCTGCTGCGCTACAGTGATTATTCCATTATTGAGATTGCCAACCGCCTGTCCTTCTCTTCCCAGAGCCATTTTATCCAGCAGTTCCGGGAATTGGAGGGCATGACGCCGAAAAAATACCGTGATATCAATTATATGGTGCAGTGGGATATCGAGACCGGGGAAAAATCCGGCACAGTGGAGTGAGGAAAATAACTTGCGAACCATTCTTTAGAGTGGAAAGGGCGATTGACAAGGCAGAGGGCTGTGGGGAAAGGATAAATTATGGGGCTGTCGGGAAATGAAATTTATCTGTAATATATAGCTATGGCGCTGAAAGCGCTACAGTATATATTGTGGATAACATATCATTTCCCGACAGCCCCAAATTTTATTCTTTCACGGGTCTAATACCCCGCTGCTTGCAGCGTTCTGAAGAAGCCAGGACAGGATACCCCGTAGCTTGCATCGGGGTGTTTTATTTCTCAGCAATCCTCCCTTGAAAAATCAGCAGCGCGCGCCAGCCTTACAAAGTCAGCACAATCTCATTTTGTTCCAGAAGAAGGCTGGCGGGAATGTAATTTCCGTCCAGTTCCTTGCCGTTTAGCGTAAGTTTTTTGCAGCCGGATTCCTGCCTGTCTGGGTTTTCCACCCGGATATGCAGGCGGCTTCCCCGGAAATCTTTGTCGATTTCAAAGCATGCCCAATCCTTTGGGATAGATGGGGAGAGGGCGATGCCGTCCGGGTCCGGGCGAAGCCCCAGAATCCCTTCCACGCACCCCACCATAACCGTGGAGGCGGTGCCGGTGAGCCAGTGGACATGGGAACGGCCAGGATGCTGGCTGGCTCTCCCTTCTGTAAACTGCCCGTAACAATATGGCTCCAGGCGGCGGATTTCCGCCCGGTCGTTCTGTGCGGCAGGCGCGTTTTCCATAAAGTAAGCGAAGGCCCGTTCCCCATGGCCGCAGAGTGCTTCCGCGAGAATCAGCCAGCCCTGGGACTGGGAGAAGATGCCGGCATTCTCCTTTGTACCTTGGTTGTAAATGACAGCCAGGGCGCCGTCAAAGGCATGGGAATGGTAAGGCGGGTCCATCAGCAGGGCGCCGTACGGGGTGTTTAACCTTTGATAGACATTGGTAAGAATGGTTTCTGCCTGCCCAGCGTCAGCAATCCCGCTGATGACGGCCCAGCTTTGAGGGTTCAGCCACAGGTTGGCTTCCAAATCCCCGGCTGCGCCGATTCGCGCGCCTTCCTCCGTATAGCCCCGGATGAACCGGTCATCGTCCCAGCACAGGGTTTGGATGCGCTGGCCCATTTCTGCCTGCTTCTTTTCTAAATAGCCCAGGTAATCTGCGTCCTGCATGTATGCGGCAAACTTCTTTAAGATTGCCATGGCGTAATAAAACTGTAGGGCGACAAAGGTAGATTCCCCGTCTGCCCCAAGGCGCAGGCAGTCGTTCCAATCGGCGTAAAGCCCGGCGGGCATGCCGTGGGGTCCCAGGTGTTGGAAGGAGAACTGGACGGCGCGTTTTAAATGGCTGTATACGTTGTCCTCTCCTGTATCTGCGTAGGGGATCGTTTCCGTAAGGAAATCAATCTTCCCTGTTTCAGCAATGTATTTGTAGACCGTCGGGAAAAGCCAGAGCGCGTCGTCTGCCCGGTATGCCGGATGCCCGGTTTCCTGTTGGTAGGAAGCGTCCTCCGGGGTATCCTCATGCCCAGGGTTGTGGGTGAATTTCACCAGGGGAAGGCCGCCGCCGCTGCCTGTCTGGGCGGAGAGCATAAACCGGATTTTTTCTGCCGCCAGCTCCGGCGCAAGGTGGATGATTCCCTGGATATCCTGTACGGTATCCCGGTAGCCGTAGCCGTTGCGCAGCCCGCAGTAGATGAAAGAGGCGGCCCGGGACCAGAGGAAGGTCATAAAGCAGTTGTAGGCATTCCAGGTATTAATCATGGTGTTGAACTCCGGGCTTGGGGTGTTCACCTTCAGGCGGTCGAGCTTCCCGTGCCACCAGCTTTTCAACTCAGCCAGTTCCCTTTCCACAGTTTTTGCGGTATCCTCATAGGAAGCCAGGATAGCGGCTGCTTCCTGGGAATATTTTTCCCCTAACAGGAATGCCACGGTTTTTGTTTCCCCTGGGGCAAGGGGGATGGCGCAGGAGAGGGATCCGCAGGAATTTTCGTTGTAGCTTGTTACATTTCCAAGGCTGCCGGATGCAACGCCCTGGGGATTGCCATATCCGCAGTATTTTCCAAGAAACTGGCCTTTGTCCCCGCAGTAGGAAGCCACTTTTGCTCCGGCAAGGCCGAAAAAGCGCTCCGTCACATTTTTTTCATCCACCTTTTCGTACTCCTTTAGGGCGTCCAGGTTTCCGTGAATCTGCTGCGTGATTCGGTTCCCTTCAAATACCGTCCTGCCGATAAATAGGGAGTATTGGAGGTTTACCTGATCCTGCTCATAGTTGCTGTGGTTGGTAAATTCTGCGTATCCGGTTACGGTCAGCTTCCGGGGATGGCTCGAATGGTTCGTCAGGGACAGCGCCCACACTTCATAAGGTTTTTCCAAAGGGACGTAGTAGGTGGCCCTGGAGGAAATGCCATCGTATGCGGCGTCCATGTGGGTATAGCCCATTCCATGGCGGCAGCTGCTCTTGTAATTGCCCAAATCCTTCCCAACGGGCTGCCAGGAGGCGGACCAGTAATCCCTGGAATCATTGTCGCGGATGTAAAGGTATCTTCCAGGCGTGTCAAAGCTGTTGAAGATATAGCGCAGGATACGCCCGTTTGCGCCGGATTTGGCAAAGCTGTAGCCCCCGGCATTGTTGGAGATGATTGCCCCGTATTCCGGGGAGCCCAGGTAGTTTACCCAGGGGGTTGGCGTGTCAGGCCGCTCAATCACGTACTCTCTGTTGTCGTCGTCAAAATATCCATATTTCATGTTATAAATAGTATCCTTTCCTGTTTTTATTTTTGCAGGCTTAGGAAGGGGCAGTGGGGTTTTCTTCCTAAGCCTGCGAAGAGAAGCAGACTTAAATAATTTTTACGGTGATTTCATATGCCCCGTCTGGCAGCGCGTCCAGCATATCCCGGGGAAAGACCGCAAAGGACTGTTCACAGATGGCAAGCTCTGTCTGGCCGCAGACTGCGGACGCAAGGGCATATGCCCCAAAATCTTTGCCAGATGCGTTCTTATATGTTATGGTGAAATGCTTTCCGGCAAAAGGAACGGCGATGGAGGCGGTTCCTTGGGCGTCAAATTGTTCGACCAAAAGCTTGGGGCGCAAAACCAGATTTCCAGCTTCCCCCCGGACACCGAAGGCTTCTGTAATCATAGTCATCATGTACCAGCTTGCCGCCCCGGTTAGGTAATGGTACATGCCCCGCCCGTCCGAGCGGAAATATTCCGGGATGCCAGGGTAAATATGGCTTACGTCAAAATTCAGGGCGGTGTCAGCCAGGGTTTTTAAGGCTTTCCACCCTTCCCGCACAAATCCCCTGCGGTACAAGGCATTTGCATACATGACAGCCATATGGGAGAAAACCGCGCCGTTTTCCTTTTCCCCATAGGCAAACCCAAACATGCGCCCCATATCGAATTTTAATTCCTGGAAATCGGTATTCAGGCGGTAACCGCCGATTTCTTTTTGGTAAAGGTAATGGTTCGCGCTTTTTACAATTTTTTGGATGTGGGCGTTTTCTGCCGTGCCGCTCATGATGGCGAAAACCTGTCCGGTCAGCATCATGCGGACCTGTCCATTGTGCATTCCTTCCACCGGGCGCCCAAGGTTGTCGTAATAGCTGTTGAACCAGCCTTCTTCGCCCTCCATTTCCAGCCACTCCTGATTTCTTATATGGTTCATCAGCCAGCGGGCCTTTTGGGTCAGGCCTGCGGCAAGGGCAGAGAGGGAAAAGCTGGCGCGCCTGCCGGAAATGGCATGCTGGCAGCGGGAACAATAATCGGCTAAAATTTCCTGCTTTTTTTGGATGTCATCATAAATTTCCGGGCTGGGGCAGAGCAGGAGGTTTAGCTCTTCCAGGAGTGAAACCGTATGTTCCTGGGAGGAGCTGTCCAACAGGCGTATCATGGATGCAAGCTCCAGGAGATTGCCGGCATAGGCGCAGGTGAAAGCGACGCTTTCCCCTTTTTGGGAAGCCATATCCAGGGCGTCGTTCCAGTCCGCGTCCCGCAGCCGGTAAATATTGTGGCTCCCCACTTCATAGAAGGCGGTAAGCTGTTGGATCAGAAGGTGTTCCAAAATGCTTCCGGTATACACATCATGATCCTGGGTGCGCTGGCAGCTTCCCTCTTTCGGATTCCAAAGGGGGTCCAGGGCGGTTCCGCGCATGGCCTGGGCATCTTTAAAATAAGGAACCTGTTGATTTAAAATGCCAATGTCGCCAGTCTGGTCGATGTAGAGCTTTGTAGTCATAAGGGGCCAGAGCGCGTGATCCATCCAGACCCGGGCAATGCCGTTGCGGTCGGCAAGGAAGTTTCCGTCCCCAGCTCCGATAATGGTGGCATTGACTCCATCCAGGCGGACGCCGCCGTAATTTTTCACGATTATGTCCCGGATCTGTTCCGGCTCCATAAGGAGCAAGGAAAGGCAGTCCTGCCACAAATCCCGCCATCCCCGGCCGCCCCGGCCATAGTCATGGTGGGGGAGGAAGGAGCAGCCGAACAATCGGCGCAGGAAGGGCTGGAAGCTGACCCATTTCATCAGGCGGTCAAAATCCCCGTCGCTGGTATGGAAGCTGGCGCCCACCTTCTTCTGCCAGTAAGATTTTGTTTCCTCGAAAGCCGCAAGCACCTGCTCGGAGGTGCGGTATGCCTGGAATATGCGGTTGATGCCCTCCCGATTCTCCTCTGCCCCCAGCAGAAGGATATATTCAGCGCTCTGTCCAGGCGCCAGGGTGACAGGCGCAAACCGAAAAGCGCCCATTGCTTCCTTTCCTGCTGCCTGGCTGGGGGCTGGAATTCCCGGATAGGATTCGTAGACGGCCCGGGGATGGGTGAATGTGCCCCCTTCTCCGAGAAAATCTTCCACGGTGGGGTAGAAGCCTTCTGGTGCATCGCCGCTGCCTGTAGTGCCCAGCGCATAATAAATCCAGTGGTTGGGGCGGTGGCCCTTTTCATCAAAGGACATGGAAGGGCACACAAAGATGCCATTTTCTTCTATAGTAATACGGTGGAGCATGGAAGTTACATTCCGGTGGTCCCGGATATTGTCCGCGCTGCGTCCATAAATAGGGATTGCGCCGTAGCCCGTCAGCCTTTGGGCGGTTTTTGCCTGATTTTGGACGGTGACATGCATGATTTCCACATTTTCATCCTTTGGGATAAAAATGGTTACCGTGGAGGTAAGCTGTAAAGCCTTGGAGGCGCGCTTTACTGTCTGCCACATGAAGCCTGCGGACAGCTGGCTTTCATCCTGGCGGGAGGAAAACCGCTCCGCTTCCTGCTGGGCGGAGGCTCCGGCCACGGAGAAAACCCCGTTGTCCTCTGTGGCGAGCCAGAAATTTCGGACAGAACGGTTATTGTGGAGATTTTCTGAGCTTACCGGTTCCAATAAGAAGGTTTCCTGGGCAATCTTGGCGTCGCCCCCAAGCTGAGGGGTTACGGCGCTTTTCAATCCGGTTTCTGAGGCCAGGGGAAAATACAGATAGCTGGTGTGTTCCGGCTGCTTTAGGGTGAAGCTGCCATATTCGTCGGTAAATTTTATATGTTTCAAGTTTCCTTCTCCTTTCATATTTTAATAGGAATATCATATCGGAATTTTAAAATTTAGAAAATCAGAAATATGAGAAAAATATCAGAATCATGACATAAAATAAATGCCAGAATCGGGGTCTGGCAAGGCTTGCAAGAATTTGAAAAGGTGTCATGAATCTGATATTTTGTTAAAATCCATAGTATATTTGGCGAAAAAGTTAAGCTATAATTTTGCCATCAAGATAAACGTGCGGCAAATGCCCACGGAGAGAAAAAGGAGGAAATAGGAAATGAAAAAGAGAGTAGTTTGTATGCTTTTGGCGGCATTCTTAGCCTTAGGCGCATTGGCTGGATGCGGCACAGGCAAGGATGCAGGGTCTAGCGCAGATTCTAGCGCGGAGGAAGGGAAGGTCATCAACATCTATAGCTGGAACGATGAATTCCGTGAGCGTGTAGAGGCGGTGTATCCAGAGGTAAAAGAGACCTCCAAGGATGGGACAGTCACCACCTTGAAGGATGGGACGGAAATCCACTGGATTGTAAACCCCAACCAGGACGGCGTTTACCAGCAGAAATTGGATGAGGCGTTGATGAAGCAGGCGGACGCAGCCGCAGATGACAAGGTGGATATCTTTTTGTCAGAGACGGACTATGTAAATAAGTATACGGATGCAGAAGCCAATGCGGCTATGCCCCTGTCAGAATTGGGGATTGACCCGGAGAAGGATCTGGCAGACCAGTACAGCTTTACAAAGGTGACCGCTTCGGATGTGGACGGCGTCCAGAGGGCGTCCACCTGGCAGTGCTGCCCGGGGCTTTTGGTATACCGCAGGGATATAGCCAAGGATGTGTTTGGCACGGACGACCCAGAGAAAGTGGGGGAGAAGGTAAAGGACTGGGAGACCATGAAGGCAACCGCAGCGGAATTGCAAGCAAAGGGATATTTTGCATTTTCTTCCTATGCGGACACCTTCCGCCTCTATGGCAACAGTATTTCCGAATCCTGGGTCAGCCCTGGGGAATCTGTTATCAAGGTTGACCAGAAGATTATGGACTGGGTCAATGACTCGAAAGAATGGCTGGACGCAGGCTATTTGGATAAGAATATCAAGGGCCAGTGGAATGACGACTGGAACAAAGCCATGGGTTCCGCATCCAAGGTATTTGCATTCCTGTTTCCAGCATGGGGCATTGATTTTACCCTGAAGCCAAACTGGGACGGCGACGAAGGCGTATGGGCGGTTACCAATCCCCCGCAGGAATACAACTGGGGCGGCTCCTATGTCCATGCGTGCACTGGCACGGATAATCCCAAGCATGTAAAGGATATCATCCTTGCAGTTACCGTAGATAAGGATAACCTGTTAAAAATTTCCAAAGAGTATCTGGACTTTACCAATACCCAGAGCGGTATGCAGGAGGCTGCAAAGGACGACAAGGGCTACGCTTCCGATTTCCTGGGCGGACAGAATGCATTTTCCTATTTCGCCCCTGTTGCAGAGAACATTGAGATCGCTCCCCTTTCCGCTTACGACCAGGGCTGCGTGGAGCTAATCCAGAATTCCTTCAATGATTATTTCCAAGGCAATGTGGATTTTGAAAAGGCGAAGGCGAACTTTGAAACCGCCATCAAAGAGCGTTACCCGGATATTACCGAAATTCAATGGCCACAATAAATTTAGGACGGACTGCCGCATGGATGGTTGAAATGCGGCAGCCCTTGTGAAAAGAGAAAGGGGCGGCAATTTATGAAACCGAAAAATAAAAAAATTGATTATTCGAAATGGGGATATCTTTTTATCCTTCCGTTTTTTGTAAGTTTTTTTATCTTTTCCCTGATTCCTTTGGTAGACACCATCCGGTATAGCTTTTTTGAATATTACCGTTCAGGGATTAAGGAGATCGGGCCGAACTTTATTGGCCTGGAAAATTATATCAGCCTCCTGGGGTCGGATATGCTGAAATATGCGGGCAATACCATGATTTTGTGGATTATCGGGTTTATCCCACAGATTGTCATTGCCTTGCTCCTTGCGGAGTGGTTTGTGGACGCCCGCCTGAAGATCCATGGGACGCAGTTTTTTAAGGTGGTTATCTACCTGCCCAACCTGATTATGGCGTCTGCCTTTGCCATGCTGTTCTTCACCATGTTTTCCACCAATGGCCCCATCAATTCCATTCTGCTGTCCATGGGCCTGACGGGAAAACCCATTGATTTCCTGGGGTCTGTGCTGGGAACCAGGTCGCTGGTAGGATTGATGAATTTCCTGATGTGGTTTGGAAACACCACGATTATGCTGATGGCTGCCATTATGGGCATCAGCCCGGATGTGTTTGAGGCGGCGGAGCTGGACGGCTGCAACAGCGTACAGAGGTTTTTCTTTATCACCCTTCCGCAGATACGGCCCATCCTTGCCTACACGTTGATTACCTCCATTATCGGCGGGCTTCAGATGTTTGACGTGCCACAGATTCTCACCAATGGGCAGGGAACGCCGGACCGTACCTCCATGACATTGATTATGTTCTTAAACAGCCATCTGAAAAGCAAAAACTATGGCATGGCGGGCGCATTGTCCGTTTACCTGTTTGTGGTCAGCGGCATCCTGTGCTTTGTCGTATACCGGATGACAAATAACGACGACCCGGACGGCTCCAAAGCGGCTGCAAAAAAAGCGAAAAAGCAAAGGAGGGGCTAAGCTATGAAATCAAAGAACCCAAACCATTTACGGAGCATTTTTGCACATGTGCTGCTGATTATCCTGTCATTTATGTGCTTGTTTTTCTTTTATATCCTGTTTATCAACGCCACCAGGTCCCATGCGGATCTGCAGAAAGGCTTTTCTGCGCTGCCGGGAGGGTATTTATTGCAGAACCTGAAGAATGTTGCCAATGACGGAACCTTCCCTATGTTCCGGGGGATTTTAAACAGCTTGATTGTTTTCGGCTGCTCGGCGGCAATCTGTACATATTTTTCTTCCTTGACAGCTTACGGCCTGTATGCTTATAATTTTAAATTGAAGAAGGCGGCGTTTACATTTATTATGGCTATCCTTGTAATGCCTACACAGGTTACGGCGATGGGGTTCCTGCGCCTGGTTACCAACATGGGCATGTATGATTCCCTGCTGCCCCTGATTATCCCGTCCATTGCATCCCCGGCTGTATTTTACTTTATGTACAGCTACCTGCAGTCCTCCCTGCCCATGTCCTTGATTGAGGCGGCAAGGATTGACGGATCCGGGGAGTTTAAGACCTTTAACCGGATTGTGATTCCCATTATGAAGCCGGCCATTGCAGTGCAGGCGATTTTTACCTTTGTAGGTTCCTGGAACAATTATTTCGTCCCTGCATTGGTGATCCAGTCCAAGGATAAGATGACGGTGCCGATTCTGATTGCGACGCTGCGGGGAGCGGATTACATGAATTTTGACATGGGAAAAATATATACGATGATTCTGGTAGCGATTGTGCCGATTATCCTTGTATATCTCTTCCTGTCAAAATACATTATTGCAGGGGTAACCCTCGGAGGGGTGAAAGAGTAGATAGGAGAGAATGATGGAAAAAGTAAGGCAGGTTCACAGCGGAACCATGGAAAAAGAAATTTCAAGCCGGGAGCTTAGGCATGGCAGGCTTGCCAGGGAATTGGCGGCAGAAGGGTTTGTCCTTTTGAAAAATGATGGGATGCTTCCCCTGGAGCTTTCTGCGCCTATTGCGCTGTTGGGCAGCGGCGCGGCGAAAACGGTCAAAGGCGGAACAGGGTCCGGGGATGTGAACAACCGGGAGAATGTTTCCATATACCAAGGGATGAAGGAAGCGGGGGCGCGCATCACAAGCGAAAGGTGGCTGCTGGACTATCAGAGCTGTTATGAGGATGCAAGGAATCAATGGAAGGGGAAAATCCTGGAGGATGCAAAAAAGGTGGAGAACCCATTTGACGCCTATGCGGAAAATCCATTCGCTTTGCCAGAGGGGCGCGCCATCACAGAGGAGGATGCCAAGGGGGCTGTTGCGGCCGTTTATGTGATTAGCCGCATTTCCGGGGAAGGGAAAGACCGCCGAAAGGCCGAGGGGGATTACTATCTAAGCGCCAGGGAGAGGGAGGATATTTTGTATCTGAATGGTAAGAATATCCCCATTGCGCTGATTTTGAATGTGGGCGCGCCCATAGAGCTGACAGATATTTTGCAGGAGGCAGGAAATATCCGGGCGGTTTTGAACGTTTCCCTGCCTGGACAGGAGGGAGGCCATGCGGCGGCGGACGTGCTGTATGGCAAGGCTGTGCCAGGAGGGAAGCTGACGGCTACCTGGGCAAAGCGTTATAGGGATTATCCTTCTGCAGAGAGCTTTGGATATTTGAAAGGGAATCTGGAGCGGGAGGAGTATCGGGAAGGGATCTACGTGGGATACCGGTATTTTGACAATGTTGGCATAGAGCCGCTCTTTCCCTTTGGATATGGGCTTTCCTATACAGATTTCTCCATAAGCTTTGAAACCCTTAAGATGCTGGAAACTGGCCTGGAAGTGACCCTTGCCGTAAAAAATACGGGGGATGTTTACGCTGGCCGGGAGGTAGCGCAGGTTTACGTGACGCCGCCCCAGGCAGGCCTTTGGAAAGAATATAAGCGGTTGGCGGGATTTGCCAAGACAGGCTCCCTGCAGCCGGGAGAGAGCCAGAGGCTTACCGTTTTTCTGGAGCAGAAGCAGTTTGCCAGCTTTTCCGAAGAAAAGCAGGCCTGGCTGGTGGAAGAGGGAACCTATGGATTGTGGATTGGAAACCATTCCGCTTCCTTAAAGCTGGCGGCGCTCCTTACCGTTCCAGAAACAGTAACCTTGGAGGAGACAGAAGAAATATGCCAAAAGCAGGCGGAATTCCAGGATATGGATGTGACGGAATTTGTAAGGGGCAGGGGAGAAGAACTGATGAAACTGGAAAAGGGGCAAATAGCGCCTGTCTTTCTTTTCCTGCCCAAAGCAGAGAAGCAAAGGGAAGCCGAAACGCCGATAGCCAGGGAGCAGGATGTGGAAGCATTAATCCCTCTTTTGTATGGGAATATTACCCAGGGAACCAGCAACCTTGGCTCCGCCGGGATTCGGGTGCCTGGCTCCGCCGGGGAGACCACGGAGGCGTTGGAGGAAAGCTATGGGATACGTTCTCTGGTGATGGCGGATGGCCCGGCAGGGCTTCGCCTTAGGCAAAGCTACCAGGTAGACCGGGAAACAGATTCCGTCTATGGGGTTGGAGTCCTGGGCTCTCTGGAAAATGGGTTCCTGGAGGGGATGGAATGCCATGAGGGCGCAGATACCTACTATCAGTTCTGCACAGCGTTTCCTGTGGGCACGCTGCTGGCGCAAGCCTGGGATACAGAGCTGATGGAACGGTTCGGAGAAGCCATTGCAGCGGAAATGGAGGAATTCCATGTGGATTTGTGGCTGGCTCCGGGGATGAATATCCAGAGGAATCCACTGTGCGGGCGGAATTTTGAGTATTATTCCGAGGATCCCTATCTGTCCGGGATGATGGCGGCGGCTGTTACGATAGGCGTACAGAAGGGTGGGAAATGCGGCGTAACCATCAAGCACCTTGCCTGCAACAACCAGGAGGATAACCGGATGGGGCTGGATGCCTGCGTGTCCCAGCGCGCCCTGCGGGAAATCTATCTTCGGGGCTTTGAGATTGCGGTGAAAAAGAGCGCGCCCACAGCCATTATGTCCTCCTACAACCTGATTAATGGCGTCCACGCTGCAAACAGTAAGGATATCTGCACCACCCTGGTGCGTGGGGAGTGGGGATTTGAAGGCGTAATTATGTCGGACTGGAACACAACGGTTCCAGAGGATGGAAGCGTGCCCTGGCAATGCGCCGCTGCTGGGAATGACATTATCATGCCGGGAAATCCAAAGGATGACGCAGACATCAGGAAGGCATATGAGAGAGGGGAATTGACGGAAGAAACCATCCGCGCCTGCGGGGGACGGGTGATTGCCATGGCAAAGAGGCTGGGATAGGTTTTTCCTGATAGGTAAGGATTTTTGCATCAGCGATATAAAGCTGCCAGAGGAGTGTCCTCTGGCAGCTTTTATTTTAAAGCAGGAGGAATCTCTAAAAGTGGTTGAATATAGCTGGCAAGTGTGGTAAAATTGGGAAAATATTGAAGGCGTATTCTGTGGCGTTTGCCTCTTGAATCATTCGCCGAATATCCGCAAAAGCGCGGCGGCATGGACCATTGCTGCAGAAAGAAATAGTTTCAAAAAACGAGAGAGGATGGAATATCCTATAAAAATATAAAAATAAGGAGAATCGGAACCATGGAAAGCTACAAACAGGAATTTATTGAATTTATGGTAGACTGCCAGGTATTGAAATTTGGCGAATTTATTTTGAAGAGCGGAAGGAAATCCCCATTTTTTATGAATGCAGGCGCATATGTGACAGGCGCGCAGCTTCGCAGGTTAGGAGAATATTATGCGAAGGCAATCCACGCCCATTACGGGGATGATTTTGACGTATTGTTTGGGCCGGCCTACAAGGGCATTCCTTTGAGCGTTGCCACAACAATGGCATACAGTGAGTTGTACGGAAAGGAAATCCGTTACTGCTCCAACCGCAAGGAGGCAAAGGATCACGGGGACGCAGGGATTTTATTGGGAAGCAAGCTGGCAGATGGGGACAGGGTAGTGATTATTGAAGATGTTACCACCTCCGGCAAATCCATGGAAGAGACCGTCCCTATCCTCCGGGCACAGGCAGAGATAGAGATCCGTGGATTGATGGTATCCTTAAACCGCATGGAACGGGGAAAAGGGGACAAGAGCGCTCTGGAGGAAATCAAAGAGCTGTATGGTTTTGATGCAAATGCCATTGTTACGATGGCGGATGTGACAGAATATTTGTATAATAAACCATATAAAGGAAATATATATATTAATGATGAGATGAAAGCAGCCATAGACGATTATTATGCGCAGTATGGAGTAAAATAGCCAAAGTATGATGGAGGTTATGGGAATGAACGAGAAAATATACAAGACAATGGCAGTGACAGGCGCCGGAACGATTGCATTGGGCATCGTTGTCCTGGTGAGCGGCATTACATGCGGGATTTTGGCAATCGTAAGCGGTGCAAAGCTCTTAAAGCGTAAATCAGACATCATATTTTAAGATTATATTTTAAGGAATGAAAAATTGAAGAAAAATTATAAAGCAATACTCCGGATATGCAGCAAAGTCATGTTCGGGGTCTATATTATTTGTTTGGCGTATTTTTTGTTTTTTGCGGAGAGTACAGGGCGTACGTTTGAAGGAAGGACATATCATTATAATCTGGAATTATTTAAAGAGATCAAACGTTTTATCGTATATCGGCACACGTTGGGGACAAAAGCAGTATTGTTAAATCTGGTGGGAAATATTGTGGCATTTCTTCCTTTTGGATTTTTTCTGCCCATTTTGTATCCCAGGTGCAGGTCATTTTTCCGTACCGTATTTTTTAGCTTTGAATGCAGCCTGATTGTAGAGACCATCCAGCTGGTATCAAAGGTGGGAAGCTTTGATGTGGATGATATGCTGCTCAATACCATTGGAGGCGCAGCAGGATGTTTGATTTTTCATTGGATGAACCGGATAAGGAGAACTTATGAATCGAAAGAAAAAAAGCAGCTTTAAGTTTGCAGGGAAAAAGCATTCCAAAAGAGGAAAAATATCCCTGGTTCTTGCTTTATGCACGGTGATTGCAGGAATCGGGATGGTCGCGCTTTCCATACAAAACGGCGGGAATGCCAATGTGTATATCGGAACGGCAGGGCTTGCAATGCTGCTGCTGTCGGCGGTGTCGCTGCTGATTGGGCTTGCCAGCCTGAGGGAAGAAAGCTATAAATTATTCCCGGTGCTGGGAAGCGTTTGCTCCGGTATTACCTTTGCTGGATGGGTGGCAATCTATGTGCTGGGATTTTACAGTTCCTAGTGCTGCAGCAAGTGCTTTATATAAATTGAATCCTGCCTTTCCTGTGTATCGAGCTATAGATTGTTTGCTCTAGAGAGAATTTTTTTCTGGATAGGAGGCCAAGGCAGGAATACCGCATAGTTTGTTTGCGCTAGTGTCATATAGAAAGGATGTTTTTTATGGGTTACAGGGAGATTTGGCAGCCTTACCGGGAGGAAGTGGAGGAACGTTTTCCGCTGGTGATGGGACGCTTAGAACAGGTAGGGACAGAAGAGACGGTGCCAGAGCCATACCAGGGCTATTTCCGGCAGGCAGCGGCTTTTCTGCGAAAGCTGGGGGCATTGGAAGAGGAGGCTGCTTCTGGGAACTGGGAAGAGAAGAGCCTGGAAGAGATGAAACAGGAAAACAGGCTGCTGTATGAGGAAATACTGCCAGAGCATTACGGGAAGAGTTACGGCAATCCTGAATATGCCGTAAAAGAGATGGGAGAATCCTATGGGAAGCTGCTCAGTATGCTGTATGCAGATATCCGTTCCCTGATTCCCTATGCGTTCGAAGGAAGGATTTATGATATCACCATATTCAGTGAACTGCTGGTGGAAATCTATAACGCCTTTGAAGGGGAGGAAGTGCCAGAGGAACATGAGATACAGCAGATTTTGTATTGGTTTTACCATGATTACGGGGAGGTCTTTACAGAAACCGGGGTGATGGCCCAGACCAGCCCGGAGATGGATTTCTATACCCGGATTATCATGGACAGCGATTTGGGGGATTTGCGTTACCTATACCGCTACGGCGCTTATATCACTGAAAATGAAATCCGTACCGCCGAGTTTTTGAACCGGATGTCCCAGGAGGAAATCCAAGCCATGGCGGATACCTATACCGAAGGCTACCGGATCGGGTTTGAAGTGACGGGAAAAGATTTGTCCAAAAAGAAATTTGTGGATTTGCGCTATCCCATTGGATTTGAGCGGATGATGCGGGCGGCGGTGGAAAATTTTGAAAAAATGGACTTGCAGCCGGTGGTGATGCGTACTGGGGAGCTTTCCTTTTCCGGCAGGGGAAATGGAGGGGGCTCTGTCACCAGCGTTTCCCCTAACCGCCAGTATGAATATGACCATAAAGCAGATAAGGCGGTGTATCTGGACAAGGCGTTTGTGGAGCGCAGGCTGGAGGTTTTGAAGACGGCTTATGAAGGCCGGAAGAAGGAGGCGGCCTGGTATGCCGGGCCGGCTGTGATAGAGACCTTTGGGGAAGAAGGGTTCGAGCCGAAGACAAACCCCCATGCCTATCAGTTTGATGAAAAACAGCAGAAGCTGAATGTGTATTATTCCAACATGGCAATGCAGATTACCAACCAGTATATCAAGGGGGAGGAGCGCAGTTTTACGATTATCGCTTATCCCATCCCGGAGATTGGGCCTGATTACGAAGGGATTTTCGCCAAGACGGTGGAAGTCAACACGCTGGATTATAAATTATACCAGGAAATGCAGCAGAAAATCATTGACCTGCTGGATGAGGGAGAAAAAGTCCGCATTACCGGAAAGGGGAAGAATACCACAGACCTGACGGTTGCCTTGTATCCTTTGAAGGACAGGGCCAAGGAAACAGCTTTTGAAAACTGTGTGGCGGATGTGAATATCCCGGTGGGGGAGGTGTTTACATCCCCAATGCTGAAAGGCACCAACGGGCATCTCCATGTGACCCAGGTATATCTGAATGGATTGAAGTATCTGGATTTGGAAGTGGATTTTAAGGATGGCATGAGTTGCAGGTATTCCTGCAGGAATTTTGAAACGGAGCGGGAAAACCAGGCGTTTTTAAAGGAAAATTTATTGAAGCACCATGATACGCTGCCCTTAGGCGAATTTGCCATCGGGACAAACACCATGGCTTACCGGATGGGGATTGACTATCACATTCAGGATAAGCTGCCGATTCTCATTGCAGAGAAAACCGGCCCTCATTTTGCTGTGGGGGATACCTGCTATAGCTGGGCGGAGGATACGCCGGTGTTTAACCCGGATGGGAAGGAGATTATGGCAAGGGATAACGAAGTGTCCATCCTGCGGAAGGAGGATGCCCAGAAGGCCTATTTCAACTGCCATACGGATATCACCATCCCCTATGATGAGCTGGACTGCATTACTGTCCAGAGAAAAGACGGAACCCAGGCAGATGTGATACGGGATGGGAAATTTGTGGTGCCGGGAACGGAACCGTTGAATGTGCCGTTGAAAAGAGAATGAACAATTTTGTGAAAGGAGAACTTTTATGTCAAAAGTAGGAATCGTTATGGGAAGCGACTCAGATATGCCGGTAATGGCAAAGGCGGCAGATATTTTGGAAGAATTAGGCGTGGAATATGAGATGAAGATTATTTCAGCCCACAGGGAGCCGGATGTATTTTTTGAATATGCCAAAACGGCAGAGGAGAAGGGATTTAAAGTGATTATTGCAGGCGCTGGGATGGCAGCCCATTTACCGGGCATGTGCGCGGCAGTTTTTCCCATGCCGGTGATTGGCATCCCCATGCATACCACATCCTTAGGAGGAAGGGATTCCTTGTATTCCATCGTGCAGATGCCTTCTGGAATTCCCGTTGCAACAGTGGCAATTAACGGAGGAGCCAATGCGGGGCTTCTGGCGGCAAAAATTTTAGCCACATCGGATGAAACGCTGCTTGGACGGTTAAAGGATTATTCCCGGAAATTAAAGGAGCAGGTGGAAGCCAAGGACGCCCATTTACAGGAAGCTGGATATAAAAATTATTGAAAGAGGAGGAAGGCTAATGGATTACAAGAATTCTGGCGTAGATATTGAGGCAGGTTACAAGTCTGTGGAACTGATGAAAAAGCATGTGCAGCAGACCATGCGGCCGGAGGTGCTGACAGGGTTAGGTGGATTTTCCGGCGCCTTTTCCATGGAGAAATTTAAAAACATGGAAAAGCCCACGCTGGTTTCTGGCACAGACGGCGTAGGAACAAAGCTGAAGCTGGCATTTTTATTGGACAAGCATGATACCATTGGGATAGACTGTGTAGCTATGTGCGTCAACGATATTGCATGTGCCGGGGGAGAACCTTTGTTTTTCCTGGATTATATTGCATGCGGCAAGAATTTCCCGGAAAAGATTGCAGCCATTGTCAGCGGCGTGGCAGAAGGGTGCATCCAGAGCGGCGCTGCATTGATTGGCGGCGAGACGGCGGAGATGCCGGGATTTTACCCTGAGGATGAATATGATTTAGCAGGATTTGCAGTGGGCGTGGTAGATGAAAAAGATATTATCACTGGAAAAGAGATAGAAGCAGGGGACATTTTAATCGGCATGGCAAGCTCCGGCGTCCATTCCAATGGGTTTTCCCTTGTGCGCAGAATATTTAAGATGGACAAGGAAACTTTAGATACATACCAGGAAGAACTGGGCACAACCCTGGGAGAGGCTTTGCTTGCGCCGACCAAAATATATGTGAAGGCTCTTGGGGCCATCAAGGAAGCTGGCGTCCGCATCCACGGGTGCAGCCATATTACCGGCGGCGGTTTTTATGAAAATGTGCCAAGGATGCTGCCGGAAGGAAAGCATGCTGTAATTGAGAAAAACAGCTACGAGGTACCTGCAATTTTTGGCATGATGGCAAGGGAAGGCCAGGTAGAAGAGAAAATCATGTATAATACCTATAATATGGGAATCGGCATGGTGCTGGCGGTAAGCCAGGAGGATGCAGAAAAGACGATTAAAGCCATTGAGGGAGCTGGGGAAACCGCCTATGTGGTTGGAACGGTAAAAGACGGCGAGAAAGGGGTTACGTTATGCTGAATTTAGCGGTCTGCGTATCCGGCGGCGGGACGAATCTGCAGGCAATCATTGACGGCATAGAAAGCGGAGCCATCACAAATGCCAGGATAAAGGCTGTCATCAGCAACAACCCAGGCGCCTACGCCCTGGAACGGGCAAAAAAGCATGGGATTGCCAGTGTGTGCATTTCCCCCAAGCAGTTTGGAAGCCGGGAAGAATTTAACCAGGCATTGTTGGAGAAGCTGGATAGCTGCCAGGTGGATTTGGTGGTATTGGCAGGGTTTTTGGTGGTGCTGCCGGAAACACTGATTCAAAAATACCAAAACCGTGTGATAAATATCCATCCCTCCCTGATTCCATCCTTTTGCGGAACAGGATATTATGGATTGAAGGTGCATGAAGGCGCATTAAAGAGAGGGGTGAAGGTGACAGGGGCAACGGTGCATTTCGTAGATGAAGGGACGGACACAGGGCCTATTATCCTTCAGCAGCCGGTGATGGTGGAACAGGAGGATACGCCGGAACTTTTACAACGGCGGGTGATGGAGCAGGCGGAATGGAAGATACTGCCCAAAGCCATTGATTTGATTGCCAATGGAAAAGTCCGGGTGGAGGACGGAAAAGTCCTGATCCAGGAATAGAGACACCGAGCCATTGATTTGATTGCCAATGGAAAAGCCTGGGTGGAGGACGGAAAAGTCCTGATCCAGGAATAGAGACACCGAGCCATTGATTTGATTGCCAATGGGAAAGCCTGGGTGGAGGTCGGGAAAGCCCTGATCCAGGAATAGGGAAAGAAATCAAGCAGCGCCAAATGGAACGGATGCTGGTTTAGGGATTTTGGTTTCAGATAAAAGGAGATTAACATGAAAGTATTGATTGTAGGAAGCGGCGGACGGGAGCATGCCATTGCAGAAAGCGCAAGGAAAAGCCCGAAGGTAGAGAAAATTTATTGTGCCCCGGGAAATGCGGGGATTGGGCAGATTGCAGAGTGCGTACCTATCGGTGCAATGGAATTTGACAAACTGGCTGCCTTTGCCAAGGAGCAGAAGATAGATTTTACGATTATCGGCATGGACGACCCGTTAGTGGGCGGCATTGTGGATGTCTTTGAGGAGGAAGGCTTAAAGGTATTCGGCCCCAGGAAAAATGCTGCAATCTTAGAAGGCAGCAAAGCTTTTTCTAAGGATTTGATGAAAAAATACAACATCCCCACAGCCGCTTACGAGAATTTTGACGACCCAGCAAAAGCCATTGCCTATCTGGAAACAGCAAAGATGCCTATTGTCTTAAAAGCAGACGGTTTGGCATTGGGCAAGGGCGTGTTGATCTGCAATACGCTGGAGGAAGCAAAAGCCGGCGTAAAAGAGATTATGGAAGATAAAAAGTTCGGCTCTGCCGGAAATCATATGGTGGTGGAAGAATTTATGACAGGCAGGGAAGTGTCGGTACTGTCCTTTGTGGATGGAAAAACCATAAAGATTATGTCTTCCGCCCAGGATCACAAGCGTGCCAAGGACGGAGACCAGGGCTTGAACACCGGCGGCATGGGCACCTTCTCCCCCAGCCCTTTTTATACAAAAGAAGTGGACGAGTTCTGCCAGCAGCACATCTACCAGGCAACCGTGGATGCCATGGCAGCAGAAGGACGCCCCTTTACCGGCATTATTTTCTTCGGCCTGATGCTTACAGAGGACGGCCCCAAGGTGCTGGAATACAACGCCCGTTTCGGCGACCCGGAAGCCCAGGTTGTCCTTCCCAGAATGAAAAATGACATGATTGAAGTGATGGAAGCCTGCGTAGAAGGGAAGCTTTCAGACATCGACCTGCAGTTTGAGGACAATGCAGCCGTCTGCGTGGTTCTGGCCTCCGACGGATATCCGGTCTCCTATGAAAAAGGCTTTGAAATCCACGGATTGGAACGGTTCGCCCAGGAGGAAGGTTACTACTGCTTCCACGCAGGAACAGCCTTTAAGGACGGAAAACTAGTTACCAACGGCGGCCGCGTCCTCGGAATTACCGCAAAAGGAGCAGACTTAAAGGAAGCCCGCGCCAATGCCTACCAGGCAGCCGAATGGGTAGGCTTCGACAACAAATACATGCGCCATGACATAGGAAAAGCCATTGACGAAGCATAAAAAGATAATATTCTAATATAAAACTGCCATATTCTGGATAAAATTTCCAGAACAGGGCAGTTTTTATATTGGAGCAACAGCAAACATTTCATATTATGTTACAGTGACAGTTTTCATTCGTATGGCAGCAAACATTTCATATTTCGATACAGCAGCAGTTTTCATTTGCATGGGAGCAAACGTTCCATATTTCCATCCCTGTCCAAATAATAAAACTTAGGAAAATATTAATACTTTTAAAGAAAATAAAACAGGAATTTTCAAAAAAGCTCTGCTATAATAAAAATAAACACAAAATTTAGACAACATTCGCCAGTAGGAGATGATAACTAGATGAAAGACAAAATATTAGTAGTAGACGACGAAAAGGAAATTGCAGATTTGGTGGCATTTTATTTAGAAAGTGAAAGCTTTGAAGTGGCAGCCTGCTACGAGGCTCAAACAGCGCTGGAACATATCGGCGCGGCCCAGTTTGACCTTGCCATTCTGGATATTATGCTGCCAGGAACCAGCGGCTTTGAGCTGTGCAGAAAAATCAGGGAAACCTACAATTACCCTGTGATTATGCTGACAGCAAAGGATGAGGAGATTGACAAAATCCGCGGCCTGATGCTGGGAGCAGACGACTATATGACAAAGCCTTTCCGGCCCCTGGAGCTGGTGGCCCGTGTCAAGGCCCAGCTTCGCAGATATAAGCAGTATAACCAGCCGCAATCTGCAGAAACCCAGGACTCGTCCCTGTTGGTTCATGGCGGTTTAGTCATGAACGTAAAGACCCATGAATGCCAGCTGGACGAAAAGCCATTGGCGCTGACCCCCACCGAATTTTCCATTTTAAAAATCCTCTGCGAACGGAAAGGGGAGGTGGTAAGCTCAGAAGAGCTCTTCCATGGGGTATGGAAGGATGAGTATTACAGCAAAAGCAATAATACCATTACCGTACATATCCGCCACCTGCGGGAGAAAATGAAAGATTCTGTGGAGCGTCCAAAATACATTAAAACAATCTGGGGAGTAGGTTATAAAATTGAAAACTAAGGAAAAGAGAAAAACAGGCTTTCAGGAGTTTTGGAAAAGAAGGAAAAAGAATGCTGCCTATTCCAATCTCAGATTTCGGATTCTAATACAGACCTCCGCCATTGTGCTGCTTACCTTTTTGATTATTTTTACCATTTACAGACGGTTTTGGTTTGGCAGGGTGGGAGACTGGATTGTGCAGTTTTTGCAGGACGTTTTCCGCTTAGGGCGTGAGGATGCCTTAAATATTTATCAGTATGGGCTGAGGGAAAACTCCAGCCTGATTATTTTCGGCGCGGTGGCAGCCTGCTTTCTGCTGTTGTTTTGGTTCTGCCTGTCCTGGTTCATCCGGTATTTTGACGAGATAGACGCGGGCCTGGATCAATTGGTTCAGGGAGATAATAGACAAATCGTTTTGTCCCCGGAGATGGCGCCTATGGAACAGAAGCTGAATGTCCTGCGCCAGACCTTGGAAAAGCGTGAGCTGGAAGCCAGGCTGGCAGAGGAACGGAAAAATAACCTGGTGATGTACCTGGCTCATGATATACGCACGCCGCTTACGTCCGTGATTGGGTATCTGAGCCTTTTGGAGGAGGCGCCGGACATGCCGGCCGAGCAGAAGGCAAAGTATGTGCATATTACCTTGGAAAAAGCCAATCGGTTAGAGCAATTGATTAATGAATTTTTCGAAATCACCAGGTATAATATACAGGAAATTGTTCTGGAAAAAGAGAAAATAGATTTATATTATATGCTGATGCAGATGATTGAGGAGTTTTATCCCCTTTTGGAGGAAAAGGGGAATCAGGCAGCGCTCCACAGTGATGAAAATGTGATGGTTTATGGGGATTCCGTAAAGCTGGCCAGGGTTTTTCATAATATATTGAAAAATGCCATTGCCTATAGCTACAGGGATACCACGATAGATATTTTTGTGGAGGAAGCGCCGCCGGATAAAATTTCCATCCGTTTTCAAAACCGGGGAAAAACCATTCCCAAGGAAAAGCTGGCAGCAATTTTCGATAAATTTTACCGGATGGATGAGGCAAGAAGCTCCAATACCGGAGGCGCCGGGCTGGGGCTTGCCATTGCAAAGGAGATTGTCGCCAGGCATGGAGGGAGGATTTTTGCAGAAAGCGAAAAGGAGCAGGTCGTGTTCTGGGTGGAATTGCCGGGGAAGCTGGGGGAGCAGGAGCGGCAGCAATAAACTTAATGGTGCCAGGGTGTGTTAAAAAAATGCTTTAGGGTTTATATAGGTTAAGGAGTATAAGGGGTTTTCCTGTCTAGAAAAATGCCTGCAGTGGGTCATACTTTTCATATAATTTATCCTCCAAACTAAAAAATATTGGCTTATGGAAAAAGAGCTCTATAATAATGGTATCAATGATACTTTATTGACGTATGAGATATGCGTACAAAAGAGAGGAGGAGTGGCATGGCAGGATACCAGAAGAATAAGGGCGATGTCCAGAGATTTTCAGGCAGGTGAAAAAATTGATTTTAGAAGGAGACAATGTAATCATCAATAATAAGCCCTGGAGAGGAAACAGAGTGAATAAGACGCTTGCTTATATGGCTGAGACAGGAATTACGCAAAAGGATAGAGAGAGTAATTTGTGAGCTCAAGGCCTCAAAATTGGAGCAGGATATTGCTGGGTGAGGAAATGTTTGGGGAGGACTGCCAGGCATGGGTTCATGGTGCAGTGTATCCTAAAGCATATAGTACGTTTAAAAGATTCAAATATATGCCATTACCCAGAGCAGAAACAAAAACAAGCTTTAAAGAGGAAGAATTGAAAATATTAAATGCTGTTAAGCTGTGCTGTTTTGATGTATATTGTGCGAAAGCATTAGAGAAATATGTCATCGGGAAGAACCATGCAAAAAAACTAGAAAAGATTGTGCTAAAAATGACGCATGCCAAAAAGTCATTGATAAAAAAGATATTTTTTTATATTATGCCCATGCTGCACAAAAGTATAAGATAAGCTTGTAGCACCTACGGAATGTCCAGGAATATTTAAATGCAATATTGCATTAAGCATTTTGAATCCTCGTCTGGAGCCTTTGTAAAATACACTCTAGACGGGGGATTTTTTTGTTAAGCATTGACTTAACGACATCGGTAAGTGTATAATATTAGTGACCCCATAAAGTGAGGTGGTAGATTTGGGGAACAAAAAAATGGGGCGTCCGACCGATAACCCGAAAGACATCTCCCTTAAGGTACGGCTAGACAGTGATACATCAGCAAAATTAGAAGAATGTAGCCGGATTCTGGAAGTATCCAAAGCTGAGGTTGTCAGACAAGGGGTTCATAAGGTTTATGGCGGCCTGATGGAAAGATAGTAGGAAGCGGCGCATCCCCGCGAAGTTTGCAGCCGCTTCCAGCGGCATATCTGCCTGCAAGACAGACCGCATAAATATTATACACTGTGCGGTTTTGTCTTGCAAGGAGTTGTTTGCCAAAAGAAAGGATGGCGGAATGGGAAAAATTTTAGACGCGCTTGCAGCGGACCTGCTCTGCATCGCTCCCTCTGAGTACAAAGGAAGCGCTGAGTACAGAAAGGCAAGGGATTTGTCCTGCAAAATGGAAAAGCTGCTGCTTGAAAAACTCAGTGAGGAAGATAGAAAACTGCTGGAAGGCTACGGCGACGCACAGGCAGAGGCACACAGGCTTTATGCCAATCATTTGTTTGCTAAGGGATTCCGGCTTGGCGTGCTTCTGATGATGGAAGTGGTAACGGATGCAGACAGCTTGGTACTTCAAGAAAAACATGAGTGAGCCCGAATAGCATACCGAACCCCAAAAATGGCGTAAACACGCTGTCTGCGGGGTTCTTTTATGTTCTGTGATACCTATATCGGAGGCATTTACAGAATAACGTAAGCGCAAAAGGCCGTTGTGTCAAGAGATATGCCAGATATTTATAAGTGTTCAGATCATTCATTTTTGCCATTTCAACCATAGTATACACGATAGCACTGGCTGTGGCACCCTTAGGACTGGCACTGAACAGCCAGTTTTTCCTGCCAGCCATGTGTGGGTGGCTTTCCGGGCAGACTGGATTTTCAAGGCAATTAACCCTATAAAATGGACAGATAAAGGCTTCTGTTAAGGTGAATTATGAGATGCTCGATTTATATTGGGATATAGGCAGAGATATTGCTGCCAAGCAGAAAAATGCAAAATGGGGAGAGGCGTTTCTTGCAACAATGAGCAAGGATTTACGAAAGACTTTTCCTAATATGTCGGGTTTTTCAGTCCAAAACTTAAAAAGCATACGTTATTGATACAAATTTTATAACTCCGACGAAAATGGCTTACAGCCTGTAAGCCAAATGGAATTAATTGAAAAAATAATTAAATCTATTCCGTGGGGGCATAATCAGAGGATTATGTATAAGTGTAAAAATATTGCGGAAGCATTATTTTATGCGCAGAAAACGATGGATAACGGTTGGAGCAGAACTGTTTTAGAGCATCAAATAGATAGCGGTCTATATAACAGACAGGGCAAAGCTATTACCAATTTTCAATTAAAATTGCCAGAGCCGCAGTCTGATTTAGCTGAACAAACATTGAAAAATCCATACAATTTTGACTTTCTGACCTTGAGAGAAAAATATGACGAAAAAGAATTGGAAGATGCCCTAATCAATCAAATTACTCAATTTCTATTGGAACTGGGCACAGGCTTTTCGTATCTTGGCAGGCAAATACATTTGCATGTCGGCGAAAGTGATTTTTATATGGATTTGCTTTTTTATCATGTGTAAGGATAAAGACGACGTCGTTGCTGAGTATGCGCTTGATGATATTTCACAGCCAATCGGGATTGCAGAATATGAATTGACAAAGGTACTTCGTGAAGAATTTAAAAGTAGTCTGCCGACAGTGGAAGAAATAGAGAATGAACTGTCTGAATAAATTTGCTTACAGGTTGTAATCTATGTTCTTGTAGAAAGCACAGGTGAATTTATGGATTTTGGGGACGGATTTCATATTGATGATGCGTGCTTTGAAAAGGATAAATTTTTTGAAGCTAAAACAAATATAAAAGCTGTTGGACTCGACATTTCACTGGAAGAGTTATTGCAAATGTACGATATAAAATAATTAAAATATATGATAAAAAATTATTGAATAAGTCTTTTATGTTAAGAAAATCATTCAATTGTGATATTTTAGTGTATGATTTTGATATATGCTTTTAAAAATGTTATGTCTTACCAAGCACTGAATTTGGCTATCCAAATTCACTTGTTAGGGACATTTGCCCCTAATACCCCATAAAAGAACGCAGAGTCAGTAGCAAGTAGGAATCCCTCACTGCTTACTGGCTCTGTTTTTATTCCGCAATTTTTTACAATTCAGTTTTGGTGCCTATTGTTATGATATTAGCAGGCAGGAACACTGTCAATAAAATTTGAAAGGAAGTGCTGAGAATGGATTATAAAAATCTGTTTGAAAAATTCAATGAGGGAGGAAAGCTGCTTTTACCAGATGCTACGGTAGCCTTTGACGCTATTCCGTGGTCGAAACATCCAACTTTCGAGGGTGTGGAATTAAAACATATTATCACATCCGAAAAGACAGATGGACAGTTCAGCTTCCATCTTGTGAGGATAGCCCCTAATAAAAAGATTGGCAATCATATCCACGAGAAGCAATTAGAAACACATGAAGTTATTTCTGGTGCAGGCATCTGTGTGAACAATGGAGCAAAGCTGCCCTATGAAGCAGGCGTAATTTCCATTTTTCCTATCGGAGTGCCGCACGAAGTCATTGCAGGAGAAGATGGTCTTTATCTGTTTGCAAAATTTATGCCTGCATTGTGCTAACTCATTTCCCCAGTTTTAATTTCCTCAATATTGCCGAATGGCACGCGTGCCCCAGAGGGTATCGAGGTATCCTTTAGGATTGTTTGGGAAGATAATTTGTAAGTCAGCGGAGGTAAGC
>CANDGI010000025.1 GCA_947384285.1 uncultured Lachnospiraceae bacterium
ACGCCCAAATGAAAATAGTTTAACCCTCCAGACCTGTTTGAGTTTGGAGGGATTTACGGACAGTGATGGGAATGTGCTTGATTTCATTGTTGATGAAGCGGTGGATGTTGCAAAAACCGTTGTCCATGCGGTGATGGTGGACAGGCTGAAAACCGCCCTGCCCTTATTGTCGGATGGTGAGCAGGCATTGGTAAAGGCAATCTTCTTTGAAGAACTTCCCGAGCGGGAAGCTGGGGTGCGGTTAGGCATAACACAGAGCGTTGTCAATAAAAACTAAAATCCTTGCGAAACTGAGAAAGATAATGGAGGTTTAAATTAAAGGCGTTCATTCCCCATGTTTTTTCCTTTGGGAAAATGAGGGGGTTTTTGCCTGCCCTCTCAGCAGGCGGAGGTAAAATCTATCTCTGATTTACTGGACGAGATTGAGGATGAAACTCTATACCTTGTCTTAATCACGGTGGACAGACGCATGTTACAAATCGTCCTGCTGAAAATGCAGAGCTATTCCACAAAGGAGATTGCCCCGCTTGTGCATTTAACCACAGGGGCTATCTATGCAAGGATGCAGCATCTACGGAAAAAGCTAAAAGATTTTAAGCAATAGAGGGCAAATTTTAACCTTTTCAAGGACTATAGGATGAGGGATATTTTTTCTCACCCTATTTTTCATGGGAGGATTATTGCATATGGACAACTATATAGACGAAAGAACAAAGGAGCAATTTACCGAAGATACCACTATTCGAGAAGCACTCAACAACATTTACGATATGCTGCAAGGGGAGAGCAACAGCATTACTAATCAAAAATCAATTGTCAGCAAGTACGCAAAGGATAACGGATTTCAGAATCCCCAATTTTTCGTGGATGACGGATACTCAGGTGTAAGCATGTCGGGGAAGCCGCTTACAACTGTTATCCCTTATGGCTATAAAAAGAACGAAGCTGAGCCTGCCCATTGGCTGATTGACGAAGAAGCCGCAGAGGTTGTACGCAGGATATTCCGCTTATGCGTTGAGGGATACGGACCGACGCAGATAGCAAATATCCTTTTTTCGGAGGGTATTTCAACGCCAACAGAGCATTGGCAGGCACAAGGGCGAAAGACATCTGTACTTCCTGCTGTTCCACATAAATGGGCGGCAAGGACAGTTGCGGATATTCTGGAACGGCTTGAATATTGCGGGCATACGGTTAATTTCCGTTCTACCACACGCTCATTCAAGGACAAAACCATGATACGCAGACCGAAAGAAGAATGGAAAATCTTTGAGAATACCCATGAAGCTATTATTGACAGTGAAATTTGGGCACTCGTGCAGGAGTTTAGAAGCCATAAACGCAGACCAAACCGCACAGGCGAAATCAGTATTTTTTCTGGATTACTCTATTGTACCGACTGTGGGGAAAAGCTGTATTATAGTGTGACGAACAATTATAGCAGGGAGCAGGCATATTTCTTCTGTTCCAATTACCGCAAGAGTACGGCAAACTGTACCGCCCACTATATCCGTGAAAAGGTTGTTTATGCCCTGGTTCTTGAAAGTTTGCGGCGTGTGCTGTTCTATGTGCAGGCGTTTGAAAAACAGTTGTATCAGCCTTTGTGGAAAAGGTCGAGAGGTATACCGAAATCAAGGAACTTACGCCTGCCATCGTCAATGAATTTATAGACTACATCATGGTATCCAAGAAAGAGGTCATAGACGGAAAGACAGTGTATCCTATTGATATTCACTGTAATGGAGTCGGTATTATCAACGCCCCATCCGCTGAAGAATATGAAGAAATGTTCCAGGAACGCTTGAAACAGAAGCGTTCCAAAGGAGAAAAAACGGCATAGCCACAAGACTATACCGTAATTTGATACAGAGATGCCCTCGTACCCTTCACTTCCTTATGTGAAGGGTACGAAAGGGTGCCCCTTTGGAAACCCCGGACAACAAAACAGGCTGAATATCTCGCACTTTCCCGATGCTTGATATTCAGCCTGTTTTGTTGTCAGCAGCCCCGTTTCGTGGTCTGCGTGTAGTTCCTTGTAAACTGACCTAACTGACGGTGAAAATAGTCATAAACATGGCGAAGATAATTCTCGGTGCATTGCCCATGAAACGACAGATTCTGACGCATAACTTTCCGGGATCAATGGTTCCTGTAGAGGCACCTTGACAAAAGTCTGGCCGTCGGGATGTTCCGCTGATACGGCACACGCCGGACACTTATAGGTTTCACGATAGATATTTACAGCTTTACCTTTGGCAGGGGTAAAGCGGAATTCATGACGGACGAATTCTTTCCCAATACATTCCATCTGCGTTCCACAGATTGGACAGTTTCATTCCTCCTCTAAAAGAGAAATGATTTCGTTGCAGGAAGGTACATTTTTAAAGAGTTCAGCGTGTGTCCGTCTTGCTTTCCGCATATGCTCTGGAACAATGATGCCATCAGGAAGTTCCGGATCCCGTGCCGGTTCCGCTTCCTGCCCGGCTTCATCAAAAAGATTCAGCTGTCCTTCCATATCCTTCCATTTTTCGCTGGAAGTGCCAAAGAGTTTCTTCGTGGGATATTCGATCTGTTGGTGAAGAGTCTCTTTTTCCAGACGGTCTGCTTCCATTGTCTTTTGTAAAGACTGGATCAGTTCTGTCTGTGCAGTAATTGTCGTATTCAGTTGGCTGATCATGTCCTTATACGCAAGGATTTTTGAATCTTTTGAATTACCAGCCATATGTTTTCTCCTCTTCTTTCTCTGTTCTTAGCATACAGCAAAAAGCAAAAAAAGAAGCAGGAAACCCAGTATTTACAAGTGGTTGAGGGTGTTTTCCAGTGTGTGGAGCGCCCCGCGTTTCTACCGGATTGCAGAGAAGTTTTCAACCATCATTCCTAGAAAAAGAAGGTGAAGTAAAACGCTTGCATTCTCTACGAATTATTATGGACTGAGTCTTAGAGCAAAGCAATCCGTCGAATTATTTTACGCTTACAGAATAACAGGATTCCTTAAACATATTTTCTGTTATTCAGGATTCCGTTTCAGAATCACATCGATAGGAAAGAATTAAATGTGTCATTGCGCCTGAGAAAACAATGGAATGGCAGAAAATAAAAAAGAAAAAACACCACAGACTATCCATTTGGAGAGTGGACGAAACGGAAGAAGCAGTGTAAAATAAAACATAACCATAGATGTATGCAGCATCCGCGGCATGAAAAATTTAGGAAAAGGGGTTGCAAAGAGATGCAGAAAGCGTATAATTTAGCAAGCAAGCAAGCAAGCAAGCAAGCAAGCAAGCAAGCAAGCAAGCAAGCAAGCTTGTGTGACTGCGTCTTTTTTACCCTATTATTTTTTAAATACAGAAATGGCAAAGCCGGTTCAGAGACATGGATATTCCCATGTCTCTGAGCCGGCTTTTTGTGCGCAGTACTACAGCGAACAACCCATATTTTGATACACAGGAAACGCCTATACTGTGCGTCATACCGCCCTTATTTTTGACCGGGGAATGAGCCTGCCGGAATTTTCCGTGACAGCCAATTCCCCCAGCGTCATGAACGGGGGCAAGGATTTCTGCCATTGGAGCAGGGAGGATAAGAAGCTGGCCGCCATTGGGAAGCTGGTGGAGCGGGTGCTTGGCCGGTATGGGAAAGGCCTTGTGAAAGCGGCGCTGGGCGGATGCCTTTATGAAAAGGGGAGGACACCTGCCAGGTTTTAACGCTCCTTGCCCGTGCAAAGATGGAGGCAGAAGGCGGCATTATCCATCCTGCGCCTGCAGCCAGGGATTTTATGAGATGCCGCCCTTTGAAAGAGAAAGAAAAAAGAAGTGAAAAGCCATGGAAGGAGGAGCATAGCATGAGATATAGTGAAACGTGTACAGTGAGAACAAAGAGACAGCAGAAAGGAAATAGTTTCAAAAGAAGATTATTCCAGTTTTTCCTTGCCGGCGTATTGACAGCTGCATCGGTAAATGCAGCTTTGCCTGTGGAAATTTATGCAGAAGAGGAGGAAGGGAAGATATATGCCAAACGTTCTTTCGATGAAAGCTATGATGCCCAGAATGCCTATGACGGGGACGATTTGGGATGTACTTATACACCTGAGAAAACCACATTTAAGGTATGGTCGCCGGAAGCATCTTCAGTTGTGCTTTGCAGGTATGAAGACGGCAATGGCGGCGGCTCCATAGAGGAAGCGCCAATGATTAAAGGCGAGAAAGGCGTGTGGAGTGCGGAAATTGCAGGAGATATCGTAAATACCTATTATACCTACAAGGTGACGGTAGATGGAACCACCCAGGAGGCAGCCGATATCTATGCAAAAGCAGCAGGGGTAAACGGCGATCGGGCTATGGTGGTGGATTTGGACAGTACGGATCCAGAGAATTGGGAGAAAGATTATCAGAGAGAAGAAACGCTCCTTAGCGATATCATCGTATGGGAAGTCCATATCAGAGATTTTTCTATTGATGTAAGTTCCGGCGTGTCACAGCGAAACCGGGGAAAATATAAAGCATTTACGGAGAGCACTACCATAAATGGAGAGGGAAGAACAGCTTCCTGTGTAGATTATTTAAAAGAGCTTGGCGTTACACATGTACAGATTCTTCCAATGTATGATTATGCATCCGTAGATGAGGCAAATGCCAGCACAAACCCTGGAAGTGATTATAGCTGGGGGTATGACCCGAAGAATTACAATGTTCCCGAAGGGTCGTATTCCAGTAATCCACAGGATGGAAATGTCCGTATCACAGAGATGAAAGAAATGATCCAGGCATTGCATGACGCAGGAATAAAGGTAATTATGGATGTTGCTTATAGCCATACCTGTGATGCCAGGAATTCTAATTTTAATAAGATTATGCCAGACTATTATTATAAGCTTAACAGCGACTTATCCTATGATGACCAGTCCGGCTGGGGCAATGCCACTAGAAGCGAAAGCGCCATGTTCCGCAAGTTTATGATAGATTCCGTTTCCTTTTGGGCCGAAGAATATAATTTGGACGGTTTTCGGTTTGACCTTATGGGAATCCATGATGTGGCCACCATGAATCAGATTTGCTCTGCACTGAACCGCAGGTTTGGTAAAAATACGATTGTGTTATATGGGGAGGGATGGACTGGCAATGGTGCATATGATTCCAATAGCGCCCACAAGGCAAATGAATCCAGGTTAGATTATGGAATTGGGTTTTATAATGACCAGATGAGAGAGGCATTAAAAGGCGGACAGAATTTTGACGGAACGATAGGTTTTCTGCAGACAAATTATGTGAGCGGCGAGTATCTGGAGCCAGGAGTGAAATGGCCCAATAATGTATTTGGCGGAATTATGGGGTCGGTAGGTTATACCAGCGGCGAGTTTGGAATGTGGCGGCCATTCTGGTCCAAATCATCGGACTGCTGCTTAAGCTATGTATCCGCCCATGATACCCTTACCCTTTGGGATAAACTGGCGGAAGGGTTTGGGAAGGACTTTTCATCTGTGGACGATAAAATGAAAAGGATGAATAAACTGGCAGGAAGCGTGGTTCTTGTATCCAAGGGCGGAGTGTTTATGCAGGCAGGAGAAGAATTTGCCAGAACGAAAAATGGGGATGAAAATAGTGGTTCTTCTCCAGATTCCGTGAATAAAATTGATTGGAACAGAGTGGATGCTTATTCTGACATCCAAGAATACTACAGGGGCATGATCCGCATCCGCAAAGCATTTTCTGGTTTCCGTTCTGTTTTGGGCAGAAGCGGCGATAATTGGAATCCAGTAAATAATAATATAGAATGGATAAGCAAAGAGGAAGCCGGGATGACCGCCTTTTATGAAACCAATAGCGTACCTGGCCAGTGGGACAGGATAGCTGTACTGATAAATAATGCAGTCTCTGAGGAAACCGTTACCCTTACAGGCGCCAGCGATTGGGTGGTAATCGCGGATGGGACGAAAGCAGGACTGGAAAAAATCAGGGAATCAGGCTCTGACATCACAGTACCGGGAAAATCTGTTCTGGTGGCAGTGCCCAAGGATACCTTTGATGAAAATAATGTTTCGGATAATGAACCGCCGGTAATCACCTGCGGCACATCGTTTCATGTTTTAGCAGGCGAGACCTTTTCGTTTACGGTTGAAACCTCAGACCCGGAAAAAGATACGGTGGCACTGGCTGCAGATGGGATTCCAAACGGAGCTTCCTTTGACGCAGCTGCAGGAATGTTTCAGTGGGAGAATCCAGCGGCGGGCCAGTATACCGTGACATTGACAGCAAGCGATGGGAGAAATACCGTAACAAAAACGGTAACGATAACGGTTTCGGAAGAAAGCGGTGAAAACCCTGAAGAGCCAGACAAAGACCCCGTCAAGCCAGGGGAAGGCTCAGAGGAGCCAGACAAAGACCCCGTCAAGCCAGGGGAAGGCTCAGAGGAGCCGGACAAAGATCCCGTCAAGCCAGGGGAAGGCTCAGAGGAGCCGGACAAAGACCCCGTCAAGCCAGGGGAAGGCTCAGAGGAACCGGACAAAGACCCCGTCAAGCCAGGGGAAGGCTCAGAGGAACCAGACAAAAATCCCCAGGAGCCAGACAAAGACCCCGAAGAACCAGGAAAGGAGCCGGCAAAACCAGAGGAAGAGCCGGTCAAGGAATTAAAAATCACAAAGCTGGCCATAGGCAAAGGAAGCGGCAAAGCACAAGCTGGCGATACCATTTCAATTTCAGCCCAGTCAACAGGCGGAGTGGGAGTTGTTAAATACCGTTTTCTTGTAAAAAAAGGTTCTGCCACAACAATTAAGAATTATTCTGCTTCCAGGTCTGCAAAATGGAAGCCGGGAAAAGCTGGAAAATATAGTATTATGGTGTATGCAAAAGATAGTGAAGGAAAAATTGCAAAAAAGACCATATCAAAATATAAGGTAAATGACAAACTTAAGGTGAGCAGTTTTCGGGCATCGCCCTCCAAAAGAGCCAGAACAGGCAGAAAAGTCAAACTGACGGTAAAGGCGCAAGGAGGAACGAAAAAGTATCAGTATATGTTTAGATACAAAAAATCCGGTACGAATAAAATTAAGAAAATCAGTAATTACAGTTCGAAGAAAATTGTAAGCTGGCGGCCGAAGAGCCCTGGAACATATACATTATATGCAAATGTCCGGGACAGGACTACAAAAAGAACTGCCCAAAAGATTATTCGTAAATATGTAGTAGTGAAAAAGTAGTCCCATTTATGCGCTTATTCCTTTAGGCAGAGGGAGCGGTATTTTTTTGGCGTAACGCCTTTGTATTCCCGGAATTTCCGTACAAAGTAGCTGAAATTGTCAAATCCAACCGAAAGCGCAATATCGGAAATGTGGGTTTCTGTCTCAGACAGCATTTCGCAGGCTTTTTCTATGCGGTACTCATTGATAAAGCTGATGGGGGTTTTCCCGATTTCCTGTTTAAAATAGCGGCAGAAATAATTGGGGCTCATAAAGCATATGCCAGACAAGGACTGCAAGGATATGGATTCGGCATAATTTTTCTGGATATATGCAATCACCTGCTTTAATTTATTGAGAGAATCCTTGCCTTTGGGAGAGAGTGTATTCTCTAAGAAATACCCTGCCTGGAAAAACAACTCTATCATATGCAGGATATGAAGCTTAATGCTTAAGAGGGCACAGGCAGGGAGCGTGTGGTAAAGACTTATAATTTCCTGCATATGAAATAGGATTTTTTTATGGTCTTCTGGTGAAAATGCAGAGCAGAAGGTTGGAAACAGCAGGGTTCCGCTGGTGATTGGCCGGATGAAATTATGCTGGCAATTGTCATACAGGGAAAAGTCCAAAAAGCCAGGGTCAAAGACCACGGCATGGTGCAAGGATTCTCCAGCAGATTTGATTTCATGCAGTTCCCTGGAATTGATGAAGCAGAATTCGCCAGGGGTTAAAACAAAGGACTGCCCGTGGATGGTCAGGTGCAAAGACCCGTATTCCACATAGACCCATTCCAGTTCTTCGTGCCAATGCTGTGGTACGAAGAAAAAACCGTCTTTGTCATGGTGGGAATATACCTGTAAAGGAAAAGAGGGAGTGCCGTGGTGTTTTTCTTCATAGGCGCGGGGCATAGTTATCAACTCCTAAATCATAAAATTGTGTTATTATCTGATAAAATTATGCAAGCAATGAAGGCTCCATTCCAGTATACTAAAATCATCGAAGAAAAACAAGAAGCGAGGTATAAGAAAATGATGAAAGAAAAATGGTGGAGAAACAGTGTTGCATATCAGATATATCCCCGAAGCTTCTGTGACAGCAATGGAGATGGAATCGGCGATATTAACGGTATCCGTTCAAAATTATGGTACTTGGAGGAATTGGGCGTCGACGTAATCTGGCTCAGCCCCATCTATGCTTCCCCTGGCGCTGACAATGGCTATGACATCTGTGATTACTACAACATATCGCCGGAGTACGGAACCATGGAGGATATGAAGGCTCTGATTCAGGAATGTGAAAATCGTGGCATTAAAATCATTATGGATCTTGTTGTGAACCATACTTCAGATGAGCACCCCTGGTTTGTGGAAGCCAAAAAATCAAAGGACAATCCATACAGGGATTTTTATATCTGGAGAGAGGGTGGAACGGGCAATCCGCCCAATGGGCTGGAATCTTGTTTTGGCGGCAGCGCATGGGAGTATTCCCAGGAAACGGGAGAGTATTATCTCCATTTCTTTCATAAAAAACAGCCGGACTTAAATTGGGAAAATGAAACGATGCGCAAAGAAATCTGGAAAATGATGAATTACTGGATTGATATGGGCATCGGCGGTTTCCGGATGGATGTGATTGATATGATTGGAAAAGTTCCAGATCAGGAGATTAAGGAAAACGGCCCGAAGCTTCATGAATATCTCCAGGAAATGAACCGGGAGACATTCGGAGATAAAAATTTGATGACCGTAGGTGAATGCTGGGGAGCGGATACCAGGAATGGCAGCTTATACTCTGACCCAGAGAGAAAAGAGCTGGATATGATTTTCCAATTTGAGCAGATCATGATTGACCAGGTTCCCGGGAAACAGAAGTGGGATTTGCAGCCTCTTGATCTAAAAAGGTTAAAGGAGGTATTTGCAAAATGGCAGAAAGCATTGGACAAAAAAGGATGGAACAGCCTTTTCTGGAACAATCATGACCTTCCCCGAATCGTCTCCAGATGGGGGAATGATAAGGAATACCGGGTAGAGTCTGCAAAGATGCTGGCTACAGCGCTCCATGGAATGAAAGGAACTCCTTATATTTACCAGGGGGAAGAAATAGGAATGACTAACTATCCGTTTTTGCGCATAGAAGATTTTACAGATGTGGAATCTTTGAATATGTACCAGGAACGGAAGGAAAAGGGGTATCGGGAAGAAGAGATTATGGAGTCCCTTCGGGCAAAATCAAGGGATAATGCCAGGACATCCATGCAGTGGAACGACAGCCGTGAAGCAGGATTTACAACAGGGAAGCCCTGGTACAGGGTGAATCCCAATTATACAGAAATCAATGCCGAACAAGCATTAAAGGATCCAGATTCCATTTTCTATTATTATCAGAAATTAATCAGCCTTCGGAAAAAGGAACCTATTTTAACAGAAGGAACCTTTGAACTGCTCTGCCCGGAAGATGAACATATTTTTGCCTATACAAGGGAATGGGAAGGAAAAAAATGGCTCGCGGCATGCAGCTTTTATGAGAAGCAGGTTTGCTTTTCCTATCCCGGGCAGGGAAAAGTGGTAATATCCAATTACGGGCAGGAAGCGGTAACCAGCCTGGAGCAGATAGAGCTGCGCCCTTATGAAGCAGCCATCTATGAAATCATATAATGGGAAATAATTATGGTGAGCCGCCGGTTTCAGACCTTTGCAGAACGCGGTCTGATGAAAGATGAGTTCTGCTATTGGTAAAGCTATATATAAATTTCTTTATGACGTCAAGAACGGGAGATGAAATGCAGGCGCAGAAAATCAGCAGTAGCAAAAACAGCTCTTTTGTGGTAAACTGGGAAACAACGGAATTTGCAGATAAAGGAGAATCACAATGTTAGAAGCAGGAATCAAAGGATACCAGGAAATGACAGTAACCACAAAGGATACAGCAAAGGTGTATAAAAGCGGCACCTTAGATGTGCTTGCAACGCCCCGGATGGCGGCCTTGATGGAGGAAACCGCATGGAAGAGCGTGGCGGAGCATTTGGATACGGGGATGGGAACCGTAGGAATCCAGCTGAACCTGGAACATCTTGCGCCTACCCCGGCAGGAATGAAAATATGGTGCGAGACAGTGTTAAAGGAAGTGGAGGGGCGGAAGCTTTCCTTTGACATTACAGTATATGATGAGGCAGGAAAAATCGGTGAGGGAAGCCATGAACGTTTTATCATAGAGGAAGCAAAGTTCCAGAACAAGGCGGACAAAAAGAAAGAGAGATAGATCAGGAAAAAATTATGGTTGAGAAGGATTATATTATGCGCATCATCCATGAAATGGTGCGGACAATTATAAGGCTGGTGTTTCATAGGGATGAGGAATCCCAGGAAGAGCTGGTATTTTTAGACGGAGCCAATGAGGATTTCTATCAAAAGCTATGCCTTTTGACAGATGAAGGCAAAATGAATGAAGCGGAAAATCAGCTTTATCAAAGACTGGAACCGGAGGAAATGCTGGAAGAAGAGAACCTGGAAAACTTGAAATTAGCCTTGGCATTTTATGATTATCTAAACAACAAGGACAATGATTTTTTGGAAAGCCATGATTATTCCAGAGAGGAGATCCGCGAAGGGATTTGCGATGTGATGAAGCGTTTCGGGTACGGCGGTTTGGCAGAGACACTGTTGGAGAATCATTAATATCAGGAGAAAAAGTGATGAAAAAAGTAAGGACAGGTCTTTGGCTGATATGGGAAAAATGCAGAAACATAAAGGAGCGTTTCAGGTTGGTACGGGAAAAATGCAGAAGCATAAAACAGCGTTTCCTGGATTACAGGCAGCGGGCCTGGAAGGATACGGGCAGGCTTCTTTATGTATCAGCCGTTCTTTTATTCAGCATCTGCGTTGGATGTATGGCAGGGACTTTCATGCGTCCGGTATGGATAGGTATGCTGCTGGTGTTTTTCCTTGCGGTTCCTCTTACGATGGCAGGATTATGGTTTTTGAAAAAATGTATCCAGCTGCTTTTGCGAAACGGCATTACAGAATTTTTATCCTGGCTGATGCTCTGGCAGGTTTGCCTGATGCTGCTGGCTGGAGATATCCCAGAGGAACAGCTGAGGGCGGCAGCTGGCACTTCCCTGCTGCTTAGCTTGATACTGGCAATGCTCTTAAAGAGCCTGTGGGCGCTGATGCATCATAAAGTCCGGGGAAAAACCGTGGCGGCAGTGTTTGCTGCCACGGTAATTTTATCAGCAGGGGCGTTGGCACTTCTGGCGGGCCAGGGGTTTAAGGACGCTTATATTGAAACTTACCGGAGCCTGGGCGCACAGCAGAAAATAGAAAATGGAGCAGAGGAGCCTTTGTCAGAGCAGGAGAGGAAAGCCTTTGTGGAGTTTGGGGAGCCAGGCTCTTATACCGTATTGACAGCTTCTTACGGTACAGGGGATGCAGATGCATTGGAATCTGGGACGGTGAATATCAGCAGGTTTGCAAAAAACGAGGGGATAGGCGGCTTCTTCAAAGAAAAATACCAGGGGTATCCCTTGACGGAGGTTCCCTTGTCCGGGATTGTCTGGTATCCCAAGGAGGCATCGGACTGCCCCGTCCTTTTTATTGTCCATGGAAATCACAACTGGGTGACGGATTCCTGCCTGGGATATGAATATCTGGGAGCTTTTCTGGCTTCCCATGGGTATGTGGTTGTGTCTGTGGATGAAAATGCCTGCAATGGCCTTTCCAGCGAAAATGATGGGCGGGCGGTATTGCTTTTGGAAAATATCAGGCAGCTGGAAACCTATAACAAGCGAAAGGGCAGCCCATTGTACCAGAAAATGGATTATGATAACCTGGCTCTGGCCGGGCATTCCAGGGGCGGGGAGGCGGTGGCTGCGGCCTATCTGTTTAATGGTTTGTCCTATTATCCAGACAATGGGAACAGAGCATTTGACTATCATTTTTCCATCCGGTCTTTGATTGCTATTGCGCCTACCTGTGGCCAGTACCGGCCTTCTGGCCGGGATGTGGAACTTAAGGATGTGAATTATATGCTTATCCATGGAGCCAATGACCAGGATGTGAATTCATTTATGGGGATGGAACAGTATGAGAACCTTACGTTCAGTGGGAAAGGAACTTATATCAAAACCTCCCTTTACCTGGCAGGGGTCAACCATGGGCAATTTAACTCCCAGTGGGGCAAATATGATTTGATGGAGCCGGTGAACCGTGGGCTGAATGTGAAGAATTTTCTTTCTCAGCAGGAACAGCAGCAGATTGCAAAAATATTTATCCGGGCATTTCTGGATGAAACTCTTGCTGAAAATGCTGGCAGAGGAAACATCCTGGAGGATGTGCAAGAACGGGCGGCAGAAAGAGAGCCTTCGGAGGATATTCGGACACAGGCTGCCCAAAGCGGCTCTTCTTGGGATGTGCAAGCTAAGGGGGAGAAGCCCTATGGAAGCCTTTTGGTAAACTGCGGAAAATATGAAGAGCTTTTGCCGGAAACCTTATATGTGCAGTCCTATCAGACCTCAGACTTTCTAACGCTTTGTGATTTTGAAGAGGATATCCGCCTGGAGACGGGGACGGCTCCAGGAGTCCGGGTGAAGGCGGAGCATGTGGATAGCTGGAGGGAGGAGCTTTTAACCTTTTCAGACGGAAGCTCCAGGGAAAATCATGCGGCGGTTTTGAAATGGGAGCCAAAAGAGGGGGATTCCAAAGAAAGGGATGGCCAAGCAGAGCTTTGTTTTTCTATGCCAGAAATGGATTTCACAGGAAAATGCTTTCAATTTGATGTGATGGATTTGCAGGAGGATTTTACGGAGGAAGAAGCAGAGCTTTTGGAGATGGAAATTCTCTTTGAGGACAGAACGGGGAAAGAAACGGTTTTGGATGTGGGAACATACAGCAGGGTGTATCCAGCCTTTTTGGTGCGTTTAAACAAATTGCAGTATCTGTGGGATGCAGTGGAATATAAGCATCAGTTCCAGACGGTGTCTATTCCGGCAGAAGCGTTGGAGGGGGTGGACAAAGAAAATATCTGCAAGGTTGTCATTCGTTTCCAAGGGGAGGAGGGCAAGGCGGCCGTTGACCATGTGGGAATCCGGGGAGCGTTGTGAAAGAATTTAGGAGGGAACTGTTGCGAAGCATACACATTGTGGCTTCGAATTTTTAATCGGCTGTTCCTTGCGAAGCTGTAAGGTAAATTGTAAGCAAATTGTAAGGCTGGCATGTTACCATAGATTCAGGAGGTGGCAGACATGCAGAATTATTTACTGGATATTGCGCGAAAAGGCTTGAAGGGGAAGAAGAGGAGCAGCAGCTATCTTTTCCTGGCCTGCTTTTTGTCCGTTGCATTCGCCGTGCTCAATGTAAGCATTACGGGGAGCCTGAACCAGACACGCCAGGAGCTGCGCTATACCATGTACGGGGAATGGAATGTGGCAGTTTACAGCCAGGAACCCTTAACGGCGGCCTTACAGGATAAGCGGATACAGTCATATGGCACAGCCCAGATATATGGAGAACTGCTGGATGGCGGCGAGACAGTCCTTACAGGAATTGGAACCTTGGATGAAGCCCTGCGAAGCCTTGGGCGTCTGGAAGTGGAAAGCGGCAGGTTTCCCGCGGAAGATAATGAGATTGCCGTAGAAGCCCATGTCCTGAGCGACCTGGGATATGATTACGAGCTGGGGCAGACCTTAACCTTGCGGATTATGGATAAAAGGCTTATGGATGAACGCAGGAAGGCTATGGGTGCTGGCGCGGGGGCTTCGGACAATGGCTTTCAGGCGGCAGGCAATAATGAGGAGGTTATCGTCAAAGAATACATCCTCTGCGGCGTGCTCCGGGAGTATACGGGGCTTTGGAACAGCGAGCCTTCGGGAGCCGTACTGGCTGGAGCCTGTGTCACAAAACATGCGGCAGAGGAGATTGGAAGCCCCTGCTCCTTCCAGTATTTCCTGTCCACGGAACAACAGGAGAGCCATGGGCTCTTCCAGCAGTTGAAAAAAGACTATAGCAATACCGTGGAAAACACTTCTGCCTATGGAACGCTGGCAAAGGAAGAATACCATTACTTCAACCTTGCCTTGATTTTAATGATCACAATTGCTGCGGTCATTGTCATCTATTCCGTACAATTAAAGGAGCAGATGCGCTCTATCCAATTATTCCGTGCCATCGGCGCAACCAAAAAGCAGCTTTCCAGTGTGATTTTTTATGAAACGATGCTGATTTTGGCGCCAGCTGCCCTGGGAGGGATTGCAGCAGGAAGCCTGGCTGACTGGGGAGTGCTCCGAATTCTGATGGAACAAAGCACCGGAGATTTCTCTGTTTCCATCCCGGCAGCGGTGATTGTGGGAATACTGCTGCTCTGGTTTGGGGTTGTTTTTGGAGTCCGCTACCTGATTTTTTGTTATTCCTTAAGAGGACGGCTGTCCACGCGAAAGAGGTTTTTCCCCCAGGCAGGCAGGAGGAGATGGAAAATGCTGGGGCGGCTGTTCCTTTCCTCAGCTGGGATGCTGGCGGTTATCTTTTCTTATATGGAATCATTGCCGCCCATTTATATTGATCATCTGTGGTCATGTGTGAATTCCTACGTCATTACCAGCAGCGTCCAGGGGACGCAGGCTGCCTTTGCCACGGATGCATATACCGAAAGCATAAAATCCTTGCCTGGAATTGAGAAAATAGTGGCATGGCGCCAGCTTTCTGGCACATTAGAGTTTGCGGGGATTGAGGAAAACCCGTTTTGTTCCCTGCTGGCAGCACAGCCAGGAACCGATGGAAAAGCAGGGGGAGCGGACGGGGGAGGACTGGAATGCTTCGTCTTTGGAGTTGCCGAGGATAATTGGGACATGTTTTTTCAATATGTAAAGGGGAAGGCTGACCGGGAGAAATTCAGGGATGGGGAAGCTGTACTTTTGTATATTCCTTACAATACAAAAACAGGCGTAGAATTGGACGGAAAATTATATCAGGATTTCGGCGTGGCGCCAGGAGATGCCATCACCGTAACCTCCTATGGGCGTGGGGAACTGTCCGAGAGCGGCTCCGGGCTTATAACAACAGAAAATGGGAATATGCCCTATGAGGAGTATCAGGAGCCAGTGGCAGTCAGCCAGGAAAAGGCGGAGGTGGTGGGAATTATTACGGAAGATTTGATGGAGAAGGCTTATCTGAACCTGCCGCCCCACTATTATGCGGTCATTGCGTCCAATGCCTTTGCAAAAAAACTCACGGAGGCTCCAAAAGACGGCGTCTGGCTGTGTGACGGAAGCTGGAGCAGCCAGGAATATGGATATAACATGGTATCTGTCTATGCCGGGATGGATGCGGGATACCTTTCCACAGATTACCTGATGGCGAAATCAGCAGCAGAGAATCATCTGGAATTTTCCAACCAGCGGGAACAAAATACCGCATACCGGCAGGAGGCAATACAGACCCTGCTCCACATATGGATTTGCGGCATATGCATTTTTCTGATTCTAATGCTGATTCTTTTAAACATAGAAATGCTCCATGGGCTGACAAGGAAAAGAGACTTTGCGCTGCTGCAGGCTATAGGGATGTCCAAGGGGCAGCTCCGCATCCGCCTGGCGGCAAAAAGCCTGCTGGCAAGCCTTTGCTCCTGTCTGATGGGGCATGTGGGATATTTCCTGTATTTTATTATAAAGCATATAGGGACTTACCGCAGGTTTGCGGCGGAATTAGAATATACGGGAACCTTTGCCAAATTGCTGGAAGACCAGTTGAAAGCTTCTTATCTGCAAGCTGGCTGGAGCCTGCCTGTGCACCTTTCATTTTGTGTTTTTGGCATGGCCTGTGTGTTCCTTTTGTCCTTTGGATCGCAGGCCCGGGTATTGAAGGGAAGTATCAGGGAAAATATGTCTTAATCAGGAGGGAATGGATATGGATACAATTTTGAGGGCGGAACATATAAGGAAGACTTATGGCGCATCGTCTGTTCCAGTGGATGCGTTAAATGGGATAGACCTAGCATTTGCAAAGGGGAAGTTTTATTCCATCATTGGAAGGAGTGGTTCTGGAAAATCAACGCTTTTGCATATCTTAAGCGGGCTGGATGCACCCACCGAAGGGAAGGTATACTTTGAAGGGAAGGATTTGTCAGAATACTCGGACCGGCAGATGGCTATTTTCCGCAGAAGGCATATGGGCTTTGTGTTCCAGCAGTACAACCTGATGGAGGAGTATAATGTGCTGGAAAATATCTGCATGCCGGTGAAATTAGACCAGAGGAAGCCAGACCCTGGGTTTTTGCATACCGTGCTGGAAACCCTGGGTCTTTTGGATAAGCAGGAAAAATATGCCTGCCAGTTGTCTGGCGGGGAGCAGCAGAGGGTGGCCATTGCCCGTTCCGTCCTGTCCAAGCCGAAAATCATTTTCGCAGATGAGCCCACGGGGAACCTGGACAAAAAGACTGCCTTTGAAACCCTGGAGCTTCTCATGGAAAGCGCAAAGAAATTCGGGCAGACCTTGATTATGGTGACCCATGACCTTGAGGCTGCCAGAATGTCGGAGGAAGTGATAACCATTGAGGATGGAAAGGTAATCAGTTGAGGGCATGGCTGGAAGTGCTGTATTATTATTGTTATTTTTTCTGGATTGGCGTTTCACTGCTGAAGCAGTATCTCTTTATTTCCCCCCCCAAAAAAAAATTTTTCCCAAATCATTGCGCACTTTCTAACGGCCATGTATAATAAAGAATGGTAGGAAGATAGTCTTCTGTAAGTAATGGGGTGTTAAACTTGAAAGGGAATGGCACATATGGAAATCCAGGTACGATAAGGCGGCCAAGTATTTACAGGGGTTTCCGCAGAAACTAAGGAACTCCCTGAGGGATGCAGTTAAAGGCCTGTCATAGAAAGCAGGCATCGATTGAGGGCTGGAAAATACCGTGTAATCTATCGATATATGCAAGATGTGAAGTGGAAATATGATTCTTATGGAGATTGGAAGCCGTGGAGATATTTACAAATAGAATGGAGGTTGGGAGCATGACACAAGTGATTCAGGAATCGGTCAAAATGCTGGAAATGCTGCCAGGGAGCGAATAGGAATCTGCAAGCCGGTTTATCAACCGTCTGGTGCTTGCCTGGAATCTGGATTTTACGAAATTGACGCCGGAAGAGCAGAAACGGCTGGAGGCAGCGGAACAGAGGGCAGACAGCTGAGAATATGTAAAAGACAGTGATATTAACTGGTAAAGAAAAGGCGGCTGCAGGCTGTGAAGGCAGGCAGCCGCCTAGACATTGCTTGAAGTGAAATAATGGCAGAGTGCAAATAGTATTTTTGGAAGTGGAGGTCATTTCAATGGGGGAACCAGGTATTTTAATCGTAGAGGACGATGAAGCGGTAGCCCAGGGGCTGGCGGATATCTTAAGCGGCAGCGGTTACCAGGCAAAGTGGTGTGAAAAGCCCCGTAAGGCGTTGGAGGTTTTGAAAAAGGACCAGCTGGATTTAATCATACTGGATGTGAACCTGGGGGAAGGGAATGGCTATGATTTGTGCAAGAAAATCCGGGAGATTTCGGACATCCCAGTCCTTTTTTTAACTGCTTATCAAAGCGAGATGGATGTGGTGCGGGGCTTTACCGTGGGAGGGGACGATTATGTGGCAAAACCCTTCCGCATGCAGGAACTGCTTGTCCGGGTACGGGCGCTGCTGCGGCGTGCCAAACGCCCTGTTGGGCTGCAGATCGCTTCAGGGGAGCTGGTTTATGATATGGGGAAGCATCAGGTATATAAAGGAAAGGGGCTCCTGGCTCTTACCCCTATTGAGCTGCAGCTGATGCAGAGCCTGCTGCTAGGCTGGCCCCAGACATTGAGCCGGGAAAGGATTTTTTGCGAGGTTTGGGATAAGGATGGCTCCTATGTGGATGAGAATACCTTAAGCGTCAATATCAGCAGGTTAAGGGAGAAGCTTGGCACATTCCAGGAAGAGGCCTACATAGAAACCGTACGGGGGATTGGCTACCGCTGGGCAGTGCATGTGCAGCGGTGAGAGTGGAAGGTGTTCCATGTTTTGCAGACTGCATGGCAAATTGTGCATGTACAGAGGTGGGCGTGAGAATGGAAGAGAACATCATAGCTCTGGCAGGAATTTTTATTGTAGCAGGGCTTTTTTTATTGGAAAGGCATAGACATTATGCGCTGGAGCAGAAGATAGGCCGGTTAGTCCATGAATTGGACTGCTTTCTATTAAGCGGGGAAAGCGCCCTGGAGGAATCCTTGGAGGAGGGCAGGGTGGAGAATCTTAGGAATCAATTGGCGGCAGTGGTAAAGCAGGCCCGGTATCAACGGGAACGCTGGGAACAGCGGGAAAGGAGCCTGAACCAGTTTATGGAAAATATGGCTCACCAGATGAAGACCTCCCTGACCGCCCTGCAGATCCGCTTAGATTTGGCGCAGGCAAAAGCGTCTTCTTCCAGCGTACGGGGAGAGTTGGAGGAATGCCAGAAATGCATGGAACGGCTGACCGGGGAAATAGGGCGGATTCTGGAATGCAGCCAGCTTGCAGACCAGAAAATCAGCATGTGGCTGGAACGCTGTGATGTGGACAAGCTTATCCGGGGGACGGTAAACGTCCTTGCGCCGTTGTGGAGGAAAAAAGAGGTGGATATTGTGCTGGAGCTTTCAGATATTTCCAGAATTCCAGAATTATATCTTGACAGCTACTGGTTTGCCCAGGCACTGGAAAATGTGGTAAAAAATGCCATTGAGCATACCCCGGCAGGCTCTTCTGTAATCGTTAAGGCCAGCGACCGCATCCACAGCCTTGTGCTGGAGATTATGGACGAAGGCCCGGGCATCCCGGAGGATGAGCAGCCTTACCTGTTTGAGCGGTTCCACCGGGGAAGCTATGGGAAGGCAGGGTACGGTATTGGGCTGAGCATGGCAAGGGATATCCTGAAAGCGCATCATGGCGGCATAGAGGCAGGAAACCGGACGGGCGGCGGGGCATGGTTCCGCCTGGAGGTGCCGGTTTTGGAGGGAAAAAGGCCTTACGAAGCTGTAAGGAAAGGGTAGGGCTGGTTATCCATGGCTTTGCGGATGCCGATGAAAGAGATAAGGAACTATCATAAAACTTCCGTCCAACAACGTTCCAACTGTACAGATGGGAAATTTCACACAATTTTAAGATTTTTTATTACAAAATTTTATCTTTTTCTGCACAAAGTTTGGTATAATCTGCTTATAACCTTGAGGAGGAAAAGTAACAATCAATGACGAACGAGGAATATTATACATTTATTCAGCCATATGCGGATGCCAGCGAAGTGCTGCTTGCCAGGCTGAATGTATTAAAGCATAACCTGTATAGTGAATCTGCCGGGCAGCCCATACATAATATCCAGAACCGGATGAAGGAGAAGGACAGCATGGAAGGGAAGCTTAAGAAAAAGGGGAAGGAACCTACAGTCATGAATGCAAAGGACTATCTGCAGGATATTGCGGGGATACGGGTTATCTGCTATTTTGTGGAGGATATTTATAACCTTGCGGATGCCTTAAAGCGGCAGTCGGATCTGATTGTAATCCGGGAGTGCGATTACATTTCTGACCCTAAGCCCAATGGATACCGGAGCTACCATATCATTGTGGGGGTTCCAGTATACTGCCTGGATGGCATGGAGTATTTTCCGGTGGAAATCCAGTTCCGCACCATGTCCATGGATTTCTGGGCAAGCATGGAACACCGGGTGCTCTATAAAATGGAACGGGATGACAGGGAGAAAATAGCGGCAGAATTAAAGGAATATGCGGAGAACCTGGTAAAAATTGAAAGCCGCTTCGCCCAGTACAGCGACGGGCCAAAAGTTTTTGGATGAATCAAATGAAATACAGTGAGATGAAAAAGTTTAAAGGAGAAGCCATGGAAAGAAATACACTATTAATTGTTGACGATATCGATCTCAACCGGGCAATGCTGAAATTTATTTTTGAAGAGCAGTTTGAGGTTTTAGAAGCTGGGAATGGCGATGCAGCCATCCAGCTGCTGGAGGAAAAGGGAGACCAGATTGTCTTGATGTTTTTGGATGTGATTATGCCGGGAAAATCTGGGTTGGACGTGCTGGAATTTATGGTTGAGAAGAATTATATGGAGAATATACCAGTCATTATCATTACCGGGGAGGCTTCGGCCGACACAGAGCTTAAGGCATACGAGTACGGCGTTTCGGATATTGTATATAAGCCTTTTACCCCGAAGGTGGTTATGCGGCGTACCATGAACCTGATTGAATTGTTTTCCCAGCGGATGGATATTGAAAAGAAGCTGGAAGAGCGTACCAGCCAGCTTCGGGAGAGCAGGGAGAAATTAAAGAAGAATAATGATTTCCTGATTAATGCCCTTAGCTCCGTGGTGGAATTCCGGAGTTTGGAATCCGGGGAGCACATCCAGCGCGTGAAATATTACACCAGTGTGCTGCTGAGATATCTGGTGGAATTTTATCCAGAATATAAGCTGACGGAGGAGGATGTGGAATTGATCGTTAGCGCTTCTGCGCTGCATGATTTGGGCAAGATTGCAATTCCAGACAGTAGTTTGTTAAAGCCGGGCAGGCTGGCCCGTGAAGAATTTGAGGAGATGAAAAAGCATACGGTTTACGGATGTGATCTTTTAGAGAAGTTTAAGCAGGAAGAGGACAATTTTTACCGTTATTGCTACGAGATATGCAGGCACCATCATGAGCGGCATGATGGGAAGGGCTATCCTGATGGCCTGGCGGGAGATGAGATTCCAATCTGCGCCCAGGTGGTTTCCATTGCAGATGTATATGATGCATTGGTCAGCCAGCGTGTCTACAAGGCACCCTATGAGGTGAATGAAGCGGCGCGTATGATTCTGGACGGGGAATGCGGCGTCTTCTCCCCAAAGATTCTGGATTGTTTCCGGCTGGCAAAGGAAGAGTTTTTCCAGGCAACGGAGACAAAGCTGTCTTTTGCAGATGCCCATTAATCCCAAAAGCAACAGGCTCCTGATAGATGGAAAAGTATGGGGAAATGTCATTGAATTGAAATATGCGGAACATGCCAGGTTTGAGGAGGCATGGCATGCCCAAAGGCGCTGCAGAGTGATTTCAGGGCGAAGAAATCTTGGGAAATTCCTTGCATTTCCTCTATACCTATGTTATAATACAAATCTGTGAGACAAGAAAACGATGGTCCTCTGTTACGATATGTATTAAGAACATCCAAGAAAACAGGAGGTCACAAATGAACCCAACAGAAATTATCAAAAGCATTGAGCAGGAACAGTTAAAAGAGAAGGTTGATGAGTTCCGTGTAGGCGATACCGTAAAGGTTTATGGTAAGATTAAGGAAGGAAACCGTGAAAGGGTACAGGTCTTTGAAGGCATTGTATTAAAGAGACAGGGAGGAAGCAACCGGGAGACCTTTACAGTAAGAAAGTTCTCCAACGGCATTGGCGTTGAGAAGACATGGCCGCTGCATTCTCCGAATGTTGAGAAGATTGAAGTAGTCCGCCGTGGTAAAGTAAGGCGTGCGAAGCTGAATTACTTAAGAGGCCGCGTAGGTAAGAGAGCAAAGGTAAAAGAACTGGTAAGATAATTCAGGCAGAAGGATAGAAGGGACAACTACGATTGTATTTGTCCCTTTTTGGTTAGAAGAAAAATGAGAAGAGCATCAGGATTGAATTTTAATCGAAGGAAGAAAAAGGTCAATACAGGGCTGCTGCAGGAAATAGCAGTCTGGGCAGGTGAAATCCTGCTGACGATACTGATTGCAATGACGCTGGTGTTGTCTGTGGGGTTTTGTATTTCGGTGGTAGGGCCTTCCATGTCCCCTACTTTGGAAAATGGGGAAAAGATCTTGGTCAACCGCATCGGCTACAAGCTGTTTGATCCGAAACGGAATGACCTGATTGTATTTTTACCCAATGGAAATGAGAAATCCCATTATTACATTAAACGGGTGATTGCCCTGCCGGGGGATCGGGTGCAGATTACGGAAGGCACCATTTATATCAACGGGGAGCCGCTGGAAGAAAAAGTGGCGGCTTCCGCTGTTGAGAATCCCTTGCTGGCAGAGGATGAGATTGTGATAGGGGAAGATGAATATTTTGTGCTGGGCGATAACCGCAACAACAGCGAGGACAGCCGCTATGCCAGCATAGGCAATGTGAAAAAAGAGCATATCGTAGGGAAGGCATGGTGTATTGTCTCCCCCTGGAGCAGATTTGGACTGTTGAAGTAGGAGGTTATTATGAATTTTCAATGGTATCCTGGGCATATGACGAAGGCGAAGCGTCAGATGCAGGAAGATATAAAATTAATAGATTTGGTCATTGAGCTGGTGGATGCCAGAATTCCTCTCAGCAGCCGCAATCCAGATATTGACGAGCTGGGAAAGCACAAGGCAAGGCTGATTTTGATGAATAAGGCGGATCTGGCTGATGATGAGCAGACAAAGAGATGGTCTGAATTTTTCCGGGAGCAGGGCTGCTTTGTGGTAAAGCTGGATGCAAGGACCAGGGCTGGCATGAAAAAGATTAGCGAGGTGGTTCTGGAAGCCTGCAAGGAAAAAATTGAGCGGGACAGGAGACGGGGAATCAAAAACCGTCCAGTGCGCGCTATGGTGGTGGGCATTCCCAACGTGGGGAAATCTACATTTATCAACACATATGCAGGAAAGGCATGTACCAAAACAGGAAACAAGCCAGGAGTCACCAAAGGAAAACAGTGGATACGGCTCAATAAAAATGCAGAGCTTTTAGATACGCCAGGTATTTTATGGCCCAAATTTGAGGATCAGCGGGTAGGCTTGTATCTTGCGCTGATTGGTTCCATCAAAGATGAAATTTTGAATATTGATGAGCTGTCCTTAGAGCTGATAAAAATTTTGAAGGAGCATTATCCAGGAGTCCTGGAGCATCGCTATGGCTTAGCAGAAGAACAGGAGCCGCCGGAATTGCTGGGGCAGATTGCAAAAAACCGCAATTGCATCAAAAAGGGAAACGAGCTGGATTACAGCAAAGCGGCCGCCCTTGTGATTGATGAGTTCCGCAGCGGACGTCTGGGAAAAATAACCCTTGAATTTCCAGGAAACCAGCGATAGAATAGAAGAAGTGAAACTAAGTTGAAAGGAAGGGCTGCGGCGCCTGAATCAGAAAGAGAAGTTGTGGTATGAGGAAAAAGGAAGACAAGAAGATAGAGAAAAAGCAGGAGGAGAGGGAACAGTCCTCAGATGGGAAATCAGGGATAATCAAGGAAACAGTGAATTTTATTTTGTATATTGCGATTGTATTTCTTATGACCTATTTGGTCATCCATTATGTTGGGCAGCGTACCCAGGTGAGCGGAACTTCTATGGAATATACGCTCAGCGACGGAGACAACCTGATTGTAGATAAGATTAGTTACCGCTTCCATAAGCCAGAGCGTTTTGACATTATTGTGTTTCCATTTCAATACGAGGAGGACACCTATTATATTAAGAGAATCATAGGACTGCCAGGGGAAACGGTGCAGATTGATGAAGCGGGGAATATTTATATTGACGGAGAGGTGCTGGAGGAGTCTTATGGCAGGGAGGTTATGTTAGAGCAGGGGCAGGCGGCAGAACCCATAGAATTGGGAGAGGACGAGTATTTTGTTCTGGGGGACAACCGGAATGCAAGCTCGGACAGCCGGGAACCCAGGGTGGGCCTGATACATGAAAAAGATATCATTGGAAGGGCATGGCTGCGCATCTATCCCTTTGAAAGCTTTGGCTTTATCAAGCACCAGTAGAGGCGCGATACGCTGAAAGGGCGGCAGGAACACTTTTGCAGTATCGTTTTTATCAATCATTAGTTCCAAAAGAGGAGAGAAGGATGGAAGGACAAAAGAAAATCAGTCAGATGAAAGAAGAACTACAGGCGGCAGAGGCAACGATGCTGCCTTCTTTTATTTCCAGGTATGAAAATGACGAAAGGGCAGGCGCCAGAAAGCTGGTGCAGCAGGCGCTAAAGCAGATAGAGCAATTGGAAAAAGAACAGCAGAGGATAGAGAAGCTGAAAACATACGAACGTCAGTATGAGCAGGCCGGGTATGTGTGCGGCATTGATGAGGCGGGCAGAGGCCCGCTGGCCGGGCCGGTGGTGGCGGGAGCAGTGATTCTGCCGAAAGACTGTAAGATTCTTTATATCAATGATTCCAAAAAGCTCAGTGAAAAAAAGAGAGAGGAACTCTATGCCGTCATTATGGAGCAGGCAGCAGCCACAGGAATCGGCATGGCAAGCCCCCAGAGGATTGATGAGATTAATATTCTGCAGGCCACCTATGAAGCTATGCGCCAGGCTATTCAAAATTTATCCGTTACACCCGATATATTATTAAATGATGCGGTGACGATTCCCCAGGTGGAGATTCCCCAGGTGCCTATTATAAAAGGAGACGAGAAGAGCATTTCCATCGGGGCTGCAAGCATTATCGCAAAAGTAACCAGGGATAGGCTGATGGTGGAATATGATAAAATTATGCCGGAATATGGATTTGCCCGGAATAAGGGATATGGCTCCAAGGAGCATTTAGAGGCAATCCGGGCCTATGGGCCGTCCCCCATCCACCGTCAATCCTTTATAACATCTTATGTATGAAAGAATTTTAAGATTTCATTATTTTTCGTGCAGAAAGGCAGTGAGCGGAAATGTCATTAGGAGGCATTCATCAATATCAGGCCAATACGGCATCAAATACACAGACAATGGGAAGTGTTAAGGAAACCATAGGGGCGCGTCCCACGGCCCAGGTCCAGGAGCTTGCGCCGGGAAAAGTCTTTGAAGGGATGGTCACCGAAGTGAAAAACGGCCAGGTGACCTTGGGGTTAAGTGATGGAAGGACAATTTCTGCCAGGATGGAGGCAGGCGTAACCTTAGAGCAGGGGCAGCCCATGCTGTTTGAGGTGAAAGCCAATACCGGGGATCAGATTTCCATCCGTCCGGTGACCTTGGAGAGTGCCCAGAACCCTACGCTTTTAAAAGCATTGGAGGCGGCAGGATTGAAAGTAAATCCCAGGAATCTTTCCATGGTCAACCAGATGATGATGGAGCAGATGCCCATTGACAAAAGCAGCCTGATGCAGATGGCCCGGGCAGTGGCTAATTTTCCCCAGGCAGATATGCAGGTGTTGGTGCAGATGCAGAAATTGGGGTTTGTGATTAACGAGAATTCTTTGAACCAATTCCAGAATTACCAGAACGGGCAACAGGCAATCCTTCCCCAGATGCAGGAGCTGATGGAAGGGATTGCCAATCTTCCAGAGCAGATATTTGGAAAAGAAGGGATTGGGCAGAATGATATTTTCCTGGAAAATTTTGTTCTGGATGGCAGCCAGGATTTTGGCACGGCAGGAATTGGCCAGAATACAGAGGCCGGGCAGCTGTTGGGGCTGCAAAAGCAGATACTAGGGATTCTTCTGGGAGACAATGGAAATGCCACACCTCTAGGCGGGGAGAATGGAAGCCAGTCTGTTCCCAATGGGGAACAAGCAGGCCAGCCAGCAATCAATGGGGAAGCCGTCAGCCAGACAGTGCAAAGCAGCGATGGGATGAACCAGATGCTGCAGAATGGGGAAGCCGTGAGCAAGCCAGCCCAGGGCAGCGATGGGATGAACCAGATGCTTCAAAACGGGGAAGCAGTAAACGAGATTTTGCAAAATAAGGACGGCATAAGCTCCCCGCTGCAAAATGGCGATGCAGCGAACCAGAATGTAACCGGGGAGCTGGCACGAGCCAGCCAGATGGGAGGGGCAGAAGAAGCTGCAGGAAAGGGACTGCAAAATCCTATAGATGCAATTTTGACGAAGGAACAGCAGGGAAATCTTACGGCTATGCTGCAGGAATTTCCCGGGGCGCAGGAAAATGAAACCCTTCTGCCCCAGGGACGGCTTAATACCAGCCTTTCCGCCGGAGAAATGCTCCAGCAGATGATGGGAATCCTGGAAAAAGACGGAAAAGCAGATGGCAGCTCCCTAAAGAAATTATTTTCCTCGGAGGAATTTAAGGGGCTGATGAAACAGGCCATGGCAGAGCAGTGGACCCTTACCCCGGAAAAATTAAAAGAGGAAGGCGCAGTCAGGGAATTATACCAGCGGCTGGCCAGGCAGATGACAGAGCTGCAGCAGACCCTTGCCCAGACAGGAAAAGAAGGAACGGCTTTGGCGAAAACAGCTCAGTCTGTCCAGAGCAACCTGGAATTTATGAACCAGTTAAACCAGATATATACTTACGTGCAGCTTCCGCTGAAATTGCAGCAGCAGAATGCCCACAGCGACTTGTACGTATATACCAACAAGAAGAATCTCCGGGAAAAGGAAGGGGATCTCTCCGCGCTGCTGCATCTTGATTTAGAGCATCTTGGTTCTACGGATATTTTTGTAAAGCTGCATGGGCAGGCGGTCCAGACAGATTTTTACCTGGCGGATGAGCTGTCCTTCCAGCTGATTTTGAATTTTACCGGACAGCTGGTGGAACGCTTAGAGCAAAAGGGGTACAGCTGTGAGGTAAAAGTGGAGAACCGCAAAGAGCAGAAGAATTCTGTGCAGGAGTTTTTGGAGCAGGAGAAGCCTGCCGGGAAACTCCATCGGTATTCCTTTGATGTGAAAGCGTAGAAATAGAAGACAGGAGCGTGAAGAGATTTATGGCGGAAGCAAGGTATAAGAATACAAAGGAGCTGGTAACCGCGGAATCCCCCTGGGGGAAAAGGCAGAAAACCGCTGTAGCCATAGCCTACAATCCCGGGGAGACAGCGCCGAAAATCATTGCTACCGGAAAAGGGCATCTGGCGGAAAAGATCATTGAAAAGGCAAAGGAAGACAATATCCCATTTTACCGGGATGCAAAATTAGCAAAAACCCTTTCCAAACTGGAAATCGGCGATATGATACCGCCGGAATTGTATGAAGTGGTAGCGGAAATTCTCGTATTTGTAGATGATATGGAGCGGATGAGGGAAAAATTGAAATAAAGGTTTCACTATAAATATACCGCAGTAGAAGGGAAGTATAAATTGGCGAAGGCAGGCAACAAAAACCGCGGCCAGGGAATGGCATGGGAACAGCAGGCATCTGAATATTTAGAAGAAAAAGGATACCAGATTTTACACAGGAATTTCTACAGCCGTTATGGAGAAATTGATTTAATTGCAAGACAGGGAAAATATCTGGTGTTTCTGGAGGTAAAATACCGCAAAGACGCCAAAGGCGGGCACCCGCTGGAAGCGGTAGACATAAGAAAACAGCGCCGCATCTGCAAAACAGCAGCCTATTACTGTCTCCGTTCTGGATACGGAGAATACACCCCTTGCCGCTTTGACGTGATTGGAATACTGGGGGAAGAGATATTCCACATAGAGAATGCCTTCCCATTCCGGTATTAATATCTATTTTTTCATGAAAAGGAGTATAAATGCAAGAGATATCAATAAAATTTAAAACAAAATCCAAGGAACAGATGCCTATGCTTCGGCAGGCAGAATCAGAAGGAAGTACATTCCCCTATTTATATTATCCCCTGCTGGAGCAGACAGGAATCGTAAAGCATTGTTTTACCACCAGAATGGGCGGCGTCAGCAAAGGAATCTTCGAAAGCCTGAACTTAAGCTTTACCAGAGGGGATGACAGGGCATCCGTAGAAGAAAATTTCCGCCGGGCAGCCAAAGTGCTTCACGTAGAATACAGCAGTTTTGTGTTCACGGATCAGACCCATACCACCAATGTGATGCGGGTGGGCAGGGAGGATGCAGGAAAGGGCCTGACCCGGGAGCGAGGGTATTCCGATATTGATGGGCTGATTACCGATGAGCCAGGGATTACGCTGTCCACATTTTATGCGGATTGCGTGCCCTTATATTTTGTGGATACGAAGCATAAAGCCATCGGCCTGTCCCACTCCGGCTGGCGGGGAACGGCGGGGAGGATGGGGGAAGCAGCCCTTTTAGCCATGCAGCGGGAATTTGGCACAAAGCCTGAGGATGTTATCTGCGCCATAGGCCCTTCCATCTGCCAGGAATGTTATGAAATCAGCCAAGATGTGGCAATAGAGTTTCAGAAAGAATTCCCCAAACATGCCAATGAAATCTTACAGGAAAAAGGCCATGGCAAATACCAGCTTGATTTGTGGCGTGCCAATGAAATTGTCCTGTTGGAAGCAGGCGTAAAGAAGGAGCATTTGGCTGTCACAAATATCTGCACCTGCTGTAATGATACATTGCTATTCTCCCACCGGGCCAGCCAGGGAAAGCGGGGAAATCTGGGAGCTTTCCTGGCTTTGAATACAGATGCCAAGACAGGATAGCCCAGTTTGTGTGCCAAAGGGCCATCCGCTCTTTCCGTCCGTATCCAAAGAGAAAAGTTTTTTATGCTTATGATAATAAATATGCTTTCAACAGCTCCGCCGTAGCCCTCACCCCATCCACATGGCTCCTCTCATAGCCATGGGAAGCGTAAACTCCTGGGCCAATCAGCCCATGGCGGCAGTCATAGCCTGCTTCCAAAGCGGCGTCTGCATCGGAGCCGTAATGGGGATACACATCCACTGCAAAATCAATCTTATGTTCTTTTGCCGCTTTGATTAATCCATCCACCACCTGGCAGCTGTAAGGCCCTGCGCTGTCCTTGGCGCAGATGGACACTTGGCGTTCGGTGCATTCCAGCCCTTCGCCTACGCAGCCCATATCCACAGAAAGAATTTCCGTCACCCCTTCCGGAACGGTTCCGCAGGCTCCGTGCCCTACCTCCTCATAGGCGGTAATATGGTGGTAAATTTTCCGTTTTGGGGTAATGTTTTCCTCTTTCAGATATTTGGCAAATCCCAGGAGAATCCCAACGCTTAATTTATCATCCAGGAAACGGCTTTTAATATCCCCCTTTTCTGTTATGGCAGTCCTTGGTTCAAAAGCAACAATGTCTCCTGCCAGAATTCCAAGCTTTTTCGTCTCCTCCTTGGAGCTTACATGCTCATCTAACACCACCTCCATGGTATGAAAATCCCGGGCGGCTTTGCTGTAGTCGCTGTTTACATGGATGGATGCATTTTCCAGCTGGAACGTGCCTTCGTAGATGCCGTCAAACCTTGTAATGACCCGGCAGTTTTCGGATTCTGTATTCATGGGATTTAAGCCTCCCAGGGGAGATACCTTAAGCCTTCCATTTCCCTTAACCTCGCAGACCATGGCTCCTAACGTGTCCATATGGGCGGTCAGAAGAATAGCGTCTTTCTCCTCTGTTCCGCCTAAATCCACCAAAACCCCTCCCTTTACCGTTTTTTGGGGCTGGAAGCCCAGGGAGCGGTATTCGCAGAGAAGCATATCCGCAGCTTCCCCCGTATAGCCTGTGGGACTGTCAATGGAGAGAATTTTCTTTGTCTGCTCCAGAATGTATTCGATAATGTTATCCATAGATGCTTCCTCCTCTAAATAAGGCATTTTGAATCATGCTTCGCATCAGCCTTCCTCCTCTAAATAAGGCATTTTAAATCATGCTTCGCATCAGCCTTCCTCCTTTTATAAATCTGTTCCACAATCGTATCCTGAACTGCCCGCAAACCCAGGAAATGCAGAACAAGGGATGCCCATTAATCATCTTCCTCCTGGGCATTGCTGGTGGAGTAGACCTGCCGCTTCCTTGCCATCTCATCACTTTCTAAGTATTCATCATAAGTGGTAACCTTATCAACCATACCTCCGTTGGGCAGGAATTCGATGATGCGGTTAGCGGTGGTCTGCACTACCTGGTGGTCCCTGGAAGCAAACAGCAAGACCCCGGGAAACTTGATTAATCCGTTGTTTAAGGCGGTGATGGATTCCATATCCAGGTGGTCTGTAGGCTCATCCAAAATCAGGATGTTTGCCCCGGTAATCATCATCCGGGATAACAGGACGCGGACTTTCTCGCCGCCGGACAATACCTTCATTTTCTTTACGCCGTCTTCTCCGGCAAAAAGCATTCTGCCTAAAAATCCCCGGACATAGGTGGCGTCCTTGATTTCGGAAAACTGGGTCAGCCATTCCACAATCTGCAGATCATTGTTGAAGATTTCCGTATTATCCTTTGGGAAATAGGACTGGCTGGTAGTTACGCCCCACTTGTAGTTCCCCTCGTCAGGCTCCATCTCTCCTGCCAGGATTTTAAATAAAGTGGTCTTGGCAGTTTCGTTGCTTCCCACAAATGCAATTTTATCATCATGTCCCACAATAAAAGAAATGTTGTCTAATACCTTTACGCCGTCAATGGTTTTGCTTAAATTTTCCACCGTAAGCACTTCATTTCCGATTTCCCGGTTGGGGCGGAAGTCAATGTAGGGGTATTTCCGGCTGGAGGGCTTGATTTCGTCCAGCTGGATTTTTTCCAACGCCTTTTTCCGGGAGGTTGCCTGTTTGGATTTGGAAGCATTTGCAGAGAAACGGGAAATGAATTCCTGAAGCTCCTTGATTTTTTCTTCCTTTTTCTTGTTGGCTTCCTTCATCTGCTTAATCAAAAGCTGGCTGGACTCGTACCAGAAATCATAATTCCCTGCATAAAGCTGGATTTTGGCATAGTCGATGTCTGCAGTATGGGTGCAGACCTTGTTCAGGAAATACCGGTCGTGGGACACTACAATCACCGTATTGTCAAAGTTAATTAAAAATTCCTCCAGCCATGCAATTGCATCCAAATCCAGGTGGTTGGTAGGCTCATCCAAAAGCAGGATGTCCGGGTTGCCGAACAACGCCTGTGCCAGCAGGATTTTTACCTTCTGGGCGCCGTTTAAATCCTTCATAAGAGCGGTGTGGAATTCCGGCTCAATGCCAAGGCCGTTTAAAAGCTGGGCGGCGTCTGATTCCGCATTCCAGCCGTCCATCTCTGCGAATTCCCCTTCCAGCTCGCTGGCGCGGATGCCGTCTTCATCGGTGAAATCCTCTTTCATATATATGGCGTCTTTTTCCTTCATAATATCATAGAGATGCTGATTCCCCATAATTACAGTATCCAGCACCGGGAATTCATCATATTTGAAATGATCCTGCTGCAGGAAAGAAAGCCGCTGGCCGGGAGTAATGAAAACATCACCCTTGGTAGGCTCCAGCTGCCCGTTTAAAATCTTTAAGAATGTGGATTTTCCGGCTCCGTTGGCGCCAATCAATCCATAGCAGTTTCCTTCGGTGAATTTGATGTTGACATCTTCAAATAAAGCTTTTTTTCCTATCCTTAATGTTACATTGTTTGCACTAATCATTATAAAATCCTCTTTTTCTGATAATTTGTTTTTTCCATGTTCTGCAGAGGGGCGCATCCTGCTCAAACCCTCTGATTGTGGAAAATAGGACGGGTTTATGCCCTTGCCCTATTATTATACATAAAACTGTTGCATTTTCAAGGAAAACAATTGAAAATAAAGGAATTATTTGGTATGATTGGAAATAGTCAGGTAACGTTCAAGATGAAAATAGGAACCGTATGGAATAATTGAAATGGGGAATGTTTTATGGACGGAAAGAACATAAGGATAAAAGTTAGTTCAAATAGAGAACCGAGATTGCAAGGCCAAAGCAGGATTTTTCATTTGAAACGGCGGGATCCATTAACAGGGCTTTATTTGGAAAAAGCATTTAAAAACAAGGTGAAAGAAAAATTAGAAGGCTGGCAGGACAATATGGAGTATGCTTTTGTCTATACTGATATCAATGATTTTTCCTATATTAATGATAATTTCGGCCATTCCGCGGGAAATGAGATTTTAAAGAGCCTTGCCTCTTATCTTAGAAAAGGGGATAATATGATATCCTGCCGGCTGTATTCTGATTTGTTTGTTATTTTTTTGTGGGATACAGAGAGGGATGCGGTTTTACAGAATATTGTAAACACCAGTTTGGAGTTCAGCAGGAAGCAGAAAGAGATTTACCCCTCCTGCGGCATCCGGCTCACCACCGGCATTTATTTTATGGAGCATAAAGATGAAAACCTGGATGTGGCAATTGAGAATGCCAATCTTACCAGGAAAAGCATCAAGGGCAGCAGCACGGCGTTCTGCCATGTGTATGAGAGCAAAATGAGAAGCCAGAGAGAAGAGGAGAAACAGGTGCTGGCAGATTTCCAGGAGAGCCTTAAGGAAGGCGGGTTTGAGGTCTATGTGCAGCCAAAGTTTTTTCTTTCCAGATTTGAACTTTACGGCGGCGAGGCTCTGGTGCGGTGGAGGAAGGAAAACGGCAGGATAGAATCGCCCGACTTTTTTATTCCCATATTAGAGAAATCAGGTTATATTGTGGAACTGGATTTTTATGTATACGAGCAGGTATTGATTTATATGAGGAGCTGGCTGGAGGAAGGAAAAGAACCGCCGGTGATTTCCGTGAATTTTTCCAGAGGCCATTTTGAAGGGGAAGGGATTTACCGGAGGATACTGTCTATGACAAAAGCCTATCGGATTGAACCGAAATATATTGAGATTGAGATTACGGAAAGCCTTTTGATTACAGGATATGATTTGGTGAAAGCAGAGGTAAACCAGCTTCGCCAGGCAGGGTTCAGGGTGGCCATTGATGACTTTGGGACAGGGTATTCTTCCCTTGGCATGCTTTTGGATATCCCGGCGGATGTTGTTAAGATTGACAAAAGCTTTCTGCATCGGGAAAACGGCGGAAATGAAAAAGAATTTATCCAGAATATGGGCAGGCTGATTGAGAGCATTCAGGAGGAGGTTATATTTGAAGGAATAGAAACAGAGGAGCAGCGGGAGTTTTTGGTGGACTGCGGCTTCCGCCTGGGGCAGGGATTTTTGTTTGATGAACCTATGCCGATTGAGGTGTTCCAAGAAAAATACATGAAATAAGCCGAAAACTATTGATTTTTCCGGCTATAATTATTATAGTATAAAGGAAGAATTTGTTACTGTTTTGTCAATCTTTTTGGGCACTTGCCGAAAGGCGCTTAGAAATTTGAGCAGCAGACGGGATAGTAAATGGCCATTATGCAAAACTGCCTTTTGGCAGGCCGCATGGCCGTTCATATTATGGAAGCCTAAAGCTTCCGTAGTGACAAATTAAATTCAGGCAGGAGGAAAAATGTAATGAAAAGATCTATGAAAACCATGGATGGCAACCACGCAGCAGCGCATGCTTCCTATGCGTACACAGATGTTGCAGCCATCTACCCCATCACACCATCTTCTGTTATGGCAGAAGCAACCGATGAATGGGCAACACAGGGAAGAAAGAACATTTTTGGACAGACTGTCCAGGTGACAGAAATGCAGTCCGAAGCAGGGGCAGCAGGTACCGTGCACGGTTCTTTGGCAGCAGGAGCCTTGACCACCACTTACACTGCATCCCAGGGATTGCTGCTGATGATTCCCAATCTTTACAAAATTGCAGGTGAAGGGCTTCCAGGTGTGTTCAATGTATCTGCGCGCTGCGTAGCAACTCATGCATTGAATATTTTTGGTGACCATTCCGACGTATATGCCTGTCGTCAGACTGGCGCAGCAATGCTTTGCGAATCTTCCGTACAGGAAGTTATGGACTTAACTCCCGTTGCACACTGCGCTGGATTGGAAGGACATCTTCCTTTCATTAATTTCTTTGATGGATTCCGTACTTCTCACGAGATTCAGAAAATTGAAACCTGGGACTATGAAGACCTGAAAGATATGGTAGATTTGGATGCTATCGCAGCATTCCGCAAGAATGCTTTGAATCCAAACCATCCACGCCAGGACGGTTCTGCACAGAACCCGGATATTTTCTTCCAGACCAGAGAATCCTGCAACTCTACGTATGATGCATTGCCAGCAATTGTCCAGAAATATATGGACAAGGTAAATGAGAAGATTGGCACAGACTATAAGCTGTTCAATTACTATGGAGCTGCCGATGCGGACAGAATTATCATCGCAATGGGTTCCGTATGCGATACCATTGACGAGACTATTGACTATTTAACAGCTAAGGGCGAGAAAGTGGGCGTTGTAAAGGTACGTCTGTACCGTCCGTTCAGCAAGGAAGCGCTGATTGCTGCAATTCCTGACACTGTTAAGACAATCGCTGTATTAGACAGAACCAAAGAGCCAGGATCACTTGGAGAGCCGTTATACCTGGACGTTGTAGCAGCATTGAAGGGAAGCAAGTTCGATGCTGTCAAGATTACAAGCGGCCGTTATGGATTAGGATCCAAGGATACCACACCTGGACAGATTATCGCTGTATACAACAACACAGAGAAAGAAAGATTCACCATCGGCATCTATGATGATGTGACCAACCTTTCCCTGGAAGTAAAAGAAGATCCGGTAACCACTCCGGAAGGAACCATCAACTGCAAGTTCTGGGGACTTGGCGCTGACGGTACCGTTGGAGCGAACAAGAACTCCATCAAGATTATCGGTGACAACACAGATATGTATGCGCAGGCATATTTTGATTACGATTCCAAGAAGTCCGGCGGTGTTACGATGTCCCACCTGCGTTTCGGTAAGAAGGCAATTAAGTCTACTTACTTAATCAAACAGGCAAACTTTGTAGCATGCCACAATCCTTCCTATGTCCGCAAATACAACATGGTTCAGGAATTGGTGCCAGGCGGAACCTTCCTTCTGAACTGCTCCTGGTCACCGGAAGAGCTGGAAACACATCTTCCTGGACAGGTAAAGAGATATATTGCTGAAAATAATATTCAGTTCTACACCATCGACGGTATCAAGATTGGTAAGGAAATCGGACTTGGCGGACGTATCAATACCGTGCTTCAGTCAGCATTCTTCAAATTAGCAGAGATCATTCCAGAAGAGCGGGCAATCGAGCTGATGAAGGCTGCTGCTAAGGCAACTTATGGAAAGAAAGGCGATAAGATTGTACAGATGAACTATGATGCAATCGACGCTGGAGCAACCGGAGTTGTTAAGATTGAAGTTCCTGCAAGCTGGAAAGACGCTCAGGATGAAAGCTTTGCAAAGGTTGCATCTGGAGATAGAAAAGACGTTGTTGACTTTGTCAATGACATCCAGATTCCAGTAAATGGGCAGGAAGGAAATAAGATTCCTGTATCTGTTGTTAAGAAATATGAAAATGGACAGACACCTTCTGGTTCTGCTGCATTTGAGAAACGCGGCATCGCAGTTGACGTTCCAGTATGGAATCCAGAAAACTGTATCCAGTGTAACATCTGTTCCTATGTATGCCCCCATGCAGTTATCCGCCCAGTTGCAATGACTGAGGCAGAAGCTTCCAACGCACCAGAAGGAATGCAGACCCTTCCTATGACTGGAATGCCGGAGTACAAGTTCAGCATGACCATCTCTGCACTTGACTGTACCGGATGCGGTTCCTGTGCAAATGTATGCCCAGGCAAGAAGGGCGAGAAGGCTCTTACCATGCAGAACTGCGAAGCAAATGTTGGAGAGCAGGCATTCTTCGATTATGGCTTGACCACAGAGAAGAAAGTAGATGTAGTAGAGAAATTCAAAGAGACAACCGTAAAGGGATCTCAGTTCAAACAGCCTCTGCTTGAGTTCTCAGGAGCCTGCGGCGGATGCGGCGAGACACCTTACGCAAAATTGATTACACAGTTGTTTGGTGACAGAATGTACATTGCAAATGCAACCGGATGTTCTTCTATCTGGGGTAACTCTTCACCATCCACGCCTTATACAGTAAATGAAAAAGGACATGGCCCTGCATGGTCCAATTCCCTGTTCGAAGATGCTGCAGAGTTCGGCTATGGTATGCTGCTGGCTCAGAAGGCAATCAGGGAAAAATTGAGAAGCAAAGTAGAAGCATTGGTAGCAGAAGGCAAGAATGCAGATGTTGCAGCAGCAGGAAAAGAGTGGCTTGACACTTACGGAATCGGCGCTGTCAACGGAACAGCTACAGACAAATTGGTTGCAGCTTTAGAAGCATGCGGATGCGACGCTTCCAAAGAAATCCTTGCTGAGAAAGATTTCCTTGCTAAGAAATCCCAGTGGATCTTCGGCGGTGACGGATGGGCATATGATATCGGATTTGGCGGCGTTGACCATGTTCTGGCAAGCGGACAGGATATCAACGTTATGGTATTCGATACCGAAGTTTACTCCAACACTGGCGGACAGTCCTCTAAGGCTACTCCTACCGGCGCAATTGCACAGTTCGCAGCAGGCGGAAAAGAAGTGAAGAAGAAAGACCTTGCTTCTATCGCAATGAGCTATGGTTATGTATACGTTGCTCAGATTGCTATGGGCGCTGACTACAACCAGTGTATCAAAGCTCTGGCAGAAGCAGAAGCATATCCAGGACCATCCTTGATTATCGCTTACGCTCCATGTATCAACCATGGCATCAAGGTTGGCATGAGCAAAGCCCAGACAGAAGAGAAGAACGCTGTAGAAGCTGGTTACTGGCACAACTTCCGTTTCAATCCTGCATTGAAAGAGGAAGGAAAGGCAGCATTCTCCTTAGACAGCAAGGCGCCGACTGGAGATTACAAGGCATTCTTAAACGGAGAGGTTCGTTACAATGCACTTGCAAGATTCAATCCAGAAAGAGCAGAAGAGCTGTTTGCAGTTTCCGAGAAACATGCAAAAGAGCGTTATGAATATCTGAACAAGTTAATCACTTTATATGGTGAGAACTAAAAATAAGATGAGTGTTCGTGCAATGAAAGGTGTTGCTTGGTGACAGCGTTCGGCACATTAAAACGTCCAAGCCCTCATGAATGAGAGGCTTGGACGTTTTATTAGTAAGAAGAATAGTGATTATACATAATCTCTGCCACAGTTTTTGCAGAAGGTTTTATATTGTTCATTCAATTCTCCACAGTCGGGGCAATACCATGTGCCGTCTGGACGAGGGCAGACCTTTATTAAGTTTTCATGTTTGGTCACTTCACCCAGTTCCCTGCTCTGTTTTTCAATAGCCATGGCGCCTAATGGAGCAATGGAAGAGCCTTTGTGCCCAAGTCCTGCATATACCTTGGCATTTTTCCATGGAAGTTTGTCAGATAGCTTCTGTTCCAGTTTGCTGCCACAGTTCTGGCAGTACCGGGTACCATCTAAATTTTCAACACCGCATATTTTACATTTCATTTGCATTCTCCCTAGAAGTTTGTATTGTGTATTGATTTTATATTATATTGTAATATAATATAAAAATCAATAAGGAGGGATAAAAGATGAAAAAAATTTAAGTTTTGTTTGTCAGTATTTTGTGTTGTATGTTTCCGGTTAGTGTTCAAGCTGTGGCGCTTGAAACAGAGGAGAACCATGATTTTTCTGGAAAATCACAATATTATAAGCTCTCTGGAGATCAAAACAAAAATAAGGAATTGATTCGTATTACAGAACAAGAATTTGAATCTTTTGTAAATCAAAGATCAGCAGTATATGTCGAAGGATGGGAAGCAGCTTTTATTTCAGCATTTCCGTCTGTATCTAAATATAAAAAGTTCCTTCTAAGATTTATGGAAGATATTCCCCATAGCATCCCTTGGTATGCCGCTTGATGCCGTAGAGCGCCTGGTCTGCACAGCCAAGAAGCTCTTCCATATTGGCGGAAGGGTCTGCGGTGCAGGCAAATCCGCTTGACGCGCTGATAATCCTTGATTCCGTGGAGGATAAGGCAATAGGATTTTTAGATAAGGCTTCATAAAACATATCCAAAAATCCTATCACATCTTTTCCATCTTTGCAGCCGGATATCATCATGCAGAATTCGTCCCCGGAACGCCGGGCAGTTAAGAAATGCTCCTGAGGCATAGACTGCATGACATCAGAAAAGCCTTGCAGATATTTATCGCCGGTATCGTGGCCGAAGGTATCGTTGATGGATTTGAAATCATCAATATCTATCATAACGGCGGCGCAGATATGCTCTCCAGGCAGTTCCTTTAAGAGTTTACCCGCAAGAAATTTAAAATGAGAAAATTTGTACAGTCCGGTAAGGGCGTCGTGGGTGTTTTCGTACTTCATCTGCTTTTTTTCCAGGATGTCATTGCTGACATCTGTAACAATTCCCAGGTGCTTGACTGGGGATTCCGACATATGGATGCGGACGTACTGGGATTCATTGATTTGGAAAATGTCTGTCTCGCCCTCCAGAGGATGTTCCATTTTTTCCCGGATGTATCGGTCAAACAGGATAGAATTACTAAAAAACCGTTCCGCCATTTGGTCGGGGAGCGCCAACAGCTCTTTCAGGCCCGAGGTGGCAAATACATGGGTCATGTCAGAGGCATACTCAAAGGCCGCCAGAGGGATGCCGCTGATTTCAATAATTGAAGAGATACGGTCCGAACTGTTTGCAATGCTTTTCACCATCCGGTTGATGCCTGAGCTCAGGGCTTGGAATTCCCGGTTTCCCCCTACTGTTACCGTGGTATCCAGGTTTCCGTTGGTGATGGTATCCAGGTTTTCGATGATCCGGTGGATACCGTCTACCACCTGGCGTTTCACAAGATGATTCAGAAACAGGATAACAACCGCTTCGATGATGAAAAGATACAGTAAAGTGCTGAATACCTGCTTTAAAAGCTTTTGGAACAGAATTTTCTGGGGCGTGGCGGCACAGAGAAGCATATCGTTATATTCTCTGGCAGCTACGTACATGATTTTGCCGTTTGGCCCTTTTTTCCATGCGCCTTTTGTGCAGCCCTTAAGCTGGTCCAGCTGATAATATTCTTCCTGGAACGAATGGCCAATGCCGCCAGAGTGTCCCAGAATTTCTCCGGTGCCGCTGTCTACGGCAAATAATTCTTCTCCGGTATCTGTGGGGAATTTTGAAAAAATATATTCATAGGTGTTCCTTGATTGGGCTTCCATCTGCCTGGTGGGTTTAAAGCCCACTTGCACAATGCCTTTGGTTCCTTTCCTGGCAACGCCTACGTACTGCCGGACGATGCCTTCGGCTGCATTGGGCTGGGGTTCCTGGATCAGGTAGGCATTTTCATCGTCACTTTCCAAAAGAGCCAGGAATGGGCTGGTCTGCTTGTGGTTGGCCATATCAATGCCTACATACTGGGAAACGGAACCAGATACAATGATTCCGTTTTCATCAATGACATGAAGTTCATCTACATTAAGCAGATTAGCCAGGTACTGCATTTCTGCTGTATCCATGGGAATTTCATCCTGTCTGTCAAATATGTATGCTGCTGCTTTTGCCCGGGTCAGGTAATCTACATCAAGATTTTTCTGCATAATTTCCAGTTCTGCCTGGTTGCTTTCCAGGGTGTGGATAATCTGCTCTGATTTTGCATAAAAGGTGTTGAACTGCTGTGATTCCAGGGAATGAAGGGTGGATAGGAAATTGATGAAAAATGTCAGGGAAATAGCAGTTGTGATAATAACGAATGTATGCCGTATAAAGGTTTTCTGCATGAAGGTATCCTCCGTGGGTTTTCTGTGCGTGTTATATTCCATAATTTCGGCCGTATTTTTGGTATGGGAATCGCAGCCTGCGCGCACATTGGCACAAATCATGCTCCGCAGCTGAAGCCTGCGCGCATTCGCACAAATCATATTCTTTAGATATTATACCGTTTTTTGCAGATTTTATTAAGTGTTGTTTTTGCACAAAAACATAATAATTTATAACGGCAGATGGAGGGGGACACTGGCTGCCGCAGCTTGTCAGAATTTCGCAAAGAGAATAATCCAGAAAAAGCCATCCTCTAAGAAGCAGTCGATGGCGCCGCCTATTTTATCTGAAAATGCCTGGGCGCTCTGCATGCCTAAGCCGTGGTTGCCGCCCTTTCCGCTTTTGGGAAGCCCGGTTATGGAATCAAAGTGGATTTCTCCCTGATATTCATTTTTCATTTGGATAAGCAGATGCTCCTTGATGCAGTGGATTTTAACTTCTATATATCTGTGCTTTTCTTCGAAGTCTTTCACACAGATAATCGCATTTTCAAACAGGTTTGCGATTACCGCTGTAAATTCATAGTCGTTGACGGGGGTTTTTTCATCCACTAAAACATCCAGATGTACGTCGATGCCAAAAGCGTCTGCCCGTTCCATCATTTCACAGAGAATGGTATTGACAATCAGGCTGCGGCAGTATTTTACCACCTTATTTTCGTCCATGACTTCATTGATATGTGCCATGATTTTTCCGATTTCTTCATATTCTCCCTGGTTTAGGAGCAGGCGGATCATATTGGAGTAATGCCGCATGTCATGGCGGAGGATTCTAAGTTTTTTCTCAGATTGCTCCACCAGGTAATATTGGTTTTCCAAACCCTTGATATAGGATTCGAATAAGACGTTTTCCAGTAAATGCCTTTTCGCTTTGAGTCGCTTTCGATGTACCGCAGAACTACAATATAAGATACGCACATGGTAAGCAGCATGCAGAGGATGCCCAGGATATTTTGGGGGTTATCGTACAGAGTATATGGAAAGAACGCGATACAAGAAAAGCTGCAGTAAAAAAAGACCGGAATGAGGCAAAGCTCCCACCAGCCTGTGGTATATTCGTTTTCATATTGCTTGAGCCATGTGTTTCGTAGGGTTTTGTACAAAATAAACAAAAGTACAATATGTATCGTAAAGTTGCCGAACAGGGCAAGGCCGCTGTTTTTCCCATAAATGTAGAGAATTGTGGCGGAAACGCTGCCGATAATGGTATAATTGGAGGCGCTCAGCCCCATGAACAGCACCTTGCTGTTTCTCTTTTTTGAGATAAGGATGCCTGTGGACTGGGTTACAAGTATTTGGAAAATGGTAACGGTAAAGTAGCACAGGTCGCTGTCTGGAAAGATATTTAATTTGATAATATCGGTGGCGCACAGCAGCAGAAACGAGGAACAGCATATCAGCCTGGTTACTGCTTTGGAATAGCGGTGCGTAATAAACAGGTAGATAAAAAGCATTAAAAATATATGGCTGATCAGATATGATATATTGCTAAAATAGTCCATTTTTTTCCCTTACTTGTATTGGCCTGAGATAAATAAAAGGTACTGTCTTTTTACAGCTGCAGTGTTCTTTTTGCTGATAGGGATTTCTGCTCCGCTGTCCATGGTAATGCTGCCTTTGTCCAATTTTTTGACGAAATCCATATTCACAAGAAAAGACTTGTGAACCTGTACAAAGTTGTCTGTATGAAGAAGCTCCCTGATTTCCTCATCAAAGGATTTTCGGATAAATATGCTGGTGATTACAGTTTTGTCTGTCAAATGGACATTCAGCATCCTGGAAGAATTTTCAATATATTCTATTTTGGCGCAGGGGACAGAGATCAGCCCGCCTTTGGTTTTTACCAGATATAGAGGGCCTTTCTTGGTTTCCAGGGAAGAACGGGCATAGTCCAGCGCTTCAAAAAGTTTGTCTTCTTTGATTGGCTTTAAGAGATATCTTATTGCCCGTACACCGTAAGCATCCAGCGCAAAGTCATTGGAAGAGGTGGTGTAAATAATGGCAGCCCTGCCGCCGGAACCATTGATCTGGCTGCCGATGTCAATTCCCGTTGTCCCAGACATGATAATATCCAGGATATAAATATCAGCCAATTTTTTACTCTGAATTTTCCTGGATAATTGGGAGGGATCTGTAAATTTTTCCACTTCGAAATCTGCCTGGGGATGAAGTTCTTTGTATTTTACAAGCAGATGTTCGATTGCTGCCAAGTCCTTGATGCTGTCGTCACAGATTACAATTTTCATTTGTTTTTCCTCAAAACTGCAAAGCATATCGTATTTTAATATGACGCCATTATAATACAGAATCCGGGAAAAAGCAAGAAGAGAAAAAGGGCAGCATCCAGGAAAAGGGTTTCCATTCCTGGGTGCTGCCCAATATGGGTTTATTCAAAGGGATAAACCATTCCCCACTGGCTGCGCACTGTGGTCAATGTATCCATGACATCGCAGACAATCTTAAAATTCTCTGTTCCGCCCTGGTTTCGTACATAGTCCTGCATATCCTGTACTTCGTATTGCAGAGCCAGTTTTGAGTTTCCTTCCTCAATCACTTCCGTATGCCCGTCTTGGGTGTAAGTAATGGATGCTTTCTGTGCCCTTGGATAATCGTTGATTTCAATAAAGCCCTTTTCCCCGGCAATGACGCCGCGTTTGGGCTGTTTTGCCCGCATGGTGAGAGCCATAACTGCCATTTTTATTTTTCTAACAGATCTATGGTCTGCGCCTTGGGTTTCCGCTTTGATGGAGATGCCAAGCTGCTTTCCTTTCATGTCCAGGCTTTCAGCGGCCATGCTTCTCATCCGCAATCAAATGTTCACAATAATTGATGCGTATTTTTATCATATAGGATTCTGCATATTTGTCAAGGCAGGGAGGGGCGGCGCTGCAGCGGATATTTCATAAATCTAAATCCTGCCTTTCCTGTGTATCGAAATGTTGATGGTCTGCTGTAGTACTTAATCCGGGGAGTATGGGAACGGATGCGCAGGGAAGAAAAAGGGAAGAAAAAGAGAAAGGAAATTTTAAAAACCAGTTCCCATACCTGCAATTTTATGGTAAACTTCCATCATACGCATTTTGCCGCGTGGTTTTTACGAATACAAGAATCCAAAGGAGACCAGCTATGAAAAGTCAAGCCTAAATTAGCAAAAAATTTCTTTTTCG
>CANDGI010000026.1 GCA_947384285.1 uncultured Lachnospiraceae bacterium
AAAAACATATCAAAATCTTTTTCAAAAAGTTCTTGACATATCACCAGAATGCTATTATTGTGATATATTTATCTCTTTATATGATAAATATATCACTTGTTTTCCTTTGTGTCAATAGAAAAGAGATAAATATATCGCATTATTTATCCAAAACAATAGAATCCACGCTTCGTGAGACTTCTATTGCACGAATAAATAACGGGATGCACAATTGCCTGCACCCCGTTGTTTTCATCTTGAATCAGCCCTAAAGCCGCATTGATTGTCGTGCTTTTTCCTGCACCGTTTTCTCCAATCAGTCCCACAATGGAGCCGCTGGGAACGGTGAACAAAACATGATCCAAAACAAAATCCTGATAAGTTTTGGTAAGTCCTGATACCATGAACGCATTTGCCATCGCTGCGATTCGTTTCACAAGCAGTTTCCCATCATGCCGGAATATGATAATATCTCCTGTCTCCAGATTGGAATATATCCGACATCCCATGAACTGCTTCTTATTTTTCCTTCCTCTATACTGATCCAGGAGCCTGCGGTTTTCTTCCTGTCCTTGAAGCCGATTCGCTTCTACTTCTTTCCCGGTCGCTTGACTGCCATTGTTCTCCATCTCCTTATCCTTTTGGGCAATAAAAAAATGCATCAGAGTGAATAGACAAGTCAAAATGTGTCCCTTATTTTTCTGCAGTTCCCCATTTAAGAAAAATACTCAAATTCAAAAGAAGCCCTGTCTGTTTCAAAAGCAAACAGGGTGCATCCCTTTTTGCGAAACCGATAGAACGCCCGGCAGGATAGGCTTTCGCGAATTGTCCTTACCATGTTTCCTTTGGAGGGAGCCTTCAAGGGCTGTTCAGACGCTTCCAGCAGCCAAGCCTCCAATTCCAGGCTGCCCTGTGTCACCCGAACCATTTTATTTTGAACCAAAGCAGCCCGTGCTCCCAGATACGTAGCTATTCTATATTCTTTTCCCTGCCATAATACAGCACCTATGATACCAATAAAATGAATGCCCGCCATGGGAATATCCGCCACTGACAGCATTAACGCCCCGCCCATAAAACAACACTGGGTCCAAATATACTTTTTGGGGAATGACCGTCCCTGATCCCCCTCCCAATATCCCAAGGCATTCTGAAAAGAATATTTCTGTCCATTGATGCGCACATTTCCCGTAACCGTATGCCGCATACTCCATACGCTGTGGCGGCATTCCATGAAGGGCACTAACGCAAACGGCCCCATAATATCATATTTTAAAGGGAAAAGCTTTCCAAAATCCAATCTGCCCTGAATGGCCAGCTGCGGCGTGTGTATTGACAGATAAATACCTTTTTCCCCAAACCGATTCTCTCCAATGAAAATTTTTTTCTTTGTACGCCGAAAGGAACCAGCGGCAAAGGCAACCATCCATGCATCATGATCCGTAATAACCTGAATGGAACAGGTACGCTTGTTCCCTGCCCTGTGAACGGCGGGTATGACTGCTAATGTCTGTGTATCAGATTGGCATTTCAAATACCAGCCATAAAAGAAATTATGCATATGCTTATCTCCATGAAAAAATAATATTTAGGAACTGGCAGGGAACCACTTTTAAATAGTACGCAGGATATAAAAGTGATTCCCTGCCAGTTCCTTATTTTTCCACAAATAAGCCTGATTTATTCATCTAACAGGAAAATTATGTAATATCAAAATAAGGGCTTCCAATCATCAAATCTTCTGCCAGGATATCTGCAAATTCAGCCGCTATCCGCTTCTTTTTCTCCCAAAACATCTTTGCCCTTTCGGTAACCATGGGATTTGGCTCTGGTTTATTGGAACTTTCCATAATGTGGTAATAGGCCTCCGCATAGCTTTTTACATGATCATTTCCCATGGCCATGCAGTCCCACACAATGCCCATGGCGCCCTCCTCGTCCAGCAAATCTGCTTCCAACAGCAAGGTCAATTCCAGGCTTATGTTCCCACTCTGCAGCAAGGCTTTATTGGAATGGGCGTAAATCAAACGCTCCACCTGCTCCCTGAATCTATCTTCCATCTGATGTGACAGGGCATACGCATGAAATGCCCTGCCGCTTCGCACCGCATGATGGTCATTGTCGTGGTCTGCATACCCAATATCATGAAAAATCGCGGCTGTACACAGCATCTCCTGGTCTACGTCCTCCATTCCCTCTGTCAGGCGGAAGCACCAATGCAAGACCCGGATGGTATGCTGGAAACGGGAACGGAACGGATGCCGGGGATTCAAGGAAAACAATCCTCCATTCTGGGTCAGATACTCTTTTACATACATCAGATATTCCATGTATTTCTCATTTACCATACCGCACCTCCCTGTTTTCATTTCACCATGCCAACCCTTTGCCAGGTTTTATGTCTGTTCCCGCCATAAAAGCCGGAGGTTTTCTTCTATCATAAATAAAATTATAAATCTTCAATCTGCCAGTCAATGGGTTCTGCTCCATTGGCCTTAAGGAATTCATTTGCCTGGCTGAAATGCTTACATCCAAAAAATCCCCGGTAGGCTGACAGAGGGCTTGGATGGGGCGCTTTTAAAATCAAATGCTTGGGATTGGTCAGCATGGAGCTTTTTCCCTGAGCCGGCCTGCCCCACAGCATAGATACAATGGGCCGGTCCTGGGCATTCACCGCATGGATAATCGCATCCGTAAACTGCTCCCAGCCCTGCCCCTGATGGGAATTGGCCTGATGCGCCCGGACAGTGAGGACGGTATTGAGCATAAGTACGCCCTGCTTGGCCCATTTCACCAAATACCCGTTGTTGGGTATCCGGCATCCCAAATCATCCTGCAGCTCTTTATAAATGTTCTCCAAAGAAGGCGGAGGCTCCACCCCTGGCTTCACGGAAAAGCAAAGGCCGTGGGCCTGGCCTTCATTATGGTATGGATCCTGGCCCAGAATCAATACTTTTACCTGGCTTAAAGGAGTTAAGTGCAGTGCATTGAAAATGTCATCTGCAGGGGGATAAATGATTCTGGTATTATATTCTTCTTTTACAAATTTATAAAGCTTGGCGTAATAAGGCTTCTTAAATTCTTCCCCAATGGCCTCCACCCAATCATTTTCCAGCATTCCCATAATCATTTCTCCTTATCACAGTCTTACCGGCACGCCCTTCTGTGCCAGATATCTCTTTAGTTCCATAATTTCCAATTCCTTGTAATGAAACAGGGACGCCGCCAGGGCAGCATCTGCTCCTCCCTGGGTGAGGGCTTCGTAGAAATGTTCCTCCCTGCCCGCTCCCCCGGATGCAATCACAGGTATGGCAACATGGTCTGCGATGGCTCTGGTCAACTCCAAATCATATCCAGCCTTTGTGCCGTCACAGTCCATGCTGGTTAAAAGAATTTCCCCAGCTCCCAGCTCACCTGCCCGCACTGCCCATTCTACGGCATCCAGCCCTGTATCCATCCGTCCGCCGTTTTTGTAAACATTCCATCCGCTGCCATCCTCACGCCGCTTTGCGTCTATGGCAACCACCACGCACTGGCTGCCAAACTTGTCCGCAGCATCATGGATTAATTCCGGTGTATTGATAGCAGATGAATTAATCGAAATCTTATCCGCACCCTCCCGCAGGAGCGCTTTGAAATCATCTACGGTACGGATGCCGCCGCCTACGGTAAAAGGAATAAAAACCGTTTCTGCAACCCTGCGCACCATATCCACCACGGTATTCCTGGCATCCGAGGAAGCTGTGATATCCAAAAACACCACCTCATCCGCCCCCGCCTTGTCATAAGCCGCTGCAACCGCAACCGGATCGCCTGCATCTTTCAGGTTCACAAAATTAACGCCCTTTACCACCCGGCCGTTATGTACATCCAGACAGGGAATGATTCTCTTTGTAAACATCCTTACACCTCCCCTATCCTGGCAAAATTCTGTAGTATCTTAAGGCCCATGGCGCTGCTTTTCTCTGGATGGAACTGACATGCAAAGACATTCCCCTGTTCCACGGACGCATGGATATTCACGCCGTATTCGGCAGAGGCCGTTACAATATCCTCCTCTTGCGCTTTCAGATAATAGGAATGGACGAAATATACGAACGTCTCCTCCGGCATCCCCTGGAACAATCTTCCCTGGCTCTGCAGATGCAGGGAATTCCAGCCGATATGGGGGATTTTTAATCCAGGCGCATCTGGTATTTTCAGAATCTTCCCTTCCAGAATATGAAGCCCCTCTACGCCGCCGCACTCTTCGCTTCCTTCAAATAATAACTGCAGGCCAAGACAGATGCCAAGGAATGGCGTCTGCCTGTCTGCCGCTTCACGGATTACCTTATCCAGTTCAAATCTCTTTAGATGCTCCATCGCTTCCCCAAAAGCGCCTACGCCGGGAAGGATTACCTTATCTGCCGACAGGATTTCCCTGGGGCTGCGGGTAATGCAGCTTTCCTCGCCCAGGAATTTCAATGCCTTTTCCACGCTTTTCAGATTTCCTGCATCATAGTCAATGATTGCTATCATATCCCCACTCCCGTCTATTCCTCTGAAAGCCCAAGTTCTTTGATAATATCATACAGCTCATAGGTATAATCGTCCTTCTCATGGATGCCGTACAGCTCCCTTGCCTGATCCAGCGTCATACTGTAATTTTCAGAAAGCAGCTTTTCCAGTTCCGCAAGCATGTTCTCATACTCAGCGGCCGCACCTGCTTTTGATGCGTCAGAAGCATTTTTATCATATCTGCCTACCCCGCAAATCAGCGCGCTTAACGCCTCTGCATGCATTCCCTGCTTCTGGTACATATCGTACACCCGAAGCTGCTGCTGCACGTAAGCGGTATATTTTGCCTTATTGTACAGCTCTTCATCTACCGCCTTCACTTTTGCCCCCTGGGTAAAACAAGTGTACGCTTCTACATAATTTCCTTCTTCATAGTATTCTTTCGCACTGGCAACATCCATAGAGTAACCGATCTGGCTGCTGAAAAGATTGATTAGGACCACCAGGGAAACTCCGATGAGCATAATTAAAATAACAGGCTTCCTTGGAAGGGGCTTGCTCTTTTCTACAGCCTTCGGTTCTTTTACCTTCTTCTCTTTCTTGGGCTTGGCGAGCTTTTCCTGTTCCTTCCTGGCCTTCTTCTCGGCTTTTGCCTGTTTCTTCTCCGCCTTCTTCTGGGCTTTCTTTTCTGCCTTTTCCTTCTTTTTCTGGGCTTTTTTTGCCTTCTCATCTAATTCCGGCTTGCCCTTCTTGCCTTCCAGCTCCCGTAAAATTTCTATATTCTCATCAGAGATTTTATCCATCTCGCCGATTTCAGGTATTGCTTTTTCCTCTTCCTCTTCGTCATCCTCGCCGAATAAAGCCAAAGATAATCTCTTAAAAAATCCCAGCTTCTCCCCGTCCTTCTCTTTTTTCTTCTTGCCTTTTTTCCCTTTCTCCTGCTCTTCCTCCTCTGCCAAAACGCTGTCCAGCTCTTTTCTGCCGCTTTGGGCTTCCTCATCTTCTGTGCCATCGCTAAGATCCAGCTGGCCAATCTCATTTGCCAGATCCCTTGTCATTGCCTCCAGCTCGTCCACGGGCATATCTCCATCCTCCAAAGGATCCCCGGCGTCTTCGCCCAAATCCGAAAACATATTCTCAGACCCCAGTCCCATATCTTCTGCGCCATATCCTGACATATCGCTCTCATCCATGGTATTCACCATATACTCCTGGCTGTCCGAATCCATGCCGAAACTTCCGATATCGCCTAATCCCAGCTCTTCCTCTGAAAAATTATCCAATGGCTCTTCGGCAGGCAGATCGCTCTCTCCCAGAGTATCCACTTCGCCAAAAGCATCCACGTCTCCGAACGTATCTACGTCGCCAAAAGTATCCGCGTCGCCAAAAGTATCCGCGTCGCCAAAAGCATCCGTATCACCGAAAGTATCAATATCACCAAGAGTGTCCACTTCGTCCGGGTCATCCAGTGTAGCGTTTTTTACATTGCTTACAATATTGTCAATATCCTCCATATCAAAGTCCAGGCTATTCTCTGGCTCTGAATCCGGCTTTTTCCTGCTTTTCTCAAATTCCCGTAGGAAATCATTTTCATCATCATCATTATCGGGAAAAGAATGATTAAATTCCTCCAGAAAATCATCATCTTCCTCTTGAATTTCTTCCGGACTTCCTTCTACTCCCCGTAATAATCTGTCCAGGTAATCTTCCCTTTCGTTCAAAGATCCCACCTCCGGTGATTTATTCTATTTACACATTGTATCATATTTTCGTCCAATACACAAATTTAATTCTTAAAACTATGTACAGGCGCTGGTATCCTGCCGCTGCGGCTGATAAATGCTTCGCAGCCATACTTATTGACAGGCATAATCGGCGCATGCCCTAACAGGCCGCCGAATTCCACAACCTCCCCTACCTGTTTCCCGATTACCGGAATCAGGCGGACTGCAGTGGTCTTTTGATTAATCATGCCAATGGCCATTTCATCTGCAATAATACCGGAAATTGTGGATGCTGGCACATCCCCTGGGATGGCTATCATATCAAGCCCTACTGAGCAGACGCAGGTCATAGCTTCCAGCTTCTCCAGCGTCAAGGCTCCTGCTTCCACTGCATCTATCATCCCCTGATCCTCGCTGACCGGGATAAAAGCACCGCTTAATCCTCCAACATAGGAGGATGCCATAATGCCGCCTTTTTTTACCTGGTCATTTAAAAGCGCCAGGGCGGCGGTGGTGCCAGGCGCTCCCGCATATTCCAGGCCGATTTCCTCCAAAATCCCAGCTACCGAATCTCCCACAGCCGGCGTAGGCGCCAATGACAAGTCGATGATGCCAAAGGGAATTTTCATCTTCCGGCTGGCCTCCTGTGCCACAAGCTGCCCCACACGGGTAATCTTAAAAGCGGTTCTTTTAATGGTTTCACAGAGAGTCTCAAAATCTTCTCCCCGCACCCGCTCCAAGGCTTTTTTCACAACTCCAGGCCCGGATACCCCCACATTGATGATGGCGTCCGCCTCCGTCACTCCATGGAAAGCGCCTGCCATAAAGGGATTATCATCCGGCGCATTGCAAAAAATTACCAGCTTCGCACAGCCAAGGGAATCCTCCTCCCTGGTCAGTTCCGCTGTCTTAAGCACAATTTCACCCATCAGCTTTACCGCATCCATATCAATCCCTGTCTTTGTGGAGCCCACATTGATAGAGCTGCAGACACGTTCGGTCTCAGAAAGAGCCTGGGGAATGGAACGGATCAAATCCTCATCCCCCTTTGTCATCCCCTTGGATACCAGCGCAGAATACCCGCCGATGAAATTTACGCCCACTGCCTTTGCCGCCTGATCCAATGTTTTTGCAATCGTCACAAAATCCTCCGGCGTTTTGCAGGCTGCCTGCCCAACCAGTGCAATGGGCGTTACGGAAATCCGCTTATTTACAATGGGAATCCCATATTTACGCTCAATCTCAGCCCCTGTTTCCACCAAATCTGCGGAAACCCTGGTGATCTTATTATAAATATTTTCATTGAGAACCTTCAAATCGGAATCTATGCAGTCCAACAGGCTGATGCCAAGGGTGATTGTCCTAACATCCAGATTTTCCTGCTCTATCATTTTATTGGTTTCATTTACTTCCCAGATATTTATCATCACGCTGCTCCTTAAATTCTGTGCATTTTATTAAAAATTTCTTCCCGCTGGCATTTGATGGCTACGCCGATTTCTTTTCCTGCCTGTTCCAATTCCTCTGCACACTGGTAAAAAGGCTTGGACGCCTTTTTCATATCCACAATCATCATCATATTAAAAAAATCCTGTACAATGGTCTGGCTGATGTCCAGTACATTGATGCTGTTTTCCGCAAGATAGGTGCATACCTTGGCAATAATTCCCACCGTATCCTTTCCTACCACCGTAATAATTGTTCTTTCTGCTTTCTTTTCCATAGTTTTACTGTCCTCCGTTCCATCAAAACTCAACCAAATCCGAAACCACGTCGCGTTTGGCTACATGTATGGGAAAATCCTTGGCATGGTATGGATTATCTGCCAGATCGATTTCCAAACGCACCGTCTCATAGGCAAGCCGCTCGTAATTATTTTCCTTGCTCAAATGCCCCAGAATGACCCCTTTAAACCCGTCATGGAGCACCTCGCTTAAAAGCTGCCCGGACAATTCATTGGACAAATGCCCCTTATCCCCCAAAATCCGCTGTTTTAGGTAATAAGGGTAAGTTCCCACCTGCAGCATATGCACATCATGGTTTGCCTCTAACAGCAGCAGATCCAGATGCTGCAGTTTTTCTATTATGTAATGGTCAAATTTCCCCAAATCCGTCATGACCGCCATAGATTTTTTCCCCTGCCGCAACACGAAAGCAGTGGGCATTGCGGCATCATGGGAAATGGAAACCGGGCTTACGGTAATATCTCCAATGGTAAAATCCCTATCCGGCTCGATTTCCCGGAACAGCCCTTCTGGAATCTCACCGATGCTTTTGCAATTTAAAATGGCCTTCCAGGTTCCCCTTGTGGTATAAATAGGGATGCCATACCGCCTGGATATGACCCCAAGCCCGCTGATGTGGTCGGAATGCTCATGGGTGACAAGAATTCCGTCTGCTTCCTTTGTGGTATGCCCAATTTCATTGAGCCCCTCCTCAATCCGTTTTCCGCTGATTCCGGTATCTATCAGAAGGCTTGTGGTATCTGTTCCGGCAAAAATGCAATTGCCGCTGCTGCCGCTTGCAATACTGCACAATTTCATATTTCCTAATCCTCCCAGTAAATCTCAATCACATCCCCGTACTTTAGGGATGCGGTATAGGAAGGCGTTTCACCATTGAGTTTTGTCACAATGGCTCTTCCTTTCCCTGCATTCAAGTCAAAGGAGATGGCATCAAAGACATCCACAAATACATAAGAGGTTTTTCCCCGCAAGGTAACAGCTGCATTATTTACAATGACCTGAAGGGAAGCCGCTTCCGGCTTTGCTTTTACAGGCGCTGCCTCCGGTTTTCTGCGGATTGTGGGGCGGATATCGCTTTCCGTTGTCTGCTGGGACTGCAGGAACTTTTCTTCTAATTCCTCCTGGGTAAGTTCCCGCTCCTTTTCCTGTCCTGACAGCTCTGGCGCCTGCGGCTCTTTCCCTGCAGCCTCCATTTTGGATAACTGCTCCTGCTCCTTCTCTTTCGTTTCCTCTGGCTCTTCCTGCAAGGTCTTCGGCTGTGCTGCCTCCTCTGCTGCCTGGGCTTTTTCCTTCTCCTGGTTTTCTATTTCAGCTCCTTTATCATCCGCCTTCTTCTCTTCTGGATGTTCTGCCGCTGCATCCATTGCTGCTGGCTCTGCTGTTTCTTTCGATTTTTCCTCTGTTATCTTTCCAGCTGCCGATTCCTTTCTTTTTTCCTCTGCTGTGTTTCCTTCCCTGTCGGCTCCTTCCACTGGCTTTCCTGCTTCTTCCTTGGCAGTTTCTCCTGCTGGTTCTTTTTCCGCTGTACCTGCCGCTTCTTCCTGGGCTGTCATTTCTTCTGTGCTTTCCGAAACAGCATCCCCTTCCTGCCCGGCTGGCTGCATCTCCTCCGGCTGCCTGTAAACGCCTTCAATTTCGGACAGGGGCGTCCGGTAGGAAATAACCTCCCACTCCAGTGAAAAATTCTCATAAACCTGTGTATCCAAATCTGCCGGCTTATTATTTACCAGGATTTCACTGTCCAAATCAATTTCCACATCCATAAATTCCATAATCTGGGCAACCGTATAGAAACTGCGCATTTCCACCCAGTCATTTTCCTGGATCTCATAATAGGGCGGCTCCAGGCTTCCGTTTACCTCTGCGAATTTCGGGCAGGTAATCATCCTTCCGTTCACTTCAAAGGTAATGACTACCCTGCCGTATTCCTCCAGCTCCTCTAACCGGCAAACGGCTGCCTCGCCTACCGTAGACGGTTCAATGATAATATCGCTGTTGGGCTCTAAGGTTGCGTTAATGCTGGTTACCCTTCCGTTCACGCGCACTACCGCAGACTCTCCCGGCTCACCCCGGACAATCCGCTTCTTCCCGTTGACATAAAAATTAATCTCTTTTCCTCTTCTTGGGAACAGCTGCTCATTGGGGAAGCCTGCACGCAGGGCGGCATCTACAATCGTCAGCTTATTGTTGTCGTACAATTTAATCCTCTCTCCGTTAAAGCGCACAAAGAGGAAATTATTTTTCTGGTCATAATAGCTGATGCAGATGCCAATGGGCGTAACCAAAAGAGGATCCTTGCGAATCTCCTCCTGTTCAAAATGGATTTCCTGCAGCACTTCCTCTCCTCTAAGCGCCACACGTTCCAGCGGAAGATCCAGTTCAGAAGCCAGGTGCTCCACGAATCCATGAACCTTTCCGCCGCCCCCGACAATAAAGGTTGCGCTGACCGTTTCCCCGCCGTTTAATTCTTTGATTTTTGCCGCAATATCTTCTGTAAGGCCAAATACCAGGGGCTGTATCAAATCCCATACTTCCTCAGCCGTAATCGTATGTTTAATCATCATGATATCCTGGTATTCAATTTCCTTTTCTGTGGTGGAGCTTAGCTTGATGTGCTCCGCCGTCTTAAAATCTACCAGGTAATGCTGTACCAAAAGCTCTGTAATCTCGTCCCCGGCGCAGGGAATCATGCCATAGGCTATGATGCTGCCGTCCCTGGTCACAGAGATATCGCTTGTGCCCGCGCCTACGTCTACCAAGGCGATATTTAACATACGGAAGGTCTCTGGAATGGCCACGTTGATAGCAGCGATAGGCTCCAGGGTCAAGCTTGCAACCTTAAGGCCTGCAAGCCCTACCGCGGAATAAAGCCCATCTACCACGTCCTCCGGCAGGAACGTAACAATGATATCAGCGCTGACTACCTCCGCTTTATGCCCCTCCAGGTTGGAAAAGATATCTCCGTTCAAATAATATTTTACGACAGAATATCCGACGCAGTAAAATTTAAAATTCGTATCGTTATTTTCATTTAAAATCTGCTGGGCTTTTTCAATTCCCAAAAGATCCAGGGTGTGCACATCCTCCCCGGTGACTACAACCTCTTCCTGAAAGCTGTATTCCACTGTGGTTGTAACCGTCTTTAACACCCGGCCCGCTGCGGCAATGCATACTTCACTTAAGGGCATGTGGATCTGTTCTTCCAAAGCGCTTTTTACCCGGCCTACCGTCCGGCCCACCCGGCCGATGTCATGAATCTGCCCATCCAGCATAGAACGAGTCTCATGCTCTCTGGAAAACTGGGCAAGCACATAAAAATCATCTTCGTTCTTATAGCCAACGGTGCCCACAACGTTCCTGGTACCGATATCCAGTCCAAATACCAAAGGAACTCCCTCTAACTGCTGTTCCATCTTATTCAGTTCTCCTTTATTTTTAATTGCCTGGGCAACCTGGTAAAAGGTTTCCTCCCTGGTTCCGTTATTATCTATAATCACCTGGCAGTGCTTTTGGTATTCACTGTCGGAAAGCTGGCTTTTGAACATGCTTTCCACCTGTTCCTCGGAATAGCCCCTGGAACGCATCAGCCGCTTTTTCCTGACCTCCTCCGAAGTCTTTACATACCACAGTTCATCACAAATCTCATTATAATTGTCCTCAATCAAAAGTGCCGCTTCCACAATCACATAATCCAGGATCCCCATGCGCTCCTGCTCTGTAATCTGCCCCAGAATATATTCTTTGACGGCTGGATGCATCACCTCATTGACCCGTTTTCTCAATTCATCAGAACTGAATATCGCTGCTGCCAATGCCGAACGGTTTATCGTTTCATCTTCATTATACACTTCCACTGGAAGGAACTTCAGCAATTTCCGGTAACAATCACTCCCCGGCTCCATCAGCATCCGTGCGATTTTGTCTGCTATCAGGTTTTTTACCCTGTAATTCTGTTCCAAATATTCCAAGATGGCGGATTTTCCTGCTCCAACTCCGCCAGTAATCCCAATTACCTGCATATGCCAAAACTCCTTTGTCTATATTTTTAATGTGCTTCATACCAGCTTCTGCCCTGGTTCATGTCAATCTCCAATTTTACTGAAAGCTCCGCTGCCGCTTCCATCTCTCTTTTGAGAATCTCTTCCACCTGCTCAATCTCCTCTTCCCAAGCCTCAATCAGCAGTTCGTCATGTATCTGCAGAATCAACTGGGAACGCAGCCCCCTCTCCTGCAGGGATTCCCCTACACGGATCATTGCAATCTTGATAATATCCGCCGCGGTTCCCTGGATGGGTGAATTCATTGCCACCCGCTCCCCAAAGGATCTCTGCATGAAATTGCTGGAAGACAGCTCCGGCACAGGCCTTCTCCTGCCAAACATGGTGGTGACATATCCCTGTTCCTTCGCCTCCTTCACCTGCCGGTCCAAAAACTGCTTCACGCCTGGATAAGTCTCAAAATAAGATTCAATATACTGGGCGGCTTCTTTCTTCGTTATGCTCAAATCCTGGCTTAAGCCAAAGGAGCTAATCCCGTATACAATTCCAAAATTCACCGCTTTTGCATTCCTTCTCTGCAGGGATGTCACTTCATCAAATGGCACATGGAACACCTGGGATGCCGTGATTCTGTGAATATCCTGCGCCTGCCGGTAAGCGTCAATCAGGTTCGCATCCCCTGACATATGGGCAAGCACCCGAAGCTCAATCTGGGAATAATCCGCATCAATCAGGACACATCCTTCCCTTGGGATAAATACCTTCCGTATCTGCCGCCCCAAATCCATCCGTATGGGGATGTTCTGCAGATTCGGCTCTGTGCTGCTAAGCCTTCCTGTGGCCGTGATGGTCTGGTGAAAGGTAGAACGTATCCGCCCATCCCCTTCAATATAATTGGCAAGGCCGTCTGCATAGGTGGATTTCAGCTTCGTAAGCTGGCGGTATTCCAAAATCTTTGATACCAAAGGATAGTCCCCGGCCAGCTTGTCCAATACATCCGCTGCAGTGGAATACCCGGTCTTTGTCTTCTTCCCGTAAGGCATTTTTAATTTATCAAACAGGATCACGCCCAATTGCTTAGGCGAATTGATGTTAAATTCCTCCCCTGCCTCCTGGTAAATCTCCTGCTCCAGCTCTTTTATCTTCCCGGAAAGGCTCTCTCCGTAAGATTTCAGCTCATCCCCATTGACCAAAACCCCAGCCTGCTCCATGTTATGAAGGGTATATGCCAGCGGCATCTCAATCTTCTGGTATAACTGCCACATACCGGCGCTTTTCAGCTTCCTCTCCAACCCTTCTGCCGCCTGATAAGCAGCCGCTGCCGCAAAGGCGCCGTACTGGAATAATTCTTTCTGCCTCTGGACGGCCGCCTGGGCAAATGACAGTTTTCCCAGCAGATCCCCCCGGGAAGGCACCATCAAATCCAGATATTCTTTTGCCACATCATCATACGTATAATCATTTTTCAGAGGATTTAACAGATAGGCGCCGATTAATACATCTGCAATCTTTGCCCTGCTCTCATGTTCCACCTTAAGCCAGGGAAGCTGGGACTTTAAATCAAAGGTTGCCGCTGACCTTACAGTCCCAAAAAGCTGCAAAAGCTGCTGCGCCAAAAAATCTCCTGGCAGCTTCTCCCCTGCCCATATAAAAAATATTTTTTCTTCTCCAAAAGCCAGGGCAAGCCCCAGGATTTCTTCTTCTTTTCCTGTTTTGCCGCTGCCGCCCTCTGCCAAAAAGCGCTCCAGCGTCATCTGCCCTTCCCGCTCTGCAATCTCTTTGTCTGCAAAAAGCATGAAACCTATACGTTCCGCTTTCCCCGCTTCCTTTAATATTTTTTCTGCCTCTGGAAGCTCTGTTATTTCCTTAAAATACTGCTCCACAGGAGCCGCTGGTGCTTCCACCTGGAAACGGCTCAGCATATTTTTAAATTCCAGCTTTTTCATCCATACATATGCTTCCGGCGTAAATAAATCTCCCAGCGCCGCCTGCTCCAATTGATATTCTACTGGAGCATCCGTTACAATCGTGGCAAGGGTTTTGCTCATCTGCGCCAAATCATAATGCTCCCTCAGATTGTTCTGGGCTCTTTTGGGCTTAATCTCATCCACATGCTCATAGGCAGATTCGATGCTCCCATAAGCTGCAATCAAGGCCGTGGCTGTCTTCTCGCCAATCCCCGGCACGCCGGGAATATTATCCGCGGAATCTCCCATCAGCGCTTTTACATCAATAAATTCTTTCGGCGTTACCTGATACTTTTCCTTTACATCCTTTGCATAATAATCTTCAATCTCCGTCCCGGTACGTTTTGTCTTTGGAATGCGTATCTTGATATGCCCGCTGGCAAGCTGCAGCAAATCCCGGTCCCCGGACACCAGGGATATGGAAAGCCCTTCCCGCTCACAGCGCGCCGCAAGGGTTCCTAGAATGTCGTCTGCCTCGTACCCCTCCTGCTCCACAATTACAACGCCCATGGCCTTGAGCACTTCCTTTATCACAGGAACCTGCTGCCTTAACTCTTCTGCCATGGGCTTCCTGGTTCCCTTGTAAGCGTCATACATCTTATGCCGGAACGTAGGCGCATGCACATCAAAAGCCACGGTCAGGTAATCCGGCTTTTCCTCCTCCAGGATACGGAACAGGATATTTAAAAATCCATATACCGCGTTGGTGTGAAGCCCTTCTGCGTTGGTGAGATCCGGTATCCCAAAAAAAGCCCGGTTTAAAATGCTGTGCCCGTCAATCAATACTATTTTTTTGCTCATAAATGCTAATTCCTTCTATCTTCGTCTGCAGGTTATCTGTCTCTTTACGGATTTCATCTCCAGCTTTTCACCCATAATCATTTCTATTTTACACCATATGACCCAGATTTAAAAGTTATAAATTCACGAAAAATTAAAAATATGCCACGCCAAACCCCAAAAAGTCCTGCCAAATCGACAAAAAAATATATTTCTTTACGTTTTTTAGGGAATATGGTATAGTTTATGATAGTTTGATAATAAAGAGGTAGAAACATTGAACAGATTAAATGATATGCTGAAACGAATTCTTACTGGTGAGCTTCCAATCACCAACAATATAAAATACCATATTGCCGTTTACTCTCTTGCGGCAGTCCATGGCATATTTATGTTCTTTTTCCTGTTCACAGGAATTTATTTTATGGCAGCATATAACTTTCTAAGCACCGCAGCATATCTTCTCTGCAAAAAACTGCTGAAAAAAGAGGCTTATCCTTTGATCTATTATATTACCTGCGGAGAAATTATTTTAAATACCATTTTTACTACATTGGCTATTGGCTGGGAAAGCGGCTTCTCCCTATTTCTGCTTGCCCTTGTGGCTGCCGGCTTTTATATTTCCTATACCTTTCCCCGGCATCGGATTGCAAGCCCTTTCATCTGCGGCATTTTTGCCTCCATTACATATTTTGTCTGCTATTTGTTAGGCCGGTTCCTTGTGCCCTGGCATTTTATTGCAGGCAGCTGGATGTGCCATGCCCTTTATGTTTTTAATTCCTTCTGCACCCTGGCGTTTATCACAGTTTTCTCCATATTATTTATGGTAGACATCCGTGTCTCCCAGAATAAACTGTTTGAAGAAAACAAGATGCTTGGGCGGATTGCCGGGATTGACGCGCTGACCAGGCTGTATAACCGCTGGAGCATGGAAAACTTTCTCTCGGATGCTTTCTTGGCAGAACATCCTTTCTGCCTTGTCATGTGCGACATTGATGATTTCAAGAGAGTCAACGATACCTACGGGCATGAATGCGGAGATGAAGTGCTCAAAGACATTGCAGAAATTATCAAAAGCTATGTGCCAAAAGGCAGCTATGTATGCCGCTGGGGCGGCGAAGAATTCCTAATCCTGCTGAATGGATACAGCCGGGAGGAATCTGCAGCGCTTGCAGACAGTATCCGCTGTTTTGTGGAAACACACAATTCCGAGTTCCAGGGGATTCAGATTCCCCACACCATAACCATGGGCGTGGCCCATCATCACAAAAACCAGACCATAGAATCTACCATTGCAAGAGCCGACATGAAACTGTACATCGGAAAACGCAATGGAAAAAATGTGGTTATCTCATAAAAACGGCAGAGGGGCTGCCATGCCTGAATCCGAACCTCTCCCGCAGCGGTTCGGGGAGTTAGGGATGAAACGCATCAAAAGGCTGCCATGCCTGTAATCCGAACTTCACGCACAGCAGCCCTCCTTCTTAAATTTCCCTTGTATAAATTTTCAGCCACTCCCTTTCCTCTTCTGTCAGGAAGGGAGAGATTTTTTCATATACCATCTTGTGGTAGTCATTGAGCAGCTTCCGCTCTCTGGCTGTCATTTCCTCTGGAATCACTGCATCCAGATCAATGGGCGCATAGGTGATTGTCTCAAATTCCATAAACTGCCCATATTCATTTTTTTCCGCTTTCTTGCAGATAAGTTCATTTTCTGTACGGATTCCATATTTCCCTTCCAGATAAACGCCTGGCTCGTCTGTGGTAACCATGCCTTCCTCCAGCACACAGCTATCGTCCCGTTCCGGCACAATTTTCCACCGGAATCCGTTTGGCCCCTCATGGACATTTAACAGGTAACCAATCCCATGGCCTGTTCCGCATTTATAATCCAGTCCAAGGTTCCACAAAGGCCCTCTGGATAAAATATCAAGGTTCAATCCCCGGCAGCCATGCAGAAATTTTGCTGCTGCAAGATTCAAATTGGAGCGGCAGACTGTAGTAAAATGAAACTTTTCTTCTTCTGTCAAAGCTCCAAGGGCCATCGTCCTGGTTATGTCTGTACTTCCATCCAGATAATGTCCGCCAGAATCCACCAGCAAGAATCCTTTTGGCTTTAACCTGGCATTCGACTCCGGCGTGGCAGTATAATGCATCATCGCTGCATTGGCGCCATAGGCGCTGATGGTATCAAAGCTCAAATCCACAAACAATTCCTGCTCTCTCCTGCGCGCTTCCAAATAATCAGAAGCGGACATCTCTGTTATCTCCATTTTGCCAATATTCGTCTTTAGCCAATACATGAATTTTGTAAAGGCAGCACCGTCTTTGACATGGGCATTCCGGATATTGGCAAGCTCTGTCTCATTCTTTACCGCTTTCATCATTTCTGTGGGGTTCGCTTCCTGCACCACCGTTACATTATCATTCAGGTTGTGGAAAATGCAGTAATTTACAATATTTTTATCCAGCAAAACGGTCTTATGCTCTGGAATCTCCTTTGCATAACCGTAAATCCCTTCATAGGGCCGTACCGTTATCTGGTTTTTCCGGCAGTAATCCTGTAATGTTTCATCCAATATTTCCTCGTGGATAAACCAGAAGCATTCCCGCTCTGTCACCGCCGCAAAAGACAGTGCCACCGGAACATGGTCAATGTCCCCGCCCCGGATGTTAAACAGCCATGCAATATCGTACAAGGAAGTAAGAATATGTATTTCCGCTCCCTTTTCCGTCATTTTTTCCCGCACTCTCTTTAACTTGTCCGCTGTGCTCTCTCCGGCATACTTTTCTTCCAGTATATACACCGGATGCTTGGGCAGTTCTGGCCGTTCTTTCCATATCATCCCCACCAAATCTTCTGATACGAAAACACTTCCCTGCTTGTCCTTTGCAGTTTTTTCATAATCCTCCCCGTCCTTGGCATTCATCACCCGTCCGTCAAATCCAAGGCATCCTCCCTGGGGTAAATTCTTTTCCACAAATTCCTTTACCGTGGGAACTCCTTCCTCTCCCATCCGGTACAAAGCAACCGGGCCTCCTGCAAGCTGCCGCTCGGCCTGGATAAAATATCTGCCATCCGCCCAAAGGCCCGCTTCTTCCTTTGTCACCACTGCGGTTCCAGCTGAGCCGGTAAAACCTGTGAGATATTTTCTGGCTTTAAAATAATCTCCTACATATTCTGATTCATGGAAATCAGATGTAGGCACAATGTACATATCAATATTTCTCTCCTGCATCTTAGCCCTGAGCGCTTCGATTCTCTCTGCTGACATTGGCATTCTCCTTTTCACTTCCATTACTCTGCTTTTCACCACACCGGCCTGCCCTTAAGCATAACTTTAAGCTTTTACAGCATCAGCCCGCCCTTAAGCACAACTTTAAGCTTTCACGGCAATGGCTTCAATTTCCACCAATCCGCCTTTGGGCAGTTTTGCCGCCTGGACACAGGAACGCGCTGGCGCTTCCCCTTGGAAATACTGGGCATAAATCTCATTTACCTTCGCAAAATCATTGATATCATCCAAAAATACGTTGGTCTTTACTACCTGCTCTAAGCCGCTTCCTGCAGCCTCCAAGACAGCTGTAAGATTTTTCAGGCTCTGATGGGTTTGTGCCTCCACTCCCTCTGGCAGTTCGCCGCTTTCTGGAATCAATCCCAGCTGCCCGGATGTAAAAATTAATCCGCCTGCTTCTACTGCATGGACATAAGGCCCTACTGCTGCCGGCGCTTTTGGTGCATGAATGGTTTTCTTCATCATCTATTTCCTCTTTTCTATAATATAAATTTTTATCTTTCTCATTCTACCACGTTCTAAAAACTCATTCAATGTAGAAATATATAAAAAAAGAGAAAAAAACGCTTGCTTTTTTTGGGCGTATATGGTAATATACATTTTGTTCGGATGAATAATTGCTTCTGTGAGAAGCGATTGGTTCTGAAGCATGCCGGCGTGTCGGAATGGCAGACGAGGCAGACTCAAAATCTGTTGTGGGCAACCACGTGCGGGTTCAAGTCCCGCTGCCGGCAGTTCTTTTAGATGCTGAATTCCTTGGAAAATAAGGGGTTCGGCTTTTTTTATGTCTGGATTCTTTTGAGAACCTTTGAGAACTTTATTTCACTGCTTGCATAATTTCCCTGTTTATGTTTGACATCACATTGATTTTATACTGGTTATCAGATACATCATACGTATAATTTGAATTATTTACCTTTTCTGTATGCCCAAGGATCGAAGATGCAACAATTGAAGATACCCCTTCACACCGCATCTTTGAATTTAATGTTCTTCTCAAGGCATGTATGCTTTTTGTCTGGATTCCTGCCTGAATACATTTATTCCTCATACAATCAGATATTACTCTTGCATGAATCCGTCCATTTTCATTTGCAAATACATATTCGCATAAATATCCATAACCTGTCTCAACTTTTTTAACCTGTTTTAACAATGCTTCTATTTCTCTACTCATTGGAATGAACCGTGGCTTTGCATTTTTCGTTGTATCTATAAAATATGCTTTCTTTTCCCTATCATACTTTTCAGATCTATCAACCAGGATATATTTTTCTTTAAAATTAACATTTCCCCAAATCAAACCAGCTAATTCACCAACTCTCATTCCAGTTAACGAGGCTAACTCTATTGCATAAGGTGGTATATAGTTTGGTTTATTCCTATGATCCTGTGCGATAATATCGTACAATAACTTCATTTGTTCATCCGATACAACTCTTTCTTCTGCTGTTTTCCCTATCTGAACTTTACAATGCTTCCTTAATACCGGGAAATCTATACTTTCACACGGATTTACCTGGATTATTTTGTCTTTTTGTGCCTTTTGAAAAATTCCATTCAACATCCCAAACATGGTTTTTGCTGCCCGATAGGACAACTCTTTTTGCCTAATCCTATTAATCAGGAAACAATATAAGATTTCATCGTCAATTTTAGAAATGTCCATAAATTCAATTGTGCTATCTTCAAAAAATCTAACATAATCACAATTATATCTATTTATTGTATTATTCGAAACACCACAATCTAATTGTCTTTGAATCCATACATTATATCTTTCCTTAAATATGATAGGTTCCATTTTCAAATTTTTGTAGTATTCAATAACTACATTCTCAATCTCTTTCTTTGAACTTTTTTTCTTCTTTACTCTCCCTTTTTTATCATCCGGCAGATATGTATACCATTTTCCATCTTTGCCCTGCCAAATCTTATATTGATGCTTCTTTAAAAATTCATCTCTTTTCATAGATTCCATGCTATTTTGTACATCATCCATGTTTAGCATACCACTTTTTATCATGAACTGCAATATTTCAGTGCTTTTCCCATATTGCAGGTTTTCTGTTTCCATGTTGTTTCCTATGTTACGTCACCTCTGTATCGTTTTTATATTGTAAATGCAGCAGGGTTCTCCCCCACTGCATGTAATTGTATATTTTTCAAATATTTTATCTTCATAAATGTTATATGTTCTGTTTTTATGTTACCTTTGCTGTTTTGTTCCTGTTTCTTCAATTATGTGATATAGGGACAGACATAAAATGCCGTCCCATATGGTTTTACATTGCTAACTTTACCTGTTTATTTTACTTACATTTTCGTTTCATTTCTTCTTTTAGTTCCGTCATTTCTTTAATCAGTTCCACGTATTCCTGTTTCATTTCGCTTACTTCTTCAATTAATTCCGTGTATTCCTGGTATGCCTGTTCTGTAAGCGTCATCCTGTGTTCCATACTTTCACGGCTGTATGCTTCTAATTGTTCCTTCAGCAGCCTGTTTTCTTCCTCCAGGCGGTTTATGATGTTTTGTTGTGTCTGGATTTTTCTGTCTTTATTGGTTAAGTACATGGTTATCGCCTCCTGTTTCTGTTGTTTTTGCTTCATCTGAACAGAAGATTTTGTATAATACCCCACGTATGGTATTGATGGCGTTTGTCTGTGCCGTTATTATACTGGAAAGGAATATTATAACCTGGCCATCTAATTCTAATCCGTTCTCTTCCAATGCAGATATATTGCTATTAAGGCTGTCTGAAAATCCAGATAAAACATCATCGCTTCCTGTCTCATGGAAGCTTCCCATTATCATGTTGTCGATATCTTCTCTTGTTATTTTGTCCATTCTTATTCTGTCCTTTCTAAATTCAGGATGCACACCGCCTGATATAAGGATCGTGTGCATCCTGAATTTCTTCAATTTAATCTTAGTAAATTGTGGATATATGCAACTGTGTCTTTACCGTCTCCCAACATACTTGTACTTGCTAAGTGAATTGTAGTTTTTATTAAATTTCTCAATACTCATGCATTCCACGGCCTTTTCAAATGTCCGGTCTTTAATCAGCGAATCCCTGAATTCCTTGTAATTTGTTACGTTGGGAAGGTTCAAATCATTTATGTTGATATTCACGTCCCCGCTGCTGTACTGGCTGTTCTCAATAATGGATGCCGGGATGGGAAGGGTCATGGGTGTGGCAGTCTTTGGGGGGGATTCCTGGCACTCCGAATTTCTCCATCAGGAATTCCGTTGGCATCTGTGAGATTTCCCACAGCCGCTTTGACATCTCGTTTGTGAACACCATGTCTCCCTGTCCTACCGTTGTCAGAATCCCTTCGTCCTTTTTGAAATGAAGCTCGTCTCCGTTCTCGCCAAGGAAGGCTGGCTGGCCATAGGGGATGTTTCTGGTGCCCGCATGGAATCCTTTTACTCCGATGGATTTCAGTTTCTTGTAAAGGCTCCCGGAGGATTTCTGGCTGTCGTATGTTACGCCAAGCCTTTTTGCAAGCTCCTTCATCTGTTTGGTGGTCAGGATCTTCTTCCCGTACTTGTCATAGAGCTTCTTGTTCACGTCGGAAAGCTCCCCGCGTTTTGATTTCGTGCTTTTCAGGTGTCTGTCCAGGTATTCATTCACTATGGTTAATTCCTTGATTGCCTGTGCCTGCTTTGCCGCTTCTGTTTTCCTCTGGGCTTCCTGCCCATCCTTTCCGTCCTGGATAGCCCCTGCATTCCCTGGGATCTGTATAACAGACGGCTTTTCCAGCCCTCCCTTTGGAACGCTGCCTGCCCCGTCAGCCCCTGCATTGGATGCCGGCTTGTTTGCTGCTGCATTGCTGCTCCCCGGTGACCCGTTTGTGGTTTCAGGGTTCCCACCGTCCACAGCCGTGTTTGTGTTTGCGGAAGATGCCATCCGGTCTGCATAAGCTGTCATTTTTGCATGGAAATCCTTCAGCTCTGCAAGGACTGCCGCAACGGATGAAGCGATTCCCGTCCCGTCCAGAAGCTTCCCGAATTCCTCCGTTGGCGTGTAGCCGATCCCCGTCATCAGGGACAGGATGGACTTGCAGGTCTCACTGGCTGTGCGTTCCATGCCCTCCTCCAGCTTCCCGAAATTCTCTGCAAGGGAATCCACAATGATCTGGATGGATTCGTCAAAGTTTTCCTGGAGGTCTGTAAGCATTTCTTTTGTGCCGGAGAGGTATTTGTCGTACTGGGTCTCCTGCAAATCCCGTTCCGCTTCCTCTAAGGACACTTTTAAGGTCTGGATTTTTGCCCTTGCCTCTTCCGACATGTCTCCGGCGTAGGCTTCCATCTGCTTCCGGATGCCTGCCAGTTCCTTTGCCTTGTCTGCAATGTTTTTCTGGTAGTCGAACGCGTCCTTTTCTTTGTCCAGAAGCTCTTCATAATCGCTGATTAAGTTTTCCAGCCTGCCGGAGAGGGCTTCGTATCCCTGGGCGTAAAGGTCTATCACGGCGTATTTCTCTTCCTGTGCCGCTTTGGTGCATTCCCGGTAGGATTTCAGCAGTTCGTCTTTCCGGTCAACCAGTTCTTTGCTGTAGGGGTCTTTTTCTAGTTCCTTGTTGATTTTTTGGATTTCAGAGGCATAGTCCTTGGCCTGTTTCCGGTAGGATTCATAATTGCCTGCATGGAGGAACGCGGCCGCTTTCCCTCGGTCTGTCAGCCATCCGATGTCTTCTCTTGCAGTGTCTTCCCTGGACAGTTCTCCGATTAAGAAATCCGTCTCGGAAATGGTGTTTTTCATTCTGCTTTCTAAGTAGTCAAAATTGTCCCATTCGATCTGCCGCATCTGTTTCTGGAACTCTGCAAGGGACACGGCGGATTCCTCAATTGCGTTGGTCACGTCGTCAATCTTTCCGCACGCTTCGTACCATTCGTCTGAGAACTTTGTGACTGCGCCCGTGCTTACGGACTGGTTTAAGGAATCCGCAAGGTCTTTCCGTTTCTGTGCCAATGTCTGGTTGGTTTTCTCTTCATTCTCTGCCAGCCGTTCATAGTATTTTCTGCTTGTCTGGTATCCTTTCGCCTGGGCAATGTCCATGGAATTGTTGAGCCGTGTTGCCCTTTGTTCAAAGACGCTGATTCTGTGCCCGTAATCCTTGTCGATGTTTTCCATCTTCTCCAGGGCAAGGGCTGCTTTCTCTGTCTTGGAGGTCTGCGCGTACAGGTCTGCGGCGGCTTTTGCGGCGTTCATGGATTCCAACGCTTCATTGTAATTGGAGCATGCAAGCCCGAAGCTGTCGGAGACTGCATATGCTTTTTCCAGGCAGTCCGCTGGGATTAAAATGTTCCTGCTTGCAAATTTAGTTTTGATTTCATTTATGACGGCGTTCCCGGATGACTTATTGATTGCATTCTTTGCGCTGTGGAAATCTGTCGCAGACGCATTGTATGCCGACTGGTATGTGGACGCATTCTGGGAGATGTTTGAGATCTGCCTGTCCACATATTTGTTCTTTGCGCCTGCAAAGGTCTGGTTCTTTGCAGTTGCGGCATACAGTTCGTTTTCCGCATCCCTGCCGGATACTGTGTTTTCTGCTTTTTCACGCTTTGCCTGTAAGGCCGCGGCATACGCCTGTGCTTTGGCAAGTGTTTCCGCCTCTTTTGCGCTTAATTCATTTTCCACGGCTTCATTGTAGGCTTCGCAGTTGTAATAGTAGGACAGGTTGTTCTTTAAGTATTTCTGGCAGTATTCCTTGACCGCTTTCAGGGAATCCGCGTCAATCTTTTTCCCGGCCTTGATTGCTGCAGCTGCTTTTTTTAACCGTTTTTTCAGCTTCCTGTCTTTCAGCTTCTGATAAGATTTCTCTTTTGCGAAAGAGGCTTTCCCTGCGGCTGTTTTTCGGTCTTTGGCGGCATTCTTTGCGGACTGGGTCTGTGCGTTTGCATTTGCATTGCTTAGCCGCATCTGTGTGTCTATGTTGTGGTTCTTTGCGGATGTTGTTTCAGCGTTGGGAAGTGTATTCCTGTCTGCTTTGGACTGGTTTGCGTCCAGGGCATTGCTCAACTGTTCCTGCCGTAAGGCTTTCTTCTCTTCCTGGGCGGTGAGGGCATACATTTCCAGGTTTAATTTGTTTTCTTCTTCCGCATTCTTGCTGGCGTTATAAGAGATGCAGTAGGAGAGGAGCGCGTTCAGTTCTTTGTATTCTTTTCCCTTTGCGGATTTTAATGCCCCCACAATTCCGTTTATGGTGGAGGCGGACACAAGTTTTCCTGCTTTGACTTTTGCAATGGCTTGGGTGAAGAGCTTTTTGTTCTTTTTGGAGACATCCTTTTTGTTTGCTTTGCGAATTTTGTTCCCATAAGAGGCGCGGTCTTTGCTTTTTTTGTTGTATGCAGACTGGAGGTTTTTCTGCCTCGTGTCTATGTTCTTTGCTTTATTGTTTAATAAGCGGTTCTTCCTGGATGATGTGGAAGCCGTGGACAGTTTTGCATCTGTTTTTTCGTCGGCGGTGTCCTTTGCGCTGTTTCCGGCTTCTTCATTCTGCTTTGCAAGGGAGGCGGATGCAGCAGCGTTTTCAGCCATGGACTTTGTTAAATCCTGTATGGATTCATTGTTTGAATTGATCCGTCCGTTGTACCCATGCCATGCTTCGGAGCCTTTTGTGACAGTCTTCTGGAGTTCTTTCAGCTTTTTGTTCTGCTTGATGATGTTTGCAATCTGGGACTGTGCGTTTTTATTAAGTTTTGCATAGTCCTTTGCGCTTGCGGAGAACCCCCATGTTTCCTTGAAATCCATGGTGTTCTGGATGCGTTTGGCTGTGGATTCCAGTCTGCCCAGGAGCTTTTCGTATTTGGTGATGAGGAGTTCTATTTTTTCACGGGCAAGCTCTTTCTGGGTCTTTTTGAGTTCTTCTAGTTTTTCCTGGCATTCCAGGGCTTTTTCATACCACTCTTTGTAATTTTTGATCCGTTCTTTCAGCCCGTCATCCGCAACATCCGCAATATTGATGCTGCCATCCCGGACTTGTGCTGCCCAAGGCTCTTCCAATCCGATGCTGTTCGCCCTCGCAATGTACTTGTTATAACCCTGTCTCTGGATATCAATTTCCTTTGTTATTTCGGATACTGCCTTTTTGTATTCCCTTCCCCTGGCGGTAAAGCTGCGGAAGGTTTCTTCTGCGCGTGTCTTTAACCGTTCAATGGCTTTTTCCACACGGGAGATTGCAGTCTCAATGAAGTCAAACACTTCTATGGATTCTTTTTCTTCTTTGCTGGAGCCGAATTTTCCAGAACCGGATTTCCCAGACTTCCCCGACCCTCCTGTGCCGCCTGATTTTGCATAAAACTGGGATGCATCCAGCTTTGCACCTTCCAACTGTGCGGAAAGTGTGGATTTCAGCCCATTCTCAAAAGCATTCACCGCTACATCCCTTGCTGCGTTGCCGACTTTGCCCCCAAGCGTGTTTGTGTCGAACTGCATGGACTTGAAGTTCAGAAGCGCATTTGCAAGGGCTTGGATATAGGAAGTGGACGCGCCTGCTGCATTTGCGATTGCAACAATCTGGTTCACGTCGTCCGTGGTGTCAATGGTGATGCTGTTCACGTCCATCTTGGAGATGGCAAGTGCTGCAAGGCTTTCAGAAGTTGCAGCGGCTTCTTGGTTTTCATGCAATAGCGCGCCAATCTCTTCCCATGTAACGTCAGAAAGTTTCCTTCCTGCAAGTGCCGTATTGTCTTTTGCGAGAGTAAGCCATTCTTCCTGCAAAGCAAGCCTGGAGGCTACTAATTCTGCTGCATTTACAACACCATTTTCCTCCAGCATTGCGACAGTGGCCTTCTCTGTTTCAGCGGTTAGATTATCCCAGATGCCGCTGCTGTCAATGACAGAGGTTGCAAGGTCGTCAAAGGCTTTCTGGCACGCGTTGATGTCATCCGGGTTCTTGGTGACGGTTTTGATAAAGTCGTCATAGACTTTCCCTGCGCCGCCGAAGACTTTTTCAAATTCTTCATTGTTCAGGATGGAAGACCAGTCAAATTCCTCCCCGTCCTGTACATCGTCGTAAACTTCCATGAGGGTTTTGAGGTTGTCGGACAGGGACTGCACGCCGTCCAGGGAGGATTTGTAGGATGGCGGTTCCGGCGCTTCTGTTTCTGAAATGTCTTTTTGCAGTATGCCCCATTCCGCAAGCAGCTCCAATACTTCCTGTATCCCTTCTGCATTGCCGTCCGTAATAATCCCGTATTCTTTTGCTTTATCAATCAGTGAGTTGAAAACAGCTTCCCCCTCCTGCAAATCCTCCGTCTGGAGCATTGCAAGGACATCATTTTCTGTTTTCCCTTGTAACCCGCTTATGTCAAAGTCAGGGATTATTTTTGTCTTGAATTCCCATTGCCCCACCATGGACTGTAATTCCGGGTGCATGGATTTGAAGTAGTCTGCAACCCCTGCGTCCCCGCTTTCCAACGCCATGGAAACTGCATCCGTGATTATTTCTGCATAATCCTCTGCTGCTTTTGCTGCTTCCTGTTCGTCTCCCAGAACTGCCGCATCCTGGTATTTCTGGTAAGCCCCATTAATATCATTGAATGCGCTTTTATAAGCCGCCTTTTGGGATATCTCTTCATAAAGGATGTAACTGTCGCACATCTCTTTATAATTCTCTGAAACTTCTTTCGCGGCATTTGCAAGGTCTGTCAGATAATTCCTGAAATTATTAGTGGACAGTGGGTTTGCGTCGGAAAACATTTCCTGGAGTTCCAAAAGTTTTTCATGCATTTCACTTGCGTTCCCGGACAGTTCCACAAACGGGTTGTTGGAGGCTGTTCCTTTCGTTCCATAAGTGATTTCCATCCCATTGTCTTCGAATAATTTCTTGAATTCTTCTATCTCTTCCGGGTTTAATCCGGTTGTGGCCACGGATAAATCCAGTTTCACCTTATAATCGCCATATTCTGATAACATGCGGTCTATGTTGTCAGAGTATCCTTGGACAAAGTTTGCGGCGTTGTTTGCAAATCCGCCATCGTTGAATTCGTTCTTTGCTTCCTGCCACTGTTTCTGCGCTAATTTATCAAAAGCCTGTGACTGTTCGTTGACCACTTCCGTAATCAAGTCGATTGCGCTTTTCTCACTGCCGTATTTTTCGATTAATTCGTCCTGGATTAACATAAGGGTTTTGCGGGCTTCTGTGACATCGGAGATGGAGGAGCTGGAATCATTGAGCACCGCCTGCAGCTCTTCCACTTTAGATTTGTAGCTGTCAATGTCGGATTTTGCGCTGCTGAAAGTGTTGCTTACTTCATCTGCTTTCTGCGCAACGTCACCTGACACACGGATGAAGTTTGAAACCGCTGTTGCAACCGCCTGTATGCCAAGGCTTAACCCTAACGTTAATGCGGAATTTAAAAGGACTGTTTTAATCCTTAATGAATCCGTTGATACACCACAGGAAGCCAGATAGGATCGGTATCCTGCTAATGATGCAGGGGCTTCTACGGATGTTGTCTGGAGATATGCTTTTAGTTGTTCGTTGTTTTGGACAATTGCACCACCAAATGTTTCAATATCTGCTGTACCAGATACTAATTTTCTATTCCAACCACTAATAGCCGTTTCAGCTTCCCTGAAATGTTTCTGCTGTGTCTTGAATGCTGTAATATCAATACCCATAATATTTCCTTGAATATCCATCTTATGGGTATCCTTATTAAATACCTGCGTTATGCCATAATTCTTATTAAGTGCTGTCATCCCTGCCTGAAATGTGGTGAGGATAACTGGGATTGCCCCTATTGTATCGGATAGTTTTTCAAACGACTGAATAGCATTGTCAAGGAATGACACGCCGCCTTTTATAGCATCCTTGTCTGTGATGGATGCCACAAAGCTGTCCCATGTATTCTGCAAAGAATTCATGCGGCCTTCCCATGAATCTGCGGTCTTATTTGCTTCCTCCAGTGCGGAGCCTGTGCCCTGTGAAAACTCGCCAACCATCTTTTCATATAAATCCCATCGGCTTAAAAGGGCTGATAGTGCGTTTGCATGGTATTTATTCCCAATGTCCGAAATTAACCCCTGTTTTTCTGCACTGTTATCTGGCAAGGAATTATAGACCTCTGATAAATCTTTCAGTATGTCCATCGGATTACGAAGTGTGGCAACCCCGTCTTTTATATATTCCAATTCCACGCCCAATGAATGGCATCTGGCTTCCACTTTCTTAAGCTGCTCTTCGTCAATCATTTCCCCGTCAAACTCGCCCGACACTTGCTGCAAATTTAATACAATACTCCTGAATGCCCTGCCCATTTCGGAGCCGCTTCTTTTTGTCGTTGCGATCATGGCCGCTTCTGCCGCCGTAAGTTCTTCTATAGCAACTCCCGCATTAGCCGCGAATGAAGCTGAAACACGTATACTATCGGAGATATCTGTCAATGACGCGCTGTTTTTGTTTGAAATATAGTTCGCCCCGTCAAGGGCAGCATTTAATTTTTCGACACTCCCGCCATATTTATATGCCGCATCCGTTGCCAGCAGGTAATTATTCGCCATTTCTGCCGTCATATCGCCGCTACTTTGCGCCAATAATGAAAGCTGCCCAAGTTCCTTTGACAGTGTTTCGTACCCAGACCTTGCCATTTCCTGAACCGCTGTAAGGTAATTCCCCGAAACTTGGCCAAATTTGCTTGCAACAGCAAAGGCTTCATCCCCTAATTCCTTTAACTGCTGCTTTGTCATCTCACTGGTCTTGCTAATTTCTGTAAGTATTGTATCATTCGTTTTGAGTGTATTTAAAGATTGGCGGAATTTATTTACAGCAACAAATGAAAGCCCACAGTAATTTCCCACTTTAACAATATTTCCCAACATCCCTTTAATCCTGTCAGTCGTAGAAACAGCCGCATAGCCTGTGGCTCTTACACCTGATGTAAATACCTGGAACTGGTCTGTTGCATCCCTTAATTCATCCCTGTTGCTGACCGCTTCAATCACACCACGAATCCGTTCCGCCTCACCAAGCCAATAGGAAGATTCATTAATTTTTGTATGTTTATTTGTAAATGTAGCAAACTGGTTTAACAGTTTTTCTCTTTTTAGGTCAATATTTACGCTGATCGGATTCCTGTCCGCAAATTCCCTTGCCTGGGAAACAGCGCGTCTTACCTGCGCGTTTAACCTATCGCCTGTACTGTTCAGATTGAGGTTAATATCCCTTGCCGACACATTCCTCAATGCATTGTTAATTTCCCTGTTCAACTGGCGGCTGTCCATCTTCGCCTGTATCTTTATCTGCCGGAGGTTCCCTTCCATCTGACGGATGGTCTGATTCACTCCATTCTTTGTGTCGCCTTTCGCCAGAATCCCGACAAGCCTTAATTTCCGTATGCTTTTCTCCAATTCCTTAATCTGGGCATTAATCTGTGTTTTGCTCTTCTGCTGATCCAACAAGGCCAACAATTCAATTACAAATTCATTCAATGTTTCTGTTTCCTCCTTAATTTTAAGCATAATAAAAGAGAGACCATGAAATAATCTCCCTAAAAATTTACAGTATTCTTTTTAATTAGCATATCCTTTTGCAGCGTTTACACTGAAACAGCAATTTACCACGCTTCATTCCCACAGCTTCAAAATCAGACGAATTACAATATCTGCATGTCTTTTGGGATTGTTTTTTAATCAATTCATCTCTTTTATCTTTTGGCAATGTATCAAGATATGAATAATATACGTGCTCAACAAGGAATGCAAACGCAAAGCACCCAATAACAATCAACAGCACCATACACTATACCTCATAATCAGAACTCCCTTTTACAACGGTTGCATACCCTTTTTGCTTTCCCGCTCCCTAAGAAGCCCGTCCAGATAGAAAATCCACGGTTCATCATGGTATATTCCGTACCTCCGCACCTTGGGCAACGGATGGGGGTTTCTTTCGGCGGCGCAAATGCATCTGGGACGTATTTCCTTAGTTCCTTTTTTGCAGCATCACTTTTTCCATTTATATCCCTTGGTGGAGCTTGGAATTCTTTTATTAGGTAAAATATATCTCCATCCTTTTGCAAATCTATAGGTTTTTCCTCTAAAGATGTTATTTCAGTTTTATTACCCTTTTTATCTTTCAACCCATAATAATACCAAGTAATCCAATCAGATCTATCTTCTGCATCTACATTTTCCTCTTCATCATCAAATGATGCTCCACAAACAGGGCAACTCTCAAAATTTTTTGCGACTTCAAATTTGAATTCAGCACCGCATTTCCCACATGTAATCTTTGCCATACCCTACACCCCCAATCACTCTTTCTTCCATATATATTATGTTTTCATTATACCACCTCCATTTGATTGATGCAATCATATGTTTGCTTCCTTTCCATATTTAAATATCATTTTTCCACATCATCCAAAACACGAACATACTTTCCGCTTTACACCATTTCACCATTGTGCTATCATTAGTTCCATATTAAGTTTTTATTGTATCATGTTGATATTTTACACTTCTTTCAAAAAACGTAAAATTTTGCTTATTTTTTCAAAAATTTAGTGTTTTTTTAAGTTTTTCTCGTTTTTTTTTGCTTATTTTTTGGTTTTCTATAATTTTTACTATTTTAGGGTTCCTGTTACTATTTGATTTTCAGAATTATAATTTCATTTTCAGAATCCGGATTCCTGAGAAATGGGTGCTTGGTTTACTTGGCTGCTTAATTATTCAAAAGATAGTCCTGCAATTTCACGAATAAATGTGGGTACAGATCAATTTTATTGTTTTTGAATTTACTAAGGGTATCTTTATTCATCCCAATTACCTTACATATATAACTGGCTTTTTCTCTTTCTAAACGTTGATGTAACATTGTTCGTAATTCTTCTTGTGTCAAAACTTCTTTCACCTTCCTTTTTATTCATGGATAATATTTTCTATAAAAAAATTGAAACTAACACCCAGCCTAGGAGTTGTAGAGGCTCCGTGTATCGGCTGGGCGGCCTACACGCATATTGGGAGTATATGCAGCAGGGCTTTTTACATCTGTTATTTGTTTTGAATGATTTCTGTACGCCTAAGTGGAGTTTCAGCGCACATAATGGCTGATGTGGTTTTGAGGCACACACCAGCCTGATTACATTATTTAATTGTATGGATTTATGTAAACTGCCATATGCAGCAGTTTGCGTTTGGCAAGGGGAATTTTGCAAACAACCTTTTCCACATGCTGTTCTTCCCCTGTGCCGTCATAGTAGATATTTAAAACAAAAAACATTTTGAGGAAACAAATTTTTCTTTCTTGTCCCTCTATTTTATATATACTGGATTATATAAGTAAGTGCACCTTTTAGCCGACATTATACATAAAAATTTCATGATTTTTATTTGCACTACTAATAACACGCCTTTCTTTCGGCACTTCATAATATATCATCCTCTCTTTATCACAAAAATAGAAATTCATATACCCACCATAAACCATTACATTCTCCTTATTTATTTTATAATGAATTGGTTTTTTTACATTTCTGTTTGACCACAATTTAATATTTAAAAAAATATCTTGGAAATAAGCCTCCCAAAACCCATTATCCCAATCTTTAAGGCTTTTCATTTTATACCCACCAAAGTGATTCTTCCTATATTCATTTTCTTTCTTTTGATAACATGCTATCATTGTATTTGCTATGTTAAATAATGCTTCCCTTTTATCATCCACTAAATCGTAATCGTTGTCTGATATTAAATTAACCATATCATACTTCTTTCCCTTTCCTTTAGAGATAACATCAAGAACCATTTCTTCATATTTTTTTATTATATTGAAATAATTATCAAAATCACTGCCATTCATATCACTATTAATAAAATCAATGCTTTTTCCATATATTTCATAACCTGCCCTGCCAAACATTTTGATATACGACTTTTCATTCAGCTCATATAAACACCGCCCCGATTCTTTTTTATAAATACCCATACTTTCTTTTGCTTTCCCTATTTTATAATTTAATGAATAGAATAAATGGTCTAACAACCGTTGTTCTATAAGTTCCATATCCGCTGATATGTTTTCCTGATCAACATTCAGATTGTGCCTGTACCTGATTATTTCCTGTAATGTTTCTTGTGTCACAGGACGCATACCAAGACCCAATTCCATATCATCATCTTTGTTCACTATAAAAGTATCTTTACAATTCATTATGGTTTCGATGATTGCTTTAATGTCACAAGCGTTTGCCTTAAAAAGCATACATACATCATTTCTTTGTAACCATTCCAAGCAAGTTGAATAAGGAGTTATCCGCGACACCTGGCCGTCCATTTCTGTCCAGATCCGTTTTGAATATTGGTCAAAATATGAAACTTCTTCCCCATTTTTCATATCTATGTACGTTTCTGGCACATTCTTACATAGGACTCTATTATAATTCCCTATTTCTTTCGATAAGTAGTATTTAATGTTTCCCAATAATGTAACTCCATTTATAATATCAATATTACTTCCCGACAGCTTCCCTTGGAATAATTTAACCACTATTTCTTGCATTGCCTCTTCCAACTCCAAAGTATCATATTTACCACTATGGAACTTTTTATATCCATGGGAATCTATCTTCTTGCCATTCTCATAACCTGTAAAGATGCCATTTTTACTATAATAATATTTCGCCTTACTTACCTTATCATTTAAACATGAAAAGGAAAACACCACTTTTAATTTACGACTATTACGCTTATATTCTATTTCATTTTCAACTAACCCTGCATCTAAAACATTCTCTGTATGGGACAATTTATATTCTTCTTCTAATTCCACTATCCGCTTAGTCTCGCCGACTTTTTTCCCAACTTCCATAAATACCTCGTCTAATGCTGATTTATCACCTGACTGGTATCGGATATAATTTTGATATAGCCTTTCCACTTCTTCTGACTTTTTCAATAATTAATTCCCTCCACATCCACAATTTAAAAAATCATCCACAACAACGCTTACACTTATATATTCTCTTTTCCTTCTCCAAAAGCATCATAACTTAACAGATAATCCATATAATCAAAGGATCAGACAGTCGGAACGGAAAATTTCTCCGAAGAATGGTATTGTTTTCCATAATACCGATATGACTTGTCCATCATATTTTGAAATCAGAAAAACTTAACTTCTCCTTCATTGGACGCAAACTTAAATGCTTTCATCATACTTTCATACAAACCAATAAACGATGCTTTCTCTTCTAACCGCCCACTATATAACTTGGCATCTTTATAATATTTTTTTAATTCAGCATATGCTTTTTTTGATGTTTCCATATCAACTACACGTTTATAATTCTCAAAATCAATTAATTCTTGAAAAGCCAAATCTTTCTTAAAATCGTAAAGGTTGTTTAGCCATTCATAATAATTTTCAATGTAACAGCTGTGTACCATATATGATCTTTCTTTGGAACTGTTTACCTTCTCATAAGCAACAATGTCAACTACACAATCACTTTCAAAATATTCTGTTTCTCTATGTATCACTCTAAATTTTTTATAAAAAATCTCCTTTTCAAAATTCATATAATAATAACCATTAAAAACACTATATATATCACCCAAATCATTACATTCGCATATGCTATTTTTATCAAACTGAAAAGTCTGACCATCTATTAACCTACTTACAAATTCTTTTCTAGGTTTACACAATCCAAACATTCATCCATCCTCCAATCATTTAATTACTCTCTACTATTTACTTCTCCATCCATTCCCACATTTTTCTCAAAACTGCGAAAAACATATAAAATCCAAACAATATTAAAATATCTTCAAAAAACCAAAAAATCCGTAACAAAAACAACACCTAAAGCAGTCTCATTTTTGAAACTGCCCTAAATCCATGAATCATTCCCATATGCTATTTCCGTTTAATGAATTTCTTTGAATCTGCGTGTTGTATGTTTTGAATAGTTACAAAAATAATTCAAACATACGTTCTGTATTTGTAATTATATAGAATGTATGTTCTGCTGTCAAGTGCAAAAAAATACCAGCCACCTTATTATTTTTGATGGCTGGCCAATGTTTAATATAATGTATTCATTTCTTTAAGAAGTAACCCTATACTTTTATCTATTACCTCATTCGCATTTATCACCGTTTTATTTATTTCATCTGTTGCCATTGTAGTATCTGCCTGCTTCAAATATTGCTCTCCTATCTTTACAAGGTTATCTGAACAATTTTTCATTTCCTGTTTAAAATAAGTTAATTTAATATCACAATTAAAAGATTCAAGCATAACATTGTATGTATCTTTCCAAGATGCAATACAGCCATTCATGTTGCTAATAGATTTGAGGAAACCATTATACCTTTTTCTTCGTTCATCAGGGTTCCTTTTATTTAATGCATTTTCAAGATCAAGTGATACTTCCATAACATCATTTTTTATCTCATGTAACCAATTTAATATTTTCACAAAATAATCAAGTTGCAGATTCTTTTTTCTACATATTAAATCTCTTTTCTTACTCAAAGAATCATTCATAAATATGGCAAACAATGCTACAACTGTTGGCATAATACCTTTAAACAATTCTAATGATAAATCAATCCACGGATAACATTTTACAAAATCTTGATACGTCATATAATCCCTCCAAAAATAATATGACTGAATCATACCACACCAACCACCAATATTCAATTGTCAAAGTCCCAAAATTTACCAAATTTCAACATCAATCCAGTTCCAACACCTGCTAATTTTGCAAGTTTTGAATTTGTTTCATTATCTGTGCGATTATTCTGGACTTCCACCAAATTTGGTGTAATTCCACTTTTTTGGTCGTATTGATTACCATGATATTCTGCTTGTTTTTCTTTTGCTTTCTTTTCGTAGTAAGCACGTTTTTTCTCAACAACTGCAATTCTTTGAAAGGAAGATAAGTTTCTTCTTCCAAGTTGAATATCAAGCATCCATTCCATCTTTATCATCCTCGGGAAGCTAATCCACTTACGATATATAGTACATATCTAATATTTTTATTCTATATATTGTATTCTTATTTGGTTAAAAGACACATTTCATTGACAGAACTTATAAATTTAGAACCTATCTTTTATCTAGTCATAATTCCCAATACTTACATAACTGACTTTTCCCTTACATTTTTATGTAGATATTTTTCATATAAAAGTTTCAAACTAATAAATCATTTTCTTTACTTTTTTTATTGTATATATTACAATACATATAATAAATTCTTAGCTTTACATAGTTTTTATAATGAAAGGAATAAATCTATGTCAAATGAACAACAGAATAATCAACCATTATCCGAAGAATATGCTACTACTATTTCATTACTTAATATATATTTAGAAGAATGGCGTTTGCGTGATCAATTAATTTGGTCACAAATGTATAGATTTTTTTATGCAATACTTATAATAATATTACTTCCAAATCTTGATTTTTATTTAAAATCAAATTTACCAAGTTTACCAATATCTATTTTTAGAATATTGGGGTTGATTTTTTCTTTTATATTTCTTTATGTTTCATGGGGATATACTGTTCGACTTCATGCAATAACTGATACATATCAAAATATAATCAATACACTCCCAAAAGAATATCAAAGAAAAAGTATTCAAGAGTTTAAATATAAAGGAATAAACATTGGAAAATTTTTTAAGCTGCGATTAGATCGTGTGATATGTATAACATTATTTCTTCTTCTACTTTCTTTATCATTAATTTTAATGATCATTTAAAACTTCATAAAAATCCTATCTCATCATCCTATAACCACAAACCCAGTGCCTTTGACACCACCAGTCTAAAGGCACATTTTTTATTATCATCATTCCTTCTTATTTCCCTCCAACCATTCAGCCATATCAATAATCTCCGTCTTGCCACTACAATTTACCAGCCTAACCCTAAAATCTTCAAAATATGAAATGTCCCACAATTCACTCTCTTCCACATCATCAATATTCAGATCCGTTTGTTTTGCTTCTAAATATGAATGCAGCCATTGAATGCTTGTTACTTCATAAACCTTATTTGCTACTGATATATATTTTATTTTTGTGTTGTTAATTGCTTGAATCCTCCACTAATCAAATGTTTTTCATTCCTTTTTATATTGCTTATGTAATTCACTTATTTTTTCATCCATCTCATTCTCTGTTATTTTCCCATTTATTTTATCCCGCACAACATCATACATTTTATTCATAATCATCTGATTGTGCTTTATTACATTAAGCCGCTCATCTGTTAAGTAATGGGTAATATCTCCACTCTTATCGCCATAATTAGTGTCAAATAATGTATCTAACCAAAATTGTGAAATATACCAATCGCTGCTTCTTGATTTCATATTAGATATTAAGAAAAGATATAACTTCAATTCTTCATCCGTATACTCTTTTCTATATTTTTCTTCCTGGCATACATAACGGCATTTAACAGTTGTTAAGCCTAAATCCCTACAAGCTCTTACCCTTTCATGACCGTCAATAATTGTTTTATCCCGTGCTATCAATACAGGACACGTGATTCCATACTTATTTATATTATTAAGAAACATGATCCAATCCGCACCAGTACGCATACCAAAATATTGTTCATAATCAGGTAACGGTCTTAAATCCTTAATACAGATTTCATAAATTGATTCGTCTAACTTTTTATCAACCACACTTTCTGCAATCTTCTGGTTTTCATTAATAGTTTTTTTAATAACCTTTTTTATTTCTCTTGTAGACATTGATTTTAAATCATGATTCTCAATAAATTCTTCTCTTTTTTCGGTTGGCACGTCTAATAACAAACCAACTTTTGTTACCTCCAAATTGGAAATCGCTTGCGAATTTGTGCCAAATTCTTTTGCAATCCTCATAAACTGATTCGCCGTTCTTTGACTAAAAGCAACTCTATTTTCCAACCATGAACCCCATTCTCCATGAGATAACCGCTTTTTCGCCTCTATTAACTTATAACCAATCTGAATCATATTTTCTGCCGTTTGATTTTTTAGTGTAATGATTTCCTTTTCAATTTTCTCTAATTCTGTTTTTACAATAACTGTATTCATATAATTACCGCTCTCCTTTATTTATCACTTTGTTTAAACCAACCGCTCCTAAAATCAAATGGCAGAGATAAAGAAGTCCCTTGTAATCCCCTTTACCGTCCGACTGACAGGCCATTATTCCACATTAAAATCATTCAACAATCTGAATATGGCTTACTTTTTTCGGCTTCAAGATATTGCCAGTCTGGTTATTCTTCATGATTCCTGTTTCTTTATCCATTGTATATACCGGGACTCCCCGATCCTCAAAAAACTTCTCCATTATCCCTTTGCCAGTCTGTGCCTTATACATTGCACTCATTGCACTTGTATATTCCATGTAAGCATGTCTCAAATCAGCGTTATAATAATCCCACAATAGTTCGGATAATTCATCACGGCCAATCGGTTTATCCAAATCCATGTTATTCAAAACTTCCATAGTGGAGAAATAATCTTTCTCTTCCCACTTATCACCTTTGTAATATTTTTCTATCGGGAATGCAGTTACGAAATTCCTCAATGTCAGGCATCCTAAAATCGTAAATATGCTGTCAATCACCGTAAACCTAACCTGTTCTTCCGCCAACGTCCTTCCTTTATCAATGCCAAGTTTCATATTCTCCCTTGTAACATCACGCATAGAGCAGATATATTTGATGCCAGTAAGTCCAATTTTTGCAAGTTCATCTTGTGGCAAGTCACATATTTTGCCCTTTCTTCCTGTGCATGATTTCTCCAATGCTGAAATATACTGGCGTTTCCAGCATTCATTTAATTTAGCAACTCGGTAAACACGATCCGTTTCTTTGCTTTTATCTTTATCTGTTGAATTGATTATTGTAAATTTACTGCTCATATAATTATTTCTCCTATATTCTGTATTTGTGGACGATAGCTTTTCGTTGACGACTTATTTTATTCCACCCGAAAGTTTCGGCTCGGATTCTACGCAATTTTCTTATTCCATTTACTATAAATCACTGCTTCCTCAATTCCATCCACCACGCCAGGAGTTATAACAACCTTTTTCGCATCTGGCATATCTGGCACTTTAAACATAATATCTTTCAGAAAAGTTTCAATAATGCTCCTTAATCCTCGCGCGCCTATTTTTCGTTCGTCTGCTTTAGATGCTATTTTATTTAATGCCTCTTCTGTTACTTCCAGTTCCATGCCATCCATTCTGAATAATTCCTGATACTGCTTTACAATGGCATTCTTTGGCTCTGTCAATATCCTAACCATATCTTCGATACTTAACGGATTCAAAGTACAGATTACAGGAAGCCTCCCTATTAATTCAGGCATAAGTCCAAATGAATTTAAATCCTTTTGCTGCACATCCGATAAATCCACTTTACAGTCATCATGCACACCTTTAACATCTGCGCCAAACCCGATAGATTTACCCTTATTATTTCTCTGCTCAATAATCTTTTCCAGCCCATCAAAAGCACCACCGCAAATAAACAAAATATCGCTCGTATCAATGTTTACACATTCTCCTTGTGGATGTTTTCTGTGTGTAGACGTCACAGATGATACAAGGATATTGAATTGCACCATGATTCTACA
>CANDGI010000027.1 GCA_947384285.1 uncultured Lachnospiraceae bacterium
ATAAAGCTGAACCTCAGGAAGAAGCTGACAGCCAGGATAAAGCTGAACCTCAGGAGGAAGCTGACAGCCAGGATAAAGCTGAACCTCAGGAAGAAGCTGACAGCCAGGATAAAGCTGAACCTCAGGAAGAAGCTGGCAGCCAGGATAAGGTTAATCCACAGGAGGAAGCTGGCAGCCAGGATAAGGTTGAACCATAGAAGGAAGCTGATAACCAAGATGAGGTTAATCCGTGATACAACAGCCAAAATCCCCTAATCATAGGGATTTTGGCCACCCGATATAAAGTGCAGGAATTAACATTAATTTTTAGTTGATAATCTGGGCATAATAAGGTATAATCAGTTATGGGTTAAAGTATTCCTGGGGTGTTCGATACCCTGCTATTTTGAACCTACATTTACTTTTATGGGATTCCTACATTGCCGATTGGATGTCAGGCCGCCGCAAGCAGCGGAAGGCAGAAGAGAGGCTGCGGTTACCCACCTGGCTTAGGCTAGGAGTCAAAATTGCAGGAAACGGCATTTTGGGGTACTTTCCAGAAAAATTTAAAGTACAAAAGATTTTACAAAAGCGGATTGCGCATAAGTTTCAAAAGAAAATAAAAAGCACGAAAGATAGAAAGCACAAACGATATGCTTACAAAAGAATCTGAACGTACAAAGGATATAATACAAAAGAGGAAAGGCTGCTTTGAGGAAAGGCAGCCTTTTCGCTTGATACGCAGGGGCAATGTAAGGATGGCTGTGCAGCCCGCCAGACGGCAGGATGGGCATGAAAGAAGTATAGTTTGAAAAGGGCAGGAAATGTTGCATGGAAAAGAGATATTCAGTGAAAAGGAAGAATCTTATCGCTGCAGCTGTGGCAGTAATAGTATTGGTTCTGGCCATTTTATTTATCCGTATAATAACAGAAGAAAAAGTGATTCAGGAATACAGCGATAAGTATGTGGCGATGGCAGAATTGCCCTCCCAGCTGGATTTTACATATTTTGAAGAGGCGGAATGGAAAGAGAAGATAAAAGAAATCAATGCCGGGAAGAACCTGAATGGGAAACTTACTTATGGAAAAATGAAAAAATTATTGGAACAGCTCTCTGTCCAGGAATATGTAACATATGACGGGAAGCTGCCCTGGAGCTATGTGTCCCGCCCTGAGTGGAATGGGGTGTATGAACAGATACTGGATTTGCTGGATACCGAAGGGAAGGTGTCGACAGAGAACCTGATGTTCCTTACCAAAGAGCCGGAGGCCTCAGAGGATGGGGAAACATTGCGCCGGCTGACACAAAATGGATTTTACAGCGTGGCAGAGGGCATTGATTATTTTCATGTTTATGATATGTATCAGGTATATGTAAAAAATAACCGGATTATTGGGATAAACAGTACATATAAAGGCTCATTGACGTTGGAAAACGTGTTTGTGCATTCTACAGAGGAGGAGCAGGCGGAAATCTTATTCGAGCGGAGGAAAATCTCTGTGGATATGGAAGGGCTGAAGGAAGATATCGCAGATACCATCTGCGATATTGAGTGGACAGACCGGAAGGTTTCAGCCATCTATAAAAAAGAAGATAAGATTTCCGGCAAGGTGTTAAGCTATAATGAGGAACAGATTGAGATTTCCGGTTATGGAACACTTCCATACAGCGGGCCTTTGAAAATATATAAGACTTATGGCACAGTGGAAGAGCTGGGGAAGTCCAAGCTTGTGATTGGAAACCTGCAGGCGGACTTTGTGGTAGCAGAAAAACAGGTCTGCGGTATTATTTTAAAAGAGCCTGCTTCCATTGAAGTAATCCGGGTGCTTCTGCTGGATGAAGAGGGCAGAAATTACCATGAAAACCCTGTTTTCACAGCAAGCGCTGATGGAACTGTGACGGTGGGCGGAAAAACAGAACAGGTGAAGGCCAACCAGCCCATTACGGTATCAGACATTTTGAAGGAAGATTCTGAGTATGTTAAGGTTTCACTGGAAGATGAAAACGGGAGGATTTATTTTTCGGATGGAAACGGCAGCCCTATCTCTTTGGGATACCGGGGAACCTTGGAAATCCGCAAATATGAAGAAGGGTACGGTGTGGTGAATGAGGTGTCTTTGGAGCAGTACCTGTATGGGGTTGTCCCAAGCGAGATGCCAGCTTCCTATGAGCGGGAGGCATTATGCGTCCAGGCAGTCTGCGCCAGAAGCTATGCATATATACAGCTCATGAAAGGAGATTATGCTGCATTAGGCGCCCATGTAGATGACAGCACCAGCTATCAGGTATATAATAAGCAGGAAGAGACCCCCCAGACAAATCTTGCAGTGGACGATACGGTAGGAGAAGTGATAAAATACCAGGGGGAAGTGGCGGAAGCATACTTTTTTTCCACCTCTTGCGGCTATACGGGGGATATGGGGCTGTGGAATCTTCCGGGAGAGGAAAGATATGGGTATTTACAGGGGATTTCCCTGTTATCAGAGGAAACAGCGGCAGATATTTCCACGGAAGAAAATTTTAAAGCATTTATAGAGGATTCCCAGGTGGCGGCATATGATAGTGACAGCCCCTATTTCCGATGGCAGGCAAAGGTATCAGCTTTGGAGCAGACGGAGGCCATAAGGGAAGCCATTGCAGAACGTGCCAGGGCTAATCCTAAGAATGTCCAGATTTTAAAAGAAGATGGCGCCCAAGGGACAGAGGAAGACCTTGCAGGATTTGGCGCTGTAAAGGAACTATCCGCAGGAGAACGGGGAGCCGGAGGCGGTATCCGTACTTTGTGCATTTCTTTTGAAAAGGGAACCGTGGATTTGTTTACCGAATACAATGTGCGCTCTGTGCTTGGAGCCGCGGCTGAGAATTTGAAGGATAAAAACGGGGAAGCTATAGAGATGCGCCTTCTGCCCAGTGCCTACTTTACCATTGAGCCTGAAGGGCAGTCTTATGTTCTGCATGGCGGCGGTTATGGCCATGGCATAGGCATGAGCCAGAACGGGGCAAATGGAATGGCAGAAGCTGGAATGAATTATGTTGACATTCTGATGAAATTTTATCAGAATATTACGATAGAAAATATATATAATGAGGAATAATTATGTTTTGGAAAATCATAGCGAGAACAAAAGCCTTCCTGCAGGAATGCAGGAGGGATAACGTCAGCGCATATGCGGCACAGTCGGCGTTTTTTATTATTATGTCTTTGATACCCTTTGCCATGCTGTTTATATCGTTGATCCAATATACCCCGGTAACAAAAAGCATGGTTATGGAGCTTATCAACCGGCTGATGCCTGGATACATTTCCCCGTTTTTAATTGGAATTATCAATGAGGTGTACCGCAATTCCGTAGGGACTGTGTCTGTGTCTGCCATTATGGCTGTCTGGTCTGCAGCCAAGGGGATTCAATGCCTGACCAACGGGCTTAACAGCGTGTACGATATAGAGGAGACCCGGAATTGGATTTTCCTGCGTTTTAGGGCTATCCTCTATACGCTGATGCTGGTAGTTACAATTGTGGTTTCCCTTACGCTGATGGTATTTGGGAACAGCCTGCAGCATTTTATTGCAAAATATATTCCATTTGTGGCAAATATTACCCAGGGGATTTTAAAACGCCGTTCCCTGATTCTTCTGGTCATGATGATGATATTTTTCCTGCTGCTTTTTAAAATGCTTCCAAACCGGAAGGCGGAACTGAAAAGCCAGCTTCCCGGCAGCGTGATGAGCGCAGTGGGATGGTCGCTTTTGTCCTTTGGAATCTCGGTCTATGTGGATTATTTTAATGGATTTTCCATGTATGGCAGCCTGACTACGATTATTTTAGTGATGATGTGGCTGTATTTTGGCGTCTACATTTTATTGGTGTGTGCGGAAATCAATAAGATGTATGAGGAATACCGGGAAGGAAAAGTCTGAAAAACCAGGGATGACATTTTAAATTGAATGTGATAAACTGTAATTTGGAAATGAATGACAGTTTGGGAGGAAGTCGTATGGCGTCAAAACCAAAGAATGCAGCAAAAGGGAAAAATACAAGAGGAAAAAGCGCTTCTGGAAAGAACGGGAAGGCAGCAGGAGGCAGCCAGGAAGTATCTTTTGGCAGTGAAGTGGCTCTTTTGATTATATTGGCAGTTTGTATTATTTTGTTTATCAGCAATTTTGGAATTGGAGGGTTTGTAGGAGAAAAGGTAAGTGGGTTCTGCTTTGGAGTATTTGGAATGATGGCGTATCTGTTTCCAGTTTGCTTTTTTATAGGAGCAGCTTTTTTTGTGTCCAATCGGGACAACAGCATAGCTATGGTAAAAATAGTGGCTGGCGTGATATTTGTGGTGTTCCTGTGCTTGTTTATGGAATTAGCGGCAGGGGATTCCTCTGATTATCAGATAGAAAAATCATTCCAGTATGCGGCAGAGCATAAGAGCGGAGGCGGAGCGCTGGGAGGAATGTTAGCCTTTGTGCTATGTCCCGCCATTGGAAGAATCGGGACATATGTGCTGGATATTATTGCCTTGATTATTTCCATGGTGCTTTTGACCGAGCGGTCCTTTTTGAACGGCTTGAGAAAGGGCAGCAGGAAAATGTATGATACGGCACGGGAGGATGCTGCAAGGCGCAGGGAAGCAAAGGAGCTGCAAAGAGAGGAGCAGGTTCAGAGGAGAATCGATAAAAAAGCGGAAGGGGTGGCGCTGGATACAAGAATCCTTCCAATCTCTTCCAAGCGTTCTGACAATATTAGTGAATTAAAGCTTCCGAAGGAGACGGAGGCTCTTTCTAAGGAGCTGCAGGCAAAGCTGGCTGTTGGGAAAGAGGAAATCAAAAAAAGCGCATCAGGAGGTATTACGGGCTGGAATTTCCATGAAAACCCTTCGCCCGTTTCTATCGTGGAAATGCCGGTGGCAGCAGAAGCAGAATCTTCCCGGAAGGCGGTTCCCGACAGTGCCGCGAAAGAAAGTCCATTGCAGGGAGGATTTTCCCAGCCGATGAAGGAGGAGACGCTGTCCCAGGGGATATTTTCTGAGCCGGTAGTAGTAGAAAAAGTAAGAAAAAGCCCCAGAAGAAGCAGAGGGAGATCGGACAAGATACCATTTCCAGCGGAAAACCTCGACCAGATGTGGCAGCCGGAAACGGAAATACTTCTTCCAAGGGAAGAACCTGTGGTCATCCACTCAGAGCCCTCCGGCGCATTTGGGGAAATGGAAGAAAAGACATTGCCAGGAGCAGAAATTTCAGATGATATCCTGGATGGGTTAGAGTCTGCCATTATCTCAGAAGCAGTTCAGGAGCAGAACGCATTAGATTTGGCACAGTCTAAAGATACTATGGCAGAACAGGCAGTTCAGGAAGCGGATTGGGGAACCGGGCAGGATTCCATGCCAGGACAGGCATCTATGGACGGAGATTGGGCGGATGGAATGGAACCCTTATCTGCACATACAGATGAAAAGCCTGAGACAGAACCAGTATCAGAACATAGCGTTACAGGCTGGGGGCTGGAGCCGGCAGGAAATGCCCAAAGGCAGCCGAATGCCCAGCCGGCGGGCAGCGCGCCAGGGCAGCAGAATGCCAAGCCAGCAGCCAACACCCCAGGGCAGCAGATGCTGCACCAGCCAGCGGGCAGCGCCCCAGGGCAGCAGATGCCGCACCAAACAGCGGGCAGCGCCCCAGGGCAGCAGATATCGGCACCGCAGACTATGCCAAGGCCAGCCCTGGAACAGAAGAAGCCATATGTATTTCCGCCGGTTTCCCTGCTGAAGGAAGGAACCAGCGCCCAGGGCGATTCCAGAATGCATTTGCAGGAAACCGCCCTGAAGCTGCAGCAGACCTTGAAGAATTTCGGCGTCAACGTTACGATTACAGATGTAAGCTGCGGCCCAAGCGTTACCCGCTATGAAATGCAGCCGGAAATGGGCGTAAAGGTCAGCAAAATTGTAAATCTGGCAGATGACATTAAGTTGAATCTGGCGGCAGCGGATATCCGCATTGAAGCTCCGATTCCAGGGAAGGCAGCCGTAGGGATTGAGGTTCCCAACAAGGAAAATGTGATGGTACGGTTCCGGGAAATGATAGAAACAGAAGAATTCCAGAAACATAAATCCAGCATCTGCTTTACCGCAGGGAAGGATATCGGCGGACAGCCGGTGGTAGCTGATATTGCAAAGATGCCCCATCTTCTGATTGCCGGAGCCACCGGCTCTGGAAAATCTGTGTGCATCAATACCATTATCATGAGTATCCTCTATAAAGCGGACCCGGAAGATGTGAAGCTGATTTTGATTGACCCCAAGGTGGTAGAATTAAGCGTTTATAATGGGATTCCCCACCTGCTGATTCCTGTGGTGACAGATCCGAAAAAAGCCGCCGGGGCGCTTCACTGGGCTGTGGCGGAAATGATGGACCGATATCAGAAATTTGCAGACTGCCAGGTAAGGGATTTGAAAGGATACAATCAGAAGGTCGCAGCCATTGCCCAGGTGGACGATGAGACAAAGCCCTCAAAATTACCTCAGATTGTGGTAGTGGTGGACGAGCTGGCAGATCTTATGATGGTGGCGCCAGGAGATGTGGAAGACGCAATCTGCCGCCTTGCCCAGCTGGCAAGGGCAGCTGGCATCCATCTGATCATTGCCACCCAGCGGCCTTCGGTAGATGTGATCACCGGGTTGATTAAAGCCAACATGCCTTCCCGTATTGCATTTTCGGTATCCTCCGGCGTAGATTCCAGGACGATTCTTGATATGAATGGGGCAGAGAAGCTTTTGGGAAATGGAGACATGCTGTTTTACCCCCAAGGATACCAGAAGCCCCTTCGGGTACAAGGGCCTTTTGTCTCTGACCCGGAGGTGGAAGCGGTGGTGGATTTCCTGAAAAAACAAAGCACCGTGGTATACAGCTCCGAGATAGAAGAGAAGATGGCCACAGCTTCTTCCGGCCATGGCGCGGGCCCAGGCGGAGGAAATGAAAGGGATGCCTATTTTGTGGAAGCAGGAAAATTTGTCATAGAGAAAGAGAAGGGTTCCATCGGCATGCTGCAGCGCATGTTTAAGGTTGGTTTCAACCGGGCAGCAAGAATTATGGATCAATTAGAAGAAGCTGGGGTGGTAGGGCCGGAAGAAGGGACAAAGCCCCGGAAGATATTAATGTCCTTATCGGAGTTTGAAGAGTATGTGGATGAATATGTATAAATCTGATAATCTTTCTATCATGATATCTACATTTTATCTATGATAACGGGCTGGATTGTGGTAATATATATTTATATACAGAAGAGAGAACATACTGTGGTACATGGGAGGTAAAAATGAAAACAGATATCCAAATCGCGCAGGAAGCAAAAATGCTTCCAATCAAAGATGTTGCAGCACAGTTAGGAATAGAAGAAGATGAGCTGGAGTTATATGGAAAATACAAGGCAAAGCTGTCAAATGGATTGATGGATCGGATAAAGGACCAGAAAAATGGAAAATTGATTCTTGTAACAGCGATCAATCCAACTCCGGCAGGGGAAGGGAAGACCACAACCAGCGTAGGCTTGGGACAGGCCTTTGGAAAGCTTGGAAAGAAAGCGGTTCTTGCTTTGCGGGAGCCTTCCCTGGGGCCGTGCTTTGGAATTAAGGGCGGCGCAGCCGGAGGCGGCTATGCCCAGGTGGTTCCTATGGAGGATTTGAATCTTCATTTTACCGGAGATTTCCATGCCATTACCTCAGCGAATAATCTGCTGGCCGCTTTGCTGGACAATCACATCCAGCAAGGGAATTTATTGGGGATTGATCCCAGGCAGGTGGTGTGGAAGAGGTGCCTGGATATGAATGACCGGGTGCTTCGGAATATTGTGACAGGGCTTGGAAGCAAAATGGACGGAATGGTCCGGGAAGACCATTTTGTCATTACGGTTGCATCTGAGATTATGGCGGTATTGTGCCTGGCAGAAGATATGGCAGATTTGAAAAAGCGTCTGGGCAGAATGATTGCAGCTTATAATTTTGAAGGGAAGCCTGTGACTGCCGATGACCTTAAGGCCACGGGAGCGATGGCAGCTCTCCTAAAGGATGCGCTGAAACCAAACTTAATCCAGACCCTGGAGCATACACCAGCCATTGTTCATGGAGGGCCTTTTGCGAATATTGCCCATGGCTGCAATAGTGTCCGTGCCACAAAGACAGCTTTGAAGCTGGCAGATTATGTGGTGACAGAAGCAGGGTTCGGCGCAGATTTGGGCGCTGAGAAATTTATGGATATCAAGTGCCGGATGGCAGGGCTTCGCCCAGATGCTGTAGTTCTTGTGGCAACCATCCGGGCGTTAAAATACAACGGCGGGGCGCCAAAGGCAGAGCTTTCCAAGGAAAACCTGGAAGCGTTAGAGAAGGGGATTGTAAACCTGGAGAAGCATATTGAGAACCTGCAGAAATATCAGGTTCCGGTTGTGGTAACCTTGAATTCTTTTGTCACGGATTCCAAAGCGGAAACAGCGTTCGTAGAGCAGTTCTGCAAAGAGCGGGGATGTGAGTTTGCCCTGTCAGAGGTGTGGGAAAAAGGCGGAGAAGGCGGCATTGTGCTGGCAGAAAAGGTTTTGGAGACAATAGAAACCAAAGAAAGCAGGTTTGCTCCTTTATACGAAGATACGCTTTCCCTGACAGAGAAAATTGAAACAGTTGCAAAAGAAATTTATGGTGCAGACGGGGTAACCTATGCTCCGGCGGCATCCAAGGAATTAAAGAGAATCGAGGATCTTGGAATGGGCAGCTTTCCAGTCTGCATGGCAAAGACACAGTATTCTTTGTCGGATGACCAGGCAAAATTAGGAAGGCCTACGGGATTTACCGTGAATGTCCGGGAAGTGTATGCATCTGCCGGGGCAGGCTTTGTGGTTGCGGTTACAGGAGCGATTATGACAATGCCAGGGCTGGGAAAGACGCCGGCAGCCTACCAGATTGACGTGGACGAGGAAGGAAACATTACAGGATTATTTTAGTGCATCCTTGCATTAATTTCTGAGTAATACGGCGCTGTACTGGCAGAAAGTTTACAGAGTAGAAAGGAAAAATCATGGCAGTAATTATAGATGGAAAAAAAATATCCCAGCAGATCAAAGATGAATTAAAAGAAAAAGTGGAAAAGCTGCGCATGGAAGGAAAGACAGGAGCCCTTGCAGTAATCCAGGTGGGAGCAGATCCGGCTTCCAGCGTTTACGTACGGAATAAGAAAAATGCCTGCGCATACATTGGCATTGAATCCCTGGCCTATGAATTGCCGGAGGATACATCGGAGGATGCGCTGCTGCAATTGGTGGAGGAATTGAATGGAAAGGAAGAGGTAAAGGGAATCTTAGTGCAGCTCCCCCTTCCGAGCCATATCTGTGAGGATAAGGTGATTCAGGCAATCAGCCCAGGAAAGGACGTGGACGGGTTTCACCCCCAAAGCGTGGGAGCCATGGCCATCGGGGAGAAAGGGTTCTTATCCTGTACCCCGGCAGGAATCATTGAGCTTTTGAAGCGTTCCGGGATAGAGATGGAAGGAAAGCGCTGTGTGGTAATCGGCAGGAGCAATATTGTAGGAAAGCCTATGGCGCTTTTGATGCTGCGTGAAAACGCTACGGTTACAATTACCCATTCCAGGACGAAAAACCTTCCGGAAATCTGCAGGCAGGCGGATATTTTGATTGCAGCCTTGGGAAAACCCCGGTTTATCGGCGCTGAATATGTGAAGGAAGGCGCGGTGGTGGTTGATGTGGGAATCCACCGGGATGAAAATAATAAATTATGCGGAGATGTGAAATTTGAGGAAGTGGAGAAGATTGCTTCTGCAATCACGCCGGTGCCAGGGGGCGTAGGCCCCATGACCATTGCGATGCTGATGAATAACTGTGTACAGGGCATGGAAGAGGAACCGAAAGCATGAAGTGTGCAAAGTGTGGGGCAGAGCTGAAGGTTGGATGCGTGTATTGTTCTGTCTGCGGAGCAGAGGCCCAGATTGTTTCAGACTACAATCTTTTGGAGGATGATTTTTTAAAAGCATTGTTGAAGGATAAGAAACAATCCATCAAAAAGGCGAAAAAGGAGATAGCCGCAGGTAACAAAAAAGGAAAACAGAACCATCCCGGAAAGCAGAAGACTGGAAGAAAAAGAAAGAAGCCAGTATGGGCTTTTGTGATGGTGGCGGTACTGATTATTCTGCTGGTGGGAATTGGGTTTATCGTGAATTACGCACAGAACCATTCTTATGAATATCAGATGAAGAAGGCAGAGGATTATCAGGGGAAAAAGGATTATGAGCGTGCAAGAAAACATTTGCAGCGTGCACTAGAGCTTGACAGCAGCAGCGAGGATGCAAAGCTTCTGCTGGCAGAGGTTTACCTGCTGCAGAAGGAAGAAGATGACGCCCTAAAGCTGCTGCAGGAGATTATTGAAAAAAATAAAAAGAACCAAAAAGCATACGAATATTTTATTCAGATATATGCGGACAGAAAAGATTTTGAATCTCTTGAAAAATTCAGCAGGGAAATTACAGAAGATACGATGATAGGGCTGTTTGAAGAGTATCAAGCCAAACCTCCAGTGTTTCAGACAAAAGGAGGGACTTATGAGGAAGAGATGCGGGTGGAGCTTGCCAGCCAGGGCAATTGTACCATTTACTATACGACAGATGGATCTGATCCAAGGAATGGCAGAGAATATCGGGAGCCGATTTCTTTGGAGCCAGGGAAAAGCATAAGAATCCGCGCCGTTTCCTGTAACAAATATGGAGTGTATGGGGAAGAGGCGGAGGAACGTTTTTTCATAAAGCTGCAAAAACCGGATATGCCAGTGGTAATGCCTGGCGGCGGAAGTTTTTACAGCCCCAGGTCAATCTTGGTCAATGTACCAGAGGGATGCCAGGTGTATTATACCTGGGACGGCACAGAGCCAACCCAGGAGTCTGCCAGGTATACAGAGCCAATCAGTATGCCGGAGGGAAATAATATTCTTTCATTGATTTTAGTAGATCGTTACGGAATGGTTTCTGATGTCTTAAAATGCAATTATATCTATATTCCCTGATTCATATATGTTTTGATGTTTCCGCAGCCACTTTCCCATCCTTGAGGAAGTGGCTGCGTTCAAAAACAATAAGGATGTGACGTATGAAAGATTTAAGTGAAATTCGAGAAAAAATTGATGCCATTGATGGCCAGATTGTGGCATTGTATGAAGCGCGGATGCAGTTGACGGCGGAGGTTGCAGAATATAAGCTGTCTGTTGGAAAACCAGTGCTGGATAAGGTGCGGGAAAAAGAAAAGCTTGCAAAGGTAAAAGGCTTGGTGCAGGAAGAAGAAAACCGTTATGGGGCAGGGGAATTGTTTGAGCAGATTATGGCTCTCAGCCGGAAACGCCAATATCAGATGATGATCCAGCATGGACAGGGAAGGGATATGGGGTTTTCCCAGGTGGACAAATTGCCATTTACCACTCATAAGGTGGTATACCAGGGGACAGAGGGTGCTTACAGCCAGCTTGCCATGAAAGCCTATTTTGGCGAGGAGACGGATAGTTACCATGTGGAAACCTGGCGGGATGCTATGGAAGCCATTCACAGCGGCATGGCAGATTACGCAGTTCTGCCTATTGAGAATTCCTCGGCAGGGATTGTGGGAGAGAATTTTGATTTGCTGGTAGAATATGATAATTGTATTGTAGCGGAACAAACCATTAAAGTGGAACATGCGCTGGTTGGGATTCCGGGAAGCAGCCTTTCTGATATCACCCATGTATATTCCCATCCCCAGGCGTTGATGCAGAGCGTAGATTTTTTGGATGAGCATAAAGACTGGAAGAGGATGAAGGCAGAAAATACCGCTGTTGCAGCAAAAAAAGTGTTGGAAGACGGGCAGAAAAACCAGGCGGCCATTGCAAGCACCGTGACAGCAGATATTTATGGGCTGGAAATCTTAAAAAACAATATCAACTACAGTGATGACAACAGCACAAGGTTTATCATTGTATCCGGGAAAAAAATCTGTTTAAAAGAAGCGGAAAAGGTGAGCATTTGTTTTGAAGTGTCCCATGAAAGCGGATCATTGTACCATATGCTTTCACACTTTATCTTTAACAACCTGAACATGGTAAAAATTGAGTCCAGGCCCATTAAGGATAAGAGCTTTGAATACCGTTTTTTTGTGGATATGGAAGGAAACCTGGGAGACGGAGCCGTGCAGAACGCATTGAAAGGCTTGCAGGATGGAGCCCTTTACCTGAAGGTGCTGGGAAATTATTAATAGAATCGGGGTTTTAAAAATGGAGAGTGGAAAAAAACTGATTTTATACCGGGATTTTGTGCCGGGGAAGGTTTTTGAAGACTTCACCTGGCTGATGGATCATGAGGTTTATGTAGATTCTGAAAAGGAGAAGATGCAGTCCCTGTGCTATGAGGGGCTCCATGAACTGGTTGAGCTATCCGCAAGCCACGGGTTTGAAGGGAACCTTTGGCAGAATTACGTAACGTTTCTGCTGGTGAACCATGAAAATGCATACAGCACTTCCTGCGAGATGAAAGGAGCCGTCCAGGGAAGCATCAATGAACTGGCTTTTCACGATTTTGCTGTGTTGAAAGAATTATTTGACTTTGATTTTGAGAAGCTTCAGGAAAAGCTGGAAGTGCCGGAGCTTGCCATCATAAAAGATTACAAAAGGTCTGACCGGGACGGGAGGATTTTTAACCACCGGATCCGGGACAGGATTTGTGAGTTGAGCGTCCGCCTGAGGGAGACAGAAACGGTAGAAGAATTTAAGGAGGAAGTGACCGGGTTTTACCGGGAGTTCGGCGTAGGGAAGCTGGGATTGCATAAAGCGTTCCGTGTGGAGCATGAGAGGGATGAAGTTAAGATTGTGCCCATTGCCAATATCGCCCATGTCCATCTGGACGACTTGGTGGGATATGAGATGGCGAAACAGAAATTGATTGATAATACCGAGGCCTTTGCGGCAGGAAAACAGGCCAACAACTGCCTGCTGTTCGGGGATGCGGGAACAGGCAAATCCACAAGCATCAAGGCAGTTATCAACCAGTACTATGAAAAAGGGCTTCGGATGATTGAAGTATATAAGCATCAGTTCCAGGATTTGAATGATGTGATTGGAAAGATTAAGAACCGGAATTATAAATTTATCATATATATGGATGATTTGTCTTTTGAAGAGTTTGAAATTGAATATAAGTATTTAAAAGCAGTCATCGAAGGGGGATTGGAGAAAAAACCAGATAACGTACTGATTTATGCTACTTCCAACCGGAGGCATCTGGTAAGGGAAAAATTCAGCGATAAGGCAGAACGCGACGATGAGCTTCACACCAATGATACGGTCCAGGAAAAGCTTTCTCTGGTATCCCGGTTTGGCGTTACGATTTATTTTGGGAAGCCGGACAAACAGGAATTCCAGGAAATTGTAAGAAGCCTGGCAAGGCGGCATAAGCTTCAGGTGGATGAGGAAGAGCTGCTGGCAGAAGCAAACAAGTGGGAATTAAGCCATGGCGGCCTTTCGGGAAGGACTGCCCAGCAGTTTATCAATTATCTGCTGGGAAAACAGTAGCCAAATGCCTGGCAGAAAGGAATAGATATGAAGATTACAACATTTGCAGCAATTTATATCGGCTCTTATGAAGTGAGCCTGAAAGTGTTTGAGATATCTGCAAACCGGAAAATAAGGGCAATCGATTATGTGCGCAGCCATGTGGAATTGGGACGGGATGCCTTTGGAAAAGGGGTAATCGGGTATGAGCTGGTGGAAGAGCTCTGCCAGATTTTAAAGGAGTTTCGTTCCATTATGGATGGCTACAAGGTGGACGTCTACAAGGCCTATGCAGGAAATGTATTCCGCAATGTGGGGAACGAGCTTTTTGTGTTAGACCAGATACGGCTCCGCACCAAAATTGAAGTGACGGTATTGAGCAATTCGGAGCACCGGCTGATGGATTATAAATCCCTGGCAGCGCTGCCCAAATTTGAAAAAATGATTCAAAAAGGGGCGGCAGTGGTAAATGTGGGAGGGGGAAGCATGCAGATTACCCTGTTTCGGAAAGGAACCGCCATTACCACCCAGCACATTGAGCTTGGAATTATGCGCATCCGGGAGAAGCTGTCCCAGATTGTAAACATGGTTTCCCATTACGAGACCCAGATCCAGGAGCTGATTGACAAGGAACTTGAAATTTTCAAGCGGATTTATCTTAAGGACAAGGAGATTAAATATATCATTGTCATGGGAGATTACATAGAGGATATGACAAAAGGATTCTCCAAAAAGGATGAAGATGGAACCATAGAGACGGAGCGGTTTATCAAGCTTTTGAATAAATGGTATAAGAAATCTACCGAAGAGATTTCCCTGGAATTAAATTTAACCAATGAGCATGATCCATTGATTCTGCCGTCGGTGGTGCTGTACAAGCGTTTAAGCGAAGAATTGAATGCAAAATATATCTGGGTGCCGGGGATGAATATCTGTGACGGGATTGTCTGTGATTATGCAGAACGAAACCATATGATTTACTTTGAGCATGATTTCGAGGAGGATGTGCTTGCGGCTGCAAAAAACCTGGCGGAACGTTACCAGGGGTATTCCAGCCATACCGAAGCTGTTTTGAATATGTCGGTTGTGATTTTTGACGCCATGAAGAAGGTGCATGGGATGGGAAAACGGGAGCGGCTGCTGCTGCAGGTGGCGGCAATCCTCCATGACTGCGGCCGGTACATCAGCCTGGTAAACCAATCGGAATGCTCCTACCAGATTATAAGGGCTACCGAGATTATCGGAATGACCCATATGGAGAGGGAAATTGTGGCAAGCGCGGTAAAATACAATTCCCAGCCCCTGCAGTCCTACAGTGTGGTCAGCGATAAAATGGATCAGGCAGGATATATGGTGGTATCCAAGCTTACGGCTATTTTAAAAATCGCCAACGCCATGGACAGGAGCCATAAGCAGAAGTTTAAGAATATAAAGGCAGCGCTGCAGGAACGGGAGCTTGTGATTACCGTGGAAGCCCCGGAAAGCATTGTGCTGGAGAAAGGGCTTTTCTCCGCCTATGCCAATTCCTTTGAAGAAATTTTCAGCGTAAAACCAAGGATCAGGGAAAAGAAAGTATTTTAGGAGGAAGGCTAATGCAAAGCATTGCCCGGAATGCCTTCCGACGATTTGCCGCCGGACCAAAGAGGAGGGGGCATTTCATGAAAAAAGGAGGATTATGTTATGGAGAAAGAAAAGGATTATCTTAAGCCGGAATATTATGAGAATCGGGAATTAAGCTGGCTGAAGTTCGACCACAGGGTATTAAACGAGGCAAGGGATAAAAATATTCCCCTGCTGGAACGGTTGAAGTTTGTGAGCATTACTTCTTCGAACCTGGATGAGTTTTTCATGGTCCGGGTGGCCTCCTTAAAAGATATGGTTCATGCAGGATACAAGAAAAGGGATATTGCCGGAATGACTGCAAAGGAGCAGCTGGAGGCGATTAACAAGGATACCAGGGCTTTAGTGGAAATGCAGTACAGCACCTATAACCGTTCTTTGGTGCCGCTGCTCCATAACCACGGCATAGACATTATTTCCGCCTATGAGGATTTAAGCGAAGCCCAGGGGGAGTATGTGGATCGCTATTTTGAGGAAACCATTTACCCGGTATTGACGCCCATGGCAGTGGATGCTTCCCGGCCATTTCCTCTGATTCGGAATAAATCTTTGAATATTGCAGCTCTTTTGACGAAAAAGGGGGATAAGAAAGAGGAGCTGGAGTTTGCTACGGTACAGGTTCCCTCCGTATTGTCAAGGATTGTAAGCATCCCCTCCCAGGAGGAAGGGAGGAAGACATTTATCCTGTTAGAGCAGATTATTGAACGCAGCATCCATCGGCTGTTTTTAAACTATAACGTGGTATGCGCCTATCCTTACCGGATTATGAGGAATGCGGATTTGACCATTGAGGAGGATGAAGCTGAGGATTTGTTAAAGGAAATCCAGAAACAGTTAAAGAAACGCCAATGGGGCGAGGTCATCCGTCTGGAGGTGGAAGACAAAATAGATAAAAGGTTGTTAGGCATTTTGAAAGAGGATTTGCATATTGCCCAGGAGGATATCTTTAAGATTAACGGGCCTTTGGATCTTACCTTCCTCATGAAGATGTATGGGATGGAAGGGGAAGACGAGCTGCGGTATCCTGCTTACCGGCCAAAGCGTGTGCCCCAGATTGTGCCAGGAGAAGATATTTTTGAAGCCATCCGCAAGGATGATATTTTGCTGCACCACCCCTACCAGACTTTTGACCCGGTGGTAGATTTTATCCAGCAGGCCTCCGTGGATCCGGATGTATTGGCCATCAAACAGACCTTATACCGTGTCAGCGGCAATTCCCCCATCATTGCTTCTCTGGCACAGGCTGCAGAAAATGGGAAACAGGTGTCTGTGCTGGTGGAATTAAAAGCAAGGTTTGATGAAGAAAACAATATTGTGTGGGCAAAGAAGCTGGAAAAGGCAGGCTGCCATGTGATTTACGGATTGGTAGGCTTAAAAACCCACAGTAAAATTGCATTGGTGGTGCGCAGGGAGGAAGACGGAATCCGAAGGTACGTCCATCTGGGAACTGGAAATTATAATGACTCTACGGCGAAGCTGTATACGGATTTGGGAATGTTCACCTGTTCCGAAGCAATCGGGGAGGATGCCACGGCAGTCTTTAATATGCTTTCCGGCTATTCCGAGCCCCCATCCTGGAACAAATTGGCGGTAGCCCCCATCTGGCTGCGCAAGCGTTTCCTAAAGCTGATTAAACGGGAAGTCAAGCATGCACAGGCAGGGCGGGAAGCGTTTATCAAAGCAAAAATGAATTCCCTCTGCGACAGGGACGTGATTGCAGCTTTGTATGAGGCTTCTGCAGCAGGCGTGAAGATTGAACTGGTGGTCCGGGGCATCTGCTGCCTTAAGGTGGGAATTCCCGGCATCAGTGAAAATATTACGGTACACTCCATTGTGGGGAATTTCTTAGAGCACAGCAGGATTTTCTGGTTCCATAACGACGGGCAGGAAGAAATCTATATGGGAAGCGCAGACTGGATGCCCAGGAATCTGGACCGCCGGGTAGAAATCATGTTCCCGGTTGAACATGAGGCTTTGATGGCTCAGGTGCGCCATATTTTGGAAACACAGCTTGCGGATAACACGAAAGCCCATATTTTACAGCCGGACGGAACATATGAGAAGATAGATAAAAGAGGGAAAAGGCTGGTAAATTCCCAGGAACAGTTTTGCGAAGAAGCACAGAATGCCCTTCCCAAAACAGTGCATGCATATCAGGACAGGGTATTTATCCCGGCAGAACCGGTGGAATAAATTTATAAATGAGAGTGGAGGGATTCTTATGAAGCATAAAATTTTGTTTACAGATTTGGATGGAACATTGTTGAACCAGGACAAGAGCATTTCAAAAGAAAACCGGGAAGCAATAGCAAGGATGCTGGATGCCGGGCATGATTTTGTTTTGATGACCGGACGCCCTATTGAGACTGGCCGGATTGCAGTGAAGGAACTGAACCTGTCCATTCCCAGGTGCTACATGGTTGCTTACAACGGGGCGGTGGTTTATGATTGCGTGGCAGACCGGGTATTGGCAGAGCGCACCCTTCCGATGGAGGTGGCAAAGGAAATTATTATTGCGGCCCACAAAGAGGGAATTTACGTGCAGACCTACCAGCAGGACACTATTTTAGCAGAACGCCACGGCAGGGAACTGAATTTTTACTTGCGGAATGCCAGGATGAAATACCGGCTGGTGGATGATATTTACAGCAGCCTGGAGCAGGAGCCCCATAAGGTTCTCTTGATCGACCTGGACAACCAGGAGCGGCTGCTCCAATTCCGCAGGGAGCATCCAGAGCTTTTGGAGCGGAGCAACTGCTTTTTCTCCTACAATGAATTTATGGAGTACTGCCCCAAGGAGACGGACAAGGGAAGCGGCTTAAAATACATGAGCAAATTTTTAAATGTTCCCCTGGAGGATACCGTGGCAGTCGGGGATGAGCGCAATGATATCCCAATGATTCAGGCGGCCCACGTTGGCGCTGCAGTAAAAAATGGGCATGATGAACTGAAGGAAGCTGCGGATTACGTGACGGAGCATGACAATGAGCATGGGGCAATTGCAGAAATTATTGAAAAGTTTATTTTAAATGAGGATGCGTAAAAGCGCAAGTGTTGTGGAGGATTTGGCAGACTAGCAGAAAAATATTATGCCCTATGATGGAATCTTGGAGGGGTATTTTGGCGCAGACAGGTTATCAGACGCTTTGAAAGAAAAATTTGAGCGGTGTAGAGCCTGCCTTTGGATGAAATGGAGGAAAATGCGTTAGAATACCCGGAACTTCAGGAGTATGTGCAGTTAGATATTTCCTGAAATCAATCAATGTTGGAACTGTCGGAAAATGGGATTTTCCTACAATATACAGCTGCGCCGCTAAAGGTATCGCAGTATATATTGTGGGCAGCATATCATTTCCCGACGGCTCCAAGCATTTTATGATTGTATAATCACGGGATACTCCGCAGCTTGCAGCGGGAAGTTCATTGTGAAAATTTCCGCTCTTTTATTTTTTCCAGAATTTCATAGGGAATATGAAGGTTTCCCCTTCCAGCGCCCAGGCGGATATGGGGCTTGTTTGTTCCGTGGAAATCAGAGCCGCCGCTGATGAGCAGGTCAAATTCCTCGGAAAATTTCAGGAGATTTTTCTCATCCCCAGGTTCATTCATGGAATAGATGGCTTCTATGCCTGTAAGCCCGGCGTCTTTTAAATCTCTAAGGAAGAGCCGAAGCTTGTCATGGTTCATATGGCATAAAACCGGATGGGCAAAAAAAGCAAGGCCTTCCCCAGCCTGAATCAGGCGGATGGCTTCGAAGGGCGTGATTTTTTCCCTGGGGACATAGCATCTGCAGTTATCCCCCAGATACTTGCGGAACACGGTTTCCCGGTCTTTTACCATCCCATGCTCCACCAGGTATCTGGCAAAATGCGCCCTTGTGATGACGCTGTCCGGGTTCTCACGGGTAAGGGCTTCCATGGTAATGGCGAATCCTTCCTGTTGGAGGAGTAACGCCATTTTTTCATTCCGCATGTTCCGGCAGTCCACAAATTCCTGTACTTTTTTTGAAAAATCCGGCTGATCCGTGTTGATGTAATAGCCGAGGATGTGGATTTCCTTTCCATTGTAATCTGTGGACAGTTCAATGCCAGGAACCAGCTCTACCCCCAGTTCCTTTGCTATGGGCCTGGCTTTTTCGATTCCGCTTATGGCATCGTGGTCGGTGAGGGCGATGGCAGTAAGCCCGGTATCTTTTGCCAGCCCCATGAGTTCTTCCGGCGTTAAGGTTCCATCGGATTCTGTGGAATGGGTATGCAAATCAATGATTTTCTCGGTAAAATAATTCATAATATTCCTTCCTCATGTAAAATGTAATGTATGAAACGATTGCTCTAGGAATTGTTCAGAAAGTGATTTCTGAACGGTTCCTCAGAGCTAAAGATTGCGGTAATTGCTGCCGCGGGGGCAGCTGCCAAAGTAATAGTAACAGAAATCCGGAAATTTGAAAAGAAAAATAATTTAAAATTATGGGAAAAACACTTGACGGTGCTGCAAAAACATGGTAATCTAACATAGTTGTAAGAAAAGAAAGCAGAGTATCCACTCTCACCGTAGCACAATTGGGTGACTAATGGTTCATATTTGAAGAGATTCATTTTCCGGATGGAGTATGGGATTGTATTGCATACAGTTTTTGCAGGTTTCGGGGAGGAATGGTTTGATTCAATGTAAGTGGATAGTCTATCTATTCACTTTTTTTGTGAAATTAATTTTTGGAGGTGCACGACCATTAGCGAGTTAATGATTAATGAACAAATCAAAGACAGGGAAGTCCGTCTCATCGGAGAAGGCGGAGAACAGCTTGGCATCATGCCGGTAAGGGAAGCAATGAAGATTGCCCAGGAAGCGGAGCTTGACCTGGTAAAGATAGCCCCGACAGCCAAGCCGCCTGTATGTAAGATTATTGATTATGGAAAGTACAAGTATGAGCTTGTAAGAAAAGAAAAAGAAGCCAAGAAAAAACAAAAAACTGTTGAAATCAAAGAGATCCGTTTGTCACCGAATATTGATACAAATGATTTGAACACAAAAATTAATGCAGCAAAGAAATTTATTTCAAAAGGCAATAAGGTAAAAATCACTCTGCGTTTCCGCGGAAGGGAAATGGCGCATATGCAGAGCAGTAAACATATCCTGGATGATTTTGCAGAGCAGTTAGCAGATATTGCTACTGTGGAGAAGGCTCCCAAGCTGGAAGGCCGGAGCATCAGCATTGTGCTGACGGAAAAGAAATAACGAACTGGATGTTAAGGAGGAACGAAAAATGCCAAAAATGAAAACAAGCAGATCAGCAGCAAAACGTTTTAAGAAAACAGGTACTGGGAAGTTAAGAAGAAATAAAGCTTATAAAAGCCATATTTTAACAAAGAAATCTCCTAAGAGAAAGAGAAACCTTAGGAAGCCTGCAATTACTGATGCTACAAATGTTAAGAACATGAAGAAAATTTTACCGTATTTGTAAGAATGAGTTGAGGAGGAAAAAATCATGGCAAGAATTAAAGGCGGATTAAACGCCAGAAAAAGACATAATAGAGTATTGAAGCTGGCAAAAGGATACAGAGGAGCGCGTTCCAAACAGTACCGTGTGGCAAAACAGTCTGTAATGCGGGCATTGGCAAGCTCTTATAAGGGAAGAAAAGAAAGAAAGAGACAGTTCCGCCGTCTCTGGATTGCAAGAATCAATGCTGCAGCAAGAATCAACGGCATTTCTTACAGCCAGTTTATGCATGGATTAAAGCTGGCAGGCGTAGAGGTAAACCGGAAGATGCTGGCAGAATTGGCAGTCAACGACGCAGAAGGCTTTGCAGAATTGGCTGAATTGGCAAAAAGCAAGGTGAATTAACAGGCAGCTTGAAATGGACAACCATTCTTTGGCTTTTCGCAGAGGAAGGCAGATCCATTCTCTTTTCTCTGCAGCCTGGATTTCATGGCTGCTGTAGTGGATTGGATACAAGCAAGAATACATGCTTTACAAGTGTAATGAGCTATGCTATAATAGCAAGCGGTGAACAGATGGAAGCTTTTACAGATGTTCTTAAGTTTATGAGACAGCCCGTATTCAGTAACAGGATAACTCCGACCGTTGCTTAATATCTCATAATTTGGGCGATAATAATCATTGAGGAGGTTATCATTATGATAGCAAAAGAAAAGAAACAGGCAATTATTGCAGAATATGCAAGGACACCGGGGGATACAGGTTCACCGGAGGTTCAGGTTGCAATCCTGACAGCAAGGATTCAGGAATTAACAGAGCATTTAAAGGTGAATCCCAAAGATCATCATTCCAGACGCGGACTTTTGAAAATGGTAGGCCAGAGACGCGGAATGCTTAAATACCTGAAGAAAGTAGATATTGAAAGATATCGCAGCTTAATTGAACGTTTAGGAATCAGAAAGTAATTCCTTTCTCTGAAATAGAGCGGTTTTCCGCTCTATTTCTTAATCTTATAGGAAAGGCCATAGTATGCCAGGCGGCGTCAGCGTGTGCAATCCTTTTAAGATTGAAGGCAAAGAGGTTAAAACGGGCAGTCCCGCTTTGGTTTGTCAGGAAAAAGCAGAAGAAGGTTCCGAGACCACTGAGCTGCATATAATTTTTTGTATATAGCTCAGTAGTTTCGGTGTCTTCTGCAATCATGAGTAGAAGGAGAGAAAATATGTTTAAACAATTTACAATGGAATTAGCAGGAAAAACACTGTGCGTGGATATCGGAAGAGTCGCAGCCCAGGCAAACGGGGCGGCATTTATGCATTACGGCGACACCGTTGTGTTATGTACTGCAACAGCATCAGAAAAACCCAGGGAGGGAATTGATTTCTTCCCCTTAAGCGTGGAATATGAAGAAAAATTATATTCTGTCGGCAAGATTCCGGGAGGCTTCAACAAACGGGAAGGGAAGGCGTCTGAAAATGCAATTTTAACCTCCCGCGTCATTGACCGTCCCATGCGCCCCTTGTTTCCAAAGGATTACCGGAATGACGTAACCCTGAATAACCTGGTGATGAGCGTAGATCCTCAGTGCCGGCCGGAGCTGGTTGCAATGCTGGGTTCCGCAATTGCAACCAGTATTTCAGACATTCCCTTTGCAGGTCCTTGCGCAACCACGCAGGTAGGGATGATAGACGGGGAATTCGTGATTAACCCTTCCCAGGAGCAGTGGAAAAACGGGGATTTAAACCTGACTGTGGCATCCACCAGTGAAAAGGTTATCATGATTGAGGCAGGCGCCAACGAGATTCCAGAAGAAAAAATGATTGAGGCCATTTATAAGGCTCATGAAATCAATCAGTCAATCATCGCATTTATCAATGAAATCGCAGCGGAGGTTGGAAAACCAAAGCATACCTATACAAGCTGCGCGGTACCGGAGGAGTTGTTTGCCGCTATCAAGGAATTGGTGCCGCCGGAAAAGATGGAAGAGGCTGTTTTTACCGATGTAAAGCAGGTGCGTGAAGAAAATATCCGCAGGATTACAGAGCAGTTAGAGGAAGCATTTGCAGAAAAGGAAGAGTGGCTGGAGGTATTGGGTGAGGCAATTTACCAGTATCAGAAAAAGACCGTCCGCAAAATGATTTTAAAAGACCACAAAAGGCCGGATGGACGTGCCATCGACCAGATCCGCCCGTTGGCAGCTGAGATAGATTTGATTCCCAGGGTTCATGGTTCCGCAATGTTCACCCGGGGGCAGACCCAGATTTGCGATGTGGTAACCCTGGCGCCTTTGTCCGAGGTTCAGCGCATTGACGGGCTGGATGAAAATGAAGTAAATAAGCGTTATATGCATCATTATAATTTCCCCTCATATTCCGTAGGGGAGACAAAGCCAAGCAGAGGGCCGGGACGCCGGGAAATCGGCCATGGCGCCCTGGCAGAGCGGGCGTTGATTCCCGTATTGCCTGCCGAAGAGGAATTCCCCTATGCCATCCGCGCCGTATCAGAGACCTTTGAGTCCAACGGTTCTACCTCTATGGCATCCACCTGCGCATCCTGCATGGCATTGATGGCGGCAGGCGTTCCCATCAAAAAGATGGTAGCCGGAATCTCCTGCGGCTTGGTGACAGGGGATACGGACGATGACTATATTGTGCTGACAGATATCCAGGGATTGGAGGACTTTTTCGGTGACATGGACTTTAAGGTGACAGGAACCCATGAAGGGATTACTGCAATCCAGATGGATATTAAGATTCATGGATTGACCAGGCCAATTGTAGAAGAAGCCATCAGAAGGACAAGGGAAGCAAGGCTTTACATTATGGATGAGGTAATGTCCAAAGCCATTTCCAAGCCCAGGGATGAGGTAGGGGAATATGCACCTAAGATTGTCCAGATTCAGATTGACCCGGCGAAAATCGGCGATGTGGTGGGCCAGAGAGGAAAGACCATCAACGCCATTATTGAACAGACCGGGGTAAAGATTGACATTAGCGATGAAGGGGCTGTATCTGTCTGCGGCACGGACCGGGCAATGATGGATAAAGCGGTAAAAATGATAGAGATTATCACCACAGACTTTGAAGCCGGACAGATTTTTACAGGCAAAGTCATCAGTATCAAGGAATTTGGCGCATTTTTAGAGTTTGCGCCGGGAAAAGAAGGGATGGTCCACATTTCCAAGATTTCCAGGGAAAGGATTAACCGGGTAGAAGACGTCCTGACACTGGGAGATATGGTGAAGGTAGTCTGCCTTGGAAAAGACAAGATGGGAAGAATCAGCTTCTCCATTAAGGATGTTCCAAAAAAATAGAACAGGAATTTTCGGAAGTACAGCCATTTTTGCAGTAACAGGAAAAATGGCTGTATTTTCTTACACAGGATGGTGTGATGCAAGTATGAGCCATATTTTAATTATTGAGGATGATATGCATATTGGAAATATGCTGGAAGAAGCGCTGAAAAAGGAAGGATATGAAATTTCACGGGCTTATTCTGGGACGGAAGCTTTATTGGCGCTGCCAGGGATAAAGCCAGACCTTGTACTGCTGGATTTAATGCTGCCGGGGGTAAAGGGCGAGGAGGTGCTTCCACGGATAAAGGACATTCCGGTCATTGTAATAAGCGCAAAAACGGACGTTGACGATAAGGTGAGGCTGCTGCTTGAAGGCGCGGATGATTACCTGGCAAAGCCATTCCACTTGAAGGAGCTGTCCGCCCGGATTGCCGTACAGCTGCGCAATGCCAAGGCCCCTTTGGCTGGCGTGGTTCTGAGATTTGATGGAATTACCCTTGATACAGATACCCATACTGTAACGGCTGGGACGGCAGAGATAAGGCTGACCCCTACAGAATATGCCATTTTGAAGCTGCTGATGCAGAATCCTGCCCAGGTGATGCCGAAATCCCGGATACTGGAGCGCATCAGCGAGGATACCCCGGACTGCACCGAAAGCTCCCTGAAAATGCATATCAGCAATTTGAGGAAAAAGCTTCGGCTGGGGAGTGGGAAGGATTATATAGAGGCGGTTTGGGGCATTGGGTTTAAATTGCGAGGTTAGTGCTGCAGAGAACTTTTATATTCGGGGTACGGAGGCCAAGGCAGGATAGCCCTTTGCCACGCAAACCAGGCAAAGGGCTATCCTGCCTTTCCTGTGTATCGAAATATGCGATCTAAGGGATTTTGGGCTGGACAACAGGCGAAAATAAATCTTTACCATTTCTTTATCAATCTCTTTACCAATTCCTTTACCACTGTTTGATAGAATATCAGAGAGTAAAATATTTTGATGTACAGGAAGGGCGCTCCTGCATTTCCGTCCGTATCCCGAAAAATAAAAATTACTCTTGCATTATATCCATATATTTTGGAAAGGAGATTCATTTCATGGATTACATCTTAAGAACAACCGCCTTAAACAAACACTACAAAGGATGCAAAGCATTACACGGCCTGTCAATGAATATTCCCAAAGGCTCAATCTACGGCTTCATCGGGAAAAACGGTGCTGGCAAAACCACATTAATCCGGTTAATCTGCGGGCTGCAGGAGCCTACATCCGGGGAATACACCCTGTACGGCAGGAAAAACACCGACAAAGAAATCGGAAAATCCCGCAGAAGAATGGGGGCAGTGGTGGAAACCCCATCCATCTACCTTGATATGACAGCAGAAGATAACTTAAAGCAGCAATACCGCATCCTTGGGCTCCCATCCTTTGAGGGGCTTGTGGATATTCTAAAGCTGGTAGGCCTGGAGGATACCGGGAAAAAGAAAGCAAAACATTTCTCCCTTGGGATGCGCCAGAGGCTGGGCATTGGAATAGCTCTTGTGGGAAGCCCGGATTTTTTGGTTTTGGATGAGCCTGTCAACGGCCTTGACCCCCAAGGCATCATTGAAATGCGGGAATTGATTTCAAACCTTAACCGTAAGCAGCAGATTACGGTTCTGGTATCCAGCCATATCCTGGATGAACTGGCAAAGTTCGCAACCCATTACGGCTTTATTGATCAGGGCAGGATGGTCCGGGAAATGAGTGCGGAGGAATTGAATGAAGCCTGCAGGAAATGTATCCATGTAGAAGTGAGCGATACGAAAATCCTTGCCCATGTGCTGGATGGAATGGAGCTTGAATATAAAATCCTCTCAGGCCGGGATGCTGATATCTATGCAAATGTAAACGTTTCAAGACTTGCGCTGGCTCTTGCAGAATACGGCTGTGAAGTATTTTCCATGCAGGAACGCGGGGAAAGCCTGGAGAGTTATTATGTCAATCTGATTGGGGGTGCAAAGAATGAATAGATTATTATCTGCGGAATTTGTAAGGCTTTGGAAAAGCTTCGTGTTTCGGCTGGGGCTGTTCTTTTCGGCAGGGCTTGGTATTTTTATCATTGCAATGCGGTGGATGGATGTAAAGGCGCATCCGAAGATTTATGCAGAATTGCCAGCAGAATATACCTCTGCCGATGGATTGATTTTCATAGGAGGGATATATATCGTATTTGCCGCAGCTGTATTTGTGGGGATATTTACCGGGACGGAATATGGGGATGGAACCATCCGAAATAAGCTGGCAGTGGGACATAGCAGGAAAAACATTTATCTTTCCAAGCTTATAGCCTGCGGGGCAGCCTGCCTTACGATGCATGGATTGTATATAGCAGTTTCCCTGGCAGCAGGGCTCCTGCTCCTTGGCAGCATAACAATGGAACCAATAGAAATTCTTTCCTTCACAGGGGCTGGAATGGCGGCAATGATGGCTATGACGGCAATTCTGCTCCTGCTTGCCATGTCCATCCAAAATAAAGCCGCCGGCTCTGTGGCCTGCCTGCTCCTAACCATGATTATGCTGTTCGCATCCCTGACAATCTGGCAAAGGCTCAGCGCGCCGGAATACCATGACGCCTATGCTTACGTAAACGAAAATACAGGAGAAGTGATAACCGGGGAAAAAGAGGAAAACCCAAAATACTTAACAGGTACAAAACGCAAAGTATATGAATTTTTAAATAATTTCCTTCCAGTTTCCCAACTATACCAAATCGCATTGAATGATAGCCAAAATTTGGGTACAATGATAATGTATGACTGCTTAATCATCTGTCTTTCAACAGGCGCAGGCATTGTCATCTTCCAGAAAAAAGACTTAAAATAGCAAACAATCAATCTTTCCGTCCGCAACCCAATATGAAACGTTCGCTATCGCATAGTTAAGACATCAGTTAAGACATAATGGAGGACTTATGGAACATTGGTTTATGATATTTATGGGCATAATGGCTGTCATTATCCTTGTACTGTCCGCAAAAATATATCTGCTGCAAAAAGCCGCAAAGGAGATAAAAACCGGATTTGCCCACAGGCTTTCATCCGACACCAACACATTGATTGATATTTCCAGCAATGACAAATATATGTGCAGCCTGGCAGATGACATCAATATCCAGCTGCGGGAACTCCAAAAGCAGCGGCATCAGTTTTTACAGGGTGACATGGAGCTGAAAAATGCCGTTTTGAATATTTCCCATGATTTGCGCACCCCACTGGCCGCCATCTGCGGATACCTGGATTTGCTGGAAGAGGAGGAAAAGACAGAAAACTGTGGACGGTATCTTTCGGTCATCCGGGATCGTGCACAGATGATGGCCCAGCTGACGGAAGAGCTCTTTCAATATTCGGTGGTTCTGGCAGGGGAGGATAAGCTTCAGAAAGAGCCGGTGGCAATCAACCATGTATTGGAGGAAAGCATTGCTGCATTTTATGTTTCCCTTACGGAGCGGGGGATTAGGCCGAAGATACAGATTCCAGAAAAAAAGGTTGTCCGCATGCTGGATCGTCCAGCATTGGCGCGTATCTTTTCCAATCTTTTGCAGAATGCCGTTACGTACAGCGATGGTGATTTGCGCATTGCTTTATCAGAAACAGGCGAGATTACGTTTGAGAATACAGCGCCCGGCTTAAGCAGGGTGCAGGCGGAACGGCTGTTTGACCGTTTCTACACGGTTGAGGCGGCCAGGACATCTACAGGGCTTGGCTTATCCATTGCAAAAGCCCTGGTTTTGCAGATGGACGGGACAATATCGGCAAAATATGAAAACAGCCAGTTAAGCATTTGTATTTTTTTCGAATAAATGATTCAAAATATATGAAAAAGAAATGTAGATTATCCTTCCAAGATGTGGTAAGATAGAGCCGAACATGAAATAGAGAGGAAAGAGAAGCCATAAGAACAAGAGTAAATACGAAAATTATGGTACGGCTGAATGCAGGAGGTCATTATGGGAAGAGAAGATTACAGCAAAGCATTTAAATTAGGAAAAAAGGATTACCAGACAAGGATGCTCCATGGGCAGCGGCCGATTCTGCAGGTACTGGATGACATTCTGCCAGAACGGGGCTCCTACTCAGAAGTGCCTCTTGGCCTGGTGCAGATTCCCATAGAGCAGATTGTAGGAACTAAGACATTTGGAAGGAGCAATTCTTTTGCAGGGAACTTTATGCCGATACTGAGGGAAGACACTGAATTTGCATCGAAATGGAGCAAGCTTTTGGATTCCCATCTGGAACAGGGGATTCGCGATCCAATAAAAGCTTATGAATATATGCACAAATTTTATGTGGTCGAAGGGAACAAACGGGTCAGCGTTATGAAATACCTGGAGGCAGTTTCCATTGCAGGGGATGTCACTCGTATTGTGCCCAAAAAGACCGAGGAAAAAGAAAACAGGATTTATTATGAATTTCTGGAGTTTTATGAGTTAGCACCCATCAATTATATTTGGTTTACCCAGGAGGGCAGGTTTGCCAAATTGCAGGAGGCGGTGGGAAAAGAGCCGGGGGAAGCGTGGACAGAGGAAGACCGGATGAAATTCAGCTCCATCTATACCCGGTTCAGCGCAGAGTACCGGGCAGAGGGCGGTGCGAAACTGAATATTTCCACTGGGGATGCCTTTCTCTCATTCATTACCTTGTATGGATATGAGGCTGTAAATGAAAAAACCACCAGCGAGCTGCAGAAATTGATTGCAAAGAGCTGGGAGGAGTTTGTGCTGCTGGGAGAGGAATCCGAGGTTGAACTGAAAATGAAGCCGGTTCAAAAGAAAAAGTCGCTGCTTGATTTGATACATCTGCCATCTTTAGCAGCGCCCCAGAAGCTGAAAATTGCTTTTATTTATGAAAAAACGCCAGGAACCTCTGCCTGGACCTATGCCCATGAATTGGGCAGGCTCCATCTGGAACAGACCTTCCCCGGGGAGGTACATACGGTCTGCTATGAAAATGGAACGCAGGAAAATATTGATACCCTCCTTGCAGATGCTGTCAATACAGGGTGCGATCTGATTTTTACTACGACGCCGCCTTTTGCGCCAGCCAGCGTAAAAGCAGCCATTGACAACCCCAAAATACGGATTTTGAACTGTTCCCTGAATACGTCCCACCGTTACATCCGTACCTATTATTCCAGGATGTACGAAGCAAAATTTTTGATGGGGGCTATTGCGGGGGCGATGGCGGAGAATAACCGGCTGACTTATATTGCAGACTATCCGATTTATGGTTCCATAGCCAACATCAACGCTTTTGCCTTAGGGGCGAAGATGATTAACCCCAGGGCTAAGGTTTTCCTGGAATGGACGGCAAAAAAGGAGATGGATATTGAAGAAAACATCAGGAAAAACGGCTCCTCCGTTGTCTCTGGAAGAGATATGGTAATCCCTGAGGAGGCGTCCCGGTTTTTCGGTCTTTACCATATGGATGAGGGCCATCCCAGGAATTTTGCCATGCCCCTATGGCACTGGGGAAACTTCTATGAACAATTAATTTGGGCGATTTTAGATGGAACCTGGAAATATGATGATGATCCTTCTACCAAAAAGGCCATCAATTATTGGTGGGGGATGTCAGAAAATGTTATTGACGTGGTTTTTTCCAAATATCTGCCCATTGGGTTAAAACGCCTGGCAGGATTGCTGAAATCCTCCATCAGCGCCGAGCTGTTCCATCCATTTTCCGGCATTTTATATTCCCAGACGGGAATCGTAACAGATGATCCAGAGCATACCCTTTCCCCAGAGGAAATTATGACCATGGATTGGCTGGCGGAAAATGTCATTGGGGCTATTCCCAAAAAGGAAGAGTTGAAAGAGCAGGCAAAACCGATTATCAAGCAGCAAGGGATAAAAAAACAGGAAGGTTAGTTTACAAAATGAAGATACTGGCAATTGCAGATGAAGAATCTAAGGGGTTATGGGAATATTTTGATAAGAGCAAGCTTAAGGATATTGATTTGATTATCTCCTGCGGAGATTTAGATCCTGCTTATCTCTCTTTTTTGGTGACCCTTTCTTCTGTGCCGGTATTGTATGTACATGGAAACCATGATGGGAAATACGATAAATTTCCGCCGGATGGATGCATCTGTATTGAAGACCAGATTTATGTCCATAAGGGCGTGAGGATTCTGGGATTAGGAGGATCCATGCGTTACAGTGCGGGAAAATATCAGTATACTGAGCGGCAGATGCGGCAGCGGGCGGCAAAGCTCCGGTTCAAGATTTTCCGGAAACGAGGGTTTGACATACTGGTAACCCATGCGCCCGCCTACCAGTTAAACGATGGGCGGGATCTGCCCCACCAGGGCTTCCAGGCCTTTCGAGCTTTGATTGAGAAGTACAGCCCTAAGTTTTTCCTTCATGGGCATGTGCATTTGTCTTATGGGGTGAACCAGAAGCGGTACGACAAGTACCAGGATACCCATGTCATCAATGCCTATGAGAAATGCGTGTTTGAGTTTGAGGATGAGAATCCTGGGGAGTCCTTGACGGTATGGTAGCCCCTTGTCTGGCTGCGTTTTTGTTTTACGATTCCATGGGTATCCATACTTTTAAGAAGAGTGCAGTTATTCTTAAGAATATATCAAATCAATGGAAGAGCTGGATGGTATGATCGGGCAGAAAAACCTTCCGGGATTGTGGATGTCTATTGCGCCTGTCGTCGTTCCTCTGGTACTGATTCCTGCAAACACCATTTTAGGCATGACCCACGCTGGTTAGTGTGGGTTATACTAGTTTTACCCTCTTTCCCCATTCCGTGAAAAGCAACAATCAGGTTTCAATAATTCGGGTTTATATTGGCAGAAATTCTTGAACATGGGATGTATATCTGCTATATTAGATATTGCAAATATTTATGAAGCGGCTGCTGTCAAGAAATGACAAAGGTTGCGCAAAATACCGTATATAAATTCCACTTCTCGGCAGCCCGCAAGAATTCCAAGAAAGAAGAGATAAAAATATACTATGGACAAACATGAAATCTTAAAAAAATATTTTGGTTACAGCCAGTTTCGAAAAGGGCAGGAAACCCTCATAGACGCCGTTTTATCCGGCAGGGATGTGTTGGGTGTTATGCCCACCGGCGCTGGGAAGTCTTTATGCTACCAGATACCAGCGCTTCTTTTTCCAGGCATTACCCTCGTTATCTCACCTCTCATTTCTCTTATGAAAGACCAGGTACAGTCTTTGAATCAGGCAGGAATCCATGCCGCTTATATCAACAGTTCTTTAACAGAAAACCAGATTGCAAAGGCGTTAAAGCTTGCAGCCAAGGGAACCTATAAAATCATTTACGTTGCGCCGGAACGGTTAGAAACCTACGGTTTCCTGGAATTTGCAAGGCACGCGGAAATATCCATGCTTACGGTGGACGAAGCCCACTGTATTTCCCAGTGGGGACAGGATTTCCGCCCCAGCTATTTAAAGATTGTAAGGTTTATGCAGGAGCTGGACAAACGTCCCATTGTAAGCGCGTTTACGGCAACCGCTACCGAAAATGTCCAGGAGGACATCATCTGTGTCCTTGGATTGCAGGAACCAGAATTTCTTGTGACAGGATTCGACAGGAGCAACCTTTATTTTGCCGTTGAGACGCCCAAAAAGAAGGATGATTATGTTCTGGATTACATAAAAGACCACCCTGGCGACAGCGGGATTATCTATTGCGCCACCAGGAAAAGTACCGACAGCCTGTATGAGAAAATGCAGGCAGATGGGATTTTGCCAGCAAAATACCATGCGGGGCTTGGGAAGGAAGAGCGGAGAGAGAACCAGGAGGATTTTGTCTATGACAGGCGTCCGGTTATGGTTGCCACCAATGCATTCGGCATGGGGATTGACAAATCAAACGTCCGGTATGTGATTCACTATAACATGCCCCAAAGCCTGGAGAATTATTATCAGGAGGCAGGCAGGGCGGGAAGGGACGGGGAACCTTCCGAATGCATTTTGCTTTATTCTCCTCAGGACATTATGATTAATCAATTTTTGATAGAAAATAAGGAGCCGAACCCAGAGTTTACCAGGGAGGAGCTTGCCGCTATCCAGGAGCGGGACGCAGAGCGGCTTCGCATTATGAATTATTACTGCTTGACCTCAAATTGCCTGCGCGCTTATATTTTAAATTATTTTGGAGAGCGGGGAAAAGAAACATGTCAGAACTGCTCCAATTGCCAGAAAGAGTTTGTGGAGACAGACATGACAGAAGAAGCGGTTGAAATTATCTCCTGTGTGAAGGAGCTTCGGGGCAGGTACGGCATCAACGTGGCAGCAGGCACATTGGCCGGGGCCCGCAGGGCAAAGCTTTTGGAATATGGGATGGAAGCATGCAAGTCCTATGGAAGATTAAGCAAGCTTGGGGAGCCGAAAATCAAACGTCTGATCAACCAGATGCTGGTGGAAGGGTATCTGGATTCCACAAAGGACAAATATGCTTTATTGAAGCTGGCTGCCAGAACCGATGAACTTACAGAGGGAATAGGGAAATTTACATTAAAGGAAGCAGAACAGCTCCCCCAGCCGGAAAGGAAGCAGGATAGCGCTTCGGGAAACAGGCGGAAATCAGATATCCTCAATTCAAGGGGATTGGAGCTGTTTGACCGTCTGCGGAGCCTGCGCAGTGAAATTGCCAGGCAGGAAGCGCTGCCGCCCTACATTATTTTTTCCGATAAAACCTTGGTGGACATGTGTGTCAGGCTTCCCTTTGGACGGCAGGAAATGCTGGAGGTAAACGGCGTAGGGGAGCATAAATTTCAAAAATACGGCGAACCGTTTTTAAGGGAAATCAGGGAGTATACCGGAGAAGAAAAAGAAAAACTGTATTTTGGGGACTTAGAAGAGGCAAGCCGTTATGGAAGAAAGCAGGGAAAGCCAAGCGGCGGAAAAGCAAAAACTGCAAAAGCAGATTTTTTCCTTACCCGAAACCAGGCTGGACAGTTCCCATATGCCCAAAAGTACCTGGCGCCGGAGCTGGGGGAAAAGCTCAATGAACTGCGGGACCCGGAATGGGTCAAAAAAACATCAGGGGCAGAGATTATCCGCAGGTCACAGGAGCTGGGCTTGTCAGAAGAGAAAGCTGCAAACGGGATGAGGTATCGGGTGGTTACAGAAAAGGGCGAGGAGGCAGGGCTTTTTCTTGGAACCAGGATCAGCAAAAAAGGAACAGAATATGAGGATATTTATTACGGGGAAAAGGCTCAGCGGATGGTGGTAGAGTGGTTTATTTCCCCGTGAGCCAGACAGCGCGCGTTTTTATGTCTTTTAATATTCAGGACTGAGCAGGAAGTCCGAGATATGCATTGTCTTAACGCCCTCATAGTTTCCGCCTGCAAAACGCTAAATACATGATGTTTTCAAGGCTGGATGCTGCGCTGTCTGCGTTGTATCCGAGAACGCTGTACCGGAGGGCAGCATCTGCAAGATAGAATTTTTCCTGGGTTTTGAGAATTTTGCAGGCTCTGCTTTTGGATCTCTCACAGCGGCATGCTTTTCCTTGAACGATTCTGCGATTATAAGCCGCAGAACTTTTTGATATTTTATTTCAGCATATTTGCTTGAAGTTCTTCCTTGAAATGTATATAATATTGACAATCGGGTTTTAATAAACACAGGTTATAAAAAATTGTGAAGTTTATACAAAAATCGAAAGGAAGACTATGAGAAAACTAGCCTTAAATGATGAAATATTACTAAAAATTGAAAAACCTGCTCGCTATATCGGCAACGAGGTTAACAGCGTCATGAAAGACCCTGGGAAGGTGGATATCCGCTTCGCCATCTGTTTTCCAGATGTATATGAGATTGGCATGTCGCATCTAGGCATACAGATTTTATACGATATGTTCAACCAAAGGGAGGATGTCTTCTGCGAGCGGGTGTATTCCCCCTGGTGCGATCTCCATGAAATCATGAAAGAACAAAAGATTCCGCTGTTTACGCTGGAAACCCAGTCTCCGGTAAAAGATATGGATTTTCTGGGAATCACCATACAGTATGAGATGTGTTATACGAATATTCTGCAGGTTCTTGATTTGAGCCAGATTCCATTGCTGTCATCCAGGCGGACCCAGCAGCATCCCATTGTGATTGGAGGAGGCCCTTGTGCCTATAACCCGGAGCCCTTGGCGGATTTCTTTGATTTGTTTTATATCGGGGAAGGGGAAACCCGTTATGATGAACTGTTTCACCTTTACAAGTCTGTAAAAGAAAAGGGCGGGACAAGGCAGGAGTTTCTGCGTGAAGCCTGCAGAATTCCAGGAATTTACGTGCCGTCCCTGTATGAAGCGGGGTATCACCAGGATGGAACCATAGCCAGCTTTCAGCCAAAATATGAAGATGTTCCGGCAGTGGTAAAAAAAGAAGCTGTGGTGGACATAAGCCATGCCCCCTATCCCAGAAAGCCGCTGGTTCCTTTTATCAAAGCCACCCAGGACCGAGTGGTTTTAGAAATCCAGCGAGGCTGTATCCGGGGCTGCCGTTTTTGCCAGGCAGGCATGATCTACCGCCCTGCCAGGGAACGGGATGTGGACATGTTAAAGCAATGCGCCCGTGACATGCTTACAGACACCGGGCATGAAGAAATCTCTTTAAGCTCCTTAAGCTCCAGCGATTACAGTGGGTTGAAAGAGCTTATCAACGATTTGATTGGCTTCAAAGAGCAGGGCGTGAATATCTCCCTTCCCTCTCTTAGGATTGACGCCTTCTCCTTAGAGGTGATGGGCAAGGTGCAGGATGTGAGAAAGAGCAGCCTGACCTTTGCGCCAGAGGCAGGCTCCCAGCGTCTTAGGGATGTGATCAACAAAGGGCTCACCGAGGAAACCATCTTAAACGGGGCTGGCCTGGCTTTTGAGGGAGGATGGCAGAAGGTGAAGCTGTACTTTATGCTGGGGCTTCCCACAGAGACAGAAGAGGATATGAGGGACATTCCCAGGCTGGCGGATAAAATTGCCCGTAAGTATTATGAGATTCCCAAAGACAGACGCAATGGCAAGTGCCAGATTACCATCAGCACATCCTTTTTTGTCCCCAAGCCCTTTACGCCCTTCCAGTGGGCGCCCATGTATGGAAAAGATGAATATCTGGCAAGGGCAAGGATTGTCAACGAGGAGATGAAAGAACAGTTAAACCGCAAGAGCCTAAAGTATAACTGGCATGAAGCTGACGTTACCGTCCTGGAAGGGGTATTTGCCAGAGGCGACCGAAGGGTGGGGCAGGTTTTGCAAAAAGCATATGAGAAGGGCTGCATCTTTGATGCCTGGAGTGAATGTTTTGACAACCAGAAATGGATGGAAGCATTTGAGGAATGCGGCATATCCATTGGATTTTACAATCAGCGCACCAGAAACCTTGACGAGATCCTGCCATGGGATTTTATCGACTGCGGCGTAACAAAGAAATTCCTGCTCCGGGAATGGGAGCGGGCTAAGAACGGTGAAGTAACTTTAAACTGCAAACAGCAATGCAATGGCTGCGGCGCAGCTGCATTTCAAGGGGGTGTCTGTCTTGAACATCAGAATTAAATTCCAAAAATACGGCGTGATGAAATTCATCGGGCATCTGGATATGATGCGGTATTTCCAAAAGGCAATCCGCCGGGCAGGGATTGACATTGCTTATTCTGGCGGCTACAGCCCGCACCAGATTATGTCCTTTGCCGCGCCTTTAGGGGTTGGCGTTACCAGTGGCGGGGAATATTTCGATATTGAAGTGAATACCTCCAAATCCAGCCAGGAATCCATAGAAGCCTTAAACCAGGCTATGGTGGAAGGAATCTCTATCCTGGAGTATAAAAGGCTTCCCGATACAGCCAAAACTTCTATGTCGCTGGTGGCGGCTGCAGATTACCTTGTGTATGAAAAACCAGGGTATGAGCCGTTCTTTTCTTCCCTGGAGGAGCTTCAGGAAAAGGTTCAGGCTTTTTATGAAAAGCAGTCGGAAATCATTATTACAAAACAGACGAAAAAGAGCCAGATTACCATGGACTTGAAGCCGTTCATCTATGAGATGAAGGCGGTAAAGTTAAAGGACATGGGCTTAAAGGACATGGGCTTAAAGGATAAGGTAAAGGATGAGGGCTTAAAGGACATGGGCCAATCTGCGGAATACGGCTTATTCCTGAAGGTCTGTACTGGAAGCAGCAATAATATAAAGCCGGAACTGTTGCTGGAAGCATTCTGCCGGTTCTGCCAATTAGATGATAACCTCTTAAGATTCCAGGTACACCGCCTGGAGGTTTATGCAAAATCAGAAGAGATTCCGGTTAAAGGAGAGAAAGAGCGGGCGGATTACCAGAAGCATCTGGAACAATTAAAGAAAACCTTTGCCGCAGAAGGAAAAAAATTCCCGGAATTTCTGCCGCTGGGAGCATTGGGGGAGGATATTTTGTGGGAAACACACTGCTGATTACCAAATTAAACCGAAATGATATATGCTGCATTGCAACGGCGCTTTATTCTGGACAAAGGTTGGTGGAAATCACCTTAGAGCCCCTAAACCAGCAGAGCATTCTAGGAAATATTTACGTGGGAAGGGTAAAAAATATCGTGAAGAACTTAAACGCGGCCTTTATCGAAATTGCCCCGGGCATGCCTTGCTATTATCCTCTGGATGAGATGAAGCGTCCGCTGTTTGTAAAAAAAATAAACAGCCCAAGGCTGGTGCAGGGGGATGAGGTGGTTGTCCAGGTATCAAAGGAAAACAGCAAATCCAAACCGCCGAAGGTTACCACCAATTTGAATTTTACCGGAAAATATCTGGTACTGTCCAGTGAAAACACCCAAATTGGATTTTCCAAAAAATTGGAGGAGCAGAAGAGGGAAGAATTAAAACAGGAGCTTTGCTTCGGGAATCCCGGGGAATGGGGAGTGATTGTCCGTACCAATGCAGCGGACGCTTCAAAGGAAGAGATTCTGGAAGAATATGAATTGTTGAAACAGGAATATTTTCACTTGAAGGAAACGGCGCCTTACCGCACGGTATTTTCCTGCCTAAAGGAAAGCATGCCGGAATATCTTCATATTCTTCAAAATGTGAACCAGTCCCAGCTTAGCTCCATCCTTACGGATGATTTGGAACTGCTAGGGAAAATCCGTGGATACTTAGAACATTTCCAGCCGGAGGATTTAGGGAAGCTCACCTTTTATGAAGACCCGATGTTAAGCTTAAGTAAGCTTTACAGGCTGGAACACAGGCTCAAGGAAGCATTGCAGGAAAAGGTGTGGCTCAAATCAGGAGGATTTCTGGTGATCCAGCCTACAGAGGCTTTGACGGTGATTGATGTGAATTCAGGCAGAAGCATATCCAAAAAGCAGGTGCAGGAGCATTACCTTGCGATTAATCTGGAAGCGGCCGAGGAGATTGCACATCAGCTCCGCCTTCGGAACCTGTCTGGAATTATTATTGTAGATTTTATTGATATGAAGTCCTCCCAGTCCCAGGAGCTGCTGATGCAGAGATTGCGAAACGCTGTCTGCCTGGATACGGTTCCAGTCCAGGTGGTAGATATGACAAAGCTGAATCTTGTGGAGCTTACTCGGAAAAAAGTGAAGAAAACTTTGGCAGAGCAGGCAGAACAAGCTTCATTGTAAAATGAAATGCGACAAGAGTTAATAAACTCTATCGCATTTCTTTTTTTATACGCTTTTATAGGGAATGTGTCAAGGGTTTAGGACTTTTGGCACATTCCTTTTTTATTTTGGAGCGATAGGAGGTGTAGAAAGCGTGAGAAAAGGTAATAGGCGATTGAACTATGAGGACAGAAAACGGATTGAAAAAATGAAAGAGCAGGGGGCGAGAGTGATTGTAATTGCTGACACTATCGGGGTCCACCGTGCGACTATCTACAACGAGTTAAAGCGTGGAGGTACACCCTATCGGGCGGAAGTCGCACAAAGGACGGTATAAGTGTGGAAATGGTATGGGAAACGTTGCAGGAAAAGGCTAGGGAATTGGCGGATATGGTCGGTAGCGTGGTAGTAGATGAAGCGTTGCCGTTGGAGGTATTGGAAGCCGTGGCGGATTGTCTGAAAGAGGATTGCAGGCAGATTAGGCAGGCGGTACAGGATATGCAGGAAGAGCAGCAGGCAATAGAGAGAATGACCGCAGGAAAGGAGGGATAGCGTGGCAAGCAAAACGGAAAAGCACACGGTAGCGTACAGGAACGTGAAAAAGTGTGAGTTTCATAATATCGGGTCGCATATCGTGGCGACAAGCATAATCGGCGGTACTACGTTTTGTGCGTTCTTTGATTCGGGATTGCATACCGAGGAAAGCATAAGACGGAGAGGAAGCATAAAGTTACATTCAATTTATTCTAAAAAGTAGGAGGAAAAGAGGAAATGAGTGAAGCAATCAAGCACAACAATGTAGCGGTTTTTGATGATAGGGGGATTCCCTCTATTATGGTCCGGTTTGAGAATCCGAGGGCAGCAGTTACCCCGGAAATGTTCATTATCGGAGGGAAAGAGGTAGACGCTATCTATATTTCCAAGTATCCCAACAAGGTAATCAAGGGCAGGGCGTACAGTCTGCCAATGGTAGACCCGACAACGGAAATTACCTTTGATGAAGC
>CANDGI010000028.1 GCA_947384285.1 uncultured Lachnospiraceae bacterium
AGAGTTAGATAAACGGTATCAACAGAGCCTGCTTGAAGCTGCATGGCTGTATGGATGGAATTTGTTATAAGCGGTTCTGCTTGGTGGCAGGGCTGTGTTAAAGAGAAATATATTCAGTGAAAAGGAGGTTTTGAGGATATGGATATACAGTCACTTGAGTTATTAAGAAGTATTGCAGCACAAGGAAATACCATATTGGATAAAGGAATAAAGTGTGGAGATGAATTTGAAAAACTTTTACAGCAGGTAAATGAGGACACGGATATTGCAGAAATGAAGAAATTTCTGGACGAAAAATTTAATGTTAATACGGTTGTTGTAGATTACAGTTGCGAAAAAACAGATACAGAAGCGGAAATGTATGATACTGCAATATTGGAAAAATATGATATGTACGGTGGACGGAATGTGATTATCTCAAAGAAAACCTTACTAAGAATGAAAAATGATAGTGTTTTTAGGCAGAAAGTGTATAAATCAATCGAAGATATACCGTGGTCAAGTAAATTGACTGGCGGAGAGGTAAAAGGCAATGGCGTATTTATCCATGAGGACGGGACAGGTGGCTTCTATTTGGAATTTGACTGGGGCGATGATGAAGAAAAACCAAAGAAAAGAAAACATAAAGCGATATACTCTGATAGTCCACAAGTAAAAGAGTTAAATGCCCCGGCATTAAACGAAGTAAATAATATGGGATTACAGGCAGATATTTTAATTTCTCTAATGGGGGCGAATTTTAATTACAAAAGAGAAGAACATTGAGAAATGAATTGCCCGGACGTATCATAAGGGGGCAAAGGGTCTAAGCAGCAAAGGAGGGCTGATACCATAGCTAAGATACTAATATTAACTTTTAATGATGATGAAGAAAAGGCAATAGAAGTCACCCGCCGAACCTCGTTTTTTTATTCGGTGGGCAAGTACCACGATGATTTTTATCAATATTTCTTTCTTCTTTCATAAATAAAAACTACTGCAATTACCAGCAAACTTAAACCGAAAAGCCATATCTTTGTGGAATGATTGCCTTTTCCCATTGAGAACAAATAGAAAATACTATCCTCTGATACATTCCCCAAAGAATTTAAAAGAAAATATCCGATTGACGCCAAGTAACCTACAATAACAGAATTGCTGAATATAGCTGCTGCAAATCCAAGACTCCCCAATGCCATTGCACTTATCACTGTCCCTGCCACATAAGGCACAAAGGGAAATATACAGTTTTTCCATACCATAATTCCAGAGAACAGGCATACCATCAGAATTAGCAGCAGCATTGACATGATGAACCGCAGCAATAAGATTTTCCAATGAGGGATTTTCTTTGTGCAGACTACGTCCTGTATTGCCTTAGACTGTTCTAGGGCAGGCAGCGGAGCTATGAGAAATATTCCTGTTAGTATTACAGCCTGTTCCAAACATTCCGCCGAACGAACCATATCTAAATTTGCAATCCCCCTTAGTAAAGGAATTATCAGCAAATAAGCCGCCGCCAAAAATAAGTTATTTTTTACTGCCAAAAGAAAGTTTGTCCTGCATATGCCCAAAACACTTGTGATAGATATTCGCCGCATTTATTTTTCCTTTCCGCTTAAACTTAAGAACCCATATGGACAGAATGACAAATAGAATACCGATTCCCGCCATAAGCAGCCTGTTCCTACAAATCATTTGAAATCCATCTTGTATCACTTCATAGCCACGCAATGTATTGTGCCTTATCATTAAAGTTGCTGCTCCCGTGTCCCCTGACAGTCCAGTTACTCCCTTATCAACCATCCACCAAAGGAATTGAACGGCAATCGCAATCGGAGAGTCTGTGAGCAAAGTGAAAAATATTCCGATTGCGGATACCGCCATGACCTCTGGCAGAAGCCACCATAAAATGTACTTGATATACGCAAAATAGTCTACTGAAATACCTTTCCCTGCGCCAAACGATATAAGCGGCACAAGGGATTCAAAACTTAACAGCAGAACAGGCAGGAGAACCATAGTGATACCTGCCAAATATCTTGAAACCACCAGTCTTGCCGAAGATATTTTTTTGCTGTAAATCAATTCTGACGCATTGCCCATACGGTCTTTCATCCATATAAGCACTACCAAAAATATAGGGTACAAGCCTAGTTCCAATCCTATATAATCACAAAATAACCGTGCAAAACCGCCTGTCACTTTATCATTGCTGAATGTCTGGTTATATTCCTCACATGCTTCCTCATAAGTCATTTCAGACATGCCAAAATAGGTAATCATCATTTCGGGGGAATACTGTGAACCGTTTTCACCTATAATACTTTCCATTTCCTGCATTAGCTCTTTGAAATGTCCATAAGTGACCTGTGATATAAAATGCTTATATTTATCATCTCCGCTTTCTGTGTCTGTCCTATTTCCCATCACCGTATTCAAATTTCCATTCTCATCAGCACTCATTGCGTCAAAGGAAATGATTGTGCCTGTGACTGCTGGAAAATAATCTTCTGGCAAATCCTTTAATTGTTCTTCCGTCAATCCCGTTATTTCACAAAGTATTTCAAGTACACGTTTTTGCTCATCATCGCTAAGTGTAATTGCTTTATAGTATCCAAGGGGATATGTAGCGTAACGATTGCTTTCATATTCTGACAGTAACGCCCTTGTAACGCCTATCATGATTGCCGCTGGGTCATCCTCTGAAACTTTACTGCCAAAGTAATCATCCTCCTCGGATGGTTTGGACAGTAATGAGCGTTCAAAACCTATATCTGCTGGGGGAATACCCTTTTCCCAATTGATTTCTGTTTTTGTCACTCCCCGAAAATTCTGGAACCAGCTAAAAGCCAAAATAGCGATAAAGAAATAATAAATCACGCTTGCCGCAATTTTTTTACACTCTTTAAAATATAACTTCATCGTTCTATCCCTCCCTTAAGTCTGGCTTAACAGATACATATACCCATCTTCCAACGTAGGGGGTTGAAGCACATATTTTTCTTCTGGCTCCACGTCTGACAATACCCTGTACTGTGTGCCTGACTGTGAAGAAATGATATTTAAGACAGCATACTTTTCCTTGATATTTTTATCCTGCTTTTTTGCCGCTGAAATAAGATAAACTTTTCCCTCTGCCTGCCCCGCCAGTTCTTCCGTGCTGCCATTCCATATCATTTTCCCATTGTTCAATACTCCTATATTTTCACAACACGATTCAACATCCGAAGAAATATGGGTGGAAAGAATCACTATCCTGTCTTCTGCAAATTCACTTAGCAGATTTCGGAAACGGATACGTTCCTCTGGGTCAAGCCCTGCTGTCGGTTCGTCAGCAATAAGGATTTGCGGGTTATGTAACAGTGCCTGTGCAATCCCCAGCCGTCTTTTCATCCCACCCGATAAAGCCTTCACTTTCGTCCTCATATCTTCTTTTAGATTTACCTGTTCAAGTAATGCCAATATTCTTTCTCTTCGGATTTTATCTGGAATTTCCGATAGAAGCCCAAGGTAATCCATTGTGCCATAAACACTCATACCTCTGTAAAAAGAAAAATCCTGCGGAAGATAACCTACGATTTCCCGTATTTTACCTGTTTCTTTGATTGGGATACCATTCATACTGATTTCCCCGCCTGACGCTTCTGATAGCGTCGCCAAAATTCTCATTAGGCTTGTTTTTCCTGCGCCATTCTTCCCAAGAAGCCCGTACATTCCAGAATGGATCGTAACGGATACATTTTCAAGGGCTGTCTTTTTTCCATAGTTTTTGGAAAGATTTCTTATTACAATTTCATTGTTTTTGCCGTATGGCACGTGTGCCCGGCTGGGTATAAAGGTATCCTTTCGAATTTCCATAAATACAAAAACCTCCTTACTTGTGTTGTAAGGAGATTTTATAATAGAAAAGCCAATTTTCCGAAAAGGATATTAAAAGATTTTCAATTTGGCGGTTACACATGCCCCCTTTTCTTTCTGATTTCCGACATACAGCAAACCGCCATGTTTTTCACAAAGTATCTTACATACGCTCAGACCTATCCCAAAATGCTGTTTTTCCTTATCATTGCTGTAAAATACAGTAGTTGCTTTTTCCAAATCTGCCGCTGAAAAACCTTTCCCATCATCCTTTACGGTAAGAATGAGAAAATCTTTTTTGTGGGAAAGATTTATGCTTACTTGTTTTTCTGCATATCTTAATGCGTTCTGCAGGAGATTTTCTAAAATCCGAAAAAACACGCCCTGATCTATTTGAATTTTGTCCACCGTAATATCGTTTGAAATAATGATTTCTTTATCTCCCGCAAGCTGCCGCACATTGCTTCTTAATTCACTCAATAATAGCTTCACATTTTCAGACCGTTTTTCAATTTCAATATTTTCAATTTTTTCAATATCCCGAACGCTCTCCACATATAGCTCCAATCGGTTTACTGCCCCCTGCATAGATGATACCGTATCGAAAAGCATATCTTCCGTAAGCTTATCCTGTGGAATATTTTTCTCTAAATAGTCTAAATATCCTTTGAGGACGGTAATCGGCGTTCTTAAATCATGGGCTGCCGAAGCATTCAATAATTTCCTTTGTTCTAAGGATTCCCACAATGCTTTGTGTTTCTGCCGAAGCTCCCTGCGCATTTTTTCCATAGAACAGCATAACCGCCCTAACTCATCATCACCGTCATATTCAATGTGGAAGTCAAGATTATCCTCCTGTATTCTTTCTACGCCATTCTGTAACTGTGTGATAGGCTCCCGAAGCTTCTTTCGGTAATATACCGCCGCAGCCGCCCCAATCCCGACAGCAATATAAAAAACAGGCAGACCAGCCATAGCAGCGTAAGAGCCATAATAGGCGACAGTATCCCATGTGCTGAAAGGCTGCCATGTGATATTGTTGTTATCAATATCCAAAATATAATTGCCTGTGTTCTCATCCATCTGAAAATCAGGGGAATTTATCGTCATATACCGTTTCTTTAATATTTCATGCTGCACTTGGTTTGCCGCAAAGATAGTGATAGACGATAACAGGGCAGTCACACATATCGTAATTAAAAAAGTAACTGCCATAGATGTCCTAAGCGACTTTGTTTTTATTTTGCCCATTTATAACCAACTCCCCATACTGTTTCAATATAGTTTTTATCCGTATAAACTGACAGCTTATTCCGTATCTTTCGGATATGTTCTTTTACTACAATGCTATCGCCCTCGCCATGATATCCCCAAAGTTTTTCATAGATAGTTTCCCTGTCAAAAACCATGCCTGCATTTTGGGAAAGAAAACGGATAATCTCAAATTCTTTATTTGAGAAGTCTATCTGTTCCCTGCCATAAAATACCGTTCGGCTATTGTAATCAATAATCAATTCTTCATCAAACCTTAGATTTTCTGCCGTGCCTTTTCTTTCTTCACGCCGAAGATGTGCCGAAATTCTTGCCAATAATTCATCCATGCGAAAAGGTTTCGTAATATAATCATCCCCGCCGACAGACAGCCCCTTTATCACATCCCGTTCCGTTACCCGTGCTGTCAAAAAAATAATCGGGCAGGATATATGCCCTCGAATAAGCTGGCACAATTCCAATCCGTCCATTTCTGGCATATTGATATCCAACAATATAATATCTGGTATTACGTTTAATAGTTCTAACGCTTTTTTTGCATTTTCCGCCGTATATACGGAAAATTCTTCTCCTAAACATTTTTCCATCATGGATAATATCATTTCTTCATCATCAATAATCAGTATCTTGTATTTCATAGGCAATGCTCCTTATCAGTTAATCCCTTTATCGTAACGGATAAAAGACAGATTTTCGACAATTTCATGCCAAGTGATTATAATTATACCCGTTATTTCCACTGCTATCAACAGCATTGCATATGGGCGGCAGAGAGAAATCTCTGCTGCTTTTTTCGGGAGAGTTTTGTGAATATAAATCGAAGCAGATTGACAAAATCGTATCAATGAAATATAATTAAACCGACGGTTTAATTGTTGAAAGGAGATCTATAGATGGCACGCAGAAAAAAAGAACCCAAAAGCGTACATAGAGAAAATATTGCCGCCGCCGCTTCGGCATTGTTTATGGAGAAAGGGATTACGGCAACTTCCATGAATGATATAGCAAAAGCTGCTGGATATAGCAAAGCAACATTATATGTGTACTTTGAGGATAAAGAGGAAATTATCGGCTTTTTAGTGTTAGACAGCATGAAAAGGCTTTACAGTTACATAATTTCTGCTTTGGAGCAGCAGGAGGAAACAAAAGCAAGGTATGATACGATTTGCCGAGGGTTAGTCCTGTACCAAGAAGAATTTCCTTTTTATTTCAAAATGGTATTGGATAAAATTAACATTGATTTTGAAAGCCAAAATTATTTGCCCGAAGAAAAGGAAACATATCAAGTCGGGGAGGAAATAAATAAAAAAATAAAGGATTTTTTAGTAAGCGGCATGAAAAAAGGCGATTTGCGTGATGACATAAAAATCATGCCTACTATTATGCAGTTTTGGGGGATGTTGTCAGGGCTTATCCAGTTGGCGGCAAATAAAGAGGAATACATTGAAAAAACAATACACTTATCGAAAAATCAGTTTTTAGAATATGGTTTTGATATGTTGTACCGTTCGATGGAAAAGGAGTGAGTGAAATGACCACGAATAAGAAACTGGTGCTTGCAATTTTAGGCAGCCCTCATAGAAACGGAAAGACGGCGTCTATGATGGATATTGCAATCCGCAGAGCAGAGGAGAAAGGCTATATGGTGACCAAAATAAATCTGTATGAAAAAAATATCTCATTCTGCACAGGATGCCGTAACTGTATAGACACGAAAGTCTGTACGCAAAATGATGATATACAGGAAATCGCCAGCCTTTTGCGTGAATGTCAAATAGTCTTTCTTGCGGCTCCTGTTTATTGGGCGAATGTTCCTGCCCCTGTTAAAAACTTATTTGACCGATTATTAGGAACAGCTATGGAAGAAACAAGTACTTTCCCCAAACCACGTCTGAAAGGGAAAAAATATATGGTTTTGACTTCCTGCAATACGCCATTCCCATTTTCATGGATATTTGGACAAAGCAGAGGGGCAATACGGAATATGGACGAATTTTTTAAGACTGCAGGCATGAAACCAATAGGCAAAGTGGTTTATGCAGGTGCATCTTCTAAAAAGGAGCTTCCAAAGCACATAGCCAGAAAGATTGAGAGGTGCTTAAAATGAGAATATCCAAAAAGAAAATAACTTCATTTATCGTTTTGCTTCTATTACTTATTGGTCTGATTTGTGGAGCGGTTTACTTAAAGAAAGCTGCTGATTATAAACGAGCCGTAGGGGAAACTGCTTTTGGGGAAATAGATATTGCTGATGTTTCCGATGGAATTTATGTCGGAGAATATGATGTGGATTTTATATATGCCAAAGTGGAAGTAACTGTAGAAGATGGGGAAATTGTAAGTATTAACATTTTGGAGCATAGGCATGAACGTGGAAAAGCCGCAGAAACAGTTATAGAGAAAATAATTGAGGAACAGAAAATAAATGTTGATGCAGTTTCTGGCGCAACCAATTCAAGCACTGTCATAAAAAAGGCTGTTGAAAATGCGCTCAAAGGAGAACCGTAAGATATGAACAAAAAAACAAAATGGATACACTGTCCTGTTTGCGGAAATAAGACCCGTGACAGAATTAGAGAAGATACAGTTTTTTTGTAAGTGATGATTACAATATCGTCCTCCTGATATATGAGGTGATCGGATTTGACCCCGTAAAAGAACATGACAGATGCCGGCACATCTTTATATATGGGATGAACCCTTAAACTATATTGATATTTTTTCAAGAATGCAGATTGAAAAATTACTTTTGAAATATCAACCAACGATGCTGTTTGTGGAACATGATGTAAGATTTCGTCAAAAGGCTGCCACGAAAACGATTGAATTGCAGGGCAGGGAGAAAAGTATATGAAGAATGTTTTTATAGAAGGAATTCAGGGAATGGGAAAATCCACGCTGCTAAATCGTATCAACACTGCCGTTCCAGAATTTCATGTTTGCAGAGAAGGCGATCATTCACCCATTGAATTGGCATGGTGCGCATGGATGACGCAGGATTTGAAAGCTATTATTTTTTCCAGATATTCAAATTTTTCAGAAACAGGATATCTGTTCGAGTGTTCTTTTTTTCAGAATATCATGGAAGATTTGATTTTGTTCCATCAGTTAAGTGATGGTGAAATTGTAGAATTTTACTATGAACTTTATGCCAAGATAAAGAAAGAACAATTTCTCCTGTTATATTTATACAGTGATGAGGTGGAAGAAGCGATAAAAACCATAAAAGAAGAACGCAGCGATTCTTCGGGGAATGAATTGTGGTATTCATTGATGCTGGAATATCTGGTTCACTCCCCATATGGAGAAAAAAACGGATATCGCACGTTTGAGGACATGATAGTGCATTTCAGGCATCGGCAGCAGTTGGAGCTGCGCATCATAAGAGACATTATTGGTGAGAAAGCGGTTGTTCTCCCTGCAAAGAAATGGAAGATGGAAGAAATCATAGCGGTTATATGATGGGAAAGACACAAAAAACTTCCAAAAGGACTTACAATGATATAATTATTTGAATAAAGCAGATTGATAGTTCGGATAAATAGAGGGCTGGTTTATTTTTAACCAGTCCTCTGTATAAAGAATAAATATGTTGCCACAGTTCTCAAGAATATTCTGCCTTTACCCACATCTGCATATTTCCCTCAAGATAGAGCCTTGCATATGCAAGCAGCTCATCCATTGCCAAAATCAGACATACCAGATTGTTACAAAGAAAGCTTTGAGCTTGTATCTCATGAAGAATTTATTCTAAGAATACCATTTACCCGTGAAAGCTGGAATGGAAGAATGAAGCCTTGCCGTGGGATTGGCGCTTCCAATTTTTATTCCAGAGGGCATGGACAAACCGCCGAAATCTATGATTGAAAGCCAGAGCTGCAAGTATATATTGAAGATTTTGGGAAAGAAGATGATTGGTGTTTCGCTGCGGAAATAAAAGGGAAGATTATAGGCGCAGTATGGGTTCGTATTATGAATGATTACGGGCATATTGATGATGAAACGCCCTCATTTGCTGTTTCATTGTATGAGGAATATGGGCATTGGTACAGCACTTATGAGAGATTTCAAGTTGCTTTTTGAACAAAATCATGGTAAACTAATAATTGTTCTATATAGAATTATTCTAATAGGAATAGAGGTGCTGGATTGGAAACAAAGGGTGGATTTTATATTACGCAGATCAAACAGCTTCAAGATAGGATTTTTGAAAGGCTATTACTCGAAAATGGCATTGAAATAAGTGGCGGACAGGGGAGAATCTTATTTATTTTGTGGAAAACAGATAATCTTACAATCAGCGAAATAAGTGAAAGAACTTCCCTTGCTAAAAACACAGTATCCGTTGTAATAAATGGCATGGTTAATAAGGGAATTGTGGAAAGGAATATCAATCCTAAGAATCGTCGCCAGACTATTGTGTCGCTTACGGATTATGCAAAGTCATTACAAGCAGAATATGAAGCCGTATCCCAGCAAATGAACATGTTGTTTTATCAAGGTTTTTCAGAAGAGGAGCAAAAACAATTTGAACAGTATCTTGCTCGAATACTTGAAACCTTGATAAAAAATCTGCATTCAAGCAGATAATTTTAAGCAAGGAGGAGTTCTAATGAAAACAAGACAACATATCATCGGATTTATCCAAAAACAAAAAACAATATTTATCGGTTCTGTGGATGAAGAGGGTTTTCCCAATATGAAAGCAATGTTTACACCACGCAAAATAGAGGGGAATTGCTTTTATTTTTCGACAAATACATCTTCCATGCGTGCACAACAGTTTATGAGGAATCCGAAGGCAAGTATCTATTCTTATAATAGAGGTCGTTTTAAGTTTGAAGGCATTATGCTGACTGGTACAATGGAAGTTTTGCAAGATGATGATATAAAGCGGGAAATCTGGTGTATAGGGGATACTATGTATTATAAGCAGGGTGTAACTGACCCGGACTATTGCGTATTGAAATTTACAGCAATAAAGGGCAGGCATTATTGTGATTTAAAAACAGAAAGTTTTAATGTTGAGGAGTTAGCGTAATGGAAGTAGAGTGGATGCTTTGTCCTGTTTGTGGAAATATTGATGGAAGATGAAGAGTTCATAAAAGCAGTAATTATCCAGTGGCATTTGGTATGAAGAAAGAGAAGATTTTTCAAGAACTGCCATGGGAACGGAAAGAAAAGCCCATAAAGAAGAGAGAGGTTTTGAACTTCTGCAGGGAAGTGAAATTTTCCAGGGTGAGTTATCAGGCGGATGCTTGGAAAGTCTTTGTGATATATTGACAGATAGCAGATATGAAGATGAAAAGGAAGTTTGCGAAAGATATGGCCTGTTTCCGAAAAAGGAAGAATGGATTGGAAAAATTCTGTTTATAGAAACTTGCGAAGAAAAAACGGTTCCTGAATTGTTTATGGGTGGGACAGTAATTGAAACAGAATCAGAAAGGCTGAGACGTGAAGGAAGAGCAGAGGGAAGCGTCCTGTGTAAACCGGAAAAGCTGCAGGCAAAGGAAGATAAGGAAGATAGATATATTTGTGAAAGAAGGCTGCCCGGTAAATGGGCAGCCTTCGCTCAAAAATGCATCAGGATGTTTTCGCTTTCATTGGAACATGGGGGCTGCGGATGACCGGCTGGATCTGTCTGCCAGCAAGGGCGCAGTCAATGGTCTCAGGCAGAAGCTCCGTGAAGGCTGTCATGGAATTGGGTTTTGCCTGATAGTCATCCTGCCCGAAGGGAACAAAATAGATGTTTTTCGTGTTTAAGAGGATTCCAATGTTTTTCAGGTTCATGCCAAGGGCATCGTTGGTGGAAAGGGAAAGCACCAGCGGCCTGTTGTTGCGCAGATGGGATTTTGCAGCCATCAGCACCGGGGTGTCGGAGATGCCGTTTGCCAGTTTGGATAAGGTGTTTCCCGTACAAGGGGCAATCACCAGAATATCCATCAATCCTTTGGGGCCGATAGGCTCTGCCCCTGGAATCGTGGTGATGGGTTCCTTTCCGGTAAGCTTCCGCGCCCGTTCCAGGAAGGAGGCACTTGTGCCGAACCGGGAATCCAGGTTGGAAGCATTCAGGGAAAATACCGGAAGCAGACTGGCTCCGGTATTTTTCAACTCTTCCAGTGCAGTAAAAATTTTTTCATAGGTACAGAAGGAACCGGTAAAACCGATGCCGATGGATTTATCGTGAAAATCATAAGACATAATCTGTGATCCTTTCTACTATTTTTCCAATCATCTGGCCGGAAGAAACAGGAGAAAACCGTCCCGGAAGGCCTGGAAGCCGGAAATAGGGAAGCAGGAATTTCTCTGTAATATCTTCCGAAAAACCAAAAGGAGCGGATGCAATATCAAAAATATGGCAGGAACCAGGAAGCTTTCGTATCTCTTCAGGCTCCAGAACAAAGGCGGGGATTGTGTTGACCACTATATTGCAGCGGGGCAGTACGGTGGAAAAGTCTTCTTCCTGGATGGGGCAGACGCCTTTTTTCTCTGCCAATTCTCGTTTTTCCGGTTCCTGCTCCAGCACATAAATACTGCGGCATAAAGGATGCAGCAAAGAGCTGATGGCAGATCCGCAGCAGCCGTATCCCAGCAGTAAAACCCTTGCAGAGGACAGAGAAAAGGGAGTGTATCGGATGATTTCAGATAAAAGCCCCTCTGCGGTCAGCAATGCATTTTCCCTGGCGAAAACAGGAAGCTGGGAAAGCTGTACTATCTGGCATCCCTTTTCTTTCAAGAGCTGTGCAATGTCCGAAGAAAGGCTGTAAACAGCGAAAATCTGGTCAGAGCTTAACGCATCCCATACTTCAGATAACAGGCAGGGCGCCTGCTCAGAGTCTGCCTGGAATAGGTGGACGCCGTCTTTGGTAAGAGGCGTTGGAGCCAATACCACGTCTGCCCCCGAGAGCGCATCAGGTAGAGAATCCGCATGGCTGACGCCGGGGCTGCAGGGAAAATTCAGTGTGTGGAAGCAAGCTGCCTGGCAGCCGCTGTTATTCAGGTATTCTGCTGTATGGCACTGCCTAAGGTCGCCGCCCAAAATTGCAATGGATGATATTGCCATATGCTTCCTCCAATTTACATTATCCCTACAATATATGAAAAATGGGAAAAAAGGTGTATGGCCATGTGGCGCGCCAAAGGGCAGTCCCTTTTTGGATTGTTTCGAAGTGATTGTATTTTTGACCGTTTCAAGTTATAATAAAGGATGAAATAGGAAGAAATTTGATGGGAAATACGGAGGCGCTGGAAATGGCAGGAAAAGAAATGATAAAAATATCTATAACAGGATGACCATACGGCGGGCAATGTATGGTGGAGGAGTTTATTTTTCTGCACAGGTTTAGTACCCCGTCGATTGCTGCGGGGCGGTTCATTATCACAATTTTTCTTTTCTAGATAAGATAATCCCAAGAAGCAAAAGCGCAGGGAAAATGATACCTGCCAGGACGCCCATTTTCAAGTTGTCCTCCATAGCTCCAGACACCAGCCCAACAAGGGTGGGGCCGCTGGAACAGCCGATGTCGCCGCCCAGGGCCAGCAATGCAAACATAGCCGTTCCGCCCTTTGGCAAAGCTTTGGATGCCTTGCTGAAAGTTCCCGGCCACATAATCCCCACAGACAGCCCGCAGACAGCGCAGGAAGCCAGGCTAAGCTCTGGAAATGGGAAAAGAGAAATTCCAAAGTACGATAAAATGCACAGGCAGCTGCTGTAAACCATAAAGCGTTCCAAATGAATACGGTCGCCATATTTCCCATAAAACAATCTGGATGTGCCCATAAGAATTGCAAACGCCATGGGTCCTGCCAAATCACCGGCTGTTTTGGAAATGCCAAGCCCTTGCTCTGCAAATGTGGAGGCCCATTGGCTGACTGCCTGTTCACTGGCGCCTGCACATACCATCATCACCAGCAAAATCCAGAATACTTTCATATGGAACAATTCTTTTAATTGCAAGCCGCTTTCCCCATCTTCTATCAACGGGGCAATGGGAACTTTTGTAAAGGCAAAGGCATTTCCCATGGGGATAAGCGCCCAGAAAACTGCCAGTATTTTCCAATATTGAATACCCGCCGTATAAAAAAATAAAGTTGAAATCAATACAACCCCTGCATGGCCCCAGCAATAAAAGGAATGCAGTATACTCATCGCCTTCTCTTTATTGTCCGAAGGGCATGCTTCCACCACTGGGCTGACAAGAACTTCCAAAAGCCCTCCGCCAATTGCATAGATCATGACAGCGATCAAAATCCCGGCAAAAGGAGATGGCAGGATTTCCGGTAAAATTGTAAGAAGAATTAAGCCGGCTGCGGATAAAACATGGGCAATAATCATGGATAGGCGATACCCTATTTTATCAACAAATCCTACAGAAAGAAGATCAATCATAAGCTGTATTCCAAAATTAAAAGTCACAAGCAGCGTAATCTGGGAGAGGGGAATATGGTAATTCCTTTGAAAAAATAAAAACAGCAGAGGTGTAAAGTTGTTGACGATTGCCTGTACGATAGATGCTGCAAAACAGGCTGTGATAGTTTTATTATATTGGTTTTTCATCTTGTGCCTCCTAACCTGGATAAACCAGAAAATTACACTGTAGGAATTTTGCCATTTTGCGCAGGAAGTTGTTTGTAACTGCCTAACAAATAGGATTATATCGCTTTTTCCATATCAAGTCTATACAGAGAATAAGAATATCTGGTGATTATCCCAATGTATGAGGGATATTACAAGCGTACTGATCGGCGCGTCCAAACCACAGCAGATTCTCGACAATGTAAAAGCAATTTCCTGTGCACAGATCACCGAAGAAGAACTGAAACTGATTGATGAGATTTCTCAAGGGAGATGAATTTGATGGAAATTAAGTATAGGAATGTATCTCAGGATGAAACAGAAGAATTCTGGGAATTGATGAATCAATTAGACTATGAGACAAAATATATGTTATATGAACCCGGTGAAAGAACAAGGAACTTTTCTCAAATTGAAACTCTCATACGCGATTCGGCAGAAGGAGAAGATTTTCTGCTTGCCGCGGAATCGGATGGCAGATTGGTAGGATATTTATCGGCACAAAAAGGCAGATTGAAACGCATTGCCCATTCCGCGTACATTGTTGTTGGGATTTTAAAAGATTACTGTTGCAAAGGCATTGGGACAGAATTCTTTAAAGAATTGGATATCTGGGCAGAAGAAAAGGCGGTTACCCGTTTAGAATTAACTGTAATCTGCGAAAATGAAATTGCGAAGCATCTGTATGAAAAGAATGGCTTCAAAATAGAGGGCACGAAACGGAAATCGGTATTCGTCGAAGGAAGGTATTTGGACGAGTTCTATATGTCAAAGGTAAAATATGTATAAAATGCATAAAAATGAGAGAATCATTATTGATGCAAGGACATATGTGATGGATGAAATCTTTGAACGGTATAAACGGGAAATGTTAATCTTTTGTAAAAAAGGATTGACACTAAAAGCTCATGAAAACAAAAGACAATCGGGAAGAATATTTGAAAATACAGGAAATGGGATATGAGCCAGAACCATTATGAAATTCCGGTTTAGCAGGATATTTCAGATGCTGTGGATATCGGAATAGAGATAAATTTAAGGTTCTAAGGCTGGAAAGAGGCCATGCCATAAGCAATCATGGATAATCAGAGTGCAGTTCCCTGTTAGCAGCAAATTCTTACCTCTTGGCGTTTTCCTGTTTACACTCCTGCCGGAATTAGTATAATGGAGCTATGGAGGAACGGGTAATGAAAGTGAAGATTGAGACGGATGAATCCCTGCAGGAAGAGGAGGTCATCATTCGCTGCAGGGAAATCAATGAAAAAGTTCTGCAGGTGCAGGCCGCTGTCATGGGATTGGAAGGGACTGGAAGCTCCATGGCTCTCCGGCAGGGGGATAAGGAGTACTATCTGCCCCTGGAGGACATTCTCTTTTTTGAGACAGAGAATAAAATCATATATGCCCACACCCGGGATAAAATGCTGGAGACCGGATATAAGCTGTACCAGCTGGAGGAGCTTTTGCCAAATGCATTCTTGCGGATTTCCAAATCAGCCATTGTAAATCTCAATCAGGTTTATTCCATTACCCGGAACCTTACAGCATCCAGTTTGGTGGAATTTATGCACAGCCACAAACGGGTGTATGTGTCCAGGAATTATTATAAAATGTTGGTGGAAAGACTGGCGGAAAAGAGGAAAAAATTATGAAGAGAAGGAAAGAAATATTCTGGGGGCTTCTGCTCATTCTGGGAGCAGTTTTTATTATGACAAGCAGAACAGGTTTTTTTCATGAAATCCACCTTGTCCGGTTGATTTTGACGATTTTTCTGGTGGGGATTCTGGTGGAAAACCTGTTTCAGAGAAGCTTTGGCGGAATCTTGTTTACATTGGCGTTTTTAGGGATTGTGTATGCCAGGGAGCTTGGCATCGTGCGGCTGACCCCCTGGCCCATCCTGGCGGCAGCGCTTCTTGGGACGATTGGGCTTAACATGGTTTTCCATAAAAAAAGGGAAACGAAAGACCCGGGCTTTTATTGGAAGGATGCAAGCAAAGTGATTGACATGGAGGAGGAAGGGCAGGTGCAGTGCACAGTCCGTTTTGGGGAGACGACCAAATATATTGACAGCCCTGTATTTTGCAGGGCAGATTTGGAGAGCACCTTTGGAAGCCTTGGCGTATATTTTGACCAGGCGGTTCCTGTAGATGGGAACGCACAGGCAGTCGTGAACGTTTCCTTTGGCAGCATGGAATTGTATGTGCCGGGGAGCTGGAAGGTGGTCATAGACGTGGATGCTCTCTTCGGCGGTGTGGACGAAAATGGAAGGTATGAGCCTGCTGACGGAGGAAATACGTTGTTTATTTCCGGGAATGTCCGGTTCGGCGGATTGGAGGTCCACCACATATAAAATACCTGGCATCCTTTTGCCACGTCCGGCAGGCTTGAGACAGCCATATCAAAATGCTGGCAGAATGTCCGGTTCCCGTTATCCTTTTATTTTTGGCGGCTAAACGATGAAATGTGCATTTTTGCTAGACATTTTCCCATAAATACTTTATGATAATAAATAGTAATTTGGCATATAAGGAACTGCTGCGAAATAAAATGCGCAGCCTGCTGGCAATTTCTGCATTTTATTCCACGGCGTTCCTGGGATTTGGACAGAAAGGATATAAAGTTACGGATGAAAGGGTCGGGTATTTTTAAACAGCTGCTGTTACCCATGATAGGGGTTGTATGCGCAGTGGCAGCAGGTTTGACAGGAATTGTTGCAGTTATTTTTATGATGTCTTACGAAAAGGAAATTCATGGCAGAAGCCAGGATAAATCCCAGCTTGTAGCAGGGGAGATTGCCACATTTTTAGACGGCGTATATGGAATTTCGGAAGAGCTGTCCAAAAATCCCAGCATTTTGACCATGGAGACGGATGTGCAGAACCCGATTTTGGAAGACTGCGTCCACAGGAACCCTTATCTGGAGCTTCTTTATGTCCAGGGGAAGGATGGCATGCAGACAGGACGTTCTTCCGGTGAGCTGGCGGATCGCTCCACACGATGGTGGTTTGTCCAGGTCATGGAAGAGCAGAAGGCCTTTGTTTCAAAATCTTACTATTCCGTAAACACCGGCATGCCCTGCGCCTCTATCTTTTTTCCCATGTACCAGGGGGAGGAGCTTACCGGGATTTTTGCAACAGATTTGAAGCTGGATTACCTGCAAAGCCTGATTGAGGAATTTTCGGATGTGGAAAATGGACAGTATTCTTTTGTCATAGACGGGGAAGGGGTGGTGGTTGCCCACCCGGACAGCGTTCAGATTGAAGAGCTTTATAATTATAAACAGCTGACGAAAACAGTATCCAGCAAGGATGCGTCGGGACAGCCCCTTTTGGATGGGGATGGAAATATTATAACGGAAGAGCAAGAGATAGCCATTTCGGAGGATTACCAGAAAGTCATTTCACAGGTGATGGCTGGGAATACGGGAAGCGGCAAGATAAGCAATGAAGGGGAAACGTATTTTGTAAGCTATGCCTCCATACCCCTTAAGGGAGAATCCGATTCCTGGTCGGTTATAACCCTGCACAAGGAGAAGGCAGCCATGGTGCCCATATACCGGATGATAGCCGTAGCGGCCTTAACGGCGCTGTGCGCCATTGCCGTGGCGCTTTTGGTGACTGCCCTTTTGGCGAGCAGGATCGCCCAGCCCATTGTGTCAATCACAGCGCTGATTGGGGATGCTTCAGACGGTGATTTTACGGTGCAGGCGGCAGAGGACAGCAAAAATGAGATTGGCGTCCTTGCAAAGAGCTTTAACAAGATGACAGGGAAAATTTCTGCCATTTTAACCAAGATTACTGCGATTACAGAGGAGGTTGCAGACAGCTCCGGCGATTTAAGGCAGATTGAGCAGGAGATGGACGCGGCAAGCCAGGCAGTCCGTGAGATATCGGAGGGTTCCAAGGCCCAGGAGCTGGATGTGAAACAGGTTGTCGCCCAGGAGGAAGAACTGGAGGATAAGTTCGGGCTGCTGCAGGAAAAAAGCCAGCTTTTGTTGGAGGATGCGCAGAACACCATTATTTCCGGGAAAAACGGAATGGAGGGCGTTGCAGAATTAAAGCGGCAGAATGAGGCGGCATCAGACGGGATGGCCAATGCCTATGAAAAGATTGCTGCATTGGAGGTGCAGTCACAAAAAATTTCGGGAATTTTAAATACGATTAATGAGATTTCTTCCCAGACAGGATTGCTGGCCTTGAACGCATCCATTGAAGCTGCCCGGGCAGGGGAGCATGGAAAAGGATTTTCCGTGGTGGCGGAATCCATAGGAAAGCTTGCGTCTGATTCCTCCCTTGCCACTGCCGATATTGAAAAAATTATTGTTGAACTGTGCAAGGATATTTTAGATGCAGTTGCAAATATTGAAGAGGTACGTGCAGGGATGGACGGGCAGACCCAGGCGGTGGGGAAGGTGCAGGAGACCTTTGAGGATTTCCGCATGCTGGCAGACAAGACGAAAGAATCCGTCCGAAGCATGGAAGAGTTAATCGGAGAGATACACGAATGCGACCGTTCGGTTATGAGCGCCGTAGAGAGAATCCGGGATGTTTCCGTACATACCACACAGCTGACAGAAGAAGTGGCGGACTCCCTGGAAATGCAATTGGACGGCATCAAAAATGCTGCCAAGCGCATTGGCCATTTGTCCATGGTATCGGAGGAAATGGAGCAGGAAATGACCAAGTTTAAGCTGTAAAAGGATAATAAAATGGAAGCATATCAATTAACGCGAAGCAAGCGAAAGAGCCTTTCCATCGTCATCGGGAGGGATGGAACCATACAGGTGAAGGCGCCTAACTGGCTGCCCAAATATCAGATTGACCAGTTTGTCTGCCAGAAGGCAGGGTGGATAGAGGAAAAGCGTTCCGAACTTCATATGCTGCAGCAAAACAAGAAAGCCCATACCTTCCAGGAAGGAGATAGCTTTCTGGTTTCCGGGGAAGCATACCGCTTGACGTTCCAAAGCCCGGCGCAGCATCTGGCGGAAGGGAAGAATGGATATCGAAGCCCGGCTCAATTTTCAGGAAGAGAAAAGGATGGATTTCAGAACCCAGTGCAGCATCCAGTGGAAGGACAGGATGGATTTCAGAACCCGGTGCAGCTTTTGGAAGAAGAGAAGGGCGCAGGAAGGGTTGTATGGAGCAGAGAGGACAAGCGTTTCATTCTGGAAGCAGGAGACACCACGCCGCTGGGGGTGAAAAAGAGGCTGGAGCAATGGTATATCCACCTGGGAAAGCAGGTGTTTCCAGAGCGGGTCCGCTTCTATTATCCCCTGGCAGCCCGTTTGGCGAAATCCATAGGAAAAGAGATTGATTCTGTAAACCGCATAACCATCCGCAACCAGAAAACCCGCTGGGGAAGCTGCAGCAGCAAGGGAAACCTGAATTTCAACTGGCGGCTTTTGATGGCTCCTGCGGAAATACTGGATTATGTGGTGGTGCATGAATTGTGCCATCTTTTGTATTTGAACCATTCCAAGCAATTCTGGCAGGCGGTGGGAAAGATTCTGCCAGATTATCCGAAACGGCGGAGCTGGCTGAAAGCCAATGGAATTCTTTTGGAATGGGAGGAATCGCGATGAGAGAGAAGCCGTTTTTTATCAATGATTTGCACCAGTGCAAAGTGAAAGGAATGAGTGGCTGCCATGAAAGAAACAATTTTGCTATTTCATTTTTCAGATAAAAGCAGGAAAAATAAGCTGGCCAGGGCGCTGCTTCCCCTCCGCATGAAAATCCGGGAGGTTGCCAGGGAAGATTATTTACAGCCAGTGGGATATCTGGCCGGGAACAAGGAAATTCCCCCTTCGGAGGAAAGCTATCAGGGAGAAGAGCTGGAAGGGGAAATGATGCTGATGGCCGGGCTGTCTAATATGCAGGTGGATCAGGTGTTAAAGGCAATCCGCAAATCAGGCGCGGGCTCCATTCCCTACAAAGCAGTGCTGACGGCTTTCAACCAGGAATGGAATGTGCTGAAGCTGTTTGCGGAGATAAAGGCGGAGCATGAGCAGATGGGAAAGCAGTACAGCAATTCCTAAATAATCACACACTAAGGGCTCGCTATTTGCGCCATTGCCGCGCTGCCGTCAGTCAGCGATGCCGCCGGGTTTTGCTGGGAATTGTCAAGCAATATGAGAAGTTATTTCTTGACAGTTCCTTAGGGAGGGAATAGCATGGAATGGAAAAAACTGCTCTGCCCGGACAGGGTAAGAAATTATAAAAATCCCGGATCCAGCGATTTTCGGACGGAATATGAAAAGGATTACCACCGCATTATCGGAAGTGCTTCTTTTCGAAGGCTGCAGGATAAGACCCAGGTATTTCCTTTGGACCGCAGCGATTTTATCCGCACCCGCCTGACCCATTCTTTGGAGGTATCCTCTTTTGCAAAATCCTTGGGGCAGAATATCAGCAAACGATTATTGATGGAAGGGACAGACCCTGATTTTCTGCCGGAATATCAGGGTTATCTTTGCGATATCCTCCAATGCGCTGGGCTTTTGCATGATATGGGCAATCCGCCCTTCGGCCATTTCGGAGAAACGGCGATTCGGGACTGGTTTTGCAGAAATCTGCCGGAAATTTCCTATCGTAGAGAAGACGGGCAGACGTTGCCAGCCAGTGAGATTTTAACGGAACAGATGCAGAAGGATTTCTACTATTTTGAAGGGAACACCCAGGCTCTCCGCCTGGTATCGAAGCTTCATGATCTGGTGGACGAAAACGGCATGAACCTGACAAAAGCATTGCTGGGAACCATGATGAAATACCCAGGCTCTTCTCTGGAAATAAAGAAGGATTCCCACATCAAGCACAAGAAAATGGGCTATTTTTATGCGGAACGGGAGTTATTTGCAGATTTACAGGAAAGCCTTGGCACTTGGGGGAACCGCCATCCCCTTGCTTTTGTGCTGGAAGCGGCGGACGATATCGCCTATAAAACAGCCGATATTGAGGATGCAGTGAAAAAAGGCTGTCTGACCTATGAGCAGCTTGTGGCAGAATTGGAGCAGGCAGGGGAAGCCCTGGCAGGAGAGCGAAGAAATGCTTTTGAGGCCATGGCAAAAAGCCTGAAAAGAAAATATGACAATGCCAAAAAGCGGGGCTTGCAGCAGCCAGGGGTAAATGCCGTGCAGAACTGGGCAGTCTACATCCAGGGGTGGATGATTAACGCCGCCACAGAAAGCTTTGTCCAGAATTATCAATCCTTGCTGGCAGGTACATATGGGGAGCATGGGGAAGATTTGCTGACAGGCACAGACGGTGAAGCCATGATGGATGTTCTGGGGGATATCGCATATCGGTATGCTTTCCAGATTAAGCCGATTCTCAAGCTGGAAATAGCGGCTCAATCCGTGTTCGATTTCCTGCTGGAGCATTTTGTCCAGGCAGTATTGTATTTTGAAACCGGACGGGAACAGACAGAAGTGCAAAAGAAACTGATGGCACTGGTGTCGGACAACTATATTGCCGTCTACCGCCATTTTGCAAAAGCAGCGGAGGAATCTTCCAAGACCAAGGAGGAGAAGGAGCGGGAGAAGCTGTACCTGCGGCTGCTTCTGGTAACGGACCATATCTGCGGCATGACGGACAGCTATGCGAAGCGGCTGTATCAGGAGTTGAATGGGATTGAAAAAATCAGCTGAAAGTGATATTACGTTTTTTCTGACAACAAAGAGTTTGTGAATCAGAAAAATAAAGTTCGCAAGCCAGTGTTTTTGGTTGTTTGCGGGCTTTAAAATTGTAAATTGTGCCAGTCCATTTTTACAGGACTGGTATTTTTTAACCAAAAATCTGTCTGGCAATTTCCATTTTCTTGTAGAAATTTCCCGTATTGTCCGTTATAATTCAATTAATATTTTTTCTATTGCCACGAGGGAATGTGAATTTAGAACAAGGAGTGTGTGATAAAATGAAGACAGCAAAGGAAAATTTTTTGGAGAAATTTTTGCAGCAGAAGAGGCATCCCGTCCAGCAGAAGCTGGTGTCATTCCTGCTTTGCGCCTGTCTGCTGCTGGTATCCCTGCCCATGGAATTCTATGGTTCGAAAGTGCAGGCACAAGAGCCGCAGAAGAAAATCCTGTCCTTTTCAGATTTGCCAAAAGAGGTAAGAGAACAGGCCGTGGAACCGGGGACGCCCCAGGAAAAGTTGAATCTGCCAAAAACACTGGCAGCAGTGTGTGTTTCTATGGCATATGAATCCCCTGCCAACGGTGGGAGCTTAAATTTGGCGGTCCATTTTTCCAGAGGAGCGGAGACGGTATCGGAGGAACATCCGGGGAGCGCGGCAGATATTTCTCCAGGAAATGCTTCTGGGGAGACAGGTGCCAATGACACGCATGTTCCCTCGGAAGAACAGCCAGAAGTCCCAGCTGCAGATGCCCAGCCGGAGCAGGAGCCGGAAGGAGGTTCAGGCCCAATTCAGGGAGAAACGGTTCTTATCGAAGCGGCTGCCTGGACATGTGAATCCCAATATGACAGCAAGACAGAGGGAGCCTATGTGTTTACGCCTGTTTTGCCGGAAAGCTATGTGTTGGCAGACAATGTAAAGCTTCCGGAAATACAGGTGGTGGTGAAAGAGAATAGAGATTCGGAAAAAGGCTGGGATTTCACAGGAAAGAAACGAAGAAACAGTGAGGATGTCCTGGAAGAAACGGAAGAGTTACGGGCAGAATCGCCGGAAATGCGTTCCCTGGCTACGCCCCAGTGTGGTGTTATCAGTGAAAATACTACCTGGGCGGGAGATGGAACGCTGGAAAATGGGGAGCTTGTGGTAGAGCCGGGGGTTACTTTGACGATAAACGGCCTTCTGGCAATTAAAGGGAATGTTGCTATCCGGGGCGGCGGTGTTATTAAGCGTGGGAGTAAAAATGCTGGATTTCAGGTAAATAAAGGGGATCATCTCACAGCAGAGAATATTACTATGGAAGGAAATTCTATAAGCTCTAATTGTTCTATGATAACTGTGAATTGGGGAAAAATTATTCTGGGGGATGGGTGCAGGATTCAAAACTGTATAAAGACAAGTGTTGGAGCGGCAATAGATATGGAGTATGCTGCAGGGGTTTTTCATAATCCAATTTTTGAAAATAACTGCTGCATGGATGAGTATACTGGTTTTGGCGCGGTAGCTTTCTTACGAGAAAGTACATTGGCAGTACATGGAGGTACATATCAGAACAATAAAGATAGATCTGATACCTTTAGTGCCAGCTGCTTTTATAATGTTAAATCAAAGCTTTATATCTATGGTGGAAGATTTCTTAATAATACTTCTGCCGGCCGGGGAGGATGTATTTATAATGTAACGGAAAAGGGCACGGAGACATATTTGTATGGAGGTTATTTTGAAGGGAATACCTGCACAGGCATTGCTGGCAGTGGAGCGGTGCTATATTCGTCCTATGTGTCAGACGTTAATGCGGGAGCTGTCCTGGATTTATCTGGGAATGTGCAGTTTTGTGGAAATGGGATAGAAGGTTCTGGAGTGGATGGCATTTATCTGGATATGAATGTAAGGAGCGGTGTTTTCAGAAAAATCCAAATTAGCAATACCTTAAGCTATCCAGTCAACTTGTATTTGAAGGAAGGATCAGAGGGATATGTGATTGCCGAGGGAACCAACGACTACATCCTTCTCCACGAACGCGATATGAAGAAAATCAATTTCATAGATACCGCACATCCCGATAAAAAATGGTATGCAGTGCTGGACAAGGAGAAAAATCAGATATATCTTTCCGAAAAAGACCCCCAGTATGGCTATTATGTCCACTATATCAGCAATGGCGCCAAGGGTACAGTGGTGGACGATGGCAGGTATGAAATCGGGGACACCGCCAAGGTGCAGTCGGACGCTCCTTTGGAATGGGAAAACCATGTCTTTTTGGAATGGAACACTAAGGCGGACGGCACCGGCAGCAGTTACCTTCCAGGAGATAATTTTACCATTCAAGGGGACACAGACTTGTATGCTGTTTTCGAAGAAGGGAAGAAAACCATCCAGGCAAATTTCTACTCCGGCAGCGAATCCTGGAAAGAAACCCGTTCCATTACGCTGGATGCATCTGAGAGCCAGGGAACCATAGAAGCTCTGGAGCCAGAGGAATGGGACGGCTGGGAATTTGCAGGCTGGGAACGAGAGAACCCATCCGGGTATGACGGGGCAGTGCAGCCCGGGCAGGAAGTTGCCCTAACGGAAAATGTAACAAACTTTTACGCCGTCTACCGAAAGGACGTAACCCTGTCCTACATAGCGGAAGGAGCAGAAAAAGTTCCAGAAAGCCAAACACTCCCCCGTTACGCCAACGTCCATGAATCCGTTGGTTTTGACGATCCCGAATTTACCATAGCCCAGGAACCGGGAAAGGAAGGATTTACCTTCATCGGCTGGAACACAGACCCGGCCGGGAATGGGGACATTTACACAGAAGGAGGCACGGCAGGTTTTTCACAGGACGCTACCCTTTTCGCCATGTACAGCCAGAAAAAAGTCTTTTCCGCTGATTTCTGGTCCGGGGGTGAAGGAGGAAAAGAGCGGATATCCAAAGAAGCGGAAGATAAATCCCCAAGCGTGGACATTCTTGCACCGGAGTTGAAAAAGCTGGAAGGCTGGGAGATTGTGGGCTGGGACACGGAGTCAGACGGCTATGAAGGAGAAATCAAGCCGGGGTCATCCCTTGCCTTGGAAGAGTCCCTGCAGGAATACTACGGCATCTATAAGAAAAGTGTAACCCTCACCTACGACGCCAACGGCGGGGACGAAGCGCCGGAAGCAAAAACAAGGCTCCGCCATGCCAACGCCCATGGGGAAATTACATACAAAGACCCGGAAATCGCCCTCGCCAGTGCCCCGGCTCGCCCAGGCTATGATTTCCTGGGCTGGAGCAGTACACAGGACGGCAGTGAGACGCTATATGGGGCAGGGGACATGCACACAATCCGTGAAGACATAACCCTTTACGCAGCCTGGGAGGAGAATCCGGACATGGTAAGCTACCAGGTGGAGCATTACTGCCAGGATTTAGAGGGGGATGGATATACCCGGATGGACGGGGACACGGAAACCTTAACAGGGCTAAAAGGCACGGAAGTGACCGGAAGGCCGAAAAAGTATGCCGGGTTTACCGCAGACCTTTCCTACCCTTCGGGAAAAGATACCGGGATTATTGCAGAGGATGGAAGCCTTGTACTGAAATTCTATTACAACCGGGACGTCTATGAAGTGGACTTTAACTTAAACGGCGGACACGGTACAGCGCCAGAGACCCAGAAAATCCGTTATGGGGGACTTCTGGAAAAAGTGTCTGACCCGGTAAGGCTGGGATATAACTTCAAAGGCTGGCATATAGATGAGGATGGCCTGGATGGGGGTCTTTGGGATTTTGAAAGCCCGGTGGAGAACAACACGGGGAAGCTGCACACCACCCTTTGTGCGGAATGGGCGGATGAGCTTGCCCCTGTTATGGGGAAGGCCGCTTTTGGCAAAGGCCACAGAAGCTTCAAGGACTGGCTCATCCAGAAGGAGAGCATGTCCATTGCCGTTCCGGTGACGGAAGAGGGGAGTGGGCTTGCCCAGGCGGAATACCTTCTGGTGGCGGAGGACGGCACGGAAAAAGACGGAGCCGCCCAGATAACGGAGAGTCCTGTGCTTTTTAGCAGCGCAGGAACGTATGGAGCGGAATCTTCTGCGGTTCCGGCAGTGGAAGAGCGAGGAGAGCGCGGAGGTTATGAGGCCAAAATCTTCATTGAAGAGGAATTTAAGGGGAAAGTGTATCTGACCTGCAAGGATCATGCAGGAAATGTATCCGCCCAGAAGACCCTGACGGCTAAAGGCGGAGGGGCTATCGTGGAGGACAACGCACCGGAAATCTATTTTTCCAGCACAAAAGAGAGCGCGGACGGGAAGCCCCTGGAAGTGAAGGTGCAGGTAAAGGATAACATGGACGGCCATGTGACGGCAGGGATTTCCAGGATACGTTACCAGATAGATCAGGGAAAGAAAAAATCATTGCCGGAGGAAACATTTTCCGGGGAGTTTGTGGAAGAGTATGAATTTGCCGTGAAGATAACAGGAACAGGGAAACACACCCTCCGGGTGGAAGCGGAAGACCGCGGCGGAAATGAAAGCGCTGCAAAGGTTACATTACGGATTTATGAAAAGAAGGATGTTCCCATAGAGGCGTCCCATGAGCCGCTTCAGCCAGGCGGGCCGGGAAGGCCTTTGGGCGGTGAGCCGAAAACCGGGGACGGAAGCCCGGTGAAAATCTATGCCACGGCAGCCATGATAGCGGGATTTGGCTATCTGCTCTTATATTTTGAAGGGGAGAACGGCATCACCGAGCAGGAGAAGGAGGAAATCTTAAGCCGCCTGGTATCCTGGGCGAAGCAGGGCGGGAAAGCCCGCAGGTATCTGGGCCTGGCCATCATCTTTCTGTTCCTTGCCTACTACCACAGCATAGGGAAGAGCGTCAGCGTGGAGTGGAAGGAAGTGTACATGAAGAAATAGCAAAGCCTGCAGCTTTATCAGCGCTGCAGCGGACAATCCATGTTTTGGTACACAGGAAAAACAGGACAGCTCCCTTTTCGTCCGTATTGAAATATATTACTCCGGTGGTTAAATACCGCAGCATCCTGCCTGCAAAAATTGCTATCTGCTGGGATATTTAACCGCCGGAGTAAAAAATAGTTTGTGTTACAGCTCTCTTGTGATTGCAGCATGAACACGGTAATCGGTGTAAGCTGCGTTATAATTTTTGCTAAAATTCCTGTCTTTTGCAAACAGAGGGTCATAGAGCCTTCCGTCAATGTCCACCCAGGCGTGTTTGGTGTCGGAACAGATTGTCACGCTCTCAAAGCCGCAGGCTTTTGCCATATATGCAAATGCACATGACAATGATACACAGCACCCGGCATTTGCATCGAAGATATCATCTGCAAAAATAACATCCCAATCATCGGGGGAGATGTTGAGCCCTTCGGCCATGGTGCGGTATTGCATATATGGAAATTTTTCCATCCAAAGATAGCATTTGTAAAGCTTATCTGCAGGGCTGTCCGTGGGTGCGGTAATGGCCTGGACCACTGCCTGTGCTTTCTGGAAGGTTACCACTCCCGCTGGGGTTAAGCTTTCCACTGCTTTTCCATACACATACGCTTTTGCAGCGGGGAGCGCAAGCATCCTGTTTTCCACACAGCTGTAGTATGCAGTTCCTGCGCCAAGCACGGTATTGACTGGGGTATAGGCTCCGTTTGACAGGAGGTACATTTTGTTGTCGCTGCCCAGGTAATAGCCATTATACACGGTTCCGTCCACATACAATGTGTCTTGGGGCATGGTTTGCGTTTTCTTCGGCTTATAGCTGTAATACTTGGCGCCCTGGCCGATCATCCCGGTTGCCAAAACAGGCGTACCTTTATTTACGTTGTACATTTTATTTTTGCTATCCAGGTAATAACCAGTATATGCTTTTCCATTTACATACACGGTTTCCTTGGACAGTTTCTTTGTTTTCTTTGATGCATAGCTGAAATATTTGGTTTCTTTTTTCAGGATACCGGTTTTGGGGGTGGATGTACCTTTTTTTACGTAGTACATTTTATGCTTCGTGTTCATATAATAACCGGTATATGCTTTTCCATTTACATATAAGGTCTGCTTAGATAAAGTTTTTGTCTTTTTTGATGGATAGTTGAAATATTTGGTTCCTTTTTTCAAGGCTCCGGTTTTCAGGGTAAGCGTACCTTTTTTAACATGGTACATTTTATGTTTTGAGTTCATATAGTAACCGGTATATGCTTTGCCGTTTACATATAAGGTCTGCTTAGACAAAGTTTTTGTCTTTTTTGATGGATAGTTGAAATATTTGGTTCCTTTTTTCAGGATTCCGGTCTTTGGGGCAGGCGTACCTTTTTTTACGTGATACATTTTGCCTGTGGCGTTCCTATAATAGCCGGAGTACACTTTGCCGTCCACAAACACAGTCTGGCCAGGCAGTTTCATGAGAGCCATTGTCCCGGCGGCATCATAGCTGTAGTATGGTGTTCCTTTGTTTGCCGCTCCATTTACCGGCGCTGCTGTTCCTTCGGATACGGTGTATAATATACCAGAGCTGTCCATGTAATAACCGGTATATGCTTTGCCGTTTACAAACACGGTCTGTTTGGGCAGGCACGTGGAAATCATTGCTCCGGCATCGTTATAGCTGAAGTATGGTGTTCCCTTGCTTATTGCCCCATTTGCCGGCGCGGCAGTTCCTGCGGTAACGGCGTATAATATACCGGAGTTATCCATGTAATAGCCGGTGTACACCTTCCCTGCAATAAACATTGTCTGCTTTGGCAGCGTCATGGGCGTCATCAGGCCGGCGGCATCGCAATTGTAGTATGCCGTTCCTGCGTTTACAATTCCATAGAAGGGCTTTGTGACACCTTCGGTTACCAGGCAGAAGATACCGGAGCTGTCCATGTAATATCCGCTGTAAAGGGTATTATCCACACGGATTAATCCATCATCTGGTAGTTCCGGCTCAGGATTTGGTTCATTTTCTCCCGGTGTTTCTGTAGTGTTTTCTGTTTCTGCATTATTGTTGTAAGCAGCGTTCTCATGAAAAGAAGCGTCATCATTATCGCTGTCAGCAGCGTTCTCGCTAAAAGAAGCATCATCATTATCGCTGTAATTGGTGTTTTCGCTAGAAGAAGCTTCGGAATTATCGTTGCGGGCAGTGTTTCCGTTAAAAGAGGCATCATCATTATCGGTGTCAGCAAAGTTCTCATCAGAGAAAGTTTCATCATTACCGCTGTAAGCGGCGTTCTCATCAAACGGGGGTTCATCGTTATCGTTGTCAGTAATGTTCCCGTCAGAAAAGTTTTCTTCCAACGCCTGGGTACCGCCGGGTATCGGCTCCCCTGGCCTTTCTGCCGCAGAGGCGGACAGGGCGTCTGCGGCAAAAAGGCATGCCGCCAATATGAATGCATAGATGTAAGCCATGGTTCTCTTTTTCATAAAAATCTCCCTTCTTTTGTAAGCCATGCTGTAATTTTTCCATAATAAACCAGCCATCATGCTCGGCATCTGTCCGGCGGGCCGAATGGCCACCCTTATTATGGAAGCTTTCGCTTTTATAAATAATCATACCATTTTGCGTGTGTTTGGTCAACCGCACTATGAATTATACATTATTCACAAAAATAGATCTCTATTTTTGTGAATAGTTTTGGTTGAAATTGACTGAAAATGATGGTATTATACATTTACAATCAAAAACAACAAAAAACACTCAAATTCAATCAAACGAGGAAACAAACATGCTGCTGGAAAGACGATTGGAAGAAATTCTGAAGCTGGTGGAACAGAATGGGAGCGTTACCGTGCAGGAATTAACAGAACATCTGCAGGCTTCCGAATCCACCATACGCAGGGATTTATACCTGTTGGATGAGGAAGGAAAACTAAACAGGGTGCATGGAGGAGCTACTGCTGTCAACACACTCTATGCCAGCGGAAGGGATGTGGAGGTGGGATACCGCAGGAACTTAAACAGGGAAGGCAAGGCGGAAATTGGGAAATATGCAGCAGCCCTGGTGAAGCCTGGAGATTTGGTGTATCTGGATGCAGGGACCACCACCGACTGTGTGATTGATTTTATCACAGAGAAGGATGCCGTCTATGTGACCAATGCCATCGGCCATGCCAAACGGCTGGCGGAAGGGGGCTTTGAATCCCATATTCTGGGCGGCAAGTTTAAGCTGTCCACAGAAGCTGTCGTGGGGATTGAGACGGCAGCGGAATTGGAAAAATTCAATTTTTCCATAGGTTTTATCGGAACCAACGGCATCAGCCGGAAGGCAGGGTTTTCCACGCCGGATATTGATGAGGCCATGGTAAAGAAAAAAGCGCTGACCCAATGCCATAGGCCTTACATACTGGCAGATGATTCCAAGTTCAACCAGATTTCACCGGTAACCTTCGCAGGGATAGAGGATGCCCAGGTGGTTACCACAGAAATAAAGCATGACAGTTTTCGGGATTTGGCGAATATTATTGAAGTAAAAGGAAGGAGAACAAAATGATTTACACAGTAACCTTTAATCCAAGCCTGGATTACATTGTAAGCGTGGATGATTTTACATTGGGACGGGTAAACAGGACTACAAAAGAGCTGGTGTATCCCGGCGGAAAAGGCGTGAACGTTTCTTTGGTATTAAAGAACCTGGGAATGGAGAATACAGCTCTTGGGTTTACCGCAGGATTTACAGGGACAGAAATTGAACGGGGCTTGAAGGAATGGGGATGTCTCACAGATTTTATCCGAATTCCAGAGGGAATGTCCAGAATTAATATGAAGCTGCGTTCCAAAGAAGAAAGTGAAATCAACGGCCAAGGACCTAAGATTTCCAAGGAAGCATTGGAGGAACTTTACCAGAAATTAGATGCTATGGAGCCAGGGGATGCTCTGGTCTTGGCAGGAAGTATTCCGAACAGTATGCCGGATTCCAGTTATGAACAGATTTTGGCAAGAGTTCAGGGCAAAGAAATTCGTTCTGTGGTGGATGCAACCGGCGATCTTCTGGTAAACGTGTTAAAATACCATCCATTTTTGATTAAGCCCAACAACCATGAGCTGGAAGAAATTTTCCATGTTCCTATGGATAGTAAGGAAACCATTGTAACCCATGCAAAGAAAATGCAGGAAATGGGTGCAGAAAATGTGTTGATTTCCATGGCAGGAGACGGCGCAATCCTGGTTGCAGCAGACGGAAGTGTTTGGCAGAGTCCAGCGCCCAAAGGAAAAGTGGTAAATTCCGTAGGCGCAGGAGACTCAATGGTGGCAGGATTTTTGACCGGATATTTGAAGAGTAAAAGCTATGAAGAAGCATTTCATATGGGAATCTGTACCGGAAGCGCCAGTGCATTTTCAGAACGTCTGGCAACTCAGGCAGAAGTGGATGCAATCTTAGCCCAGATGGGATGGAAATAAGGGTAGAATAGCAGTGCAAGGTCAAAGAAGGGAATTTTGTATTTTATGAGGCGGAAGAAAGAGGAAGGAGAATTCTGATGAAAATCACAGATTTACTTGTAAAAGAGGGAATCGAACTGAATGGCCAGGCAAGCTCTAAACGAGAAGCGATTGATAAGATGGTAGACCTGATGGCAGCTACCGGAAAAATCGCTGACAAGGAGGCTTACAAGGCACAGGTATTAAAAAGGGAAGAAGAGGGCACTACAGGAATCGGGGAAGGAATTGCCATTCCCCATGGAAAATGTGAAGCAGTAAAAGCGCCAGGGCTTGCAGCTATGGTATTAAAGGATGGTGTGGATTACGAAGCATTGGATGGAGAACCCACCGATTTGATTTTCCTGATTGCAGCTCCCAATACAAAGGATAATGTTCATCTGGATGTGTTAAGCCGTTTGTCTGTGCTTTTGATGGATGAGGAATTTACAGGTAAATTGAGAAATGCGAAAACCACAGAAGAATTTTTAAGCTATGTGGATGCGGCAGAGCAGGAGAAGTTGGCAGCAGAAATTGCCAAGGAGGAAGCAGCCGCGCAGCCGGAGGCTTCAGGGAAAAAGGGCTTAAAGCTCTTAGGAGTCACCGCCTGTCCCACAGGAATTGCCCATACCTATATGGCGGCAGAAGCACTGGAGAAAAAGGCGAAAGAGCTTGGCTTTTCGATCAAAGTGGAAACAAGAGGCTCTGGCGGTGCGAAAAATGTGCTGACAGATGCGGAAATTGCAGCGGCAGATTGTATCATCGTATGCGTGGATACCAATGTTCCTATGGATCGCTTTGATGGTAAAAAAGTGATTATACGTCAGGTATCTGATGGCATTAACAAAGCGGAAGAATTGCTTCGTTTGGCAGAAAGTGGAAATGTAGAAACTTACCGCTCTGGAAGCAAGCCGGTGGCAGCAGCTTCTGGCGGCGGAAAAGAAGGCATTGGACACAAGGTTTATAAAGATTTGATGAATGGCGTTTCTCATATGCTTCCCTTTGTGGTTGGCGGAGGTATTTTGATTGCAATTGCCTTCCTTATCGATGGAATGAGTGTGGATTTATCTGCCTTAGCGCCAGAAGAACGGGCAAATTTTGGTACCATTACTTCTGCGGCAGCATTGTTCAAAGGAATCGGTGGCACTGCATTTGGATTTATGCTCCCTATTTTGGCCGGATTTATAGCTATGAGTATTGCAGACCGTCCTGGATTGGTGGTAGGATTTGTAGGCGGTTCCATTGCAGCCAGTGGAAAAAGCGGTTTCTTAGGCGCTTTGGTAGCGGGATTTTTAGCAGGATATCTTGTAATCGGCCTGAAAAAAGCATTGGAAAAGCTGCCAGAGAGCTTGGATGGCATCAAAACCATATTGCTTTATCCGCTTCTTGGGGTATTTTTCATGGGAATTATCATGAATTATCTGATTGAGCCTCCAGTGGGCGCTTTGAATACTTTGTTGAATAATGGGTTATCCAGTATGAATGGTACTAGCTCTGTGTTACTGGGGATTATCTTAGGAGCAATGATGGCAGCAGATTTGGGCGGGCCCATCAACAAAGCAGCCTATGTATTTGGAACGGCGTCCATTGCAGCAGGAAACTATAATATTATGGCAGCAGTTATGATTGGCGGAATGGTGCCGCCTTGTGCCATCGCCCTGGCTACGTTGTTATTTAAAAAGAAGTTTACAGAGGAAGAACGCAAGTCTGGACCTACCAACTTTATTATGGGATTATCTTTTATTTCAGAAGGAGCCATTCCCTTTGCGGCGTCCGACCCCTTGCATGTCATTCCAGCCATGATGGTGGGTTCTGGTGCAGCAGGAGCTGTTTCTATGGTATTTAACTGTACCTTGATGGCGCCCCACGGTGGAATTTTCGTATTTCCAGTGGTTGGAAATACCGTAATGTATCTGGCAGCCCTGGTAATTGGAACAATTATAGGAGCAATTTTATTAGGGGTATTGAAAAAAGATGCAAAAGAAGTATAATATATAGTATACATACAACAAGAGAAGGAAATAAAAAGATTCAGATGCCAGAGAATATGCCGCAAGGTTCTGACATCTGAATTGAAATAAAAATATAAAAAGGAGAATAGACTATGAAAACATTTGAGTACACCATTACAGATCCAGAAGGAATCCACGCAAGACCAGCAGGCCTTTTCGTAAAAGAAGCAGGAAAGTTTGCCAGCAAAATTACCATTGCGAAAGATGGGAAAGAAGTTGATGCAAAGCGGATTTTCGGTATTATGAGCCTCGGCGTGAAAAAAGACAATACGGTAACCTTGAAAATCGAAGGCGATGATGAAGAAGAAGCTTGCAGCACATTAGAAGCATTTTTTAAAGAAAATCTGTAACATTAATCAGGCAATTGTAAAACATAGTGAATTTCATCTAACGATACATGGCTATACATGGAATTCCTGAATGCTATGCTTTTACAACTGCCTGAATTTGTAATTATCTAAATTTGTAAGGTGGAAAGGAGCAGCCAAATGATAAAATTTAGCGGAAGCAGCGTATTTGGTGGTGTGGCCATAGGAAAGCTTTTTATTTTTCAGAAAAATGAAAATAAAGTAGAGCGCAGGCATATTGAAGATGCAGGGAAGGAAACCGAACGTTTTGAGAAAGCCAAAGCGGAAGCATTAAAACAGCTTCAGGGATTGTATGAAAAAGCTTTAAAGGATGTGGGAGAAGCCAATGCCATGATTTTTGAGGTGCACCAGATGATGTTGGAGGATTTGGATTATCTGGATTCCATTCACCACATGATTGATGAACAGAAAATCAATGCAGAATATGCGGTAGCTCAGACCGGCGACAATTTTGCAGAGATGTTCGCTGCTATGGATGATGCCTATATGCAGGGACGTGCAGCGGATGTTCGGGATATTTCTGAGCGGTTAATTAGTATTTTAAGCAATACCCAAGGTGGTGTGGGTGATTTTGAAGAACCAGTTGTAATTGTGGCAGAGGATTTGGCGCCCAGTGAAACCGTTCAGTTTGAAAAGGATAAATTACTTGCCATTGTAACGCAACAAGGATCTGCCAATTCGCATACAGCAATTTTGGCTAGAACGATGGATATTCCAGCGGTTATTCAGGCGGATATTAATTTGGACCCAGAGTACAATGGGAAAACGGTGATTGTAGATGGATTTACCGGGGCAATTTACATAGATCCAGATGAAGAAACCAGAAAAGTAATGGAAGCAAAGCTGGAGGAATGTCTGGCAGAGAAAGAGCTGTTACAGGAATTAAAGGGAAAAGAAGATGTTACTTTAGATGGCAAGCATTTAAAACTTTATGCGAATATCGGCAATCCAGGGGATGTGGCAAATGTGCTGCGCAATGATGCAAAAGGCATTGGATTGTTCCGAAGTGAATTCTTATATCTGGAGAGCGATGATTTTCCAACAGAGGAAGAGCAGTTTAAGGCATATAAAGCGGTAGCAGAAAATATGGCAGGCAAGAAAGTCATTATCCGTACATTGGATATTGGTGCAGATAAGACGGTGGATTATTTTAAACTGGATCACGAGGAAAATCCAGCAATGGGTTATCGTGCCATCCGAATCTGTCTGACCCAGCCAGAGATTTTTAAGACCCAGCTTCGTGCATTGTACCGGGCGTCAAATTTCGGTCAGATTGCCATTATGTTCCCTATGATTACTTCAGTAGAAGAAGTAAGGAGAATTAAGAAGATTGTGGAAGAAGTGAAACAAGAGCTGACAGATCTTGGAGTTCCATTTAAGAATGTAGAGCTTGGAATTATGATTGAGACCCCAGCGGCTGTTATGGTCAGCGATGATCTGGCAAAAGAGGTAGATTTCTTCAGTATCGGAACTAACGATTTGACCCAGTATACCCTTGCCATTGACCGTCAGAATGCCAAATTAGGTGATTTTTATAATCCCCATCACAAAGCAATTCTTCGGATGATTGAAACAGTAGTAAAGAATGCTCATGCTGCAGGTATTTGGGCAGGTATTTGCGGAGAATTGGGAGCGGATTTAAGCCTGACAGAAACCTTCCTGAAAATGGGTGTGGATGAATTGTCTGTGTCACCAGCTATGGTATTGCGGGTGAGAAAAATTGTCCGGGAGACGGATACTGCTAAATAAAAATTGTAAAAAACATAAAGATGAAAAAATAATTTTTACATTTGACAGGGGTTGTTGTAAAAAATAATTTTTCTGCGAATGATTTTTATCGATATGCTTTGAATCTTAAACTGAGTGTAAACTATTTTGAATTCAGGAAGGATTTCACAACAGAGCTGAAGCTGCAGGTTCTTAGCACCATAATGAAGTTTGCTGATAGATGCTTCTATAATGAATGGAGAAAGACATGACAGACATTAACTTACAGATTCCACCGGAAACAGAAAAGAAAATGGAATTCTTAAAGCAAGCCCTTAAAAATCTTGGCAGTGCGGCAATTGCTTTTTCCGGCGGCGTGGATTCCACATTCTTATTGAAAATGGCCCATGAGGTTCTAGGAGGCCATGCAGCTGCTGTAACGGCTGAGTCCGGTTCTTTCCCAAAAAGAGAACTGGAGGAAACAGAAGCTTTTTGCAAAAAAGAGGGCATCCGCCAGATTATCTTTGAATCCAGGGAATTGGAAATTCCAGGCTTTGCCCAGAATCCGCCCAACCGCTGCTATCTGTGCAAAAAGGCTTTCCTGCAAAAGATAAAAGAGATTGCCAAAGAAAATGGGATAAGTTTTGTGGCAGAAGGCTCTAACGTGGATGACGAGGAGGATTACAGGCCTGGCATGCAGGCAGTTGCAGAGCTTGGCATTCAAAGCCCCTTGCGGGAGGCTGGGCTGACCAAAAGGGAAATCCGGCTGCTGTCGAAAAAAATGGGGCTGGATACCTGGGACAAGCCTTCCTTTGCCTGCCTTTCGTCCCGGTTTCCCTACGGGGAAGTTATCACAAAAGAAAGGCTTGCCATGGTAGAACGAGGAGAACAGCTTCTGCAGGAGCTTGGGTTTTTGCAGTATCGGGTCCGCATCCATGGGAGGATGGCAAGAATTGAAGTTTTGCCGGAGGATTTTCCAAGGCTTTTGCAGGAGGAAACTAGAAACCAGATTACAGAAAAATTCCGGGAATATGGATTTGCCTATGCGGCGATGGACTTAAAGGGATACCGTACCGGGAGCATGAATGAAGTATTGTAGAAAAAATACTTGACAAATAGGAAATGCAATGGTAACTTAGTACATATGATATAGTATGTTACTTATTTAAGATAAGGCATTAGCTATGCATAAATATTTTGGATGTTTATGTGTGTTAGTGCCTTTTTGTTTTGGGCGAAGCAAATATCATAACATGTTTTGGCACATTGGGACGGACGCACATACTCCAGATATGTAAAAATATTTTAAGGAGGAGAAAAGAAATGAAAGACAAAATTTTTGGTGTATTGCAGCGTGTGGGAAGATCCTTCATGCTCCCCATTGCCATTCTTCCAGTGGCAGGGCTTTTGCTGGGAATCGGGGGTTCCTTCTCCAATGAGACCATGTTAAGTACCTATGGGCTTTTGGGCGTGATGGGGCCAGGAACCGTATTCAACATGATCTTCCAGATTATGAGCGAGGCAGGAGATATTGTATTTGCAAATCTGCCCATTATATTTGCCATGGGTGTTGCCATTGGCATGGCAAAGAAAGAAAAGGACGTGGCAGCTTTGTCGGCAGTGGTAGCATTTTTCATTATGCATGCATCCATCGGAGCTTTGATTACGATTAACGGCGGAGCAGAAAGCATGCTGAGCGGAGCCACGGCTTCTGTGTGCGGCATTACCTCCCTGCAGATGGGCGTGTTCGGCGGTATTATTGTAGGATTGGGCGTTGCGGCTCTTCACAATAAATTTTATAAGATTGAGCTTCCCCAGGTGCTGTCATTCTTTGGCGGAACCAGGTTTGTGCCGATTGTCAGTGCGTTGGTGTATACTGCAGTGGGAATTTTAATGTTCTTCGTATGGCCGGTCATCCAGAAGGGCATTTATGGCGTAGGCGATATCGTTTTGAATTCAGGCTATGCAGGAACCTGGGTGTATGGCTTTATGGAGCGTCTGCTGATTCCATTTGGGCTGCACCACGTATTTTACCTTCCGTTCTGGCAGACAGGCGTGGGCGGAACCCTGGAAGTGGCAGGACAGATGATCGAAGGAGCCCAGAATATTTTCTTTGCCCAGTTATCAGACCCTTCCGTAGAACATTTTGCAGTTTCTGCAACAAGATTTATGTCCGGCAAATTCCCGTTGATGATTTTTGGGCTTCCGGGAGCAGCACTGGCTATGTATAAGACCGCAAAACCAGAGAAACGGCAGGCAGCAGCAGGGCTTTTGATGTCCGCAGCCCTTACTTCCATGCTGACAGGTATTACAGAGCCTTTGGAATTCACCTTCCTGTTTGTAGCGCCGCTGTTATATGGAATCCATTGCGTGCTGGCAGGCTGTGCTTATATGCTGATGCATATATTTGAAGTAGGCGTTGGAATGACATTCTCCGGCGGCGTCATTGACCTGTTTTTGTTTGGAATTCTCCAGGGAAATGGAAAGACAAACTGGGTCTGGGTCTTGGTGGTAGGAGCATTCTATTTTGTGGTTTATTACTTCCTGTTTGCATTTCTGATTAAGAAGATGGATTTGAAGACGCCAGGGCGTGACGACAGCGAAGAGGTGAAGCTGTACCGCAGAAGTGATGTGGAAGCCAAAAAGAATGAGGGCGCAGCTGCATCGGCGGAGGACGCTTTATCAGAAAACATCTGCCACGGGCTTGGCGGAAAGAAAAATATTTCGGATGTGGACTGCTGTGCTACAAGGCTGCGCTGTACCGTATACAAGGCGGAGCTGGTCAGTGATGATTTGCTGAAATCCACAGGTGCTTCCGGTGTGGTCCATAAGGGAAATGGCGTCCAGATTATTTACGGGCCAAGGGTGACGGTGATTAAGTCCAATCTGGAGGATTATCTAGAGACTGCGCCCAACGAGGAGTTTCATTCCAGTGAGGTAAAAGAAGCTCAGGCAGAAGAGAAAAAGGAACAGGCAGGAACAAAAGTGGTGAAAACGGTGGTTATCTCCAGCCCTGTTACAGGTATTGCAGCAGATTTATCTGAGGCGCCGGATGAGGCCTTTGCAGGCAGGATGATGGGAGACGGCGCGGTGGTAACGCCAAAAGACGGTATTGTGAAAGCACCGGAGGACGGTGAGGTATGCTTTGTATTTGAAACCAAGCATGCAGTCGGGTTCCAGACAGATACAGGGTTAAGCCTTCTGATTCACATGGGAATTGATACGGTTGCATTAAATGGACAGGGATTTGAGGTTCTTGTGGAAAACGGCCAGAAGGTGAAAAAGGGAGAGCCAATGTTAAAGCTGGATTTGGATTATTTGAAAGAAAACGCTCCTTCTTTGGCTTCTCCAATCTTGTGTACGGAATTAGAGGATAACCAGAAAATCCGGCTGCTGAAAGAAGGAAATATCACAGCAGGGGAAGGGTTGTTTGCGGTAGATTATTATGAAAGCTGAAGCTTCCATAATAAGGATGGCCATGCGGCCCGCCAAACGGCAGGCTGAGCATGATGGAGTGTTTACTGTG
>CANDGI010000029.1 GCA_947384285.1 uncultured Lachnospiraceae bacterium
TAGAGCAACCGGCTCATAACCGGTCGGTCCTGGGTTCGAGTCCCCGAAGGTCCACGCTATTAACTATGTGATTATGGCCTAGTGGCTCAGTTGGTTAGAGCGCCGCCCTGTCACGGCGGAGGTCGAGGGTTCGAGTCCCTTCTGGGTCGTTCACATGGAACATTTGGCGGAAGCTTAATGTGAAAGTGTGTGAAGCAAATATGGGATCTTAGCTCAGCTGGGAGAGCATCTGCCTTACAAGCAGAGGGTCACAGGTTCGAGCCCTGTAGGTCCCATTTGTGCCGGCGTGGCGGAACTGGCAGACGCGCAGGACTTAAAATCCTGTGGTGGCGACATCGTACCGGTTCGATTCCGGTCGCCGGCAGTTATCAAAATTTTTGTTGATTTTTTAAGAAAATATGATATAATTATTTTATTGCAGATATGGTTCATCGGTAGAACGCTAGCTTCCCAAGCTGGAAAGGCGGGTTCGACTCCCGTTATCTGCTTTTTTTATTTTTATAAGCAGTGAGAAGAACAGCAATTTTGATTCACGGCAGAAAAAGGTATTTTACATAAACTGTTTTTCCTGGATGCAGGCTTCAAATAATGGAAAAGGTATCTGCCAATAGCAGCCAGTTTGCCCGGAACAGCTGCATAATCTGCCAGTATCCCATACCCCGGAGGTTATATTCTTTTACCAGCCCGAATTTTGCAGAAATGCTTCGGACGTCTTCAAACCATACTTCATGGGTGAATCCTTCTGACACATAATTGAAATAGGGCGACTGGGCAGTTTCATCAAATTGAATGGCGGCGTTATGTGCGATGGCTATCTGGACAGCCTCTACGTTGCCTATGGTGGCGGCTTTGGAAGCGCCCTGTACAAAAGGCAGGGTCCAGTCATAGCCGTAGTTGGGGATGCCAAGGTTGATTTTGGAGGCGGGAATTTTGGTAAGTGCGTATTCTACCACCTGGCGGACTTTGTTGAGTGGGGCTACGGCCATGGCGGGTCCGTAAGTATAACCCCATTCATATGTCATTAAAAGCACAGAATCAGCGGCTTCCCCAAGTAAGCCATAATCTTTCCCTTCATACAGCAGGCCCGCCTGGGTGTCGGAAATCTTTGGAGCCAGCGCTACAGAAACAGGATAGCCCAATTCATTTACTGCCGTCCGTATGTCGCCTACAAAGTTTACAAAAGGAATTTTATCTTCTGGAAGAATGTATTCGAAATCAATATCAACTCCTTCAAATCCCCGTTCCACAATCTGGTAAGCCAGATTCTGAATCAATTGCTGCTTTGCAGTTTCATTTTTAACAATCTGGGAAATCAGGTAATTGCTGAATTGTCCGGCAGGGCCGAATGGCGTCAAAGTCAAAATAGGGGAAACCCCAAATGATTTTGCCGTGGTAATCATGAAAGTATCATCTAAGACTGGAGGAATCAATTCCCCTTCCGGTGTAAATCCATAAGAAAAAATAAATAAATCCGAGAGGAAAGGAAGCGTTTGCTCCAGTACCCATCTGCTGATAAAAGGATAGGCATATCCGCCGGCAAAAACCCCGTATGTCCCATCTTCTGAAGCGGGCGGATTTCCATCTGACAAAAGAAGAGCCTGCCCCACAGCTAAGGGATAGGGATAAGCAAGCTGATTGTCATAAATGATGGATTGCGGGGAAATGCCATGGGAGCCTGCAATGGAATCCACAGTGTCTTTTGGACGCACAATATAAATTTCCATGAATGTGAATATCCTTTTTCTTTAAAATATGATGCGGGATTGGAAATGGTTCCACAGTTCCCCCTCCCATTATGGCCAGCTTGCAGAAAATGTGGAAATATAGTTGCAAATTGTGAAAAAATAGAATAAAATTTAGGGTGGATTTATACAGAAAAGAGAATGTGTAAAATTCAATAAAGAGTGGGATGGAGGAGTGGTGTTATGGAAATTGGCAAATTAAATACAGGCTTGGTTTACACCAATGACAAATGTATCGGATGCAACCATTGCATTTCGGCATGTCCGGTTTTTGAAGCGAATTATTCCCTGACGCAGGATGGAAGAGATTTAATTTACGTAAATGGCGAGGCTTGTGTCCAGTGCGGCGCGTGTATTGACGCATGCCATCATCATGCAAGAGATTTTAGAGATGATACGGAACAGTTTTTTGAAGATTTGAAAAAGGGTGAATCGATCAGCCTTCTGGCTGCCCCTGCATTTATCGCAAATTATCCCAAGGAATATGCCAGGGTGCTTGGATATTTGAAAAGCCTCGGGGTAAAGCATATTATCAGCGTAAGCTTCGGGGCGGATATTACCACCTGGGGATATCTGAATTATATTACCAGGAATCATTTTACAGGCGGCATATCCCAGCCCTGCCCAGCTATTGTAGATTACATAGAAAAATATGTCCCAGAACTTATCCCGAAAATTGTCCCGGTGCACAGTCCTATGATGTGCGCAGCAATTTATGTAAAAAAATATATGAAGATTACGGATAAGCTGGCATTTATCAGCCCATGCATTGCAAAAAAATCAGAGATTATGCGCCCGGATAACCAGAAATATGTATCCTACAATGTAACCTTTGATCATCTGATGGATGCATTAAAGGGGGTAAAGCTTTCTTCCTATGATGCTGTGGATGAGCTGGAGTACGGCCTTGGAAGCGTATATCCGCAGCCAGGCGGTCTGAAAGAAAACATTGAGCATTTTCTGGGAAAGGATGTGCTGGTAAGGCAGATTGAAGGGGAAAACCATGCGTATCATTTCCTGAAACAATATGCGAAGCGCGTCAAAAGCGGCAAGCAGCTTCCCTTTATGGTGGATGCATTGAATTGTGCAAACGGCTGTCTGCATGGGACAGGCGTAGAGCTGGAAACATCACAGAATGATGATGTGCTTTTTGAAATTAATAACCAGAGAGAGAAGGCAAAATCCAGTGGGCAGGGCAGGAAAAAGGATAAGAACAGCCCATGGGGGAAATGGATTTCTTATGAAAAGCGGCTTGCAAATTTTAATGCTCAGTTTGCAGAGCTGAAGCTGGAGGATTTTATTTGCAAGTACCAGAATCAGAATATGGCAGCCGTTGTAAGCGACCAGCAGATAGAGACTGGATTTGAAGCGATGAAGAAGGATACGCTGGAAAAACAGCAGATAGACTGCTGTGCCTGCGGATATGAAAGCTGCCGGCAGATGGCAGGCGCCATTGCTCTTGGGCTGAACCGAAAAGAAAACTGCATGCATTATGAGAAGGATGCTTTAAAGGGAGAACAAGAGCAGCTGCAGGAGATGACGGAACAGCTGCAGGAATCACAGAAAAAGAAACAGGCGTTGTATGAAGAGGTCATCAGCGACTTCCAGAAGATTAAGATGTCTATGGGAGAACTGGCCGAGGGCAACCAGGCTTCCGCGGAGGATTCCACACGGATTGCAGAGGCGGTAGGCGGAATGTTCGGTTTTACGGAAATGCTGCGGGATTCCATGAAGCAGGTGGTGGATGCCGTACAAGGCTATGATGTGATGAATGAGGATATCATCAAAATATCCAATCAGACCGGCATGCTGGCATTGAATGCGGGAATTGAGGCGGCAAGAAGCGGAGAAGCCGGCAGAGGATTTGCAGTGATTGCCAACCGTGTCCGGGATTTGTCTGAGCAGACAAAGGAAGCTGTAGCCACGGGGAAAGGGCAGAGTGCAATTCTGGTTCCAGCTATCCAGAAGCTGAACGATGAGACCATCCAGTTTGTACAGAATATTGAAAAGATTAATGAAGGAACTTCTGCGCTTGCTTCAAGCAGCGAAGAAATTGCGGCGCAGACGGCAATGGTGGACGAGATTGTGAACCGCCTGGCAGACAAGATGAAGGAAGTTGTGGATTAAAATTGCAGCGCATGTAAGGAAGCTGGATGAAATATATTTGGAGAATTTTAAGCGGGTGCGGGATGATGTGGAAGGGTTTATCTGCAAAAATGAGTACCGCTGCAAGGAGGAACCCTGGAAAAATGCAAAGGATGCATTGCCCAGGGCGCTGACGAAGGCAGGGGGTATTCTTGTCGGCCCGCAAGAAGAGTAAAGCGGGTGCGGCAAAAGAGAGGAGACAGGTCATTTACAGCCCAGCTGGCGCAGAAGATGGCGCATCTTGCAGATGCCTTTTTCCTGTGAGGTGATGATATCATCTAGGATAGGCTTAAGCTGTGGGCAGATATCATATTGCAGGGTGGTTTTTGACATTTCAACGGCTCCCATATGGTGGGGAATCATTTCCTGGATAAAGTTTACATTGAGCTGGTTGGTATCCGGCGCACATGACATTTTAGAAAACATGCTTTGCATAATCTGGTCCATCCTGCGCTGATACAGGCACAGATCCTGGCTGCAGTTTTTGCGGATGCCGCAGGCACATTGAATGTCCTGCATGTGTTCAATGCTTTTTGTCTGTTCTTCAATTATATTGCATGCAATGTCCTGCAGCGGGATAAACGTGGTGTATTGCAGAAGATTGTGGGACATTTCAATAGCTGCCTGATGGTGGGGAACCATTTGTACGGTGAAATTATAAGAAATGCTGTTATTCAGTTCCGCTTCTGTCATGCCCTGGATCATTTCATCCAGGATACAGTGAAAGGTGTTCAGGTAATTTTTAGCGACATTACTTAGTTTACATGATGCCTGCATAGAAAAACTCCTTCATCAATCATATCGGTTGCTTTATTATATGCAGAAAAAGCAGAGTGTTGCGGAGTTGGAATTTGATTTTCTAAAAATAAGAATGTTGTACAGATATATATGTATATGTATGCAGAAAGGCCGCCCTGAAAACGTAACCGGTTTTCATTGATTGTGGCGGGATATGCTCATGACTGCCTGTGGGGAAATGATAAGTTATCTGCAATATTATACTGTGGCGCCTTAGCGGCACAGCTGTATATTGCAGATAACTTCCATCTTCCCACAGCCTCTTTGCAGGCACGCTTTCAATTCAGCTATGCGGGATAGCGGTTTACTCTAAATCCTTCTTCACCTCATCCACCAATGCGGCAGTGATAATGGCCATGGAATATGCCTCGTCTGCCGTACATCCTCTGGATAAGTCGTTAATCGGAGAGTTCAGCCCCAGAAGGATGGGGCCGTAAGCTGCGAAATTACCCATACGCTGTGCAATCTTGTAGCCGATATTGCCCGCATTGATGTCCGGGAAGATAAATACGTTTGCATGTCCGGCAACTTCATCATCCGGGCATTTGGTACGTGCTACACGGGGAGAAACAGCAGCGTCGAACTGCATTTCACCAGAAATTGGAAGATCCGGCCGCAGCGCTTTGGCTTTCCGAGCCGCATTGTGCATCTTGTCCACATCCTCGCCTGCTCCAGAGCCAAGGGTGGAATAGCTCAGGAATGCAATTTTAGGCTCGATACCAAAAAGAATACTGCAGTCTGCTGCTCCGATTGCAATATCTACCAGCTCGTCCTCATTAGGCTTAATGTTGATGGAACAGTCTGCCATGGCAAGCACCTCATTTTCACCGGTAGCAGAGGGACGCACCAGAATAAAGCAGGAAGATACAATGTTTTTTCCAGGCCTTGTTTTGATTAGCTGGAGCGCCGGCCTTACCGTGTCTGCTGTGGTATAGGTTGCGCCGCCCAAAAGGCAGTCTGCATAGCCCATTTTTACCAGCATTGTGCCGAAATAATTGCCTCGTTTCAATATCTTCCGGGCTTCCTCCATCTGCATGTTTTTGCTTTTCCGCAGCTCGCAGAGAGTTTCCGCCATTTTTTCGATATCTTCAAAATTATCCGGGTCAATGATTTCTGCGCCCCGGATATTGTAACCGTATGTCTCAGCGGCGTCTTCTACTTCCGCTTTATTTCCAACCAGTACGGGGGTCAGGAAGTAGGAAGCCAGCAGACGGGAAGCAGCCTCTAAAATACGGGGATCGCTGCCTTCTGTGAATACGATTCTTTTTGGGTTCTTTTTTAGCTTGTCAATCATCATGCCAAAACCTTGCATATTTCTGTCCATGGGAAATTCCTCCTTAAAAATTTTTTGAAACCATTATTAATGTAACATGTTTTCTGGATTTTTCAACTGATTTATTTGTATAAAAATGAAAACAGAGGGAAATTTATGTATTTTTTTAGGAACAGAGGATAATTGTCAAAAAATTAACAAACTTTTCTTTAGAAAAAATTTATATTTTTGTCATTGTATTTTATCCCTTAGATGCGTATAATGAAGAAAAACCGACCAGTCGGTCGGAAATGAAAGCACAGGAGGAAAAGAACATGCTGTCAAGATTCAGTGTGAAAAAACCTTACACCGTAATTGTAGGGATTGTCCTGGTAATTATTCTTGGGGCGGTGTCTTTAAGTAAGATGAGCACAGATTTGCTCCCAAGCATAAATTTGCCATATGCGATTGTGATTACTACATATCCGGGAGCAAGCCCGGAACAAGTGGAGGATGTTGTGACCCAGCCCATAGAAGCGGCTATGGCCAGCACTTCCAATATCAAGAATATCAGCTCAAATTCCGCCAATAATATGTCTATGGTAATTCTGGAATTTGAACAGACTGCAAATATGGATTCCATCACGGTGGAAATGCGTGAAAGCTTAGACCAGATCAGCGGCTATTGGCCGGATACCGTGAGCAATCCCATTATTATGAAACTGAATCCTGATATGATGCCGATTATGATAGCGGCCATGGAAGTAGATGGGATGGACAGCCTGGCAGTCAGTGATTACACCGACAAGGAGCTGATTCCGGAGATTGAAAGCGTGGAGGGAGTTGCCTCTGTGACGGGCACCGGGCTCATTGAGGAATCTGTGCGGGTGACATTGAGCCAGGAAAAGATTGATGCTGTCAATGCGGAGATTACGGCTTCCCTGGATGAAAAATTTTCGGATGCAGAAGAGGAAATCAATTCTGCAGAAAATGAAATCAGCAGTGGGAAAAATGAATTGGACAGCGGGCAGAACCAGATGGCAAGCCAGATTGGCGATGCACAGAACCAGCTGAATGATAAAAAGATTGAACTGTTCCAGACAGAGACAGATTTGAACAACAAGCTGGCCGAGCTGCAGGAGACAAAAACTGGTACGGAAGCTGGGATTGCATCCTTAAACGAGCTTAAGAGCCAGGTTGATACCCTGGTAGACAGCAAGAAAAAGCTGACGGACGGCATTGCAGAACTGAAAAAGCAGATTGAGACGCTAAAGGGGCAGAAAAGCAAGCTGGATGATGGCATGCAGCAGGCAAAAGCGGGACTGAGCCAGATACAGCAGGCATTGGAGCAGGCAAAGGCAGGGCTTGCCCAGGTGCAGCAGGCATTGGAGCAGGCAAAGGCCGCACAGCTTACGGAACAGGCCGCGCAGCTAGAGGTTCAGGCGGAACAGCTGCAGGCTCAGATTGCCCAATTGGAGGAACAAAAGAGCCAGCTGGAGGGACAGCTTGCCCAGCTGGAAGAGCAGGAAGGACAGCTTGCCAGTGCGCTGGGACAGATGGAGCCCAAGCTTGCCCAGCTGGAGGAGCAGCTTGCCCAGTTGGAAGGGGGGCTTTCTGCCATCAAATCAGAGCTTGCCAAGCAGGAAGGCAGTACCTTGAAGGAAAATGCCTCTGACAAGCAATTGGTTTCGTATATTTCCCAATCCCTGACCCAGGCAGAGCAGGGGATCGTCCAGATTAACGGCGGGATTGCAGCTATAGAGGCAGGGCTTGCCAGTGTTGCAGAAGGAAAGACTACCATCAATGAGACGCTGGCAGCCTTAAACCAGAGCCAGATTACAGGATCCATCGAGATGGGAAGCGCTTCGGCCCAGCTTGCCAGCGGAGAGGAAAAGCTCAAGGAGTCGAAAAAGACCTTTGAAGATACGAAAAAAGATGCTTATGATTCGGCTGATTTAAACAGCATCCTGACCATGGAAACATTGACAAATATCCTGACTGCACAGAATTTTTCCATGCCGGCAGGCTACATTACAGATGAAGGGGAACGGTTCATGGTGCGGGTGGGAGACGCTGTGGACAGTGTGGATGCCCTGAAAGATATGGTTCTGATGGATTTGGGCATGGATGGCGTAGATGTGATACATATGTCGGACGTGGCAGACATTGTGGTGGTGGATAATTCAGAGGAATCTTATGCCAAGCTAAACGGACAGCCCGGGGTTATGCTCTCCATTGAGAAGCAGACCGGATATTCCACCGGGGATGTGACAAACCGGATTTATGATAAATTTGACAGCATGAAAAGAAACAATGGGGATCTGAATGTGTCTGTTTTGATGGATCAGGGAATCTATATTGATATGATTGTGGATTCCGTGCTGAATAACATGATTTTCGGTGCTGGCCTTGCGATTTTGATTCTGCTGCTGTTTTTGAAGGATGTCCGGCCTACCCTGGTCATTGCGGTTTCCATACCGATTTCCGTTATTTTTGCGGTGGTGCTGATGTATTTCAGCGGCGTAACCCTGAACCTGATTTCCCTGTCCGGCCTTGCCCTTGGCATAGGCATGCTGGTGGACAATTCTATTGTGGTGATTGAAAATATTTACCGTATGAGAAATGAAGGGCTGTCCGCCAAAAAGGCGGCGGTAGAAGGGGCAAAGCAAGTGGGCGGCGCGATTACGGCTTCCACCTTGACGACCGTCTGTGTGTTTGCGCCTATTGTATTTACTGAGGGGATAACCCGGCAGCTCTTTGTGGACATGGGGCTTACCATTGCCTATTCCCTTCTCGCCAGCCTTTTGATTGCCCTTACCTTTGTGCCTATGATGGGAGCAAAGATGCTGAAAAAGACCAAGGAAGCCAGCCATCCCTGGTTCGACAGGTTCCAGGAGGCCTATGGTACTGCATTGGAAAAGGCGCTTCATGTGAAGCCGTTGGTGCTTCTGGTTATGGTGGCGCTTTTAGCGGTCAGTGCAAAAGCGGCGGCCTCCAAGGGAACTGCGTTTATGCCCGATATGGAAAGCACCCAGATGTCTGTAACGGTTACGCCGCCAAAGGACGCAGAGTTTGCAGATGCATGCAAGCTGGCGGATGAGGTGACGGAGCAGATCCAGACCATTGAAGACGTGGATTCCGTGGGAGCCATGGCGGGAGGCGGCGGAGTTGCCGCAAGCATGATGGGCGGCAGCGCAAACAACAGCAGCATCAGCCTTTATATTATTTTAAAGGAAGATAAAAAGCTTACCAATGATGAAATTGCAAAGCAGATTACAGAGCTGACCAAGGATATGGAAGGGGAAATTGACGTCAGCAGCTCCAATATGGATATGGGGGCGTTGGCAGGAGAAGGGCTTTCCATACGGATCAAAGGGCGTGATTTAGACAAACTCCAGAAGCTTGCAAAGGATGTATCCGCCGTTGCAGCAAAGGTAGAAGGAACCGCAGAGGTATCCGATGGGATAGAGGAGACGGAAAAAGAATTCCGAATCACCGTAGATAAGGAGAAAGCGGCAAAATACGGGATGACGGTGGCTCAGATTTACCAGCTTGTCTATGGGCAGATGGAAAAGGATACTTCGGATGATACGATTTCCACAGATATTAAGGATTATGATGTATTTCTGGAAAGCGTGGAGCAGAGCGAGGCTTCCATGGACACCTTGAAGAAGCTTACATTCACTTATAAGGATAAAGAAAATGGAGAGGAAAAAGAGATTTCTCTTTCCGAGGTTGCAGATTTTGAAGAGATGGAAAGCCTTACGTCCATCAGCCGCGACGGGCAGGAGCGGTACGTAACAGTTACCGCAGCTATTGCGGAGGGCTACAACGTAGGCCTGGTAGGAAATGATCTGGAAAAGGCGCTTAAGGGCTATGAGATGCCGGAAGGCTATTCCATTGAGATGACAGGGGAGAACGAGACCATCAATGAAGCCATGGAGCAGCTGATGCTGATGCTCATACTGGCAGTTGCATTTATTTATCTGATTATGGTAGCGCAGTTCCAGTCCTTAAAGGCTCCCTTTATCATCCTGTTTACGATACCCCTTGCATTGACCGGAGGTTTTCTGGCGCTGTTCTTTACCAACAATGAAATCAGTATTATTTCTATGATAGGCTTTATCATGCTGGTGGGAATCATCGTAAATAACGGTATCGTAATGGTGGAATATATCAATCAGCTCAGGCAGGAAGGCGTGGAGAAACGGGAGGCAATTGTGGCTGCCGGAAAGACTCGTCTCAGGCCCATTCTGATGACAGCCATGACAACCATACTGGCTATGTCTACCACTGCATTTGGAAATGATATGGGCTCTGACATGTCAAGGCCTATGGCAGTTGTGACGATTGGGGGCATGATTTACGGAACCCTGATGACGCTGGTGGTGGTGCCCTGCATTTATGATTTGTTCTACAGCAATAAGAGCATGGTGGAGGAAGAGATATAATAAGAGAACAATCCACAAGGGAGAGAATGGAGTTAAGAGCCATGCAAAGGAAGGGATAAAATGGGAAGTGGAAATGGAGGAAAGGGCAGAGGGTATGCTTTTTTGGAACTGGACAAAGAATATCCGCCCAAGGTAAAGGCAATGTATGAGGCGGTGCTGGAGCTGTTTGCTTCCGGCCGGGAGTTTAGCACCCTTAAGGTGTCGGAGATTACGGCAAAGGCAGGGATTGGCAAGGGCACTGCATACGAATATTTTTCTACCAAGGAAGAAATGATTGTAGGCGCCATCCGCTATGAGGCGGCAAAGCATCTTATGATCATTGCAGAGTTAATTGAAAAGGGCCAGACCTTCCAGGAAATTATTTTCCGGGGCATGGATATGCTGGAAGCTACCAATAAAAGGTATGATGGATTTGCATTGCTGGAAAGGATTCTGCGGGATCAGAGCATCACAGGAAAAGGCTTGCTGGCGGAGCTGGAAAAGCAGAAAAGCGGCTGTGCTTTTGCTAAGAATCTGACCATGCGGCTGCTGGAGCTGGCGGCGGGCAGAGGGCTGGTCCAGGAAAAAAATGCTTATAAGGTCTGGAGCGCCATCCTCTCCCAGTTTGCGGTGTATGCTTTTTATTTGACACACACTGAGCTGATGGCAGAGGTGGGGCGTGAACAGGCAAGGCAGTCCGTCTATGAAAATATCATAAAATTGCTGAACTGAACTATTGACATTTTTGCCATTACCTTTTAAAATGAACAAAAACATGTGAAATGCAAAGGTAATGAGAAAGATGATTCGCCCTTTACCGTTTTGAGTAAAGGGCGTTATTTTATTCTGTAGAAGGAGGACAGCATGAAGAAAGAATTAGCAAAAACCTACGACCCAAAATCTATCGAAGACCGTCTTTATCAGAAATGGGAAGACAATAAATATTTCCACGCCAAAGTGGACAGGAGCAAAAAACCCTTTACCATTGTGATGCCCCCGCCAAACATTACCGGGCAGCTTCATATGGGACATGCGCTGGACAACACCATGCAGGATATTCTCATCCGCTTCAAACGGATGCAGGGCTATAATGCGTTGTGGCAGCCGGGGACGGACCATGCGTCCATCTCCACGGAGGTAAAGGTGATTGAATCCTTAAAAGAGCAGGGGATTGACAAGAAGGATTTAGGCAGGGAAGGATTTCTTGAAAAGGTTTGGGAGTGGAAAGAGGAATACGGCGGAAGGATTGTCAAGCAGCTGAAAAAGATGGGCTCTTCTGCAGACTGGGACAGGGAGCGTTTTACCATGGATGAGGGATGCTCCCAGGCAGTCCAGGAAGTATTTATCAAGCTCTATGAAAAAGGCTTGATTTACAAAGGCTCCAGGATTGTCAACTGGTGTCCGGTATGCAAGACGTCCATTTCTGATGCGGAAGTAGAGCATGAGGAACAGGACGGATGTTTCTGGCATATCAATTATCCGGTAAAGGGAGAAGAGGGGCGGTTTGTGGAAATTGCCACCACCAGGCCGGAGACGCTTTTAGGCGATACTGCGGTAGCTGTCAACCCAGAGGATGAACGTTATCAGGACATTATAGGAAAGACCTTGGTTCTGCCTTTGGTAGGCCGGGAGATTCCTGTGGTGGCAGACCACTATGTAGATAAGGAATTTGGAACAGGATGCGTAAAAATCACCCCAGCCCACGACCCCAATGACTTTGAGGTGGGCAAACGCCATAACCTGCCGGAAATCAATGTGCTGAATGACGACGCCACCATCAATCAAAATGGCGGCAGATATGAAGGTATGGACCGTTATGAAGCCAGGAAGCTTATGGTTCAGGAGCTTGAGGAGCAGGGCTTGCTGGTAAAAGTAGTTCCTCATTTTCATAACGTTGGAACCCATGACCGCTGCAATACCACGGTAGAGCCTATGGTAAAACAGCAGTGGTTTGTGAAGATGGATGAATTGATTAAACCTGCGGTAGAAGCAGTGAAGAAAGGCGATATCACATTGCTTCCTGAGCGCATGGAGAAAATATATTTCAATTGGACGGACAATATCAGGGATTGGTGCATTTCACGCCAGCTCTGGTGGGGGCATCGGATTCCAGCCTACTATTGTGCAGAGTGCGGGGAATTTGTGGTTGCCAGGGAAAATCCTGGGAAATGCCCAAAATGCGGCTGCACCCATATGACCCAGGATGAGGACACCTTGGACACCTGGTTTTCTTCTGCCCTGTGGCCCTTCTCCACATTAGGATGGCCAGAGAAAACACAAGAGCTGGATTATTTCTATCCCAATGACGTGCTGGTAACCGGGTATGACATTATTTTCTTCTGGGTCATCCGCATGATTTTTTCCGGTTATGAGCAGATGGGGGAAAAGCCCTTCCACACGGTGCTGTTCCACGGCCTGATCCGGGATTCCCAGGGCAGGAAGATGAGCAAATCCCTGGGAAATGGCATTGACCCTCTGGAAGTGATTGATAAATACGGCGCGGATGCGCTGCGGCTTACCTTGATTACCGGAAATGCGCCAGGAAATGATATGCGTTTTTATTGGGAAAGGGTGGAATCTTCCAGGAACTTTGCAAATAAAATATGGAATGCGTCGCGTTTCATTATGATGAATATTGAGGATGGAAAGCTGGAAGCGCCAAACCTGCCAGAGCTCGCCGCGGAGGACAAATGGATTTTGTCAAAAGTGAACACTTTGTCGAAAGATGTAACAGAAAATATGGATAAATTCGAGCTTGGAATTGCGGTGCAGAAAGTGTATGATTTCATCTGGGATGAATTCTGCGACTGGTACATCGAGATTGCCAAGACCAGGACATTTAAAAAAGAAGAAAACCCAGAATCCGCAAAGATAGCAATGTGGACGCTGCAGACGGTGTTAATCCAGGCTTTGAAATTACTCCATCCGTATATGCCTTTTATTACAGAAGAAATTTTCTGTACCCTCCAGGAAGAGGAGGAGACAATTATGCTGTCCGGCTGGCCGGCATACAAAGAAGAATGGAGCTTCCCGGAAGCAGAAGAGGCCGTGGAGCATGTGAAGGATCTGGTAAAGGGCATCCGCAATATCAGAACGGATATGGAGGTGAAACCCAGCCGGAAAGCAAAGGTATATATCGTAACGGAGGATGCAGCCCTTGGGAATATCTTTCAGGAAATGAAGGGGGCATACAGCCTTTTGGCAAGCGCAAGCGAGGTTTTGGTGCAGCAGGATAAGGCGGGCATTGGCGAGGATGCAGTTTCTGTGGTGATTCCTGGCGCAGTGGTATATCTGCCGCTTGAAGACCTTGTAGACTTTGAAAAAGAAAAAGAGCGCCTGCACAAGGAGAAGGAGCGTTTGGCAAAAGAGCTTTCCCGTTCCAAGGGAATGCTTTCCAATGAAAAATTCTTAACGAAGGCTCCGGCGGAAAAAGTGCAGGAGGAGAAAGAAAAACTTGCCAAATATGAACAGATGATGGCCCAGGTGGAAGAGCGTCTGGGACAGATGGCATAAACTTTGCTTTTGGCAGATATTTCATCAATATTAAATTATTAAATTTGCATAAATGTGTTGAAATAAGACGCAAAAATTGGTACTATGGTATATATACAACATTTTAACAATAATTCCAGGCAAGGGGGGAATTTGTAATGGCAGCTTTGGCGAATAATGAACCACAAATACGGGTCAGTCATGACAATATGGAGGCTTATCTTTATCTGCCGGGTTCCGAAGTGGATAGTTATACAGTGAGCAGTGTGGAAGAAGCGCTGCAAAACAGTGGTGTGTTATATGGGATTCAGCGGGATAGAATTCAGGAAGCAATAGAAAAGCAGATATATAACAGAGAAGTGTTGATTGCAAAGGGCGACAGGCCCAAGGATGGCATAAACGGTTACTATGAGTACAAATTTGATATGAATTTCAGCAAGAAGCCAATGATACGTCCAGATGGCTCTGTGGATTACTGGAGCATTAAGATGGTGGAGATTGTCACGGAAGGCCAGGAGATTGCCGTGTACCACCCGTCGATTCCCGGAGAGGACGGCATGGATTTGAGGGGGAAGCCTATCCTGGCAAAGCGCGGCAGGGATTTGGTGCCGCTGCGGGGCAAGGGATTCCAACGTTCTGAGGATGGCCTTACCTATACCTCTCTGATGGATGGAAAGATTGAGATGGCCAATGACCGCATTATGATTTTACCGGTCTATGAGGTCAATGGGAATGTAGATTTGTCCACGGGGAATATTGATTTCCACGGAGATGTAATTGTCCACGGAGGGGTCTGCACCGGGGTGTCAGTGAAGGCTACAGGGACAATTTCTATTGACGGCGTTGTGGAGGGCGCCAAGATTGAGGCAGGCAAGGATATTGTACTAAGAAGCGGTGTTATGGGTGCTTCCAGGGCGAACATCACCGCTAAGGGAAATATTTCAGCCAAGTTCTTCGAGTACGCAAAGGTACATGCCAACGGAACAATTCAAGCAGATGTATTTTTGAATTGCCAGGTATCCTGCGGTGAAAATATTGTGCTGGATGGAAAGAAGGCCAGCATCGTTGGAGGCGAGGTAAGGGCAATCCAGGGAATTGTAGTCCATACCTTAGGCAGCGACGGAGAAGTCAGAACCCAGGTGAAGATTGGAAACGACGCAACGGTAAGGCGAAGAATCGGTGTGCTGAAGAATAAGATTGAAGTGGAAAAGGCCAATCTTGAGAAAATTGAGAACGGGCTTAAGATACTGCAGGATATGAAAAGCGATCCAAGGAGAACCGATCTTTTGCGGGTAAAGATACGGGATACCGCTTTATTGGCGGAGGATATGGCAGAATTGGAGAAACTGGCGGATCAGATGGAACGGGCTAAGGGCGGAAGCATCCGGGTGGACGGCTATGTGTATCCAGGAGTAAAGGTAGAAATTGACGACCTGGAAGTCCAGGTCAAGGAGATGCAGGAAAAATTAGAATTTATAAGGCAGACAGACAAGATTATTATGTGTGCCCTGGAGTTTTAATCTGCATGTACAATAGAAAAAGTATAGAAAAAGAGGTAGCTTTCGCGTATTTTTAACGCGCTCTTGAAGCTGCAGGAATGAATTTTATCCCAGATATTGGAGGTTTTCCGATATCTGGGATGTATTTTTTTGTGGTATGCTGTCATACGAAAATTTCTGGCTGGGGAAAAAAATTCTGGATTTCGGCGTATGAGTATATTATAATAAGTAAAGTGTAAAGAGGTGGATGTAAAATGGGAACATATGAGGAAACGGTGAAGAAAATTTTAGAGATACCCAAGTTCACCAGTAAAAACACATTGGATCATACCAGAGAATTTTTAAAAAGGCTTGGGAATCCACAGGACAGGTTCCAGGTGGTTCATGTGGCTGGCAGCAATGGAAAGGGCAGTGTCTGCGCTTATATTGACAGTGTTCTGCGGGCGGCAGGCAAGAAAACAGGCCTTTTTACTTCCCCGCACCTGGTGCATTTGGAGGAGCGGTTTGCGGTGGAAGGAAGACCCTGCAGCCGGCAGGAGTTTGTTCAGGCGGCGGATGAGGTGGAACGTGCCGTATCAGCCCTGGCGCAGGATGGGCTGCCCCATCCCACCTTCTTCGAGTACGTTTTTGCAGTGGGAATGGTGGTTTTTGCTGGCAGGGGCGTGGAATATGCCGTGCTGGAGACAGGCCTGGGCGGACGGCTGGACGCCACAAATATCCTGGAGCATCCTGTCCTTACCGTGATTACTTCCATCAGCCTGGAGCATACAGAGATTTTGGGAAATACAATAGGGGAAATTGCCGGGGAAAAAGCTGGAATTTTAAAAAGGGGCGTGCCGGTGGTGTATGATGCCAGTGAGCCGGAGGCGGAAAAAACAATTGCAGAAAGGGCAGACTGGCTCCGGTGTCCCAGATATCCAGTAAAGCCGGAGAAAATAAAAATTTTATTAAACACGGGAAAAAAGATTGATTTTTCATATGATTCTGGTTATGATGTAACAGAAGTTTCCATTCCCTTTGGGGTGCCTTACCAGGCGCAGAATGGAGCAGTGGCGCTGCAAGCCCTGGAATGTTTGGGAAGGACAGAAAGGATTTCCCAGGAGGCGGTAAAGCAGGGCATGGCCGGGGTAGTGTGGAAGGGAAGAATGCAGGAGGTGCAGCCAGGGATTTACCTGGACGGTGCACACAATTTGTCAGGAATTGAAGGATTTTTAGAGGCGGTGAAGCAGATTACAAAGGAATCTGCTGTTTTGCTGTTTTCCATGGTGAAAGAAAAAGATTATACGCATGCTGCCAGGAAATTGGTTTTGGAGGGAAACTGGGAAGAGATTGTAGTGACTGCTGTTTCGGATGTACGTGGAGTCAGCTGCCAGGCATTGGCAGAATTATTTGAAGGATTTGCAAGAGAGGGACAGCGGGAGGTGAAGGTAACAGGCATCAGCGATGTAAGGGAGGCATATGAATATGCACTGTCTTGCAGGAAGCCAAAGCAGAAGCTTTTTTGTGCAGGTTCCCTGTACCTGATTGGCGAATTGGAACAGATAACAGGAGGTATGCAGAATGATTAATTTTGAAGAAGAATTGAAAAAATTTAAACCCAGCCTTGAAGTGGAAGAGGCGGAAGATGCTATATATGACAGAGATTTGACGGATATGACAGACATTATGCAGGAAATTCTCAAAGAAGCAAGGCAGCAGCGTTAATCAAAGATATTGGAAATAAGGAAGGGAATATATGGATTCTTATAATAAAATCATTTGTATCTCCAATGCGTTGTATAATGATGGATTGGAAAAAGCAAAGGCGCGTGATTTGTCTGGGGCGATCCAATCGCTTCGAAAAAGCCTGCGTTTCCATAAAGCCAATACCCAGGCCAGGAATTTGCTGGGGCTGGTTTATTATGAAACGGGAGAAGTGGTAGATGCCTTAAGCGAGTGGGTGCTGAGCCGGAGCCTGAATCCTGACGGCAATCCGGCAGAACAGTATTTGGAGGAAATTCAGTCCAACCGCGCCCAGTTGAATGCGGTGAACCAGACCATTAAAAAATATAACCAGGCTTTGCTTTACTGCCAGCAGGACAGCAAAGACCTGGCGATTATCCAGTTGAAAAAAGTGCTTTCCATGAATCCGGGATTGGTGAAGGGCTACCAGCTCTTAGCTTTGCTTTATATGGAAGAAGGAAAGTATGAGCTGGCAAAAAAGGAGCTGCAGCTGGCAGCGAAAATTGATACCAATAACGTTACAACATTGCGTTACCTGCAGGAGGCGGACCGCTATTTACAGGAATCCTCCCATCAGGGGAGAGAGGCGCGCAAAGAAAAAAAGGAGAAGGCGGCTTCTTATCAAAGCGGGAACGATACGATTATCCAGCCTACAAATTTTAAAGATAATTCAGCGGTTATGACGATTTTAAACCTGGTGATCGGGGTAGGAATCGGTGTGCTGATTACCTGGTTTCTGGTGATTCCTGGAATACGGCAGAATGCTGTGTCTGAGGCAAAGAAGGCGGAGCTTGCGGCCAATGATTCCCTTGCTACCCGGAATCAGGAGGTGAAAAGCTTAGAAAGCCAGATAGAGTCGTTGAATAAGCAGATTAAGGATCAGGAGAAGGACTCGGAGGATACCCAGAAGATTGTAGATAATTATGAACAGCTGCTGGCAGCTTACGATGCCTTTGTCCAGCAGAACATCCAGGGGGCGGGAGATACGATTGCCAATGTGGATTCCAACATGCTGAATGGACAGGCGAAGGCAATCTATGATGCGCTGAATACACAGGTCAATGAGCAGTATATTACAGCAGTCTATGCACAGGCGGAGCAGGATTTCCGCGGAAACCGTTTCCCGGAGGCAGTAACCGGCCTGGAGAAGGTGGTACAGGCAGAGGAAGATTACAATGATGGATATGCCATCTATTACCTTGCCCAGTCCTACCGCCAGACAGGCGATATTGCCAATGCCCAGAAATATTTCCAGAGGATGGTGGAGCTCCACCCGGGAACTGCCCGTGCCAGGAAGTCCCAGCAGTATCTGGACGAGATGGCGCAGCAGCAGCCGCAGTAGTTTCCGGCCACAGTAACCATAAGCTGGCAGGAGATGCAGCATTTGCAATGGCTTCAGGCGGCAGGAGATGCAGCAGCAGAATGAGCTGTTTTGCAGAGAATAAAATAGGAAGATACCAAAGACGTCATATGTTATGTGGCGTCTTTTTTTATCCTGAAATAAGTGAAAGGAAGGGAATTATGGAACACAGATTTGAAAGGGAATATGGATGTCTTATTGTGAAGATGCCAAAAGAACTGGATCATCATCAGGCGGAGGTTTTAAAGGAAGAGGCAGACAGCTTGATTTTGAAATATCCGGTGCGGAGCCTGGTATTTGATTTTTCAGATACTTGCTTTATGGACAGCTCTGGTATCGGGGTAGTTATTGGAAGGTGCAAGAATGTGCGTTTTTCCGGCGGTTATGTAAAGGCGGTTCATTTAAATCAGCAGATACGGCGGATTTTCAGGCTGTCTGGTTTGCAGAAAATAATGGAAGTGGAGCAGGAAGCGGAATGATAGGAGGAAGGCCGATGCGAAGCATTATTGGCAATGCCTTCCGGCGGTTTGCCGCCGGGGCGAAGAGGAGGGGGCATTTCATTGAAAAAAGGAGGATTCTATGGAACAGATAAGGAATGAAATGAAGATGGAGTTTCTGGCGCTATCTTCGAATGAAGGGTTTGCAAGGGTTACGGTAGGAGCATTTGTGGCGGAATTGAATCCAACGGTGGACGAGCTTGCGGATATCAAGACTGCGGTGAGCGAGGCAGTTACCAATTGCATTATTCATGGATATGAGCAAAAGGGGGGCAGTATTTGGATTCAATGCAGCATAGAAGGGCAGCAGGTGGAAATTTCTGTGGTAGACACCGGAAAGGGAATCCGGGATGTGGAACAGGCCAGGGAGCCTTTGTTTACCACCAAGCCGGAGCTGGAAAGGTCTGGCATGGGATTTGCTTTTATGGAAGCATTTATGGATGAGGTGGAAGTGGTTTCTGAATTGGGGAAGGGAACTTGCGTTACTATGCGCAAAATCATAGGGAAAGGGTGATAGGGTGGCAGTGCAGCAGAAAGGCGGGGAGGAATGTACTTATAGAGAAGAGAAAAAAACTGAGAAAGAGATACATAGGGAAGAAGCCTGGGATTTGCTGAATGCCGCCCATTGTGGAGATAAGGCGGCCAGGGAACAGATGATACAGAAAAACCTGGGGCTGGTCTGGAGCATTGTCCACAGGTTCGCCAACCGGGGCTATGAATTAGAGGATTTGTTTCAGGTGGGAAGCATTGGCCTGATGAAAGCCATTGATAAATTCGATTTATCCTTTGACGTAAAATTTTCCACTTATGCAGTTCCAATGATTACCGGGGAAATCAAGCGTTTCCTGCGGGATGACGGCATGATTAAGGTAAGCCGGAGCCTGAAAGAAAACGGCGCAAAAGTACAAAAAGCCAGGGACAAGCTTCGGGGAACCCTGGGCCGGGAGCCTACCCTGCAGGAAATTTCAGAGATAACAGGGTTTCCAAGGGAGGAAATCGTTATGGCTCTGGAAGCAAATGGCGAGGTGGAATCCCTCAACAAAACCTATGCGCCCGGAGATGGAAAAGAAGTCTGCCTGGGCGACCGGCTGCCCCAGGAAAAAGACAGCCATGAAATATTGCTGAACCATCTGCTCTTGGAGCAGCTGATGGCAGAGCTTGGGGAAATGGAGCGCAGCCTGATTGAACTTAGGTATTTTGGAGATAAAACCCAGACGCAGGTAGCAAAAGAGCTGAATATCAGCCAGGTGCAGGTAAGCAGGCTGGAAAAGCGGATTTTACTGCGCATGCGGGAGAGGGTGCGTTAGAGCGGACAATCAATATTTCGATACAAAAAAAAGGCAGGACAGCCCTTTGGCTAAGCAGGCGATTCATGGGCGTTCTTAGTGAAGGTGAAATCCACTGCTTACGTAGACTTAGGAAGGCTCTCCTGGCTTCCTTAGCCGTAGTCAGCAGATAGGAACGCTGCCCAGTCTGCGTGGCAAAGGGTTGTCCTGCCTTGGCCTGCGCATCCTAGTATGAACCATTCGTTCCAGTTCTCCGGAAATTTACTGTGCATTCGCCAGAAGGCTTCTACCGGATTTTTATGGAAAATCCTTCTCAGATTCCCACCGGAACCTCTTCCCCAAAGGAATACTGTTCCACAAGCTTCTGTTCTATCTGATAGACAGACGCCATTTTCTTGGCAGGATCTATAATCCAGTATTCCCGGACGCCCACGGTGCAGTATTTTAAAAGCTTCACCATATCATCCCTGGATTTACTGCTGGGAGAAACAATTTCAATGACCCAGTCAGGAGCTCCATGGCAGCCTTTTTCTCATTATAACCCAGGGCATGCTTATTTTCGAGTTTGAATTTTAAAAAGAAAAATGAATAAATTTTGGATAGGATGGCATACTACTTCCAAAGATGGAAAAAGGATGTGAGAATATGAATCGTAGTCATAGTACCATTTATCGGATTTGCCTTCTGGCAGTTGTGATTCTCACCATTGCAGGAGGAGTGTTCTATTATGTAAATTATGTGGAAAACCGGACCACGGTGACCGAAGGGACACTGGTAAAAGAGGAAACCCTTGAGGATGAAACAGCAATAGAAGGTTTCCGGCCCTTTGGCAGCGCCGGAAAGTATGCGTAGTATGGAGGATTTGTACAAGTTATGTTAGATGGATTGATGAAAAAGCGTGGCAGCGCCAGAAAATATGGGTAGGACGGAGGGAGCGTATGGCAGATACGGTTTACTTGAAAATAGAACAAAATGTGCTGGTACGTGAGCCTTCCGTGACCCTTGGGGATATTGCGAAAATCACTTCCACCAATCAGCCTTTGATTAACAAGTTAAAAACCATGAAGGTGTATACCTTCCACACTCCGGTGAACCAGAGCAGGAAGAAAAAGCAGGTGGAAGTATTTTCCGTGATGAAGATTATTGAGTTGATTGGGAAAGAATTTCCAAATGTGGACATCCAGAATATTGGAGAGAAGGATTTTGTCCTGGAATACGAACCCAAGCAGGAGCCTAAATGGCTGCTGTATGGAAAGACGGCAATCCTATGCGTATTGATTTTTTTTGGCTCTGCGTTTACGATTATGACTTTTAACAATGATGTGGGCGTGGGGGAGGTCTTTGCGGATTTTTACCAGCAGGTTATGGGAACCAAATCAGATGGATTTACCGTCTTGGAAATATGCTATTCCGTTGGATTGTTTCTGGGGATTATGATATTTTTCAACCATGTGGGACATAAGAAAATTACCCATGATCCTACGCCAATCCAGGTGGAAATGCGCACCTATGAGAAGGACGTGGATTCTACCTTTATTGAAAATTGTGGAAGAAAAGGAACCAGCAATGATGTGGATTAAACAGGTATTTTTGGGATTTATCGGACTGGCAAGCGGATCAGCGGTTTCTGCAGGCGTATTCAGCTTTATTATTTCCATTGGAGTGGTTCCAAGGATTATCGGGAAAAGCCGTACTGCCAAAGACATTATTGCATACGAAAATGCAGTAATCTTAGGGGGCGCGGTGGGAAATATCTTTTCCTTGTTCCCGGTTACTGCACCTTTTGGAATCTGGGCTTTGATGGCATTCGGCCTGTCTGCCGGAGTCTTTACCGGATGCCTGGCAGTGGCTTTGGCAGAGATTCTCAATACATTTCCCATTATGTTCCGGCGGTTTGGGATAAAGGAAGGCTTGAGCGTTATGCTGTTTTTTATGGCGCTGGGCAAGGCGCTTGGGGCGCTGTATTTCTATGCGCATCACATGCAGCAGATGTAGCGTTCCAGGGCATGAAAGATTTGATGTTTCAAAGGAAAATGATTTGTCTGTGAAAATAGCTGGGCAGAAGGCAGATCACAGGAAAGGAAGGTTTGTTATGGCACAGGAAACCATGGAACAGAAGGTAAAGAAAAATCAGGAATATAACGAGTATGTAAAGCAGGTGACACCTACGCATTCTCTTCCTGCAAATATGATAAAGGCATTTATTACAGGCGGAATGATTTGTATCCTGGGGCAGCTGATTTTGAATGCTGCGGTGAATACCTTTGGGTTGGATAAGGATACGGCGGGCAGCTGGTGCAGTATGATTCTGGTACTGCTGAGCGTGGTTTTAACAGGCTTGAATATTTATCCTTCCATTGCCAATTGGGGCGGTGCAGGGGCTTTGGTGCCTATTACGGGATTTGCTAATTCTGTGGCGGCGCCTGCGATTGAATTCCAGAAGGAAGGGCAGGTATTTGGGATTGGGTGTAAGATTTTTACCATTGCCGGGCCGGTGATTCTGTATGGGATTTTTACCAGCTGGGCGTTGGGGTTGATTTATTGGATTGGAAAGATGATTGGGGTGTTTTGAGGAAAGTTACAAAAAAGCAGGGAGGAAAACATAAAAGAAGATTTTGATCCGGACAGGACATCGCTGGCTTTTGGATAACATGCAAGCAAAGGGCAGGCATTTGGGAACCAGAGAAAATAAATGAAAATTTTTGGGAATAAGGTATAAAGTATTTTTTTTTGGCCTATACTAATGTTATATGTAAAAGGAAGGGAGCCATTATGGAAAATAAATACGATATGCCTATCGGACTGAGCTTTCAGCTTGGTTTAAATGAAAAAGCATTGTCTGTCTATGCGCAGATGGATGAAGAGGAGAAGAGACAGGTAGTGGAAGCTGCCAGGAATGTGACTTCCAAAGTGGAAATGCAGCAGCTTGTGTCGGAACTGGAGCATAATTTTGTATAAAGGGGCTGCTGCATTTATGAATTTGCGCATATATAAATCGGCATAGCTATCAAGATAGCCATGCCGATTTTAAATTGGGAAATTATTAGCTGAAAAATCATTTTTCTTTTTTATTGCATAGCTTCCAAGAAAGTGATAGAATATCCTGGATGCCCAGAAATAGATTCTTTTCTGGACATCCAATGAATGTTCGGTCACTTTCACGGAAGCATTTTATTTACATTCTGCAGGTGCAGGCATCTGCCTTCTGGCGGCTGTACTCAGGGAATTGACCGTTTTCCTATATAGAAAGGGGAAGTTATATGGCAAAAAGTGTAACCAAAGACATGACAAGCGGAAGCCCAATGAAATTGATTTTGCAGTTTTGCATTCCGCTGTTTTTTGGAATGCTGTTCCAGCAGTTTTACAGTATGATGGATACGGTAATCGTTGGGAAATTTCTGGGGGTAAATGCCCTTGCGGCAGTTGGGTCTACAGGCTCCATCAACTTTATGATTATCGGTTTCTGCATGGGGGTGTGTAATGGATTTGCTATCCCGGTGGCTCAGCAGTTTGGTGCAGGGGATTACCATGCATTGCGTAAATATGCGGCCAACAGCGTATGGCTTGCCATAGCATTTGCAGGAGCGATGACAGCGGCAGTCTGTGTACTCTGCCGTCAGATCCTGATGTGGATGCATACGCCTGGGGACATTAGCGAAGGTGCATACAGCTATATTTTTGTAATATTTCTGGGGATTCCAGCCACGTATCTGTATAACCTGCTGTCCGGCGTTATCCGGTCATTGGGAGACAGCAAAAGCCCGTTGATTTTCCTGGCGCTTTCCTCGGTGTTAAATATCGTGTTGGATATGGTATTTATTTTGGCCTTTTCCATGGGGGTGGCAGGTGCGGCATGGGCAACCGTCATCTCCCAGGGGATTTCTGGCGCGGCATGTCTTATTTATATGAGGAAGCGGTTTGATATTCTGAAAATCACCCGTGAGGAGTGGCGGTTAGATGTAAAATGTATAGCGGTTCTCTGCAATATGGGAATTCCCATGGGGCTGCAGTACTCCATTACCGCTATCGGAAGCGTAATCCTTCAGACAGCGGTCAATACCCTTGGTTCTGCCGCAGTGGCTTCCATTGCAGCAGCTTCCAAAATCGGCATGTTTTTCTGCTGCCCCTTTGAGGCTATGGGCTCTACCATGGCTACCTATGCGGGCCAGAATGTAGGGGCAGGGAAGCTTGGGCGTGTTTCGGCAGGGGTAAAGGCGACCAGTATCCTGGGGCTTATATATTCCCTGGCAGCCTGTGCCGTATTGGCTGGGTTTGGAAAGACCATTGCCCTTTTGTTCGTGGATGCTGGCGAGCTTGATATTTTACAGAATACGGGGGTGTATTTGAGCATAAGCAGTGCCTTTTTCTTTCCGCTTGCACTGGTAAATATTGTACGGTTCACAATCCAGGGGCTTGGATTCAGCAGATTTGCAATCCTGGCAGGGGTGTGCGAGATGGCGGCCCGGGGTCTGGTGGGTCTGGCGTTTGTTCCCGTATTTGGCTATGCTGCGGCGTGCTTTGCCAGCCCGGTGGCATGGATTTGTGCAGATATATTTTTGATACCAGCTTATCTCTATGTGATGAAAAAGCTTCATAAAATGCTGAAAAAAGATGAGGAATATGAAGGGGCTGCCCTTGCTGCTGGAGAGTAATTCCTTTGGAAATGATTCCGCAGGAGGTGTTCAGAGATAGCGTATAAGTCCTGGCCCCTGGTTTAGAAGTTATTTCTAAACTGTTTCGAAATATAAGTTTGGAAAAAATTTTCAGAATCATTAAGAAATCTTAAGAAATTTTTCACAGGGGAGGGGTTGATTTTTTCATAAAATCCGTCATATGATAGGAGAGAAAGATATACGATAGAGTAAAGAGAGTATGGACAGGGAGAGAAAAAATATGGATAGGCAGCGAGAGGAAATGAGAAGACGCGCAAGCAGAGAGAGACAGAAGCGATATTTTAAGAAACGGCTGGTGACGACGTTAGGGCTTCTGCTGGTGATTACGGGAATCGGCGTAACAGCAGCGGTGCTTGCCTCAAATAAAAAGAGGGACAAAGACAAGAAAGACGGCACAGTGGAAACCATAGCAGATCCAGCAGTAAATGAGAACAGCCAAAAGCAGCAGGAATCAGAAGCGCCAAAGCCCCAGGAGCCGGAGACGCCATCCTGGGAGGCGGTTTTGCAGGAAGCGGATCTTTTGGCGGCAGGCTATGACTATGACGGCGCCATTGAGAAAGTGAAAGGTTTCACAGGTTATGAAGGCGTTTCGGAATTGACGGCTGCAATCAATGGCTATGAGACAAAAAAGGCGGAGTGCGTTCCGGTAAATATCAGTGAGATACCTCATGTATTTTACCACACGCTGGTGGTGGATCCGTCGAAGGCATTTGCCGACCAGGAGCACAATCCCCAGGCCGTAGGCAATAATCAGTGGATGACCACAATCGATGAATTTAATAAGATTACCCAGACCATGTATGAGGAAGGGTATGTGCTGGTGGATTTAAAGGACATTGCAGAAGAGACTGTGGATGAAAATGGCATCACCCATTATAAAGAAGGAACTATTATGCTTCCCCCAGGAAAGAAGGCTTTTGTATTATCCCTGGATGATTTGTCCTACTATCACAGCTATGATGGGTATGGCTTTGCTTCCAAGATGGTATTGGATGAAAACGGCAAGCCCAAATGCGAGTATATTCAGGATGATGGGACTACGGTGGTAGGGGATTACGATGCCGTCCCCCTTTTGGACAAATTTATTGAGGAGCATCCTGATGCTTCCTATAAAGGGGCAAAGGGAACCATCGCGCTGACCGGGTATAACGGTGTGCTGGGATACCGTACGGATATCAGCTACCAGACTGTGCCGGATGATATCAATGCGGATAAGAAGAAGTGGCTGGAGGAGCACCCTGATTTTGACCTGGAAACAGAGCGCGCTAAGGCCAAGGAGGTTGCAGACGCCATGAAGGCAGATGGATGGAAGTTTGCAAGCCATACCTGGGGACACATGAAGATAGGCGAGGCTTCCATGGAGCGGATACAGGCCGACACAACCAAATGGAAGGAAAACGTGGAGCCCATTGTAGGTGAAACAGATGTTATTATCTTCGCCCACGGCCAGGATTTGGCAGGATGGCCGGAAGGGTACATGGCAGGAAATGAGAAATTTGAATATTTAAAGAGCAATGGATTCAACTATTACTGCAATGTGGATTCTGCTCAATATAATATCCAAATCCGAGATAATTATGTAAGGATGGGCAGGAGAAATCTGGATGGCTACCGCATCTATTTCAATTCCATTGGCGAGGAGAATACCTTGTCTGACCTGTTTAACGCATCGGATATTCTTGATCCCCAAAGGCCGCCAGTACAGCGTCTTCATTAAATTATAGAGATAAAAAGCAGTTGCAGTTTTGCCCTGCATGCCGCTGGTGCGGATCATGCGGGGCAAAACTGCAATTATGATTTGGATATTTTTTGGAGGATGAAACAAAATGATAAAAGATATTATGAAGTCTAATGAAACAGCTCTTCCGAATGCAAGGCAAATGGAAGCGTTAAAGGAAAATTTCCCATCCTGTTTTAGAGAAGATGGAGGCTTTGATATTGAAAGGTTCAAAGAATATTTAAGTAACAAATTGACAGTAAACAATGAAGGATACGAACTGAAATTCCTAGGCAAAAACTATGCCCGTTTATTAGCTTCTATGGATACTACGACTGTTATTGTTCCGGATGAAGAACATAATAAGAAACCTGAGAACAAGAATAGCCAGAATATCTATATTTCCGGTGACAACCTGGATGGATTAAAGCAGCTGTTGAAAAGTTATGCCAATCAGGTGAAGTGCATTTATATTGACCCTCCATATAATACAGGGTCTGATGGTTTTGTATATAACGACAATTTCAATTTCACACCGGAAGAATTGTCTGCAAAACTAAGCATTGATGAAGAGCAGGCAAAGAGGATTCTTGACTTAACCAAGAGAGGTTCTGCGTCACATTCCGCGTGGCTGATGTTTATGTACCCTCGTCTGCTGCTGGCAAGGGATTTGCTTACAGATGATGGAGTTATTTTTATTTCTATTGATGATAATGAGCAGAGCAATCTAAAACTTATTTGTGATGACATATTCGGAGAAGAAAATTTCGAGGGGCATGTTCATTGGCGCAGACGAAGCAACCAGCCAAATGATAAAACCAAGCTTATCGGTTTGGCAGCGGAGCATATTATGGTATATTCGAGAAATAGCGCAAAGTTAAAAGAAAAAGGCGTTGGAAAGATTGCGTTAACCGGTGATTTTTCTAACCCAGATAACGATCCCCGCGGCCCATGGGCATCGAAGCCGTGGAAGTCCGGTTCCGATCAATCAGGAACCAGATATTCCATAACTACCCCAACAGGCGTTGTTCTTGATGAGGAATGGATGGGGGATGAATCTACATATCAATTGCTTTTAGCAGATAACAGAATCATATTTCCCCGGGGCGGCGCTGGAATGCCGCGTAAAAAATATTTTAAATCTGAAAGAGAAGCGGAAGGGCAATGCGCTTGTAATTGGTGGAGCCATGAGATATATGGGAACAATCAAGAAGCGGGGAAAGAGCTTGAAAATTTGTTTGGATTCAAAAATGCATTTAGTAATCCGAAGCCAGTTAAATTGATGGATACGATCATCAGTCTTGGCAATGTGAAAGACGGTGATATCGTGTTGGATTTCTTCAGCGGTTCCGGCACTACGGCAGAAGCTGTCTTAAAGGCATCCCTTGACTGTAACTGCAGGTTTATCGTTGTTCAATTGCCAGAGGATATTGACCTTCTGCTTGATAAGGCTTCTGCAAGTGAAAAAGAAAGATGGAATAATATTGTAAAAATGCTTGATAGCAGCAGCAGGCCCCACTCTTTGGATTATATAGGAATCGAAAGATTAATTCGTGCTTCAAAAAAGATAAAGGAAGAACATCCTGGAACTTCTGCAGACCTTGGGTTTAAGCATTATATTCTTCAAGAACCGAAAGGAACTACGCTTGATAAATTAGAGCATTTTATTCCTGAAGACCAAGGGATGTTCCTTACAAATGATATTCTCTCTGACTTTGGGATACAGACTGTTTTAACCACATGGCTGGTAAGAGATGGTTATGGATTTCATGCCGATGTCAAGGCCATAGATTTTGAAGGATATACAGGATATTACATTGATAAGCATTTATATCTTATTGACGCTGGCATATCAAAAGAAGCCATTGCAGCTATTGTGGACAATTACGAAACAGACGGGGCGTTCAATGCCGAAAATGTGGTTCTTTTTGGCTATAGTTTTGTCTGGACGATGACAGAAGAATTAAAGATGAATTTAGCAAGGCTCAAAGATACGGAGAAAAATCTTCGTATTAACTTTGATGTCCGCTATTAAGGAGGCGCCATATGGAATTAATCCTCCAGCAGCAGCTGCCCCATCAACAGAAGGCAATTGACGCTGTTATTGATGTATTTAAAGATGCTTATATTGCTGCACCTGTTCAGTTTTATGAAAATCCTGCTTTTTCATTGAAAGATACACAGATTTCAAATAACATAAAGGTTTTGCAAAAGAGCCTTCCGCTAGAATACCGTTCAAGCATCCCAGTATCAGAATGCGGTTATCTGAACCTTGACATTAAGATGGAAACAGGTACTGGAAAAACTTATGTGTACACGAAGGCAATCTTTGAATTGCATAAGAAATACGGATTTAATAAATTCATTATTGCAGTGCCTTCATTGGCAATAAAAGCAGGTACAGAGCAGTTTTTGAACGAGCCATACGCTAGACGTCATTTTACTGACGGCTGCGGCTATGGCGCTGAAATAGAAACTTTGGTTTTGGAAGCACCGAAAAATAAGAAAAAGGAGCGTTCCTATTTTCCAAGTGTTGTAAGTGATTTTGTTAAGGGTTCTTGCCAGAATACAAAGAAGATATATGTTCTTCTTGTGAATATGCAGCTGTTAACCAATGGCAAGATGCTGGCTCGTGATGATTATGATTATGGTGTGGAGGGATTCTATAGGCCTTTTGATGCACTAGCGTCAACAAAACCTATGGTTATCATTGACGAACCACATCGTTTTTCCCGGGATCAAAAAGCCTTCAAAGTAATTCTGGATGAAATTAAGCCGCAAGCGATCATTCGCTTTGGCGCTACATTCCCGGAAACAGCCACTGGACGCGGAAAAAATAAAATCACGATAAAAGATTATCAGAATCTATTGTATGATTTGAACGCTTGCGCTTCTTTCAATCAAGGGCTTATTAAGGGGATAGCCAAGGAGCATTTGGAACCAGTATCAAAGAAAGAAGAAAAGGTAAAAATTACTTCTATTGATAGCAAAGAAGCTGTACATTTCCAGTATAAAAAGAAAGGGGAAACAGCAAAAAATTTCACATTGAAGAAGGGAGATTCTTTGTCTATCGTGAGTGAAGCGTTTGAAGGCATTACTATTTCCGCAATTGGAAGGACATGCGTTGAATTTTCAAATGGCTTAATTAAAACATCTGGGGAGGAACTTGAGGTGGATATTTATATGACATCCTATCAGGAACAAATGCTTCGCCTTGCTCTCCAACGTCATTTTGAAACAGAGAAAGCAAATTTCTGTAATAGAAATTACAAGATAAAAACGCTGGCTTTGTTTTTCATAGATGATATTACTTCTTATCGAGCGAGCGAAAATGGGAAAAAACCATATTTGCTTACGATGTTCGAAGAATTGTTAAAGGAACAGATGGAACAGGTGATAGCTTCTTTGGATGGCCGCGATACGGAATATAAAGCATATCTGGAAGCGAGCCTTGCAGATTTGGGTGCTTGCCATGCAGGTTATTTCTCACAGGACAATAGTGATTCAGATGAAGATATTGCAAAAGAAGTTGATGTTATCCTGCATGGAAAAAAACAGTTGTTATCATTCAAAAACAAGGATGATAGTCCGAATACACTGCGTTTCCTTTTTTCAAAATGGACGTTGAAGGAAGGATGGGATAATCCGAATGTTTTTACCATTGCAAAACTTCGTTCCAGTGGCAGTGAGAATAGCAAGCTTCAGGAAGCAGGCCGCGGATTACGGCTTCCTGTTGACGAGAACGGTAATAGGATTTCTAATGAGGAGTTCACACTCAACTATATTGTGGATTTTACGGAGGCAGATTTTGCTCAGAAACTTGTAGACCAAATCAATGGAGAGCTTCCACAAGCTTCAGCTGTCTCAGAAGAAAGGCTGGAAGCTGTTGCAAAGAAACTTGGCAGAACAAGTGATGACTTATTTGATGAATTGTACGGCAAACGTTACATTGACAGGCATAACAACATCAAACCCGAAACACGAGACGCTTTCTTTGCGGAATATCCTGATTTTGCTGCTGGGCTATCAGCTGGAAAAATTAAGGATAGAAACAAGGAAAAGCCAAAGCCTGTGAAAATCCGCAAGGAAGTTTACAATGAAATCAAAGAATTATGGGAAAATATCAATCATAGATATCTGTTGTTTTATGATGATGACTTGAACGATAATATCGAGGATGTTGTCTTAGGACTATTTGAAAAGCCAGGAGTATTTACTGATTTAGTAATGCGCAGCGAACGTGATAAAATCGGCAGTGCAGGAGCAGAAATGAATGCTGTTAGAGAAACCGGGGTTCAGTATGTCATTCATAAGACGATGCCATATAATGTTTTTTTAAAAAGGATTTCGGCGGCAACAAGTCTGCCAATCAAAGTTTTGCATTTGGCATTATGCAGATTTGCTAAGAAGCATGGCACAAATTTTACTGCTCATATAAACGAGAATTCTGCTGCAGGTTTTTGTGCTGAATTTTCAACTTGGAAGAATGAAAACCTGCAAGGAAGGTTCAGATATGAACGAAGTTGAAACAAAGGATGTTGAAAATAAGAATGATTTGAGAGATACAGAGAAAGCGAAAATAGAATGTGCGAAGGTATTCTTTGATATGTTGGCTGCTGACGGCTGCAGGGTTTACTTTAAAGAACAGCTTGGCAATAAGCAAATGGCTCAGATTATCAGTGAGGTTATGGGAGATAAATAGGCGGCAGAGGATTTAACGATATCTAAGACTTATTTTTTTGAGTAAAATGGAAAATATGGGACATAATAACTCCAGGAAAATGTTACAGGAGGAAGGCAATGCGAAGCATTCTGGAAATGCCTTCCGACGATTTGCCGCCGGACCAAAGGGGAGGGGCGTTTCATTGAAAAAGGAGGAAAAATTATGTCGCAGACAATTGGGACACAGAGCATCCAGTTTGAGCAGGCGCCTTATATCCAAAGCAGCGCCAGCATTGTGGGCACAAAGGAAGGGGAAGGGCCGCTGGGAAAGCTGTTTGATGTGGTAGGCTCCGACGATAAATTTGGAGAGGAAACATGGGAAGAGGCGGAGAGCACCCTGCAAAAGGAAGCCGCAGTGCTTGCTCTTGGAAAAGCAAATCTGAAAAAAGAAGATATCCGGTATATTTTCGGCGGAGACCTGCTGGGACAGAATATCGCAACTACATTCGGGCTGATGGAGCTTAACATTCCCCTGTTCGGCCTGTACGGCGCCTGTTCTACCGCAGGAGAATCCCTTTCCCTTGGAGCAATGGCAGTTGCAGCAGGGTATGGGGACAATGTGCTGGCGGTTACCTCCAGCCACTTTGCCAGTGCGGAGAAGCAGTTTCGATTTCCCCTGGAGTACGCCAATCAAAGGCCCCTATCAGCTACCTGGACGGTCACAGGAGGTGGAGCCTTTATACTTGGGACAAAACGAAGCCATCTTAGGATTACCGGAATTACCACAGGAAAAGTGGTGGACTACGGCGTGAAGGATTCCATGAATATGGGAGCGGCGATGGCGCCTGCAGCCTGCGATACCATTTATCAGAACCTGGTGGATTTTAAGCGGCAGCCAGAGGACTACGATAAAATCGTGACAGGCGATTTGGGCACGGTGGGGCAGGAAATCTTAATTGATCTGTTGAAGGAAAAAGGTTTTGACATTTCCATGGTGCATATGGATTGTGGAATTGAGATTTTTGACAGCGAAGCCCAGAACACCAACGCAGGAGGCAGCGGATGCGGATGTTCGGCGGTAACGCTGAGCGCTTTTCTCTTGCCAAAGCTGGAGAAGGGAACGTACAAACGTATTTTGTTTGTTCCCACTGGCGCGCTTCTTTCTACCGTCAGCTTCAATGAAGGCCAAAGCGTCCCCGGAATCGCCCACGGAGTAGTGATAGAATATGCTGGCTAGGGGGTGTAACATTGTGAGAGGAGAAAGGCAATGGACTATATTAATGCTTTTTGGGTAGGCGGATTGATTTGCGCATTGACCCAGATTTTAATGGAAAAAACAAAAATGCTTCCGGGACGCATTATGGTGCTTTTGGTATGCAGCGGAGCAGTCCTTGGCGCATTACAGATTTATGAGCCCTTTCGGGAATTTGCAGGGGCTGGGGCAAGCGTTCCCCTTTTGGGATTTGGGAATACGCTTTGGAAAGGAATTCAGGAAGCCGTACAGACTGATGGGTTTATCGGCATCTTCATGGGCGGATTTACCGCAAGCGCCGTAGGAATTTCTGCAGCCCTTGTATTTGGATATCTGGCCAGTCTGATTTTCCAGCCGAAAATGAAAAAATAGGCGGCTGGACGGGTATAAATTTTGTGGATTCTGCCCACATTAATACAGCGAAAGAAAATTTAAAGGAAAAGGAGATTTTATTATGAAGCAGTTTAAGAAAGTTTTGGTAGGATGTCTGCTGGTTCTGGTATTGAGCAGTGTCACAGCCTGTGGCAGCAATGACAATGGCGAGAACAACGGCACCACTGAAAATGGGAATGGAACGAATAATACCAATGGAACCAACGGAACTGACAATACCGATGGAACCGACAAAACGAATGGAACGAATAACACCAATGGAACCAACGGAACCAACGGAACCAATAATACCAACGGAACCAACAATACGAATGGAACGAATGACACCAATGGAACCAAAGGCCCAGCCAACAATAACAATACGGGAACCAATAATGGCACATTGACAGATGATGTGGAAAATCTGGGCGATGATATTGTGGACGGTGTAGAAGACCTGGGTGATGATGTAGAAAACGGCGTAGAGGATATGACAGATGGAAATGACAAGAACTCTACGAATAACAATAACAATGGAAACAAGAAAGCAAATGGAAACGAAAAGGATGCCAATAAGGCTGGAGCAAGGTAATATCTCCGTTCCTTTGGAGCAGCGGCAAGCTGTCGGAAGTCGTTTCTGAGTGGCTTCGCACTTGCTTTCTGACAGCGTGGAAGGAAAGAAACGGCATGGCCTTATGGGCTGTGCCGTTTTCCATATCATGGGCAGGCAGATATGGATATCACATGCTGGCATTTAAGAAAGAGACTCAAAGGGAATCTTGTGTTTTCGGAAAAAAATTTTTACCATATCGTCCCAGGCATGCTCCAGGGATTTGTCCATGGAGAACATTTGATACGAAACCCCTGTGGTGCAGGTAAGCTTTTGCTCCTGGTATTTCAGGTTTAAGTACATGCCGGAAATGTCTTCCGGAGAGAAATTACTATTAATGGAAGCAACGGTACGTTTCTGGTTTTCGCTGGAAAGCTGGAAAACAAATTTGAAGGCGGAGGGGGTTCGTCTGCCTTTGATGATGCTAAAGCACACAGGCCGTACCAGAGAGAAGGGAATATATGGTTCCTGGGAAACCAGGGGATAAGGCTCGTCCTCCGGGCTGAAAAAATCAGCTTTGGCATGTCCGTCTAACAGGTAGGTCATGCAGGTGGTAATGGCTCCTTCCACCAAAAGAAAGCTGTCAAAAGTGTCTGTGCGTAAAAATATATTCATAAATTCTTTCACATCCAGAATGGATAGCGCTGTCATAAGGATACCTCCCAAATAAAATATTCTGGTTATCATTATATGATGTAAATTGCAAAAACACAAGCGCTGTTATAGTAGAAAAAACAACCCAGATATAGTATAATATCTGGGAGCATGTGAAAAATTGTTTTCCTAAGGGAAGCGCAGTTTGCGGGATACCGCAGGCGTCTGCAGGATTTGCGCCAAAGGAAGGCAGCATAACAGGCGGCAGCTAAATTACAAAATATCATATACATAGCAATGGAGGAACATATGGAACAGGCAGAACAGAGATTTTTTCGTTTATTAGAAAAGGGTACAAGCGCAGTGATGGCAGTAAGGGAGGCCGTATCCAGGCTGGAGGAAGCAGGATTTGAGGAATTGAGCTTTGACAGGCAGTGGGGGCTGACGGAAAATGGAAAGTATTATGTAAAGCATCATGATACCACGCTGTTTGCTTTTACCATAGGAAAAAGCAAGGAGCTTCGGGATGCAGTGCGGATTGGCGCGGCTCATACAGATTTTCCTTGTCTGCGGATCAAACCCAATCCAGACTTAACTGTGGAGGGATACCGGCAGCTCAATGTGGAGGTGTACGGTGGAGCAATTTTGAATACATGGCTGGACCGCCCCCTTGGCATTTCCGGGCGTGCAGCGGTGAAAAGCCAGGATGTGATGCATCCGAAGATGCGCTATATTTCAGTGGATCGGCCGCTGCTTGTGATTCCCAATCTTGCCATACATATGAACCGTGAGGTCAATAAGGGGGTGGAGTTAAATAAGCAGACGGATATGCTTCCCATTCTGGGGCTTTTGGGAGAGGGGGAGAAGGAAGAGAAGGTTCTGATGGATTTTCTGTCAAAAGAGCTTTCGGTAGAAAAAGAGGATATCCTGGATTTTGAGCTGTGGGCGTATTGCCTGGAACAGCCCCAGTGTGTTGGAATGCAGGAGGAATTCATCATGTCTCCCAGGCTTGATAACCTTACTTCGGTACATGCCTTGCTGGAAGGGCTGATAAACGGCAGGCGTGAGAAGGGACTGAATGTGGCGGCCTTCTTTGACCATGAGGAAATCGGCAGCCAGACCAAACAGGGGGCAGGCTCCCTGCTGCTGCTGAATCTGCTGGAGAAGATTTGCAGCAGTCTGGGAAAAACAGATATGCAGACAATGGAAAGCCTGTATAATGCCTTTTTCCTTTCCGTGGATGTGGCGCATGGACTGCACCCCAACCAGGCAAAGAAAATGGATATTACCAACAAACCAGTGCTGGGCGGAGGGATCTGCATCAAGGAGGCAGGTTCCCAGTCCTATGCAACCGATTGTGAAGGAGTGGCAGCGGTAGAGCAGATCTGCAGAAAGGAAAGCATTCCTTACCAGAAATTTGTAAACCGTTCGGATATGGCTGGGGGCGGAACCCTTGGAGCCATTGCTTCCAGCATTCTGCCAGTGCGTACCGTGGACATCGGCGTGCCCATTCTTGCCATGCATTCCGCAGTGGAAACCATGGGAAGGGCGGATATAAAATCATTGGCAGATTTGATTACCGCTTATTTTCAGGTGTAAACTGTGTATCAGATGGGTGGAAGGAAACCTGTATTGCTGGAAAAGGAAGGTAATTGGACATGAAGTGGTTGAGAGGCAAAGCAGCAGGGCTGCTGCTGGTTTTTGCACTGGGCAGTTTAACTGATGCATGCGGCGTGGAAGAGTTCCAGGACATTTTGTATGAAAATATGGAGTCTGAAACCGTCGACAGAGAGGAAAGCAAGAAGCAGGCCGAGGCTCCTATTATGGATACCAAGCAGCTGGAGCCAGAGACAGCAAAACGGGAACAGATTTCCGTAGGGAAGTATGCCTATGAGCATTTGGACCAGCAGGGGCAGGTTGTCTATGACGAGATGCTTGCGGCAATTTTAAACCATGAAGAAAAAATAAAGCTTTCCACTACGGATTTGGATTTGATGCGCAAGGCCTACGCGGGGGTCTGCGGAGATTATGGCGGTCTGTTTTGGGTGGAGGGCTATGTGTTTACCAGATATACCAAGGGGGAAGAGCTGGTAAGCCTGGAATTTGCTCCCAAGTATACCATGTCAGAGGAAGAGCGGAAGATTACCCAGGCTCAGATTGATGATGTTGTGGAGGTTTGGCTGGGGGGCATTTCTTTTAACAATACGGATTATGAAAAGGCCAGGTACGTCTATGAGCTTCTTGCGCTGAACACGGAGTATGTGAAGAATGCAACGGACAGCCAGAATATTATCAGTGTATTTCTCAAACAGCAGACGGTGTGCCAGGGCTATGCCTGCGCCGTTCAATATCTGTTGGAACAGTTGGGGATTCAGAGCGTTATCGTAAGCGGTACGGCGCTGGGGGATGCCCACGCCTGGAATTTAATCCGGCTGGATGGGGAATATTATTATATGGACGCCACCTGGGGAAATAACGGATACCAAAACGGGGAAGGCAAGGAGACTTCTTTTATCGATTATAATTATATGGCTATGACCACAGAAGAGATGCAGATGGGGCATGTGCCGGATGAAAATTTGGAATTGCCGGAGTGCACCGCGGTGATGAATAATTATTATATCAGGGAAGGAACTTATATGGAGGAGTGGAATCCACAGCAGATGGGAGCCATTCTTTCCAAGGCCTGGGCCGAGGGAAGGGTCGTAACACTGCGGTTTTCGGATGATACTTTAAAGAAGCAGGCATTCCGGTATTTTATTGAAGAAGGATATATTGCGGATTACTGTGATGGGATTACCCAGATTAATTATATTGAGGACAATATGTGGAAGGAAATCAGTTTTTGTTTTAACTGAAAAAAAGCTTTTCAAACCGGCGTATTTATGTTAGTATTAAGTAGTATTTAAAACTACATTAAAAGATGGCAATATATATGTAAAGTTATTTTAAATATGAAATGTAGTGTAACATGATACTATTTAGCATTCTGGTGATATGTCAAGAACTTTTTGAAAAAGATTTTGATATGTTTTT
>CANDGI010000030.1 GCA_947384285.1 uncultured Lachnospiraceae bacterium
CGCTCTCCAAATGCACCTTCCTGCTTCCCTCGGGTTCACTCTCCAAATACACCCTTATGCTTTCCTCAGGTCCGCTCTCCAAATGCACCTTCCTGCTTCCCTCGGGTTCACTCTCCAAATACACCCTCATGCTTTCCTCAGGTCCGCTCTCCAAATACACCTTCCTGCTTCCCTCGGGTTTACTCTCCTGGTGCACTCGCCTATTTTCAGCAAGTGGCAGCATCCCTTCCAGGAAATGGTTTCCTATACGAATATTCCCCTCCTTTGCCAAACGACCCTCCGGGAAGGTTTTTTCCTCCTTTTCCAAACGGCCTTCCAGAAAAGTTTTTCCCTCTCCTACCAAATGTTTTCCCACGGGGACTTGGGGCATTGCACCTTGATTTTGAGCTTGATGCTCCTTTTGTTCTGGATACTTTTTTTGTGCCGCATGAGTTAGCAATGCCTCTGCGCAATTCTGCAATTGGCGAATGGATATTTCTGATTCCGTAACCGGAAGGATATCTTGATAGCGCTCTACCATCTGCTTTTCCCTGAAAAAAATCTCCTGCCGCTGCTCTGCTAACAGCTGGGAAACCTCTTGCTCCAATTGGCTAAGGAGCGTCCAAAAACTCTCCTTTTCCTCAGGAGATGGTTCATCCCTTTTCAAAGGCGCATCCAAAAAAAGCTTCTTTAGCAGCAGATGCACTTGAGGAACAGCCGCTTCCCCTGGCACGGCTTGCTGGCTTGATTGCCGTTTTGCGTTCCCTAAGGGCTGGTTTGCTTTTCCTGGCGCTTCCCCTGGCACGGCTTGCTGTCCTGGCAGCTGGACATCCACATCCGGCGCTTTTCCTGCTTCCTGGCTGGTTTCTTCTTTTTTTCCATCCAGCATATGCTCCCGGAAATAAAACCTTGCTCCCTCCAAATATCTCTTCTGCACTTTATGGAACCTATTTTCAAATCTCCGGCACATCTCATAGCGGGACTGGTTTTGCTCCCCTGGCTCCAAATCCTGTACGCCCTCTTGCTTCTCACATATTTCCGCCACAATGGCAGGAAATTTTTCCCAAAAGGAACGCACCTCTTTTCCCTCCAGCTGCTCCAGCTGGCGCACCACTTCTTTTTTTGCATTTTTCCAAATGATGCCTGTCCGGAACCATCTTGTCTCCTCTTTTTCCAAATGCCGCTCTAAAAAAAGCACTCTCTGGTAAAATCTGCGAAATTCTTTCCGCCCAAAGCTTTCTGCCAGCAAAACCATACGCTGGCGAGAAAGGCGGGAATCCTGCCCTTTCTTCTGTTCCTCCAGGCGGCTTCCTTCCCAAGAGGCAGGAGCCTTATCCTGGAGCTGATGAATGGTTTCTCCCCGGCCTGGTTCCTTTCCGCCTTCCAACAGCATATTTTTTCCCATATCCTTTGGCGGGGCGGAAATCCACGTCTCTTTTTCCAGCCGCTTGCATATTTTTAAAAACTTTTCCTCCGTACAGTTTTGGATGTATTCTATGGCCCACTTCCGCTCCGACCAGATTAAGACTTCCGACAAAAACTCATATTCCTTTTTCCCCGCAGATTGAAACAACATCTGCAAAAAATGCTTTCCCTCCTGCGCCAGCCATACGTTTGTAAATTCCTCCAGCCCCAGGGAAAGCCCATGCGACGCCTGGTACCGCTCCTGCAGCTTTTGTATTTCCCCTTCCTCTTTTTCCCAGCTTTGATAACGCCGCTCCTGCTCTTTTGCCTGCTCTGTAACTGAAAGATACTGTTTCAAAGACCGGTACATTTGGAAATCCACCCTCTTTAACTGCTCCAGATAATAGTTGACCGTATTGGAAACGCAATTGTTTACCACATGTCTGTCCACCAATATCTGGTTTCTCTCCAGATTGTTTTGCACAGTGGTATGGTTCAAGATAAGGCGTACCAAAAGCTGCACCTGCTTTGGCGGTTCCTGGGCTTCCCCGAAGGTGCCATTCAAGTAGGCCAGCGAAATGCGGTCGTAATTTTTCGAGGAAACCGGCACATACTTATCCCATAAGCTTTGAAGGAATCCTGTCCTTATATGAAGCTGTATTTTTGGCCGAAACGGTTCAAACGTAGTTATCATGTCACAATCCTATCTTATTGATGGTCTCATTTAATCCGGTATGGGAAATTTCCACCTTCTTAATCAGCAGGCCGCTGTCCAAGGCATCCAGCCCGTCAATCTCCCATTTGGTGACGATGCCCCAATCCGCCTCATAGGTGGCTGTAGGCACAAGGCCCTTTTCCGGCATAACCATAATCACGATCCCCATGCTCAGTTCGCTTCCTGCCGTCAATGTGGTTCGAAGAAGCTCTCCGCTGGCAATCCCATATTCCAGCACCAGCTTATCCATGGTCTGGCGGGGCTTGGGCAGATAATGGATTCTATCGTTGAGCCCTCCCTCCGCCACCGCCTCAAATTCCATAGTGGCAGAAATATTGGACACCTTGGAAAATCCCAAGGGCATTCCATTAAGTATCACTTTAAATTTTGCATGGGTTGCCAGATTGTCATGGATGTCCATAATGCGTTCCCCCTTGTACCTTTCATGCCGCTGCTATCCTCAAATCATCCCGCATCGCCAGGCTCAGGATATCATATGCGGAAAATATCATTTTCCGGCTCCTGATTTATTTTCCTGTTGATCCTGGATACCTCCTCACACCACAAAATCCGTTCCCTATGGCTCAGCTTCCAGATATTTTCCCGGCTCCAGTGCAGATAATACGCGATAAACGACGTCTCTTCGTATATTTTTTCCGCCGGATATACTTCTATGGCCCGGCTTCCATAAAATTTACCGGCACTTCCACCTCTTCCCCGCAATGGGGGCAGACAGTGCGGTACACTGGAATCTCCACCTGGTTGATCCTCTGGTAAAAATCCTGCAGAAATGCCAGGTCGGTGGTATAAAGCCCTTCCACCACCCTGGTATCCACTGTGGGCATCTCCCCCAGGCTGGTAATCACCCGGGAGAGCAGGATGATTGTCAAATACCCTGGATTCTGCTGCACCCTGGGATCTCTCAATGGGATAATCTCATCCGCCGCAGTGGCCAGGCGCATCTTCCCCTCCCGGTGAAGGCTGCCGTTCCGATCCACATACCCTTTGGGCAGTACAAATGAAAATTCTGTCTCAAACATCCGCTCCTCCTTCTACTGGCACATACGGCCTATCCTGCGATGTCTGCCGCTGCAGCATTTTCCAGTGGAACGCACAGCCGCAGCGGCATTTTCATCAAGATACCCTGGTCATGCCCTCATGGGCGATTTCCATGGATTCAATGGCGATTTCGGAGGAGGTGGCGTTGAAATCCGGCGCAGTATATTTGGTAGGCCACGCGTTGATGACCTGCCAGGAAGCGGCAGCGGTTTCCGTCTCATCTAAAATGGTAATGGTGATGGTTTTCCGTTCCACTTCCCCCTCCACGCCTGCGATCATCCATTCATACATCACCATGGAATCCGCCACGCCCTGCTTCAAGGTAATGTTCCCATATTTTTTCAAGCCTGGAATTTTCATGGGCGTCTGCACCATATCCCCTTCCCGGTATTCGATTACATCAATGGATGCGTCAAACCCGGAAGCTTCCGAGAAGCCGCCAGCCTCCAGGCCATCAATCTCAACTTTATATCTAAACTTTCCATGTGGATAAGTAGCCATTTTTCCCTAAGCTCCTTTCTGTTATTCAATGGAATCACTTGTTTTCTGGGAAATTCTAAAGATTACAAATTCAGCCGGCTTTACTGGCGCGATGCCAATCACGCAGACCAGCCTGCCGTTATCGATGTCATCCTGGCTCATGGTATTGCGCCCCACATTTACAAAAAATGCCTCCGAGGGCGCAGATCCAGCCAGGGCCCCTGTCCGCCATAAACCAGTCAGAAATACGTCGATGGTACGCTTTACGCGAACCCAGAGCACCTCATCGTTGGGTTCAAATACCGCCCAGTTGGTATTCGCCTTAATACTCTCCTCAATAAAAATAAACAGCCTGCGGACGTTAATATATTTCCAGCTTGGGTCGCTGCTGGCTGTCCTTGCCCCCCAGACGCGGATTCCCTGTCCCGGAAAAGTGCGGATTAAATTCACTCCCTTTGGATTTAAGATATCCTGCTCCCCTTTGTTAAACTGGCAGTCAAGCCCCACGCAAGCCCGGACGGTCTCATTTGCCGGAGCCTTATGTACGCCTCTTGCAGTATCGCTTCTGGCATAGATTCCAATCATGGAGCCCGATGGGGGAATGGCAATATTCTTCTTATCCAATGGGTCGAACACCTCAAGCCAGGGATGGTACATGGCCGCGTAATTGCTGTCCACGATATCCCTGTGAGCTGCGATATCATCAATTTTCCTGGCGTCCCTGGGCATATCCAGCACTGCAAAACGGCTGGCTAAGTTTTCACAATGAGCCACCAGCATCAACTGTACATTGGGATCCGTCACCCCGGGAACCGCCATAATCGACACATTGTCGTTATCAAGAAAAGACTGGATGCCTGTCCGTTTTCCAGCGCCGTTATCCGTGCCGATATAATCTGCCGCGCTGATATTGGACACGGAGCCGTTGCTGCCATGCTTTAAATGAATCACACAGAGCGCCTTATTGGGATCCTCCCCAGCAATCTCATCGAAAGGCGCCGCAGCTTCGGCAGCAGGCCGGCCGATATAGCGCACAGAGACCAAATCTGATTTCGCCGTTTTCTTTTCCACATAATTGGGAATGGAAATGTTGAAGGACAGGTTCTCATAAAATTCCACAATATCGTCGTATTTCACTTCCAGGTTAAATTCACAGGTGGAAATCACTTTGGTGGGGAGAAGGTTCTTATCCACCACATCCTCCTCAAATTCTTTTTCAAAGGTAATAATATTGTCCTGGCTTTTTACGACCCGGTTGTAAACCACAGAGGTCATATCCTGGTACATGACCACATCCCCCGCATGAAAGCCTGCGGAATTCTTTACCGAATAGCGCTTTCCATCCGCCGTCTGCAGTTCCTCCAAAATCTGCGTTTTTGCCTTGCTGGAGGGGGTGGCCGCAATGCTCATATTGTCGCCCCACAGCCCCGGATTTTTCGCCTCAATCTTTAGCACCGGGTTCTCCGCCGGAGCCACTGCCCGGGAACATTTCGCATCGGATGGCGCTACCCTGGACACAAAGCAGCGGGCACCGCCGTTTACGAAGAAATGCTCCACCGCATATGCCAGGAAACGGTATTCCCCATACTCATTTTCTGACAGGTATCCGCCGTATTTCCGCTTAAAGTCCGCAAAATTTGTTACAAGCTGGGGAACGCCCTCCGCAGGCCCCCGCTCTGCAAGGCCGATAAACCCTGCCGTGCTGGTTCCAACACCCTCCATGGGCTTTCCGCCCGAATCAAATTCTTCCACATATACTCCTGGTGATAAATATTCCGCCATATTCTTCCGGCATCTATTCCTTGGTGCAGATGCCGGCTGCCTCCTTTCCCGTCAGCTGTATTTTTCCTGCTACTGATAAAGTTATTATAAAAGAAAGCACTAAACAGTTTTATAAACACAAAAGTTTTTTAGGAGAAATTCTTCTGAGCGGGGAACGGAAGTCCTCCTATTGCGCGGGTGGAAATTTCTTACTTTTTTGCGGCTTCTTCCTCTTCTCTACTTTCTTCTGCCAGCCTACCCTGCTTTCCTTTTCCTTCCTCCTCGCTATTCTGCTTTCCTTCCTCCGCACCATTCCGCTTTCCTTTTCCTTCCTCCTCGCTATTCTGCTTTCCTTTACTTTCCTCCTCGCTATTCTGCTTTCCTTCCTCCGCACCATTCTGCTTTCCTTTTCCTTCTGCTTCTTGCAGAAGAAAAGAATTGTGTCTGCCGGATATGGAATCAGATGTTTTTCTTTTTTTCCGTTGTTCTTTCTCCCTGTCAATCATTAGCTGCAGTTCTCCGCACATTTGCCGCTCCTTGGCTTCTTTTTTTCGAATGCGGCTTTCTACTATTTCCAAATCGTGGTTTAAGGAGCAGAATTCTTCCAGGGAAAGCTGCCCTCTCTGCTCCTTCATAAGTTCCCGCTTTTCTCCACGCTCCGGCCCTTGGTCCAGAAAGCCAAAGGCTTCCTCCAAGGTACGGTGTCCATATTCTTTCATCATATCCTTGATGCACTGCAGAAATTCCTGGCTCCGCTCCCATTCCGTTACCTGGTAGAAAATAGCCTGGTTTCGAAAAGGCGCCCCGGAAGCATACAAAAAACGCTCCCGCTTCATTTTTACCTTCTTCACCTTATCCAGCTCCAGATGCTTTTCCTTTTCTCTGTGCAGCGGCGTCCCTGGGGATTCCTTGGCCTTCATCACAAACCCTTTCTTCTCCTTCCCCTTTCTTTCCTCCTTCACATATTCCATTTTTCCAAATACATTCTCCTGCCAGAAACCCTCCCTGCTCTCCTTGTGCAGCAATGACTGCCCCTTTTCCCATCTGGGCTGCTTTCTCTCCATCCCTCTGCCTCCACTGTCCCGTCTACATCCCTCTTCCTAAAATCCTTCCCCCATCTACATTAAGAAACATGAATGCACCGACTTAACCCAAAGACTGGTTCACTCTAGGCCAATATTCCCCATAGTCTTCCCGCCCAAGCTTCCGCCCGCTTTTTTCCATCTCGTGGGCAAGCCCCAAAAGCGCCATATCCATCGTCAATATCTGCTCCTGGGATTCCGCTGCAAGAAAGCTCCCATAGAGCAGCGCATTCTTGATTACGCTCCCAGTCACCTCAAACTGCTTTCCCAAAAAATGGTAATCCATATCCTCCGACACTGGCAGACGGGGCGGAACCATGGTGCGCCACATCCTTTCCCGGGACTGGGCATCCGGCATGGGAAAATCTACAATATCGCTGATTCTCCTGCGGAAGGCTTCATCAAAATTCTGGAGGTAATTGGTGGCAAGGATGCTGGCTCCTTCGTATTCCTCCATTTTCTGCAGCAAAAAGGCCACCTCCATATTGCTGTACCTGTCATTGGATTCCTTAATCTCTGTGCGCTTGCCAAACAGCACGTCCGCTTCGTCAAAAAACAGAATTGCCATGCTCTTTTGCGCTTCTTCAAAAATACGGTTCAGCTTTTTTTCCATCTCCCCAATGTATTTGTCCACTACCGACGGAAGTTCCACCCGGTACAGCTCCATCCCCAGAGCCGATGCCATGGCCTGGGCCGCCATAGTTTTCCCTGTTCCCGGCGGGCCTGCAAAAACCATCGATACTCCGTTTCCGTAAGGCGACTTTGCCAGAAATCCCCACTCCTCATAGACATGCTTATGGTTTTTTACCCTGTTTATGATATGGAACAGCTTTTCCTTCTGCACCGCTGGAAGAATCAAATCCTCCATGGTATAAACCCCCTCAACCTTTTTTGCATATTTTTGCAGGGAATGGCCGCCCCACTGGAGCACCGCCCGTCTCAAATCCTGCCCCAGGATGCCTTCTCGCCCATCGCTTCTGGCATAAGCTTTTCCCAGCTCCAGCATGCCCCGCAGCTTCCCAGGCAGAAAGGCATAGCGGTTCAAAAATTCCACCCTGTCCTCCTGGCTCTCCCAGAGATACTCCCCCGTCATCTCCCAATACATCTTTTTATCCTTTAACACTTCCTGAAACGGGATGGCAAAGGACAAATATTGCCGCTCTTTTCCTGCAAAAAAAGCATATTCTTCCTCTTCCCCTAGAAAAAATACCGTCTCCTCCCCCTCCATCCAATCCAAAAGTTCCAGCGCCCCTTCCGCCCCCTCCTTTGGCAGCTCTATCGCCAAAAGGCCGTGGCGCAGCAGACGCTCCAGCATAATCTCCTGCAAATGCCCGGGGGACTCCAACGCTTCATACCGGGCAACGATAAGCCCTTTTCCCTGCTCTGCCGCCAAATAGGCATAATTCAGCTTTCGCCCGCTCCCCTTCCTGCCATGCAGGCAGCATACCTTCTTTCCCTGCGCCTGCCGGATGCACTGGCTGATCCTTGGATGCACTTTTGCCCGGTCTCCCAGATAAGGCAGCTGACCGCCGCTATGGGAATACCAATACATCCCCGGTATCTTTTGCTCCAAAAGGATGCCCTTGGATAAAAAGAGAAACACTCTCTCCTTCATCCGTACAAAGGTTTTTCCTATTTCTCTGCCCTGCTCCCACTGGAATAGCAGCGGATTTGCCTGGTAAAAGAGTTCATCAGCGAAATCCCCCCTTCCGTTCCAAAACCCTTCCCAGAAAGAAAGGGAAAACCCTTCCCCCTGTTTCAGGCCTGATTGGGCGGCGCGGATTTCCCAGTAAAGAACCGCCGCCAAAAACAAGGCTTCCCCCCGTCCAAGCCCTGCCCCCAAAACAACATAAAGGAATGGGGAAAACACTCCTCGCCCCACTCCTTCTTCCCCTCGCTTCCACAAAGCGTCAAAGGCTTTCTGCAAATCCCATCCTTCCGTTTTCCCCAAGACAGCTTTATCGCCCCAGGCTGCCAGCTCCTTCAAAAAGGCCTGGTAGCTTTTATATCCTTCCATTTTCCACCCCAAAAAGCTGCCTTATGGCAAGCGTGTTCATACGCCATCTCCTATATCCTTCCATTTTCCACCCTCCGAAATCAGCACACCAGCTCCTGAAACGATTTTCCAAAATCCAATTCCAAATCTTCTTTGTATAATTTTACCATACGGTCATACTGCTCTCTGGCCTCCTTCTGCTTTCCGCTATGGTAAAGGCAGGCAATCAAGTTCCTCACCGTCTCCTCGTCATACGGATCCACCTCCTGCATCCTCTGCAAGAAGGGAATCGCCCGCTCCCCCTTATTTTCCTGCATCTGTTTTTCCGCTTCTGCCTTACAGGCCAAAAGATACTCCTCCTCCAGCTTCCGGGCTGTCCCATACGCCCACAGATATCCCATCTCTTCCATATACCCGCCCTGGTAGAGCTGCATCATACGGCCCGGATCCCCCTTTTTTTCTTTGCACTCCCCGATGCATCTTTCCAGCTCCTCCAGCTCGGAAGAAACCATCCCCATATTTAACGAATATTTTTTCTTCTCATAGACAATCAGATTTTCCCACCCCTCCTGGGTAAAAATCTGGCGGATGCTGTAGAGGGTAGTGTGGAACAAAGCTGTCGCGCTTTTGGCTCCGGTTTCCGGCCACAGGAGAGCAATCAGCTCTTCCCTGGCAACGCCCTCCCCCTGCAGATGGAACAGATAGGCAAACAGCTCCTGAGCCTTTTTCGTCCGCCACATCACTTCCTCTTTTTCCTTTAGGAGCACGCGAAAACGCTTCATACACCGAATCTGTATCTGTTTTCCATTTTCCAGCTTCAGCGCGGCAGCTTCCCGTTCTGCCGCTAGAGGCGCGATCGGCTCCTGTACATGCTTGTGGAGAAAATCAATCTCCTCAAAAATATGCTGATGCTTCCTGGCAAAGTCCTTGAGCTGAATCTGGTTTTTATGTAAAAACCGATCTCCCACGCCGGCCTGGTCCACTGCTTTCCGATAATTTTTCCGGTTCCAGGACAAGACCGCCAGCATTTTCCAGGCCACCGCCGTATGCAGCGTCTCATACTCCGCATTCTGGATAATCTGCTGCGCGCATTGATACACCTCTGCAAAATCTGCCGCCTGGTACGCCGCTGCGAGCTGCTCCGACAGCATACAGTTTTGAAGCAAAAATCCATCCTCCATCTCATAAAAGCTGGTTTTTTCTTCCAAAAGCCCTCCTGAAAAAAGCACCCGGTCCGCCGCAGACAAGAACGTGCCCTCCCGAAAATAAGCGCCCGCTCTCTTCCAGCCGGCAAGGCTTTCCTTGGCCTCCTGCACCTTTTGAAGGCAGCAATCATATTTAATGCGCTCCGTGCAGGCCTCCTCAGCCAGAGCGCCCCATTCCTTTTCGGAGATTTGCTCCGCCTGCTCCAAACACTGCCCCGAACGCTTTAGATTCCCCTCCTTCCTCTCTGCCACTGCCGCAAACAAAAGCGCCTTCTTATACTCCTTCTTTTTTCCCGCTTTCCAGAAAGCATTTGCCGCCTCCATCAGTTCTTTCCTGGCCTTTTCCTTCTCTCCGCAGATCCACAGATATTTCCCATAGACAAACTTAGATTTGGGGGTTAAGCTGCAATCCTGGCTGTGCAGAAATCCAAACCACCGTTCTAAGGTATCATACAGCCTTTCCTTTAGGATTCCCTCGCCAGCCACCTCAAGAACAGCCTGCACCACTTCCGGGGCGCATCCTCTGCACCCATATTCTGCCGCCTGCACCTTATCCTCTGTTTTCAAAAAATAATATGCCGCTTTCCTCAAGGATTCCATCTGTTCCTCCCTGGACAGCCTGGATAAAAGGAAGCGCTGGAAAATGGAGTGGTAGCGGTAGATGCCGCTCCCCTCCCCCAGGCTCTGCACAAACAATTTTTCCCTGGAGAGATATTTCAGCATGCTTTTTGACTGGTAGTTCCCCAGGATATAATTGCATGCCGGCGCCGTCATATAATCCAAAACAGCTGTTTTTTCCAAAAATGTCTGGATATCATAAGGAAGCATTTTATAAACCCTTGTGGTTAGATAGTCCGATACCTCCAGCTTTTCGCAGATTCCACGCACTGCCTTAAGCGTCATCTTCCCTCGCTGCCTGCGCATCTGCTGAATAATCTGAACGACTCCCACCGGCCATCCTTCCGTATAAAAATAAATCAACTCCGCAGCCTGCAGAAAAAGCCGGCCATCCTCCATTTCCCCCAAAAGCAGTCCGATCTCCGTAAGGCCGAATTTCAAATCTTCCATCCCAATGCAGGACGCGCGCCCCTGCGCTGCATATTCTTCCAGCATATCCGGCAAAGACCGCATTTCCACAATAAAAAAACGGAGTTTTTCACTCATGGTTTCAATCAGAACGTCCAAAAGATTGAAAATATCTGGATTGTGGATTTCTTGAAAATCATCCAGGATAATATTCATCCTCTCCACCTGCTCATCCAGCCATACCACCAAACGCTCCACCAGAACATCCAAATTCTCCGAAAGCGGTGCAAAATCCTGGAAGCTTAGCTTCTCCTTCCCCAGCGCTTTTTCCACCGCTCTTGTCAGATTCCTTACAAACGACATCAGTTCATTATCCGTCTCGCTTAAGCTGTACCACGCGCTTCTTTCCTTGCAGCTGCTTACATAATGCGCCAATATCTGGGTTTTTCCATAACCTGCCCCTGCGTTTAGCAATACGACCCGTTCCTCTAAGGAGTGCAAAAGCTGGTCTGCCCTCCGTTCCACGTATTCCCGCTCCACGTCAGGTATCTGTATTTTATCGTTTTTGTTCCTCATAGCATCACTGCCCCCTACGGATCTATCAGGGAGTTTTCCTGGGACACGCCAATAAAATCCATATAATCCACCATAAATTGTGCCAGCAGAAAGCCTGCCACAACCTCATCCGTCCCATTTCTTTCCACCAGGCAGCGTATCATCTCATTATTCTCACAGATTCCTTGTTCCATGATTTCCATAATCCGGCAATCTTCCTTTGCCACATACATGCTTTCCTCCTGGTTTCTCAAAATCCATTCCCCGTTCTCTTTTTTGACTGTCACGCCTTCCCTCCACCGCATAATCCCCGTCCCCTTTCACAACTCCAGCAGAGAGGCTTTCCGCTCAGCATCCTGCCTGTTTTTTACGCCTAGTTTCTTATAGATGTTTTTTTTGTGGAATTTCAAGCTGTTGTAAGTAATCCCACATCTTTCGCAAATCTCCTTTGTGGAAATCCCCTGACAGAGGAGCTTTAATATTCCTAACTCTTTTTCCGTAAAGATTTCCGTCCGCACAAGCTCTGTTTTTAAATAATCTGGATAAAAATGCGCCATGCGGGCCGTCTCTTCTTTTACTTCCTTCAAAAAATCCGGGGAAATATTCCTGCTATCCTTCCCATCCCCTGCACCTGCAGCCCGCTGTTTTTCCCACAGGTCCAGCAGCGGCAGAACCGCCCCGCCTTCCTGCGCCACTACCCTTGTAAAATGAAAATATTCCGCTTTTTTCAATGCTCCCTCAAAGGCTTCCTCCCACAGCCTGCTTCCGGTGCGGTACAAAAACACCGCTTTCAAAAGCTGGTTTTCCATCCAATGGTAATGCCGCTCATATTCCGTAAAATACAGGTTCATCCGCTCAATCAGCCCTGCCGCCTCCTCATAGCGCGCCAATGCCAAAAGGCAGCGTATTTTCTGGATATAGCGGTAACGGTCCAGGGTGCAGAAAGCTTCTTTTTCATCCGGCGCAGTAAGAAGGTATTTTTCCGCCGCCTCCTGATCGCCCTGCAGCAGGGACAGCCACACAGCCAGGGCGTCCATGTTCTGGAACAGCTGCACCGCGCCTTCGTTCTCCGCTTTCCGCCGGATGCTGGCCAGTGTGCTCTTGGCCACCCCAAGCTGCCCACGGAACAGATGATATTTCACCAAAACCCCGGAGGCCGCAAAACTCATCTCGATTTTTCCTCCTGCATCCGCCATCATGGAGCCTGTATTCAACCTGGTCTGCACCTCGTAATCACTCATAGTATTCTTTTCAAATCCGCTTTCTGCCAGGGCGATATTCACAAGGCCTTTCCCGTGCGCCCCCAAAACAGCCTCCACCGGCTTTTTCATAACAGCCGCCAGCTCCTTATCGATCCTGCTCCATTCGCAAAAATCCAGCCCACCGTTCATAATGGAAGGAAGGTTGCTGGTCACAGAAAATTCCGGCATTTTCATTTCCCTGTTCATCACCATAACCGCGGCATTTTTCAAAATGCCAATAATGCCGTGGATTCCCCGGTGGGGAATGGCGATATCCAGGTAGCACAGCCAGGTCCTGGCTCTTTTGCGCTGGGCGTTTGACAGGTGCTTTTTCTTGCTGTACTGCAATAACTCCTGATACCACTCCTCCGATTCCTCTTTCTGCAGCATAATGGAATAAAGCATGCACATGCCGTACATCAGCTCCGGGCTGCTCAAAATTTCCTCCCGGGGAAGGGAAAGGTAAAAACGCCTGGTCTCAAAAAAATGGGCGACTCCCGCATGCTTTTGTGCATTTTTCAAAAGCATCTGGGAAATCTTATGAGCGTCCCCTACCTTTTCATAATATTCCAACGCCAGGTCAATCTGCCCCTGCCTTTCATAATACCGGGCCGCCTCCCTGTAATTTGACAGGCAATCTTCTTTACTGTACAAAAAAGACTGTTTCCACAGCAAGAAGCTTCTCAAAAAAGGCCGCATGACCCAGGTTCCATCCTCATTTAGAAAAAGAAAATCCCCGACATTACGGGCATCCTCCAAAATCTGGACAATATTTTCTTTTAAGGTAAGCATCCCAGCCATCTCTATGGTAAAAGACGGAAATGCACACAGGGCAAGCATCACTTCCTGGATATCACTGTCCCAGTGTTCCCAAAAGGCCGTCTCGGAATAAAAAAACAGTTCCAAACGAACAACCTCCCACAGCTTCCCGTCCAGGGGATCTCCGCTTTCCATGTGCCGAAGCATAAATTTTAATGCCACCACATGGCCTTTTGCATGTTTTTTTAGAAATTCTACCTCTCCCCTGGTCAGGGTAAATCCAGACTGGGAAAACAACGTCCTGATTTCCCGTTCGCCAAACTGGAAATCACGCACTCCGCACCGAAAGAAATTCAGTTTCAGATCCACCTCGATCAGCCAGCTAGGCATAGGCCCCCGGCTGATTAAAATAATCTGCCTGCCCCCCTGCAGGCACAGCTGCCGGACATATTCCCTGGCGTCTTCTTCTGATGCCCATTGCAGGTCGTCTACCACCACCACGTCATCCTTTAATTCCTCCAGCGGAGGTAAATCCCTGTGCATTTCTGGATGACAGTGAATCGTAAGGTGCTTCTTCCTGCGCAAAAAGTATTCTACCGCCGCTGTCTTTCCACATCCTGCCACACCATACATATATAAATTTCTATCTTCTGACAGCTTCAGCTTTGACTGAACCGCTGGAACCTTCACGTATTCTGACATGCTCTTCCTCCCTGTACTCTCTTTTGTAGATTTTACCTCAAAACAATGATTTTGTGACCTACCCTTGGGGGTAGTTTGCCTGTTTTTTTCTTCCAGCAGGGATACCAGGCGCCTGTTGTCTGTATGGATATGATATTTAACCGCCTTGTACACTGCAAAAGCTGCTATAATAAATTATTGACATATGTCAATAATCGGGTTATACTGTCTGTATCAGATAAAATTCAGGAGGAAAACCTTATGGCACGTCCCAATAAGCCGCGGCGGGTATGCCGTATGCCTATCTACACCCACTTTTATGCCAAAAAGCCAGAAAATCCTGTATGCCAGCAGGGATTGGAGCTTAGCATTGAAGAATACGAGGCCATCCGTCTGTTGGATTACCAGGGGCTCACCCAGCAGGAAGCCGCTGCCCTGATGGGCGCTGGCCGTACCACCATTCAGGCATTGTATACCCAGGCCCGGCGGAAGCTGGCACGTTTTTTAGTAGAAGGCTTCCCCCTTACCATCCAGGGCGGAAATTATGAACTCTGCCCTGGGCAAAAGAATCTGAATCAAAACATGGAAAAAGGAGAACATCGTATGAAAATTGCAGTTACCTATGAAGATGGACAGGTATTCCAGCATTTTGGGCATACCAGCCAATTTAAAGTTTATGAAGTGGAAAATGGAACTATTGTTTCTTCTGAAATTGTCGACACCAATGGGCAGGGACATGGCGCGCTGGCAGGATTTCTGCTGGGCGGCGGCGTGGATGTGTTGATTTGCGGCGGAATCGGCGGCGGTGCAAGAAATGCACTGGCAGAAGCCGGAATTGAGCTTTATCCTGGCGCAACTGGGGACGCTGACGCACAGGTGGAATCCTTTTTGAAGGGGCAGCTGGTCTATGACCCGGATACTATGTGCAGCCATCACTCTCATGAGGAGGGGCATGACTGTGGGAATCATGGGTGCGGAGCCGGGAAGTGCCATTAAAAATCATATGATACGGAGGTCAAGGCAGGACTTCCCTTCCTCACACAAACTGGGCAACGTTCCGACCCATGAATCGTTTGCTTAGAGGAAGGGAAATCCTGCCTTTCCTGTGTATCAAAATATAAAAAGCATGTATATCTGCTGCTAGTTCAGGCTTGCCACAAATTTATCGAATGCTTTCTGGCCTTCTTCGTCGCGCTTGTAGACTCCTGCATGTTCCAGCACTTTGCTGAATACCAGTGCGATTTCTTTATGTAGGATTTCTACCACGTTTTCTTTGGTTACTTCCTGGTATTTGGGAAGGAATTCCTCGGTCCAGTCTGCATGCTTGGCAATGGTTTCATCTGCCCGGATATCTTTTTTATTTACAATGGCGTCTGCAAGGGTTTCCATTTCATCCTTCAAGCGGGCAGGAAGCACTGCAAGACCCATCACTTCGATTAAGCCGATATTTTCTTTTTTGATGTGGTGCAGCTCGGCATGGGGATGGTATACGCCCAGGGGGTGCTCTTCTGTGGTGATATTATTGCGCAGCACCAAATCCAGCTCGTACAAATCCCCGCGTTTTCTGGCGATGGGGGTAATGGTATTGTGAGGCTCTCCCTCTGTCTCGGCTAAAATAAATGCATCCTCATCTGTGTATCCTCTCCAGGCCGACAGGATTTTATCTGCCAGGGCAATCAGAGGCTTTGTGTCTTCGCTGGCAATCCGAATCACTGACATGGGCCATTTTACAATGCCTGCTTTCACGTCCTCGAATCCTTTTACCGAAAATTCCCGTTCTACCGGAGCTTTTGCCATGGCAAATTCATAGCTTCCGCCCTGGAAATGGTCATGGCTTAAAATAGAGCCGCCTACAATCGGAAGGTCTGCATTGGAGCCTACAATATAATGAGGGAACTGCTTGACAAAATCAAACAATTTGCAGAAGGTTCCGTGTTCAATTTTCATTGGGATATGCTGGGAGTTAAACACAATGCAGTGCTCATTGTAGTACACATAAGGGGAATACTGGAATCCCCAGCGGCTGCCCTGGATTGTTACCGGGATAATCCGGTGGTTCTGCCTTGCCGGATGGTTGATGCGCCCGGCGTACCCTTCGTTTTCCACACACAGCAGGCATTTGGGATAGCCGCTCTGCTTTGCATTTTTGGCCGCTGCAATGGCCTTTGGGTCTTTCTCCGGCTTGGAAAGGTTGATGGTAATGTCCATTTCCCCATAGGGGGTCTGGGCTTTCCATTTGACATCCTTTGCAATCCGGTAACGGCGGATGTAGTCGCTGTCCTGGCTTAATTTGTAGTAGAAATCCGTGGCTGCTTTCGCGCCCTTTTCTTTGTAAATGCCCCAGAATTTCTCAATAATTCCGCTGGGGCGGGGCATCAGCTTTGCCATCAGCTTTGTATCAAACAAGTCCCGGTATACTACCCCGTTTTCTTCCAGAACGCCGTGCTCATAGGCATAATCTAGAAGCTCTTTCAGCACTGGCTCTAACTCTACATTCTCATAAGTTTCTTCTGGCTCCTCGTATTCGTCGATGTGCAGCGTCTCCAACAGCTGGTTGGTGGTGAAGATTATATCCTCTTCTGTAATCAAGCCGCACTCCAGGCCGTAACAAACTAACTTTTTGATTGCTTTATTTATCATGAGAAACTCCTCCCTTGTGATTGATATTTTTTCAAATGTGCTCTAATACTTTAATTCCGCCAAAGGGCCTTACTTTTAATACATGGCAGGAGCCCTCGCCGTAGAGATTATCCAGGGCTCTGCGGTATTCTTCTACAAAATCATCTGCTACAAATGCCTGGATGGTTCCGGCAAATCCGCCGCCATGAACCCGGCTGGCACCATGGCCGGGAAGGATGCTGTCACTGAGTGCAAGCCCCATGGAAACACTTTGGTTTTGTACATCTTTATTTGTGTAAATATTCTGGAGATACTTGAAGGAGGAATCGCCGGATTCCTTTACGGTATCTAAAAATCCCTGGAAATCCCCTGCCTGCAGGGCTGCCACCTCTCGTTCCACCCGCTTATCTTCTTCAAAGAAATGAAGGGCGCGCAGTACTGGACGGTCCCCGCATTTTTTACGGATTTCAGGAATTTTTTTATAAAATTCTTTTTCATCCACTTCCCGCAGAAATCCTTTTCCAAAGAAATCTGCTGCTTTTTTCATTTCTTCTGGAATCAAGGCATAGTCATCTGTTAAATCTGCATGGGAGCCCTTGGTATCCGTAATGCAAAGGCTATGGTGGTATGCGCTAAAATCCACCTCTACCTTTTCCACCACAGGTTCACCTGGATCTGCAAAATCAATGTGAATCAAACCGCCTACCGAACATGCCATCTGATCCATCAGGCCGCAGGGCTTGCCAAAATAAACGTTTTCCGCATATTGGGCCACCTGGGCAATTTCCACAGAGCTGATGGACATGTCGTTATACAGGCCGGAAAGTATCGTGCCCACAAGCACCTCAAAGGCTGCTGAGCTTGACATGCCTGCACCGTTTAATACATCGCTGGTGACAAATGCCTGGAATCCGCCTATTTTATGGCCGTTCTTTTTCAGCCCGTACGCCATTCCCCGGATCAGCCCTGCAGAAGTCCCTTCTTCTGCATCCTTTTTCTCCAGGCTGGAAAGGTCTACGTGAATCATGGGATAGCCGTCCGACAAAAGCTTAATCACAGGCTTCTCCAATTTTCCTGCTACTGCAATGGCGTCCAGGTTGATGGATGCAGCCAGCACCTCCCCGTGCTGATGGTCTGTGTGGTTGCCGCCCACCTCGCTTCTTCCTGCCGCGCTGTATAGTTCCACCTGGCCCGGCCCATACAATTCTTCATATTTCTCAATTGCTGCCTGGTAACGCTTGTTTTGATATTCAAGAGTCCCTGCGTCCACATAAATCTCCTGCAAACGCTCCTGATGTTTTTTTGCTGCAAATTCTTCCAATAATACTTTCGTGTCTTTCATGCCATTGCCGCCTTTCCTTTTTATTTTATGCCTTTTGGCTTGGTTACAATATGCTTCGGCGCCTTCTCTTAACCGTCCTAAAATATCCTTTTTACTTTTCTGTATCATATTATATATGTTCTTTAGTAAACGGTCAATATATTTAGTAAATTTTTATGTAAAAATACGGCTCCTTTCTCAGTGGCAACTCCATGGGTTATCGGGACTGCCGCCATTAGCCCGAAATACGGCGGCGCATTGATTGAGGAAAAGCAATATGCTGCTGTATTGGCTGCCAAAGGGATTCTGCAAAACCGTATCCAGGCATACTTATGCATTCCAATGGAAAGAGGCTTTGATTGGATAAAAATACTTAACTGCCAGAGGCGCGAACAACAGATAGTGAGAAAAACGCCCAGGCAGAGATACCCTGCCGGACGCTTTTTCTGGTAATATTATTTTTTCATCTCTGCCTATGGAATGTAATCCCTTTTCGGAGATTTTTTATTTTAAAGATATCAGTTTTTCCCTGCACTTATGGGATTCACAGGTAACATCCTGTACCTTATTTGGAAATATCTGGCGGCTGCCGTCTTGCTCCTTCCGCTTTCAGCGGGTACTTTCCTACGCTGTAATTGTATTTCCTTGTCTTTCCACTTTTAAACTTTACCGCTATGGAAGCGGAAATCTGCCACAAATCATATTTTAGTAAATTTACTAAAATATGATTCCCTTCTTCCCGTTTATTTGGTATACTATCAGACAGAAGGATTTATCAATTTGCAAAATCTGCGGAGGAATTTATGACAACCATCAAAGATATTGCAGCGGCAGCGAGCGTTTCCCCTGCCACTGTTTCAAGAATTTTAAATAATGACATTACGTTAAACGTTTCCCCGGAAACGCGCCAGAAGGTGTTAGACACCGCCCACAGCCTGAACTACAAGAAGAAATCCCGGACGTCCAGCAAATCCGTTTACACCCTGGGCATCGTCCAATGGTTTTCTCCCCAGCAGGAGCTGGAGGATAATTACTACCTGCTAATCCGCCAGGGAATCGAAGATTTCTGTATGCAGAACTGCATCCATGTGGTCCGCACCTACAAAGCGGACGTGAATTATATGGATGCCTTAAAAAATGTGGATGCGCTTATCTGTGTAGGAAAATTTAGTAAAGAGGAGATTGCACGTTTTTGCGAAATAACCTCAAGTATTATTTTTCTTGACATGCCTGTGGATGATATGGAAATCTCTACCATCACCTTGGATTTTGCCCAGGCCATGAAAGCAGGCCTTGATTATCTTACCAGCCTGGGACATAAAAGCATCGGATTCCTGGGGGGACAAGAATACCTTGCAGACGGAACCCTTTTTGCCGATGTGCGGAAAAAACTTTTTACGGAATACTGCATAGAACATGATTTGGACTATGTATCTTACTTATTAGAAGGAGCCTTTACCATAGAATCCGGTTATCAGATGATGAACCGGCTGTTAGATCAGAATATGCTGCCTACTGCCGTCATCGCTTCCAGCGACCCCATTGCCATTGGCGCATTGCAGGCTTTGGCTGCCAGGGGCATAAAGGTGCCGGATGATATTTCCCTGATGGGCTTTGACGATACCAGCCTGTCCGCTTTTACTGCCCCACCCCTGACTACGGTTCATGCGCCTGCTTATGATATGGGAAGCTTTGGAGCGAATATTGTGTTTCATATCTTAAGATTACGGCCGATGACAGCCATGAAAATACAGCTTCCATGCAGGCTGGTGGAACGCCAATCCTGCAGGAGGCTGTAAAATGCCCCGGCTGGAACAGATTCTTGATATTTGGATGGGAAGGGAGACCCTAATATCCGTCCGTTTCCCGTCCCGTGTCTGTGCTTCGATCTAATAATTCCCTGTTCCATTGATCATCGGACGCAGATACAGAAGAAAATACTGCCTTCCATTTTCTTCCAGAAAACGCTCGTACAATCTCCCTGCACTTCTTGGAAATGTTCTGTAAATTTCTCCATAACCAGTTCCATGTTAAGGCGTCCATTCTGCAGGAAAATTTAACAATAATAGAAGACTACGTTTCTTTTGGAAAACATTTACAAAATATGCATCAGCTGTTCATCTGGCGAAAACATCTATGCCGCAAAGCCCTTCCTTCACCTTGTCTGCAAAAACACATACTCTCTTTGGGCTTCTTCATCTTCGGGATAATCCTTCAGGTAGGATACCATCTTTTCCCTGGCCTTCTCGAAATCCAGCATCTGCTCACAGGCAATAATCTCATTGCGCCGAAGCTGCTGTTCATTGGGTGGGTTCTCTACCGATAACGCCTGCTCATAAAATCCCAAGGCCTGGCTGTAATTTCCCTCTGCCATCTGCATGTCCCCCATGGCCACCAAGGTTGACACATCCGAGTTATTCTGGGAAATATAGCTTTCGTACAAGGCGTTGGCCTGGCTGGCGTCCCCCTGGGCTTCATAGACCTGAGCCAGGTAAAGCAGCGCTTTTACATCCTTCTGGTTAATTGCCCGGTCCAGCTCCTTCTTTGCATTCTCATAATCCTCCTGCAAAAGATAAATATGCCCCCGCTCCCGGTATTCCTCCGGCTTATCGGCTTTCAGCTTCAGGGCTGCCTTCAATACTTCTTCGGCTTCTGGGCTGCACCCGGAATTTTTCAGGTTCTCATATGCCGCAACATACAATTCATAATCATTTCCGCTGGTCTCAAATGCCTTCCGGTAATCCTTCATGGCATGTTCCCTGTCCTCATCCTTCAGGTAGATACATCCCCGCAGAAAATAGGCCTTGTAATTTTTCTTATCATAATCAATCAAGGCCTTGCAGGTGGTAAGGGCTCCTTTCACGTCCCCGCTCTTATACTGGGCCGTTGCCTTATAATAGCAGATATCAATTTCCATATCCCCTACCACCGCCTGGGACTGGTCCAGCGCTTTCTGGAAGGCCTCTGCGGCCTCCTCATAGCTGCCTTCCCCAAGCTTATTGATTCCCAGCTGCCGGTATGCCTGCTGGTTTTCCAGGGCTTCTTTATTCTGGCATCCTGCCAGCCCGGCGCTTCCAAGCAAAAAGGCCGCCAGCAGCAGGGAAATTCTCTTGTTACATAAATTTTTCACTCTTTTTAATTTCATAGATTTATGCCTTTTATTCTGGCATGACAACTTTAATTTTATCCAGATGCCAGATGTCGTCCACATACTGCTGGATGGTGCGGTCCGATGTAAACTTGCCGGAATGTGCCGTATTCAAAAGAGCCATCTTCGCCCATCTCTTTTCATCCCGGTAGGCCTGTTCCACTTTCTCCTGCGCCTGGGCATAAGAGCGGAAATCCTTCAGGATGAAATAGGTGTCCGCATACTGGGTATCCTGGGTATTCAGCAGGGAATTGTACAATGGACGGAACAATTCGGAATCATTCTTGGAATACATTCCATTAATCAACTGCATCAATACCTGGCGGATATCCTGGTCACTGTTGAAAATCTGCATGGGGTCGTAGTCACGTTTCTGCTCGTGGTCAATGACCTCCTGGGAGCTCATTCCGAAGATAAAGGCGTTTTCCTGTCCTACTTCCTCTACGATTTCCACATTTGCGCCGTCCATCGTCCCAAGGGTTACAGCGCCATTTAACATAAATTTCATATTTCCAGTTCCAGACGCTTCCTTGCTGGCAGTAGAAATCTGCTCGGATACATCTGCTGCTGCAAAAATCCATTCTGCGGTAGACACCTTATAGTCCTCAATGAACACAACCTTAATCTTGCCATTGATGGAAGCGTCATTGTTAACCACATCTGCCACGCTGTTAATCAGCTTAATCGTAAGCTTCGCAATCCGGTAGCCTGCTGCTGCCTTTGCACCGAAAATAAATGTCCTTGGATAGAAATCCATCTCTGGATGCTCTTTAATCTTATTATACAGGTACATGACATGGAGGATATTCAACAGCTGGCGTTTGTACTCATGGAGACGCTTCACCTGCACGTCAAAAATGGAGCGCGGGTTCACTTCAATTCCATTGTGCTTCTTGATATATTCTGCCAGGCGCAGCTTATTCTGGTATTTGATATTCATAAACTCCTGCTGTGCCTTCGCATCATCTGCATAGACTGCCAGCTTGGATAAATGGGGCAGGTCTGTTACCCAGTCGTCTCCGATATACTTATTGACCCATTCTGCCAGCAGCGGATTGCCATGGTACAGGAACCTTCTCTGGGTAATTCCATTTGTCTTGTTATTAAATTTCTCCGGGAACATCTGATAGAACTCGTGAAGCTCCTGGTTTTTCAAAATTTCCGTGTGCAGCCTTGCCACGCCGTTGACAGAACAGCCTGCTGCAATGGCAAGGTGCGCCATCTTCACCTGTCCGTCAAAGATAATTGCCATCTTCTTGATTTTATTGTAATCTCCTGGGAATTTCTTCTCAATATCCAGGACAAAACGGCGGTTAATCTCTTCAATAATCTGATAAATCCTCGGAAGCAGCCTGGAGAAAATCTCGATGGGCCATTTTTCCAATGCTTCAGACATAATGGTGTGGTTGGTGTAGGCACAGGTCTTGGTGGTGATTGCCCATGCCTCATCCCATTCCATATTTTCCTCATCCAAAAGAATGCGCATCAGCTCTGCCACTGCCACGGTCGGATGGGTATCATTCAGCTGGATTGCCACCTTCTCTGGAAGTTTATGCAAATCTGTATGGTATTTCTTATAACGTGCCACTGCCCGCTGTACGCTGGCAGACACAAAGAAATACTGCTGTTTTAAGCGCAGCTCTTTTCCCTGGATATGGTTGTCGTTGGGGTACAGCACCTCAACCAGGTTCCTTGCAAGGTTTTCCTGCTCTACCGCCTTCTTGTAATCTCCTTTGTCGAAGGCGTCCAGCTCAAAATATTTTTCCGGCTCTGCATCCCATGCAATCAAAACATTTACCATGTTGTTATTATATCCGACTACCGGCATATCATAGGGAACCGCGCGGACAGACTGATAGCCCTCGTGGATAAATCTTATTTTTCCAAATGCATCTCCTTCGGAACGGACATATCCGCCGAATTTTACCTGGAAGGTATGCTCCGGCCGGCGCATTTCAAAGGGATATCCATCTTTGAGCCAATTGTCCGGCTCCTCAATCTGGAACCCGTTTTCAATTTTCTGGCGGAACAGCCCGTAACGGTAACGGATGCCGCAGCCGTAAGCGGGATAGCCCAAGGTAGCAAGGGACTCCATAAAGCATGCTGCAAGCCTTCCCAAACCGCCGTTTCCTAAGGCTGGGTCTGGCTCCTGATCCTCAATCACATTCAAGTCAAACCCAATCTCTTCCAACGCTTCCTTCACTTCTTTGTATGCGGTCAGGTTAATCAGGTTATTCCCCAGCGCTCTTCCCATAAGGAATTCCATGGACATGTAATAAACCATCTTGGGATCTTCCTTCTCCATGGTCTTCTGGGTTGCAAGCCACTGGTCAATCACCACTTCCTTCACCGCCTGGGATACTGCCTGGTATACTTCCTGCTGGGAAGCCTCTTCCAGCGTTTTCCGGTAAAGGTTTTTTACATTGTCCTTAATCTCCTGGATAAACTTTTCTTTCTCAAACATTTTGCTCTTCATAACTGTCTCCTTCCTCTCTGGTTCCGCGTTTACGGTATGCCGTCACGCTTCGCGGGCGGAACATACCGCTTTTTTTACCCTACGCTTTTTCCACACCAAGCGTTACTTTTTCCCCGTTGATATTCCATTCTTTTTCATACCCGTTTCCTGTCTGGCCTGCGATATCCACCGCCAGCACCTCCGATTGAATCTGTGCGCCATGCTCTTTGAAAATCCTGTCTATCGTCTCTCCTGCCTGATAGGAAATATGGATTTTATCCATCACTTCAAACCCTGCTTCCTTGCGCATGGTCTGAATCTTGCTTATCAACTCTCTTACAAAACCTTCTGCAATCAACTCTGGTGTCAAATTAGTATCAAGTACAACGGTTGTCTCATTATCGCCTTCTGTCACATAGCCTTCCTGCTGTGTCATTGTGATAAGAAGATCCTCCTCACATAATACAACGTCTGCATTTACGCTGTCAAGGGTAATGCTTCCTTTGGATTTCAATTCCGCCATAGCTTCATTCCCATCAAGCTCTGACAGCGCCTGCTGGATCTGCTTTAAATATTTCCCATATTTTGGGCCTACGGTGCGAAGCTGGGGCTTAAAGGTATAATCTGTGAAGCTGCTGACATCCTCTGTAAAAACCACCTTTTTGATATTCAGCTCATCTTCTATAATATGCAAAAACAGCTCTGGAAGCTCACAGGAGGCTTTCACAAACATGGCGCCGATGGGCTGGCGGTTCTTGATGTTGGCAGAATTCCTGCATGCTCTTCCCATCACCACGATTTTTAATACCGCATCCATGTTTTTCTCAAGCTCCTGGTCAATGAAATCCTTCTGGACCTCTGGAAAATCACACAGGTGCACGCTCTCAGGTGCAGAATGGTCAACGCTGCACACCAGGTTCCGGTAAATATCTTCCGCCATAAAGGGAATCATTGGAGCCGCCGCTTTGCTGACCGTTACCAGCGCCGTATACAAGGTCATATAAGCATTAATCTTATCATTTTCCATGCCTTTGGCCCAGAAACGCTCCCGGCTCCTGCGCACATACCAGTTGCTCATATCCTCCACAAACTCCTGCAATGCCCTGGCTGCCTCCGGGATACGGTAATTGCCAAGATTATCATCCACCTGGGCAGTCATAGTATTCAGTTTGGACAAAAGCCACTGATCCATCACAGATAATTTATCATATTCCAATGTATATTTTGCAGCATCAAAATTGTCAATATTCGCATACAGAACAAAAAATGCATAGGTATTCCACAACGTCCCCATGAATTTGCGCTGGCCCTCCTGGACTGCTTTCCCATGGAAACGGTTGGGAAGCCATGGTGCGGAATTCACATAGAAATACCAGCGGATGGCGTCTGCCCCGTAGGTTTCCAACGCCTCAAAGGGGTCTACGGCATTTCCTTTGGACTTACTCATTTTCTGCCCGTTCTCATCCTGTACATGGCCCAGGACAATGACATTTTCATAAGGCGCTTTGTTGAACAGCAGCGTAGATTCTGCCAGCAGGGAATAAAACCACCCTCTGGTCTGGTCAACCGCTTCGGAAATAAATTTTGCAGGGAACTGCTGCTCAAATACGTCTTTATTTTCAAATGGATAGTGGTGCTGGGCAAAAGGCATAGCGCCGGAATCAAACCAGCAGTCAATCACCTCCGGCACACGGTGCATTTCTTTGCCGCATTTCGGGCACCGGATGGTCACTGCGTCAATGTAGGGACGGTGCAGCTCAATTTCCTCCGGGCAATTATCGGACATCTCTTTCAGCTCCTCAATGCTTCCGATGGAATGCATATGGCCGCACTGGCATTCCCAGATATTGAGAGGCGTTCCCCAGTAACGGTTTCTGGAAATGCCCCAATCCTGCACATTTTCCAGCCAATCTCCGAACCGGCCTTTTCCAATGCTCTCCGGTATCCAGTTGATGGTATTGTTGTTGCGGATTAAGTCTTCCTTTACCTCTGTCATTTTGATAAACCAGGACTCCCTTGCATAGTAAATCAGCGGAGTGTCGCAGCGCCAGCAGTGGGGATACTCATGCTCAAATTTCGGCGCATCAAACAGTAATTTCTGATCCTCCAAATCCTGTAAAATCATGGGGTCTGCTTTTTTACAGAAAACCCCTGCATAAGGAGTCCCCTCCGTCAGCTCTCCTTTTCCATTGACAAACTGTACGAAGGGCAGATCATATTTCCTTCCCACCTTGGAGTCGTCTTCCCCGAAGGCTGGGGCAATATGGACGATTCCTGTACCATCCGTCATGGTAACGTAATCGTCGCAGGTAACAAAATGCGCTTTTTTGTGCTGCTTTTCGGCTGCTTCCCCGGCACAGGCAAACAGCGGCTCATATTCCCGGTATTCCAAATCGGTTCCTTTGCAGGTTTCCAAAACCTCATAGGCTTTTTCCCCTGCCGCCTGCTGTTCTTTATCCAGCAGGGAGCCCATCACCTGATCCAGCAAGGCTTCTGCCATATAGTAGGTGTATCCGTCCATTGCCTTGATTTTGCAGTAAGTCTCTCCCGGGTTTACGCAAAGAGCCAGGTTGGAAGGCAAGGTCCAGGGCGTGGTGGTCCATGCCAGGAAATAAGCGTCCTCCCCTTTTACCTTAAAGCGCACAATGGCAGAGCGTTCCTTTACCGTCTTATATCCCTGCGCCACCTCCTGGGCAGAGAGGGGTGTTCCGCACCGTGGACAGTAAGGCACGATCTTAAAGCCTTTGTACAGTAATTTCTTGTTCCAGATTTCCTTTAGCGCCCACCATTCAGACTCAATAAAATCATTGTGGTAGGTCACATACGGATCATCCATATCCGCCCAGAATCCTACGGTGCTGGAGAAATCCTCCCACATGCCCTTATATTTCCAGACGCTTTCCTTGCATTTATCAATAAACGGCTCCAGGCCGTATTCTTCAATCTGCTCTTTCCCGTCAAGCCCTAATAGCTTCTCCACTTCCAGCTCCACAGGAAGCCCATGGGTATCCCATCCTGCCTTCCTGGGCACCATCCTGCCCTTCATGGTCTGATATCTAGGAATCATGTCCTTGATGACACGGGTCAGCACATGGCCGATATGGGGCTTGCCATTGGCTGTGGGCGGCCCGTCATAGAAGGTGTAAGTCTCTCCTTCTTTCCGGTTTTCCATGCTTTTTTTGAAAATATCATTGTCTTTCCAGAATTTTTCTGTCTGTTTCTCCCTTTCCACAAAGTTTAAGTTGGTTTCAACTTTGTTGTACATGAGTCATTTCTCCTTTCGAAACTAAAATAGAATCCCGCTTGTAAGATTCCTGCGCCATGCCCAATTGCGAAGCAATCCTTCCTCACGCGCATGTGCGATAAGAAAGACGATACCATGCAGTATGCTGCTCCACGCGGAGATCCTTCCTCATGCGCATGTGCGATAAGAAAGGCTCCGCCCTCTGTAAAAGGACGAAGCCATAAAAGTACATCGTTTACCACCTGTTACATGGTACTTTGGCGAAAACTGCAGCCGCACCGCCAGCATACCCGGTTCCCATAACGGAGGAACGGCCCGTCCCGGCCTACTGCTTCTTAAAAAGCTGTGCAAAGTCCTGGCTGTCATTGCAGAACCAGCCATAGGCAGCCGCCAGACGGCAGCAAGCCATGCCAGGGATTCACTCTTTTAAGAAAGTTCAGCGGGCAACTTAGAAGTGATATTCAGGCAGCTTCTACTAATACCGGCTTACACCCTCCCGGCTCGCTGTGACTTTGGAACACTGCTTTACTGTCTTCGTCATTGTCTTTCCATATCCTAGTTCTTAAAACTGTAATTCATTATAAAGGCTGTTTTTCCTCTTGTCAAGGAAAGATTTTCTTTTCCGAATGGATACAGCAGAGAAAAATCAGGAACTGCAGAAAATAAATCATTCATCCTGACCTGGCTGTTTCTCCGACTGCGCAAGCCAAAAAACCTCGGCTTATCCTATTTTTATAGAAAAACCATCGAAAATTCCAACTGGAATATCTTCTCCAAAAGAATATTCCTCCATGATTCCTTGTTCAAACCTGTACACTGCTGTCATCTGCTTGGCAGAATCCACAATCCAATATTCCCGGACTTCTGCGGCGCGGTATTGAAACAGCTTTGTAAAATAATCCATCGTTTTATTTCCTGGCGAAACAATTTCTACAATCCAGTCTGGCGCGCCATAGCATCCCTTTTCATCCAGCTTGGATGCATCGCAGATAACGGAAATGTCTGGTTCCACATAATTACTGTTGTCCTTGTTTAGAAATACTGCAAATGGAGCCGGAAAAACCTCGCATTTCCCATGATTTTTTCTAATGTACATGTTGATTTCTGTATTGATAAAATTTAACAATCGTTGATGCTTTGTACTTGGCGGCGCCATATAATAAATCTGTCCGTCAACCAGCTCGGCGCGCATTCCATCTGGCAATGCGTAAATATCCTCAACTGTATAGGATTCTAATTCTCTTGCTGCATTCATTTTACCGCCTCCTTCCTTTTAAATCAGGCTGCCAGGTAAAAATCCATTTTCCGGCAGCCTAACTAAAAAACATCCTATCTTTTTAAATATTACTCTAACTGCTGCATCTGATGCATATATTCCTGCATGATTTCATGATATAACCCAGAACTCTGGAGGTAATTGCCCCATACGGTAAGTACAAGCAGCAGAATCAGCGCAATAGCGGAACATACAATCCCTGCAATTGCCATGCCCTTTGCATTTCCCTTCTGAATCTGCAGAATGCCAAGGACAATAGATACCACAGCCAAGGGAACGCAGGCGCACCAGACACAGCAGGTTATCAAAGCAATGATGCCGCAGACCATAGACGCAATCCCGAACCCTGAACTGGGCTGGGCATAATCCGGGCCGTTATGCTGGTAGTTCTGGTAATTCTGCTGCCCATAGCCTTGCTGCTGATTATAATTCTGCTGGCTGTATTCCGGCTGCTGGCCATAGCTTTGGCTGTATTCTGGCTGCTGGCCATAATTCTGCTGCTGGCTGTATTCCGGCTGCTGGCCATAGCTTTGTTGTGAATCATTTCCTGGCTGCTGGCCATAGCCTTGCTGCGGCCCCTTTTCCTGTGAATTGTTTTCAAACATATTGTTTTCGTCACTCATGTGAAATCCTCCTTTTTTAATGAAATGCCCCTCCCTCTGATCCGGGGGCAAATCGCCGGAAGGCATTCCGAATAATGCTTTGCATCAGCCTTCCTCCTATCAAACTAAGTCATTCTTCTATTGTTCCAGCATCAAATCCAACACGGATATATTTTCTTTTTTTATGGTTATCTTAGCTGCCGCTGTTTTCGGGGAATATACCCTTGCCCCGCTTTCATTGGTGCAATAAGAAACAATCTTATAATAATACGTTTTGCCGGACTTTGTGGTGGTATCCCGGTAAATTGTCTTGGAAGTGGTGGCAATCAAATGGTAACCGCTGTTCTTTTTCTCAGAACGGTATATCATATGCCCCTCTGCATTTTTTTGCGCCTGGAAAGAAATCACTGCATATTCCTCTGCCGTATTCCTTGCCTTTAGCTTTGCAGCCGCTTTTACGCTGGCAGAAGTATACACTGCGCTTGCTGGTTTGGAAAATCCAAAGCTATAAGCGTTATCTGCGCCATTTTTCCCTTTGGCAGCCGCCCGGACGACATAATAGTAAACGGTTCCTTTCTTGGGTCCTTCATGCAGCACAGCCGATGTGGTTTCCAACACGCCCGCCGTATCCTTGGCATATTGATGGAAGGCGCCTGTGTCCTTGCTCAATGACAATTGCTCCTCTGTCTTTGGCACCAGCCCTTTGACCGTTACGGTCTTATCCACCACATTTGTCCCTGTGATTCTTGCACTGACCTTCGTGCTTTTTGGATGGTAAAGCGCCGGAACCACCTGCCCAAAAGCATCCACCGCATATCCATACACATCCTCATTGTCATATTCATAGCTTATGGTTCCATTTGAGGCCACATTTGTATCCAATGGCTTTACCGCCAATGCGCCATCTGTTTTTAAAGTTACCTTTTCTACCAAAACAGCCTTTGACAAATCCACGCTGTAGGTCTTGTTGGCGGAATCATAGCTGTAATCATTTCCGCTGCAGCGGTATACCTCATAGTAATCTGCTCCACTGACTTTGCTCCAGGATACCTTTATCCCGCCAGAAGCCGCCTGCGCCTTTACTTTTTTTACCAGCCCAAGGGTAGGCTCTACGGTGAATTCCCCTCCCTTTGAAGTAAGATCCTTCTTTTTCGTATAAGGGAATATCCGGTAAGTGACTGCCTTTCTACCTGCCTTCACCTTTGGCAAGGTGATTTTTGCGGCCTTTGCGCTCAATTTCTTATAGGATTTGAATTTTCCTGTGGCAGCATCCTTTTTCTGCACCTTATATCCGCTGATTCCCGTCATTTTGTTCCAGGAAACGGTATATTTCCCTGCAGATGTGTAATAACTTCCGGTAAATTCCATCTTTTCATTTGCAGAGAGACGCACGCTGACGCTTTCCTGAAGATAACTGGTCTGCCCATCCTTTTCCCAAAAACCGCAGACTACATAGATATACTGTTTTCCTGCTGTCAGCTTTTTATCAGTATAACTTGTCTGGGATTTGTTCTTTATGGTTGCCGCCAGTGTAAAATTGGCAAAATTTTCAATATAATTATCTTCTGTTTTGGTATAGCCGCTGCTCAACGTATCACAGCGGTAAATCTTATAGCCGTCAACATCCTTGACCTTCTTCCAGGACAGCTTCACGGAATCTGTTCCCTTCGGCTCTGCCTTTAACCGCAATGCGCTGCCCCATGTGTATGCACTGGCCTTCTGCCAGCTTGTATAAGCTGTCTTCTTTTTGAAACGGTTATAGGCATATCCCCGCACCCGGTAGGAATATGAAACGCCAGCCGAAAGCCCGCTGTCTGTATAAGAAGCGCTTCCTGTCTGCTTGGCAAGCTTCACCCATGATCCATTGACCTTTTTCTGAAACTCATACCCGGTCGCCCATCCAGATTCAAGGGATGGCCGGAGGGTAATGCTGTCTGACGTGACAACCGTGTCCACCGTACCCATCTCAATCTCCGGGAGCTTATAGGTAAAGGTTTTATAGGAAGAAAACTTTCTTTCTGCCGGCTCTGATTCCTCTAAGCGGTAAGCGCTGTTGTAAATCCTGGCTCTGATGTAAATGGTATCTCCCGGCAGAAAGAAGCTGATATCTGCGTGGTAAACCTGCTCCGGCGCCTGATACCGGTGATATCCTTTTGTGGCATGGCCGTCTCCTGCACGTACTGACTGCAAAATAGCATTTCCTGCCGCCTTGGCTTCATATGCAAAATTTGTCCCGCTGTTTTTAAAGCTTCTATTATTGGAATATTCTACCCGGATATATTCTGTCTCCTGCATTTTCACCGGCAAAACCTGGAATTCATAATATCCGTCCGCCAGCTGCCTGGTGGAAATCTCCGTAACTGCCGTCACATCTGTGGTATAAGCCGGGCTCATAACTACAGATATGCCAGCCGTCTTGGAAGAGGCAAATTTATAGTAGTAATAATATTCCTGTTCATCGTCCATAAAAAAACCGTCGCTCTTTGCAGCCAGAGACGGATCCTGCCCTTTGGCGGTTCCCACCAGGCTGATTCTACGTTCTGAATAGGCTGTTACCTGTACCAGATATCCCTTGTCAATAGCATAATCATACTGTTCCAGGGATGCCTCCGCTGTCTTGGAATCAACGCTTAGCACCTCTTTATGAGTTGTGCTGTCAATCACGTCAACCTGGTAGCTTTCTGCAAAATCTACCGCCTGCCAGGCCAATACGCCTGTGGCTGCGTCATAGCGGATATCCTCTACATCATCCAGCTCCGCTTCCGCTCCGCGTACCAATGTCATTCCCTCCGGCACAAATTTTTCTGCGGGTTCTGACTGCCCTTCCTGTCCGACGTCCTCTGGCCCATCTTCCTGCCCCTGAATCTTTCCTTCTGTCTCGGAGGATTCCGCTGGCTGCTGCATCTTCAGCGCCCCCTGGTTTCCTGACTCGGGCTGTTCCCCTGGATTTCCAGATTCCTGCGCTGGCCCGGGCTGTCCACTTGGATTTCCGGCTTCCTGCACTTCCTCTGCCTGGCTTCCCGGATTTCCAGTTTCCTGCACTTCCCCAGGCTGTCCACTTGGATTTCCTGTCTCCTGCACTTCCCCAGGCTGTCCTCCTGGATTTCCTTCCTGCACTTCCCCAGGCTGTCCACTTGGATTTCCCGTCTCCTGCACTTCCCCAGGCTGTCCTCCTGGATTTCCTTCCTGCACTTTCCCGGGCTGTCCACTTGGATTTCCTGTCTCCTGCACTTCCCCAGGCTGTCCTCCCGGATTTCCTGTCTCTTGCACTTCCTTGGACTGCCCAACTGGACTTCCAGATTCCTGCATTCCCCCTGTTAAATTTCCTGGCTCTGCAATATCCTGCTGCGCCTGTGCCTGGCTCCCTGCTGCCTGCGCAAACCCTGGTTCCACTAAACACAAGGACGCTGCAAGAACAATGCTTATCATTCTCTTCATTCTCTTCTTCAACACTTTACCTCCCATCTTCCATTCCTAATTCGTTTACTGCCTTCCTCCATTATAGCAAACCTGTTTTTGTAACACAATGAAAATCTTAAGGCTCTCCAAAGGATTGTTACCGGCAGCCTGCAGCAAATGATTGCATATCAATGCCTGCGCAGTGCCAAATCAGCTGGCAGAAATCCTCAATACCGCGGAATTCTTCCGCATGCTCCAGCGTATACTCTGCAATTTCCAGCGCACGCTTTTGCACAAGCCCCAAATCATCTCCCCTTTTGATACGGGCAATCTCACAAGGCCTGGTCCAGTCGGCAGGCGTCCTGCATGCAGCCGTCAACGCTGCACAGCGCACGCTGTCGCAAAAGAAAGATTGAAAATATGCCTCCGGCTCGATTTTTCTCAAAGCAGGCCGTGTGGGACGATATTTTTTGAATAAGCGTTTCAGCATTTCCAGGCATCCATCAAACAGGCCGCAAATCATAGCCAGGTCATACTGCTGCATTCTAAGGCGCGGCTCATAGGCGGTTTCCGGCATGCCCAGCCAGGAAACATAATTGACAATAAAGCTTCCTGCTATCCGCCCCAAATCTCCGAAAAATGCAGAATATCCGCCATATTCACAGTCAATCAAACGCACCTCGCCAGGCGCAATCATAATATTTCCAGTATGCAGATCCGTATGGCAGATGCATTGCTTTCCCTCATAAAACCGCGTTCCCATATCGTAAACCAATGATTTTAATTTTCGATTCCCGGCAATGCGCTGATGTATCTTCTGTGCAGCTTTTTCAAATGTACGGCTGGTATCAAATAGTGCACAGCTTTCCTGGAAAAGCAGATCCAACAGCAGCTTTTTCGCTTCCTGGGCATCAAAAAGCTGCTCCCACTGCCACTTCGTCTGGGCATCCAGATACAAATCCGAGGTAAAAAACAACATTTCCGCTAAAAATGCCCCCATGCGTATTCCGAAATCTGGAAACTGCTGCATATCCGCCAGCTGAAACCTCATATTTTTCAGATGGCTCACATCTTCCATGCAGATAATGCCCTGTTTGAAATCCTGGAAATATACCTTTGGCGTAATGCCCTGGTAAATCACATCCATAAGAACCATTGCCTGCACTTCTTTTGCCGTGCGCCCCTTTCCTGTGGGGCGCATCACGCCCTCATGCTTCAAAAGCGCAAGCACATAGGGCATAACCTGTTTGAATATCAGCGTTTTTCTGGTATCGGCATCTTCCACCTGATAAACCAAATTGACCAGTCCTTCTGTGTCATCCCTTCCGGAAGCAATGTTCCTGATGTTCAGTCTGGCATCCGCCGAAAACAAGCCGTGCTTTTTCACATAATGTTCCACTTCCTGTTCTGTAAATTCTCTCACTTTATCCATGAAAATACCTCCTGCTGAGGACTCCGTTTCAACCGTCCGTCTTCTGCTTATCGAAAAGCCTCGGAATCTTTTTCTACTGCTTCTTATCATATCACAATTGTCTGCTCATTTCCATGAAACTTTTCTTATTTTCCGCCTGACCTTTTTTCTTTAGGAATTCCAAACACGACTTATATCTTTCGATATACAAAAAAAGCAGAATGGCCCTTTGGATAAGCAAACCATTCATGGGCGTTCCTAGCACTGCAGCGGAACGTTTTATATTTGGATGCAGACGGAAAGGCAGAATGGCCCTTTGCCGCGCAAACCGGGCAACGTTTGCTTAGCCAAAGAGCCATTCTGCCTTTCCTGTATATCGAAATATGGATTGAGCGCTGTGGTGTTATTACTCCGGCGGTTAAATATCGACGTTTTTACTTGCTTAAATTTCGTCAACATTTAACCGCCGGAGTAATAGTATTAAATATTAATAGCCATACCGCTTTCTATATTTCAAAAACATGAATGCAGATAAGGCAAGCGCCATCAATTCTGCTGCTGGCGTGGCAAGCCAGATACCGGTTACGCCAAAGAGCAAAGGCAGCACGAGCATCGTAACCAGCATAAATACAAATGACCTGGAAAATGCAAGGACAGCTGAAATCATCCCATTGGACAATGCGGTAAACATTCCGCTGGCAAAAATATTAAATCCAATAAACAGCAGCGCTATGGTGCATATCCGGTTCCCTGCCACTGCCAAATCGTACACCGGGTTATCTGGACGGGCAAATACAGAAACCAGCGGCCTGGTCAATAGGAAGGATGCCCCGACCGTAAGCACAGAGATAGCTGCAATCACTTTCAAGCTCATTCCCACCAGCCTTTTCAATTTTTCATGGTTCTGCTCCCCATGGTAGAAGCTCAGCATGGGCGCGACCCCATAGGAATACCCGGTATACAAAGAGCTGGCAAACATCAGCACATACATAATGATTGTAACCGCTGCCACGCCGTTTTCCCCAATGTAATGGAGCATTGTCCAGTTGAACATCATGGTAATAATTCCGGTAACAAGAGCTGTAGCCATCTCCGAGCATCCGTTTGCTGCTGCACTCACAAGAACCCCCACCCTAACGCATGGCTTTTTAAAATGCAGCAGACTTTTTTTCTGGCTGAACACAAACAAGCCCGCAACCGCTGTCACAGAATATCCAAGCCCTGTTGCAATGGCTGCTCCGCTGATGCCCATATCAAACCAGGCAATAAATACATAGTCAAGCACCATGTTCAAAACACCGCCGGACACCGAGCATATCAGGGAGAGGTTTGCTTTTTCACTGGCAATCATATAAAGGGTAAAGTTGTTCATCAAAAGAATCGGCACGGTAAATACCAGATAGCGGCTCAAATACTCCACACAGTACCCTTCTACATCAGCGGATAGATTCATTCCTGCAAAAATGTGGTCCATTGCCAGATACCCAGCTCCGCACATCACAATCCCCACAAGTACATTCACGAAAATCAGGAAGGTAAAATCTTCCTTTGCCTCATCCTGTTTCTGCTCTCCCATCTTTTTCATGATAACCGCGCTGCCTCCGGTGGCAAGCATGGTGGAAACCGCCGTAACCAGCTGAATCACCGGCGCAGTCAGATTGATGGCGGAAAGTGCGTCTGTACTAATCAGATTCGACACAAACAAGCCGTCCACCATAGTGTAAAAAGACATGAATACCGTCATGGCAATGGTTGGCACAGCAAACTTCAGAATATTTTTCAGTGTTACAGGTTTTTCATATACATTTTGGTTTTCCATAAGTTTTTCCTCCAATCACCTTGCATTTTCTTCCTGTATCAAGCATCATAAACCGTACAGTAACAGTACAGTCAAGGCAATTACAAAAATTTATGAAAAATAGTGTGAAGAATGATATTTTACACCGCTGTCTGCGCTTGAGCAATAGGAAAGAAACGAGTGATTAATGTGCCAGCGGCACAAACTGTAAGGAAGATTTTTGCCCTGTGCCTTGCCGGGAAAGGCACGATGCAGATTGCAAGGCAGCGTGAAGAAGAACAGATACTCTCCCCCCCACCGCCTATTTTGAATCCATTGGCAGGAAACATGCACAGAAAGTCCCCAAAAACATTTGCGGGTGGAAACAGGCGGACCATTGGCTATATCCTTGAAAACAAGCAGTACACCGGCTGCGCCGTCAATTTCAAAAGCACTACCGTCAGTTACTAAGTCCATAAGAGAATCCAGCACAGCGAGGAAGATTACCAAATCATCCCCGATATGCAGGAAGCCATCATCTCCGAGGAACAATGGCTGAGGGTGCAGGAGCTCCAGAAACACAAGCGCAGACCGACAAAAACAGGCAGGACAAGCCTTTTTCCAGGACTGCTCTACTGCTGCGGCTGCAAATCGAAAATGCACTTTGTCGCTGCCAAGAGCATGAAACGGAAACAGGAGCATTTCCACTGTTCCCAATATAAATCCGGCAGAGGGGAATGCGCCACACACTATATCCGTGACATTGTCCTTGAGCAGCTTGTGCTGGAAGCTGCCAGCGACTTATCCGATTTCGTCCGCTGTTATGAGCCGGTATTCCTATATTCGCTGGCAAAGAAAAACAACGCCATGCGGCAGGAAGAATACCAACAGCTTCAGAAAGCGGTAGAGAATGGCACAAAGCGGATAGCAGAAATCGACAGGCTGATCGAAAAGGTATTTGAGCAGAACACAGGCGGCATACTCTCTGATGAACAGTTTGCTAAAATGCTTCAGAACTACGAAAAGGAACAGAAATCATTGACGCAGGGAATGGAAGAAAACCGCCAGACCTTGCAGGACGCCGAACAGCGGGTAGTGGATTTATGGCTTGTCTTACGCACTTTGCGGGAGAATTCTTCTACTGCATTTGGCGCGTCATACATTGTCAGACCTAATGATCTCTTTACCTCCGCAATATATGCAGTATGTACTTTTAATCCATATTTCTTTTCAACATACTCTTGTATCATTTTATATGTTATTTTCGGTTTCGGCTGATATTTCTTTGCCCGTTCTGCTATTGCATCTAAAGGCACTTTCCCTTCACCATCTCCAAACTCCACCGTAACATTAATGACACTATCTGGTGATTTGTGGGACATAAGTACAATGGTTTCCACATGAGTACCAAATTAGAACATATCCCCACAAAATCACGGAAATGTGGGCAATATTTATACAGTACTAATACTGCTCGTGCGTCCCTTTTCCCACAAAATGTC
>CANDGI010000031.1 GCA_947384285.1 uncultured Lachnospiraceae bacterium
CCTCTGTCCAGAGTACCGTCTGGATTGAATTTCACTCCGCCTTTGGTATCTGGTACCTGTTTTATACATACAACGATTTTCACGGTAATTCACTCCTTATGATTTATTTTTCTTTGATATCTCCCGGCTATTTTAATAATGCGCCTGAAATAACCATACGCTGAACTTCAGAAGTTCCTTCGTAAATCTCTGTAATCTTAGCATCACGCATCATACGCTCTACATCATATTCTCTGATGTATCCGTATCCGCCGAAGAGCTGTACGCATCTGGTGGTTACATCCATAGCAACCTCTGCTGCAAATAATTTTGCCTTCGCTGCTTCTACAGAGTAAACCTTCTGGGTAGCCTTTGCCATAGCTGCTTTGTAAACGAGAAGCTGGGCTGCCTCAATCTTAGCTGCCATATCTGCTAACTGGAACTGTGTATTCTGCTGTGCAGAAATGGAACGGCCAAACTGTTTTCTCTCTTTCGTATATGCGATGGTTGCATTCAATGCGCCTTCTGCGATTCCAAGAGCCTGAGCTGCGATACCGATACGTCCGCCGTCCAAGGTATGCATTGCGATTGGGAAGCCCTTGCCTTCCGGTCCTAACAGATTCTCTTTTGGAATTCTGCAGTCTTCAAAAATCAATTCATAGGTAGCAGATCCGCGGATACCCATTTTCTTTTCCTTTGTTCCAAAGGAGAAGCCTGGCGTTCCCTTTTCTACGATAAAGGTGGAGAAATTCTTTTTCTTTCTTCCTCTCTTATCCTGTACTACGCTGGTGATAGCGATTACAATATAGATATCAGCTTCTTTTCCATTGGTGATAAAGCATTTGGAGCCATTCAATACCCATTCATCGCCGTCTAAAACAGCCTTGGTCTGGCAGCCCTGTGCGTCTGTGCCGGCGCCTGGCTCTGTCAATGCAAAAGCGCCTAACTTCTCGCCCTTTGCCAACGGCGCCAGATATTTCTGTTTCTGCTCTTCATTGCCGTATGTCATGATAGGATCACAGCAGAGGGAAGTATGTGCAGACACGATAACGCCTGTGGTTCCGCATACCTTGGATAACTCTTCCACACACATAATGTAGGTAAGAGGATCGCAGCCCTGTCCGCCGTACTCTTTCGGAATCGGAATACCCATGAATCCTATTTTCTGCATTTTTTCTACGGTTCCTCTTGGGAATTTTTCTGTCTCATCAACTTCCTGAGCAAGAGGCTTTACTTCATTTTCAGCAAACTCCCTGAAAAGAGTTCTGGCCATTTCATGTTTTTTATCTAAAGAAAAATCCATGATACTTTTCCTCCAAACTTTCTTTATATTTTTAAAACGGAGCTGCCGCATAAAAGATGAAATATGCAAACTATTGTTTTCCATTATGAAACACCTGCGTATTTTCCCTCTTGCAGCAGCTCCTTATCATGCCATGCACAGCCTGTCATACGCCAGGCTGTGCATGACGGTATGTTTACTATGTATTATTTGCTGTAATCATAGAAGCCGATTCCAGTCTTCTGTCCCAATTTACCTGCACGTACCATTTTCTTTAACAATGGATGCGGACGGTATTTTGGATCGCCTGTCTCACTATATAATACGTTCATGATTGCAAGGCAGATATCAAGCCCAACCAAATCTCCCAGAGCCAGAGGTCCCATTGGATGGTTAGCGCCCAGCTTCATAGCTGTATCAATGCCTTCTACAGAAGCTACGCCGTCTGCATAAATGCCAACTGCTTCATTGATCATCGGGATTAAAATCCTGTTTACCACAAATCCTGCTGCTTCATTTACTTCTACCGGAGTTTTGCCGATTTCTTCAGAAATCTTAACGATTTTGTCTTTCATGTCATCCGGTGTGTTCTCACCTTTGATAACCTCAATCAGCTTCATAACAGGAGCTGGGTTAAAGAAATGCATACCGATGACCGGCCTGTCAAGCCCCGCACCGATTTCTGTGATGGAAAGGGAAGATGTGTTGGTTGCAAACATGCAGTCCTTCTTTACGATATCCTGCAGCTCTTTGAATGTCTGTTTCTTAACATCCATTACTTCCAATGCTGCCTCTACGATTAAATCGCAGTCACCGCAGATTTCCTTTGTGCCTGTGGTAATTTTAGCAAGGATCGCATCAGCCTTGGCCTGATCCATTTTGCCCTTAGCAACTCTCTTCTCAAATCCTTTTGCAATTTTGTTCTTGCCATTTGCAGCAAATTCATCATTGATATCGCAGAGACATACTTCGTATCCTTCTGTCTGTGCAAATGCCTGTGCAATTCCAGAACCCATGGTTCCTGCTCCAATAACGCCAACTTTCATGATAGTCCTCCTTAAATTATTGTTATGGGACGCCGGGCCAAGCCTGGCATCCCTAATCATCTATTCAGTAAAAACTTAGTCTCTCTCAACGATGGTAGAGCATCCCATACCGCCGCCGATGCAAAGTGTTGCAAGACCCTTCTTAGCATCCCTTCTTACCATCTCATGCAGCAAGGTAACAAGGATACGGCATCCGCTGGCTCCTACTGGATGTCCAAGTGCAATGGCGCCGCCGTTTACATTTACTTTGCTCATATCAAAGTTCAAATCATGAGCTACTGCCAAGGACTGTGCTGCAAACGCTTCGTTTGCCTCTACCAAATCCATATCATCAATGGTTAATCCTGTTTTTTCAAATACTTTCTTTGTGGAAGCAACTGGTCCAACACCCATGATGGATGGGTCAACTCCGCCAAGCGCTCCTGCTACGAAGGCTGCCATCGGGGTAACGCCTAATTCTTTTGCCTTCTCTTCGCTCATAACAACGATTGCTGCTGCGCCGTCGTTGATTCCAGAAGCGTTAGCTGCTGTAACAATTCCGTCTGGCTTGAAAGCGGGACGCAATTTGGAAATGCTTTCTTTTGTTGTGCCAGGACGAGGACCTTCGTCTGTATCTACAATTACAGTTTTCTTTTTCTGTTTTACTTCTACCGGAACGATTTCATCTTTGAATTTGCCGTCGTTCATTGCCTGTTCACACTTCTGCTGTGAATTAGCTGCAAACTCATCTAACTGCTCTCTGGTTAATTTCCACTGCTCTGCTACGTTCTCAGCAGTGATACCCATATGATACTGGTTGAATGCATCCCACAATGCGTCATTCACCATGGTATCTACCAATGCAGCGTTGTTCATTCTATATCCGTAACGTCCCTGCATAGCAGCATAAGGAGCCATAGACATGTTTTCCATACCGCCTGCTACCACGATATCAGCATCGCCTGCCTGAATCATCTGAGCAGCCATATTTACGCAATTCAGACCAGAACCGCAGACTACATTCACAGTAACTGCTGGAGTTTCAATTGGTAAACCAGCTTTGATGGATGCCTGACGTGCCACGTTCTGTCCTAAGCCAGCCTGGATAACACATCCCATATATACATGGTCAACCTGATCAGCCGGAACACCTGCTCTGCTTAATGCTTCCTTAATTACGATAGATCCCAACACTGGTGCTGGAGTTGTGCTTAAAGCCCCTCCCATAGTTCCGATTGCAGTACGGCAAGCGCCTGCCAAAACAACTTTCTTTGCCATTTTCTTCGTCTCCTTTTTAAATATTATGTATCGTGAAAACCTTTTTGACAAAATCACTAAATTTCATGTTATTTTTTTAACAATCTTCTGCCAAAAAAAAGGAAAACCGGCTGCTGGCATCTTCTATGCTGCCATGCCTGCAGGTTACTTCTGATACTTCCCGTTTTTCCCATGTTTCCATCACTCGATAAAAATATCCTAGCACATTTCCTTTTAAATTGCAAGAATTATCTTCCCCTGTCTGTATCCCCCATTTTTTGTCTATCTTTGTTATATTTTTATCATTCTTTCCGGTATTTTTCCTAGAAAAGAAGGCTGGTTTTTGTATATATTGCACAAAAGCCAACCTTCCTGCACCTGAACGCCTTCCAGCTATGTATTAATAAAAAACATGATTGCCAATGATCGTGCCTGGGATAGAGCCGTCATTTTTGCGGAAATAAAGGCAGTTGATGGTAATATTGCCGCCTAACACTTCCCCTGCTGCCTGGGTACAGCTCGCATCTGCCCCTGACGCCAGCACAGAAGCAAACCTTCCGCTGGCCACAGGAGAAAACTGTCCGCCCTGGTAAATCACCCCGGCTACCGTGTTGGGGAAATGGGAGCTTCTCACCCGGTTCATCACCACGCTGCCCACCGCCAGCTTTCCTTCATAGCTTTCTCCCCCTGCCTCACACTGGATAATAGCCGCCAGCAAGGACAAATCCGAGCTGCTGCCCTGGGAGCCCCCGCCGGAATTCCCATTTCCTTTGGAATCTTCCTTTCCTCCGGTTTCCTGCTTTTTCACGGCATTCTGCTGCCGCATCTCCGCCTCCTGCCGCTTGATTTCCTCCATCCGCTTGGCATCTTCGGCTGCCTTCTGCTTTTCCAGCTCTGCCTCATAAGCTTTCTGCCGTTCAATCTCGGCTTCATAGGAGGCCACATCCGCCTGTGCGCTTGCCAGCTGCTTTTTGGCTGCGCCCAATTTTTCTGATGTGCTGTCTACCAGCGCCGCCAGCTCCTGCTTTTTCCCTTCCTGCTGTTCCTGCAGGTCTGCCAGCAGCTTTTCATCCTCCGCAAGCTTCTGCTCCTTGGCTGCAATCTCATTTTTCGTGGCCCGGTACTCCTCAAGCATCTCCCGGTCATAATTGTGGATGCTTACAATGTATTCCCCTTTGCTCAAAAAATCTGCAAAATTCTCTGCGCTAAGCAGCACCTCCAGCATTCCCTCTGTATCCATTTCATACATGAACTGAATGCGCTTTTTCATAGCGGCATATTGTTCCTTTTCCTTCTCCTTTGCCGCCTCCAAATCATTCCTGGCTGTCTCAAGGCTGTCCCTGGTATTGTTTAACTGCTCCTCTGTCTCATTCAGCTCTTCAATGACAGCAGCCAGGCTATTGTTAAATTCTTTCAAATCCCCTTCCAGATGGCTGGCCTCGTTGGACAGGCTGGCAGCCTCCTCCTTGGCCTTCTCCTTCTGCTTCTCCAGTCCCTCTATTCCTTCCTGTACCTTATCAATTTTCCCCTGAGTCGCAAAAACCGCTATACTGGATATCCAACACAGGAAAAAAACTAACGCTATGCCCTTCCAAAATTTTCTCATGATTTTCCTCCAGTAAAATATAAGTTCGCTGGTCCTGCTGTCTGGCCATCCTTACGGAATGGAAGCCAAAAACTTTCATAAGCCATTATAGGTTCGTCCATCCTGCCGTCCAGCAGACCGCATTCACGTTATAATTTTATCATATCGGGAAGCATAAGACAATTCCCCAAACAAAAATCGACAGCATGCATCCAAAAATTTTTTATTTGTGCCAGTCTTTGCCAATTCCCATTTCTATCCGATATAATAGAAAACTGTAATAGTTTGCTATTTATGGCACAATCTGATACGGAGGTGTTTTCGTGCAATATATAAAAATCAACCAACTAAAGCCCGGCATGCGCCTTGCACGGCCTGTTTATAATAAAATGGGGGTTATGCTTTTTGAGCGGAATACAAAATTAACCCGCCAGGGAATTGCCAGTATTGAGAACTTCGGCCTTTGGGGAATCTATATTCTGGAGCCTGCAGAACCTCTGCCGCCTCTCAGCAAGGAAGATATCGAAATGGAACGCTTTTTTACGGTCTCCACCTTCCGGCTGAAAGACGATTTGAGCCTGCTGACCAACAACATGGCTCCTCAGAATATCATGACCCTGTCCCAGACCATCCTTAGGAATTTCGGTTCACTGGATCATAAAATCAATTTTCTGCGGACACTGCGCAGCAATGGGGACTATGTATACAAGCATAGTCTAAACACTGCCATTTTAGCTGCCATGATGGTCCACAAGCTCCATTATTCTTATGCCGAACAGCTGGCTATCGTGTGCGCCGCTCTCCTTCACGATGCGGGCATGCTGATGGTTCCAGACGAAGTTTTAGAGAAGGGAGACAGCCTTCTTTCCCAGGACGAACGCCGGCTGATCCAGGGCTATCTGGAAAAAGGCTACCAGATGCTCCACCCCGATTACAACGATTACAAGCTTCCTGAGCTTACCCTCCAGATTGTAGGCCAGACCGCCCGGCTGGAGCATAATGTAAAGATCCCCCTGCCCAAAAATATCCGCTGGACAAACGGAACCCATGTCATCCATGTGGCAAGCATGTTTGATGAACTGACCTCCATGAGCCTGGACAAAGAGCCAACCTCCGAAATCCGCGCCGTGCGGTTTCTTAGGGAGCATCCTGATTATTACCCAGCTCCCTTTGTGACTGCCCTCACCCAGTGCATCCACATCCTGCCTGGAGGCTGCTGTGTAGACTTTTCCAACGGGCAGAAGGGCATTGTGATAGAAGAAAACCAGAAAAATTATGCGCAGCCTGTGGTAATCCTGTTCTCCGGCAACCAGCGTATTGACTTTAAGGATACCAGATTCCAGAAAACCATGCATATTTCAGATGTGATGAAAACCATGGATTTGCGTTTAAAGGTAGACCGGGAGACGTTAAAAAAATACACCAGCGATCCCAAAACCAAAGAAACGGCAAAGCGGTATTTGGAAAAGCGCAAGAAGCTTTTGGCTGCAGGACGGGTTCTGTGAGAATTCGTTTTTCCTGCTTTTCGAAATAATTATGAACGAAATAAAAACACTTCCTAGATAAACCATCCGATTTATTTAGGAAGTGTTTTTTATTGCGGCAGCTATCAGCTGCGGTATCCGTCTGGATTATTGCTCTGCCATCTCCAGGAATCCTCACACATCCTGTCAATGCCAAACTCTGCTTCCCAGCCAAGCTCATTCTTTGCCTTGGAAGCATCGGAATAGCAGGTAGCAATGTCCCCGGCTCTTCTTGGTTTGATTTCATAGGGAATTGGTTTTCCACAAGCCTTTTCATATGCCTTTACCACATCCAGCACGCTGTAGCCATTTCCTGTTCCCAGATTATAAATGCTGACGCCAGACTTATCTTCAATCTTCTTCAATGCCTTCACATGGCCCTTTGCCAGGTCAACCACATGGATGTAGTCACGCACGCCCGTTCCATCCGGCGTATCATAATCATCCCCAAATACACCCAGGCATTTTAACTTGCCCACTGCCACCTGGGCAATGTAGGGCACCAGATTGTTTGGAATGCCCTTGGGGTCTTCCCCGATAATTCCGCTCTCATGAGCCCCGATCGGGTTAAAGTACCGGAGCAGCACCACGTTCCACTCTGGGTCTGCCACATGGAAATCGGCCAGAATCTGCTCTAACATTCCCTTGGTCTGCCCATAAGGATTGGTAATTTTTCCTTTCGGGCACTCTTCTGTAATCGGAATCATCGCCGGATCTCCGTAAACCGTTGCAGAGGAAGAGAAAATAATATTTTTTACTCCGTGTTTACGCATCACATCGCACAGAATCAATGTCCCGGTAATATTATTATGATAATATTCCAAAGGCTTCTGCACAGATTCCCCTACCGCCTTTAAGCCTGCAAAATGAATGACGCTGTCAATTTTCTCTTTTTCAAAAACTTCTTCCAGTCCCTTTGCGTCCAAAATGTCCACCTGATAAAACGGCACCTTAGCCCCGGTAATCTTTTCCACTCTCTTTACCGCTTCTTCACTGGAATTTACCAGATTATCCACCACAACCACTTCATACCCAGCACTGATTAATTCAATACATGTGTGGCTTCCGATATAGCCTGCTCCGCCTGTTACTAAAATTGCCATAATGTTTACCTCCTGTCCATAATCTGCTTTCACTGCAAATGAGGGATAAGCCCTTCCGGCCTCCTTACAGCAAAGTATACCACACCCCGCCTGTTTAGTAAATACTATTTTTATTTTACTCCAAATTTACTAAAACATTATCTGCAATCAACGCCCACTGCTTACCTCTCTCACAATTTCCTGCATTTTTTCCCACTTTTCTTCCATATCCGCCACCAGCTTCATCTGGGTACGGCACCGGTCCAGATTATGGCCTTCCCGGTGAATCTTAAAATACACATCCCCCTTCAAGTAATCAGTCAGAAAACGTATGCCGTTTTCATATGTCATTACCTTCGCTCCCATGGGAAGCATGGCGATTTCTGTATCCGTCAGATTTCCAGCGCATCCAAGCAGAAATCCTTCGGTATAGATACGGAACAGTCTCAAATCACATCCCACTTTAGACAAATCCCTTTCGTCCTCTGCAGCCGTACTTGCGCCAAACCGGATTGCATCCCCGAAATCATAGGCTGCCAGCCCCGGCATTACCGTATCCAGATCAATGACGCAGATTCCTTTTCTCGTCTGGTTATCCACCATAATATTATTTAATTTGGTGTCGTTATGGGTCACCCGCAAAGGCATCTTACCTTCCGCAAGCATGTCGCCCAGCACACAGGCTGTCTCTTTCCTGGCGCGGAAAAACTCAATTTCTTCTGCTGCGTTTTCTGCCCTGCCGCATACGTCCTCCTCCACTGCTTTCAGAAAGACCTCATACCTGGCCTTTGTATCGTGGAAGCCGGCAATTGTCTCATGAAGAGTCTCTGCTGGATAATCTGCCAGCATCTGCTGAAACTTCCCAAATGCCAAAGCACTCTCGTAAAAATCCTCATCCTTTTCTACCTTGTCATAGGTTTTGGCATCCTCAATCAGATAATACATACGCCAATATTCTCCCTGCTCATCCAGAAAGAAGGCTTTCTGATCCCTGGCAGGAATGACAGTCAAAGTTTCCCTCTGTTCATCCCCTCCTGCCTCTGCAATTTTCTTTTTCAAAAATGTGGTAACGCCCAAAATATTTTCCATTACCTCCTCCGGCTTTGAAAAGATATTCCGGTTCATCCTCTGTAAAATAAAATTTCCTTCTCCTTCTACCAAAAATGTGTCATTGATATGCCCGCTGCCGTAGGGACGTATATCCTTAACCCTGCCTACCTGTTCAAATTGCTGCGCTGCATATTGCGCACTCTCCAGCTTTTCTCTTTCTTCCATACTTCTTTTGCTCCTCACAAACCAAATTCTGCTGCCGCTTTTGCACTCTTTGCCTTAAAATTCCTCTGGGTACAGCCCCTGCTCTTTTAATCCTGCAAGAGCTTTTACTACCATTTCCTTGTCTTCTTTGTAGGTAACGCCGAACCACTTGTCCTGGGAATTCAACACCTGCACAACCGCCTTTTCTGTACGCAGCAATTCACCTACTGCCATAGGAAGATAATACTCTGCTTTCATTGGATTTCCAGGCAGTTCCTCTTTCAGGAAATTTTCAAACCCTGCTTCCAGCTCCCCTAAAATGCTTTCTGAAAATCCCCAGATATTCATGGAAACCGTACTGTTCATAGGAATTTCTGTCCAGGTAACGCCGTCATCCTCCGTATAGAATGCCTGTTCTCCACGCTTTTCAATATGGGTGCGCTCGCAGATTCCTGTTAAAAGCCCTTCCCCGTCTGTCTCGCAGACGCCTCTGGCCACATGCCCATTCTCTGTAAGGGTATTTTTCAACTCATACCCTACCATGGTATAGCGGTATTTTTCATCATCCTGATGGGTCATCAGATAATCATAAATTGCCTTGTAAGCATGCTTTCCATAATAATCGTCCGCATTGATGACTGCAAAAGGCCCATCCAAAACTTCTTTGCAGCAAAGGATTGCATGGCCTGTGCCAAAAGGCTTCTCCCGGCCCTCTGGAACCTGAAATCCTGCGGGAATTTTCTCCAGCTCCTGATACACATATTCTACCTGTATCTTCTCGGAAATCCGGCTGCCGATGGTTTCTTTAAATACAGCCTCATTGGCTTTCTTGATAATAAACACTACTTTTTCAAATCCCGCTTCCATAGCATCATAAATCGAAAAGTCCATGATGATATGCCCCTGGGGATCTACCGGATCAATCTGCTTTAATCCGCCATAACGGCTTCCCATGCCTGCTGCCATAATTACTAAGGTTGGTTTTTTCATATTCATCGCCCTCCTGGATTCCAGCACCTTTGCACTGGCTGTTTTTTCTTCTTTCATGATAATACAAAAAAAATGTTCTGTATTTGCACAATATTTTTACTTTTTTGCACAATCCTATGTTAAAATAGAAGAAAGCAATGCAAAAAAGAAAGGAACTTTTATGGAATTTTATAAATACCCGCTGGCCAGCCTGTTTGAAATCCCGCAAATCGTCACCATCCACTATTTTGAATACGGAAAAGACTTTACATTCCAGGGAGAATCCCATGATTTCTGGGAGTTTCTTTGCGTGGACAAAGGAGAGGTTACCGTTGCTGCCGGCCAAAAAACCCATATCCTGCACAAAGGCAATATTATTTTCCACAAACCCGGCCAATTTCATTCTGTAACCGCCAACGGGGTCATTGCGCCCAACCTTGTGGTCATCTCCTTTGTATGCAGCTCCCCAGCCATGGAATTTTTTGAAGATAAAATCCTCTTCCTTGGCGAAACCGAGCGCAGCCTTCTTGCCACCATTCTTACAGAGGCGGCAGATGCATTCCTGACCCCTTTAAACAATCCTTATACCCGCCAGCTCTCGGGAAACCCCAAACAGCTTCCTGGAGCTGAACAGCTGATTGGGCTTTCCCTGGAGCACTTTCTGATTTCCCTGTACCGCAAGGGGGCCATGCCCGCCCCAAGCGCAGTGCTTACCAAATCAACCAAATTAAAGCAGGATGACGAAATCTTCCTGCATATCCGCACTTACATGGAAGCCCAGCTTTCCCATGCCCTGACCCTGGAGCAAATCTGCCGTGATAACATGATTGGAATTTCCCAGCTTCAAAAGCTTTTCCGCAGCAAATGCGGCAGCGGCATTATGGAATATTTCTCACGCATGAAAATCCGCCGGGCGAAAGAGATGATACGGGAGCAGAATTTGAATTTTACTCAGATTGCGGATTGTTTGGGTTACACTTCCATTCATTATTTTTCCCGGCAGTTTAAGAAAATAACCGGGATGACACCTTCGGAGTATTCGCTTTCCATTCAAATGTTGTCGGAGAATGGGAAAAATGCTGGGGGGGATTTTTCAGATATGCTGTAGTGCTGCAAAAAGATGGAACTGCCGGAAAATGAAATTTAGCTACAGCTTATACTGTGGGTGAATTTCATTTTCTGGCAGCCCCATCTTCTATTTATGTCATTCTTATTTTTGAGATTTTTGTTTATGCATTTTCTGCATTCTTATTTTTGAGATTTTTGTTTATGCATTTTCTGCATTTTTATTTATAATATTTTTTTGACATTTTTTATACCCTGGAAAGGTATTCTCCTGTCCTGGTGTCAATTTTAATTATGTCGTCCTGCTCTACGAACAAGGGAACGTATACAGTCGCACCGGTTTCTACTACTGCTGGCTTGGTTGCGCCTGTGGCGGTGTCGCCTTTAAAGCCTGGCTCTGTGTCTGTAATTTTAAGTTCTACAAACAAGGGCGGCTCTACTGCAAACACGCTTCCGTTGTGGGAGCACATTTTTACCATCTCGTTCTCTTTTACAAACTTCAATGCATCCCCGATTGCCTCCTGGTCTAATGCAATCTGCTCATATGTTTCCACATCCATGAAATGGAACAAATCTCCGTCAGAATATAAGTACTGCATGTCCGCCCGGTCAATACGAGCCTGAGGACATTTTTCCGTTGGGCGGAATGTCTTCTCTACGATACCGCCGTTCTTGATGTTCTTCAGCTTTGTCCTTACAAACGCTGCGCCTTTTCCTGGTTTTACATGCTGGAACTCAATAATCTGGAAAATATTATTATCTAATTCAATCGTAATACCATTTCTAAAATCTCCTGCTGAAATCACTGGGTTTTCCTCCTTCATTGCTTTTGGGTCCAATCTGCCCTGAACTTCTTAACTATTCTATACTATACTGGCAGATTTTTCAACCTTTTTTTCCTATTCTTCTTCCAATCTGGAAATCAAGTCCACTCGCCTCTGATGCCTGCCCCCCATAAATTCAGCCCCTAGATAAGCTCTTACAATATCCTTCGCCTTTTCAGCCCCTACAATTCTCGCGCCGAAAGCTATGATATTTGCATCGTTGTGCTCTTTCACCAGGCGGGCCGTGGTGGTATCCGAGCAGACGGCGCAGCGGATTCCTTTTATTTTATTTGCTGCCAGTGAAATCCCCACTCCTGTTCCGCAAATCAGGATTCCGCAGTCTGCCTCCCCGGCGGCTACCGCCCGCGCTGCTTTTTCGCCATAGACAGGATAATCACAGCTTTCCGTGCTGTCTGTTCCAACATTAATGACTTCATGCCCCATTTCCTCCACCAGCTTGGTGATTTCTGCTTTTAATTCAACGCCGGAATGGTCGTTTCCAATTGCTATCTTCACTTTGCTCCTCCTTTTTCCATTTCCTCTGTTATCTTTTCCAGCCGTAAGCCAGTTGATCTGCCAGCAAACCCAGCTTCTTTCAAAGAATATAATAAATCAGTTATTTCCTGCTTCTATGGTAAAAAAACAGCACAATCTTTTCTAAATACCGCTTCAATACAATCTGTATCTCTTCTTTTGGATGAATCGGCTTTGTCAAAATGGTCCGGATGCCTGCCCGGTTTGCCCCATACACATCCGTAAAAATCTGGTCTCCCACAAACAAAGTATTTTCCTTATGGGTTCCCATCAATTCCATAGCCCGTTCATAACCCAAGACCTTGGGCTTCCCTGCCTTAAAAATATACTGTACCTGCACCTCATCATTAAACATCTTTACCCGCGGTTCTTTATTATTTGACAAGAGACAGCACTGGTAGCCAAGCTTTTTCAGCTGGGCAAACAGCTTCTTGGCCCGTTCATCTGCCGGCGCCCCATGGGGCACAAGGGTATTGTCCACATCAAAAATAATCCCACGGTACCCTTCCAAAAACAACCGTTCAAATTCTATCTGATACGCAGAATCCAGATATTCATTGGGATAAAACCTTCTCAGCATCCTTCCATTCTCCTCACCTGAACCAATCAGACATCAGTTGTCCAATATTTTTTTCAGTTCGTCCATAAATGTATTCACATCTTTAAACTCCCGGTACACCGAGGCAAATCTCACATAGGCCACAGGGTCTAATTCCTGCAGCCTATTCATTACAAGCTCTCCAATTTCCGAACTGGAAATTTCCTTCTCCTCCCGATTAAAAATATCCACCTCCACCGTATCCACCAGCTGGCTGATCCTATCTGCAGATACCGGACGCTTATGGCAGGCTCTGAGAATCCCCGCTTCTACCTTTGCCCGTTCATACTGCTCCCGGTTATTATCCTTCTTAATAACAATCAAGGGAATCGTCTCTACTTTCTCATAGGTGGTAAAACGCTTCCCACAATCATCACACAGCCGCCTTCTGCGGATCGAATAATTGTCGTCCGCAGGCCTGGAATCTATGACCCGTGTATTATCGCTGCTGCAATATGGACATTTCATAGCAATCCCCTCCCCAAAATCTAATTTGCTTTCAGTATATCTTTCTTTTTTTTTATTGTCAATAAAATTTCAAGATTATGGGGAATCCTCTGCTTCCCTCCACAGGGCAGCTTACCTGCGGCCGGGCTTTATCAGGAAGGACAAAAAAAGCCCGATTACTGCAAAAACCAAAGCAATCAAAAATGAATATCTATAATCTCCTGTCTGCCAAAGCACTTTGCTTACAATCATCGGCCCAAGCAAACCGGCCATATTAAATCCAATGAACATAATCCCGTAATTGACGCTGGAATTCTTCGCTCCAAACTGCTGAGCCGTAAAACTTGGATACACGCCCATAAACGCGCCAAAACACACGCCCACCAGGCAGATTCCCACATAAAACAGTGGTGCAGAGCCATTTCCGCTAAGGTACAGAATCCCCATTGCAGCAATTGCCGCTGCAAATACTGCCCGAAGGGTCTCGATACAGCCGATACGGTCCGATACCATCCCTGCCAGAATCCGTCCGAAGGTGTTAAACAAAGCCAGCACGGAAACTACAACCGCCGCTGCCGCCGGCGTCATGCCAATCATATCCTGGGCGATATTCGATGCCTGGGAAATCGCCATCATCCCAAGAACGGCTCCAAAAAACAACATGACAATCATCCTGTAAAAAACAGGCGTCCGAAGCATCTCTTTCCAATCCATATTGACAGCCAGAGCATCCTGCTCCTGTATCTCTTTTTTCACAGGCGGCTCCCAGCCATCCGGTGCAAATCCATCCGGGCACTTCACAATCAGCTGGGAACAGGCGCCTACCACAAGAATAATTACAACGCCCATCAGAATAAACGCTTTGCTTACGCCGAATCCATCAATCAAGCCATTTGCCACAGGCGGCACAATCACAGAAGAAATCCCGTAAGAAGCAGTGGCGATTCCCCCAGCCAGCCCTGCCTTATCCGGGAAAAATTTCACGGAATTGCTGATGGTGCAGCCATAGGCAAGGCCCATGGCAAGCCCGCTGAACAGCCCATACCCCGCCACAAGCATTGGAACGTTTGATGCAAATCCGCAAATCACGTAACCCCATCCAAATAACACCCCTCCGATGAAAATCACCCATTTCGGCCCTATCCTCTGGTTTAAAAATCCACCGCCGATCATTGTGATAAACCCCAGACCATTGCCTACGGAAAAAACCACAGACAAATCAGCCGCCGTCAATTCCTTTCCCAGGACTTTGGAAAGATGCGCCGCCATCGGCGCTGCAAATACGCTCCATGCATAGAGCGCCCCTATACATAAATTAATCAGGCAGCTGGCCGATAGTACCAGCCAGCGCCTTTTGGTCAAATCCATACGTTCCTTCTTCTTCATACGTTGCCCTCCCATCCTTTCGCAGCATCCAACTGCTGCATGCTTTCTTTTTCTTCCTCTGATATGATTAACGCCACTGGCTCATCCTCCAGAGAATCCACATAAATCCATCCGTTGGCATAGGGGGGATATGGATACTGGTAAAAATGAAATCTCTTCCCTCTGCTGTTCTGGATGCATTTCATCATCCTCTGGGTCAAAGCTTTGGGATACAGTCTATCCTGGTGGGAGGTTAAGTAAACATCAAACTCCAGCTCCTGGATTTGCGCCAGGGTTTCGTACTGCGCCTGGCTGGACAAATGGTTCTGGAAATTTAAACACATCACCGGCGTTAACGCATCCCCGGACAAGAGCAGCTTCAAAGAGGGAATCCATATGCCAATGGATCCTTCGGTATGCCCTTTCAGGGAAACCACTCTGCATTCCATCCCTCCAAGGTCGAAGCCTTCAAATTCCAGGGGATGGATGCACGCCCAATCCTTTGGCGACGCCAAATAAGGCCAGGTATTCTCCTTGGCCAAATCCCGGATCCATCGGTTCAGGGTTTTCCCATCATAATTTTCCAGAATTGGAACATCCAATTTCGGAAGAAATACCTGTTCAAACTGGCAGTTCCCTCCAATATGGTCAAAATGCCCATGACTGTTTATGACAATAAGAGGAAGCTCTGTGATGGTTCCCAGAGCCTCCCTCATATTGTCAATTCCAGAACCGGTGTCAAACAAAAGAGCCTTGTTTCTGCCCACCACAAGGCTGCCGCAGCAGCCCGCCCTGTCCTTCAATACATATACCTGTGGTAATACTTTTGTTATTGTAATCATAGCTTACGTACCAAAAACTTCTGAAAGGCATCCACGCCCACCCCTACATAAAATACTCCGGCTATCATGGCTGCGCCGATCTGCATGGGCATCCTGCCAAGCTCTGAAACCTTCATAGGCCCCATAACCGTAAGGCCGATGGCCCATCCGCAAAGCCAGGCAGGCGTAAAGAACACCTTCGGCAAGGTTTCCCCGATCAGGACTGCAATTCCCCCAAGGACAAACAGGGTCAGGTACAATTCCACATTGGAAGGAAGGGGAAGCTTCTCCATCACAAAAATCGCAGCCACCGCCCACACATCCCCGGCAAGAAAACCTGCCGCAATTTTCAGCGCATCCTTTTGGTTGTTTCCATTTGCAACATAAAGGCCGGCGCAAATCAGTGCCACCGCGCCCACCTCGACGCCCAGATAGGGCGCCGCCACCGCCCAGATGGGCGGCAGAAGAGCAATGCCAAGCGCCAGGGTCAGCATATTCACTTTCTTTTGTCTCTTCTCCATATGCTTTGTCTCCCTTTCTTTCGCCTTACCAGTCAAAGCCGCTCCAGACCGGCTTTCCGGTGTATTCCTTTAATGCTTCTTCTCCCTTCAGCACCCGGATTGCCCCTGCAGCCATGGCTTCCATCTCGAACTCTCCCGGATAGGCGGCAACCTTCGCAATGAAAGAACAGCTTTCCGTAATCTGCGCCACCAAATCCTCGCTATGTACCATGCCGCCGCCAAGAAGAATGCCGTCCACCTTTCCATGCAGGACAGCAGCCATGGCGCCGATGCCTTTTTCAATCTGGTAAATCATTGTATTCCACAGCATTTTTGCATATTCATCCCCGTTTTCTGCCCGGTTTGTCAGTTCCACCGCATCGGAAATCCCCACATGGTTCACAAATCCCCCGGTTCTGGTACACAGTTTTTTCACATCCGCTGCATCCAGATGGTTTTTTTCCATATAATCCAACAGATCTGAAACGGCTACGCTTCCGCATCTTGTAGGAGCCATAGGCCCCTCGCCGCCTACGATGTCATAGCCGTCTACCATTCTTCCCTGGCGGTGGGCAGATATGGAAATCCCTCCGCCAATATGGCACACCACATAATTGCAGCTCTCATACTCCTTCTTCAAGACATGCTTGCTGTGGCGGATGGCTGTTTCCTTCAGATTCAGCGCATGTAAATGAACCATCCGGTTTACGCCCCGGATCCCTGTCATCCTCGCTAAATCCTGGAGCTCATCTACATCCGGAGGATTGACCACCATTGCCTTTGCGTGATACTTCACTGCAAATTCATTGGCAAGCTGGGAGCCCAAGGCAGCTGGGTGAATCACCCCGTTAGCACAGTTTTCTGCATGGTCAAGCATCAATTCCGATACCCCATAGGTTCCCCCTTCCATAGCCAAAAGCCCGCCGCCCCTGCCCACGAACACGTCGATATCCTCCAGGGAAACCCCTGCCTCCTCCAAAAGCTTTAAAATCATATCCCGGCGGTAGGGAAGCTGATCTGGTATGGTCTGGTATCTGGCAAGCTCACTGGCGTCATGGGATACATTTTTTGTGTAAATGCATGCATCATCCTCAAATAATGCTATCTTTGTAGAAGTAGAGCCAGGATTAATCGCTAATACTTTATAATGTTCCATTTTGTTCTCCTATCTGCTTCCTGCGGCGCGCACAGCGCTTATCACAATATTTCCTTTGATTTCGGAAACTGGCGCCCCTCTGGAACAATCGCATACCACTTTTTGAAATCCCTGCAGCATAGGCCCGTACGCATCTGCATGGCCGAACTGCTGAATCAGCTTCACTCCCACATTTCCCACATTCAAATCGGGCCAGATTACAATATTCGCTTTGCCTGCAACCTTGCTCTCCCGGTTCACTTTCTTTTCTGCTACGGAGGGCGAAATTGCAGCGTCAAACTGGAATTCCCCGTCAATGGCAAGGTCTGGCCGCTGCTCCTTTGCAAGTTCCACCGCCTTTACCACTTTATCAATCAATTCTCCCTGGCCGCTTCCCAAGGTGGAATAGCTGACCATGGCACATCTTGGCTCCCAATCCATCAGCTCTTTTACCGTGTCGCAGGCAGAGATTGCAATATCTGCCAGCTGCTTTGCATCTGGATTGGTGCACACTGCGCTGTCCCCGATTGCAAGAAGGCTTCCCTCGCTTCCCTGGAAACCTGGGATGTCGCACAAGCCAATACTGGAAACTGTACTGATTCCTTCCTTTAATCCGATAATCATCTGGCCTGCCAGCAGCACGTCTCCGGTTGTGTTGTCAATGCCTGCAAAGGTTACGTCCGCTTCTCCCACCGCCTGCATCACCATTGCATAATACAGCGGATTCTGCATCCTTCGGTTTAAGGCTTTCTCTTTTAAAATTGTCTGGGGAAGGGCCACATACTTCTCAACCAATGTTTTCTTATAGCTCTCCTCGCTGATATCCACAATCTGGAAAACCTTTTCCTCATAGCCTCTTTCTTTGGCCGCCTTTTTGATTTCGGCGCCATCCCCTACAAGAACAGGGATAATATAGCCTTCCTGCCCTGTCTCATATGCAGCCTGCATCATTTTTTCATTCATCGCTTCTGGGAAAGCTACTTTTTGGGGATTCTCCTTGGCCTTCTGGTAAATTTCATCCAATACGTTCATAATCCTATAATTCTCCTTCAACCAGGTTTACCAAATCCCCAATGGATGCACAGCCGCTTGCATCTGCCAGCATCAATTCCACATCCAGCTCATTTTCAATTTCTGCCACAAGGGCTACCATCTGCACGGATGCGCCGCCTAAATCTTCCTTGAATAATGTCTCCATTGAAAGCTTTGCTGCGTCCTGCTTGTAAGAGGTTGCCACCATATTGATTACCTGTGTTTCCAATTCTTTTCTTTCCATCATTTTATTCTCCTTTTCTAAAAATCTTAAACAGATGGCCTGCTGTGTATCAAAATATAAATTATCTGCCGTAGTGCTAGCTAGCCTTCATCCAGGTCGAACACCACGGTTTTAAAACCGCCTTCCCGCTCAAAGATGGCGGCGTGGCAGTTTAGGGGAAGCTTTTCTGACAGCTGAGCCCGGTTCTTTTTGCTGATGCCCCGGACAACGGCATTCAGCCTTGTCCCTTCCTCTAATTCCACCTCGCCATATGCATATTTCCCTAATTTCTTATATTCCGGTTTGGAAGAAAGAGCAGCCGGAAGAACAATGGAATGCAGCTTTGCTTTTCCGCTGATTTCATACCATTCCGTCTCATAACTGCCGCATGCATTGCAGGCATATACCGGCGGAAACTCCACATTTCCGCATTCCGGGCATTTCCGCCCAAGAAATTTTCCTTCCTCCAGCCCTTCATAAAACCTCTGGACTACCTTTTCCAACTTAATCCCCATGCTTATGCCTCCTATTCTTCTAACGTACGAATCACAACCGCCGCAACATTCTGCGCTCCGCCATATCCCCGGAGCATGGCTGTCCTTGGCTTGTGCTTCACCTGATGCTCCCCGCACTCGCCCCACAGCTGTTTGCATGCTTCGTATACGTCTGCCAGGCCGGAAGCCGCATGGGCATGGCCGAAGGAGGTGCGCCCGCCGTTTGTATTGATGGGCTTGTCGCCGTCCCATGCGGTCCGCCCGTCACAGATATATTTCCACCCTTCGCCGTGGGGAAGGTAGCCTGCAATCTCCGCAGACACCAGGTGGGAGGTGATGATAAAATCATTTGCGTAAAATAAATCCAAATCCTCCCCGGTCAATCCGGTCAGTTCATACACCTGGCGCACTGCCTCTTTGGTTGCCTCCACCTCAAAATGAGGCGTAGTGGCTTCACAGGCCGCGCTTCCAATGCCCAACACTTCAATGGGTTTGTGTTTCAGGTTTCTTGCAATTTCCGGTATCATTTCTGTTGCACATACAATGGCTGCCGCGGCGCCGTCGCATTTCAGCTCTATGCCGCCGGCACGGAGGAAATCTCCCATCCGGGGATTGTAAGGAGAATTCATGTATTCCTCCAATGTCATGCCCGCTTCCTTAGCAAGCTCTTCATAGGTTTTTCTTTCAATGGCCAATGGATTGACGGAGGCATTTCTCCTGTTATTGATGCACATCCAGTTCAACGTGTCATTCATCTGCTCCGATGTGATGCCCCTGGTTCTTACATACCACTCTGCCGCATCGTCATAGATTAATTCCTGGCCTGCCATCAGGCTTCTGGTATAAGTCCGGTCATACAGCCATGACGTGGTTTTCAAAAATTTATCCATGGTCATCTTATCTCTTTTATAGGGATGTTTTGGGGATTCCACATTATCCGCTGGCGACGGCGTACTGTCCCCAAACTCCACAGCTCCGGTAAGAACGCAGTTATACTTTCCAGAAGCAACTGCATTCACTGCCTGTTCAATGGCAAGATACCCTGTACAGCATGCCTCGGAATGATGGATAGATCCTTTCCCTTTCATTCCAAACCAATTGGCAACCTGCACATTCGGCGTCAAATAATTAGAACCATTCAAGGGACTGGCCTCGCCATGAAAATAAAAGTCCACATCCCTCGGATTTACGCCAGCGTCTTCCATGGCCTTCAGCGCTGCATATCCAAACATTTCCCCTTCTGTAAGCCCATCCGTCTCTGGATTATCTACCGTATACATAAACGGGGTGCAGCCAACGCCAATGATTGACACGCTTCTTCCATACTTTCCCAAAGTACCCATAACTTTTTCTTCCTTCCTTTTCTTTTGATAGATTAAGTATAAAAAACTTTTTTCCTCATTTCATCATGTCCTCATCCAATCTTTTCCTCTGACAGCCTGATTTTTTGTGCCCACGCACAATGCCCTTTGCGATATAATAGAAGCGTAAAATTTTCACTCCCGCATCACGTTCTTACCGCCAGCGCCAAAACAAGGCAAGGCCATTGGAACTGTTAAAAAGCAACTGCAACATGAAAGGAACATACAAGATGGAATATATACAGCTTCTGAACCGTTTAGAGGAAAACGGATACCACTGCCGTGCATATGGAAACCAACTGCTGAACCCTGACTTAATCCATGCCCGCATCCTGACCGGGGAGCATCAGGCCTATGCCCCATCCACACTGTATCTTACCTCCCCGGACCTGCTTCCAGACCCTGGGATGGACACTCCTATCATCCTATTCTGTCTGGGACAGGCTGCAGACTTTCATATTTACGAGAACAGTGTGTTCCAGGTGGTATCCTTTGCCCCTGGGATTTCCCATGGGGAACTGCTGAATTTTGTTTTGGAAAGCCTGACGGAAATCCAAAAAATCACTGCCGGCATGCACATTCTGGTCAATGCATTGTTTTCTGGAAACGGGCTGCAATATCTGATTGACACTGCCACCGATTTATTTGGAAACCCGATTTATGTCATTGACCTGCAATACAAATACCTGTCCATGTCCGCAGGCATTATGCCGGAAAATATGTTTTTCAACCAGGAAAGCTCCACAGGCTATATCGGGGAAAGGGGGATTCAATATATTTGCAAAAACAAACTGGATGAAAAAGTCCATCGCACCAACCATGCTTACTATCATTTCAATCAATTAATCCAAAAAGGAATGCTCATAGACACGGTTGAAATCCAGGGAATCGTGGTTGGGCATGTCATGATGCTGGAATCCGAGCACGCTTTTTATGATTTTGACAAAGAATTTTTCCATCGGTTCAGCAAACTGATTTCCATGGAGCTGCAAAAGGACTCCTCCTTCCGAAGAAACAAAGGCGTCATGTACTCCTATTTTCTCATTGACTTAATCAGGCATCCAGGGAAAAATACAAATGGCATCCGGGAGCGGCTGAAGGTGATGGGCTATAACCCAAAAGAGACTTTTTACATTATTGCAATTCCAACCGTAGGCTACAGCACCTCCGATTTAAAAATGGAAGTGATTTTGGAGCAGATGCGCTTCCTGTTATCCGGCAGCATTTACGTCATCTATGAAAATACCATTGTGTTTCTCATCAGCCGCAACTTAAACCAGCACTTAAGCGATTATGAGATGCACCAGCTGGAGCTCTACCTGAAGGCAAACAGCCTAAAGGCTGGCATCAGTAACTTTTACCGCGACCTGGAGGATACCGCCTATTTCTACCAGCAGGCAGTGTCCGCTGTACTTTTGGGCATAAAGCTGGACGCTTTCAGCTCCATTTACTATTTCAGCGATTACTATCTCTACAAAATGTTAGAAACCATGGAGAAGGAAGGCCCGCAAATCCAGTTTCTCATCCAGCCTGGGCTGATGAAGCTTTATTTTTACGACCAGGAGCACGGTACAGATTTCATGGATACTATCATAGAATTTTTAAAGCATCCCGGCCATCCTGCCAGCATTGCAGATGCATTGCACATCCACAAAAATACATTGCTGTACCGCATGGGCAAAATCAAGCAGATTACAGACTGCAGCTTTACCGAAGGGGAAGAGTTCATGAATTATAATCTGTCTGTTAAGATTATGAAATATCTGCATCTGATTTAATCCCCTCCGGCACTGTTCCCTGCCTGGCAGGGAATCGGGCGCTGCTGGTGTTTTGCTTTTTGCAAGATTTTTTTATCATCTATTTCCGTTTGCAGGGAATCGGGCGTTTCGGGCATTTTGGCTTTTCCGCCCCTGCACGGACAACGGCATCTTCCTCACATGCTTCCATGCAGGCGCCGCATTGGATGCATTCTTTCTGATCTATCACATGTACAAACTTCGCTTTCCCTAAAATTGCTTCGTCCTCACATGCATCCATACAATCTCCGCAGCCGGTGCATCGGCCTGCAAGTATGTGGTAAGTCATAAACTTTTGGCAAACCGAAGCCCTGCACCCTTTCTTTGCGATATGATCTTCAAAATCCGCCCGGCAGGTATCAATCGCCGTAAGGACGGCAGCTCCAATCTCTTCCCCTGTCTCGCAAAGGGACTGGCTTTTCATCATCTCACAAAGCTCCTGCATCTGTGCCAGGTCAGAGCTTTTCCCTTTTTTCTCAGTAATGTCCCCAAGAATCATTTGAAGCTGTGTCACTCCCTCATATCCAAAGACGCATTTTCCGCATTCAGTACATTCATTTTTGGAAACTGCCTGATACAAAGTATCTACCACACACTCTGTGCTTTCCAGGTTTTTTATTTTCTCTAACATACTCATTCCACAGGCACCTCCCTAGTACTCATTCCACAGCTTCGGCCTGTGAAGCAGAAGCCGCAAATCGCATTGCAGGCACCGGCTTGCCTCACATTGTGCCTGCTGGCAGGTCATCGGCTGTTCCACAAGCGAAAAATCCTTTGTCCGCAGGGATGCGTCCCTCACCTCAGGTTCCACCCTTGTCAAACCTGCGAATCCCTGATCCTGCCCCAGATAGGGGGACGGCGCTTCTTCGTCCAGAAGCTTCTCACTGATATCCCCGTCTCCGCCCAGATATACATCCATCTGCTGGGCTGCCTTTCTCCCAGCGGCAATTGCTGCGATAACAGACTTTGTCCCTGTCACCACATCTCCTGCTGCAAATACGCCTTCCATACTGGTTTTCAGGTTCTCGTCCACCTGGATGTATGGTCCATGGGCCAGGGCAAGTTCCATCTCCTCCGTCCCCTCCGGCTTTTGTCCCACAGCAAAAATTACATTGTCTACCGCAATCACCTGATTGCTGCCTTCCACCAGCTCCATCACTGCCTTGTGGTTTTCATCGAAGTAGAATTTGTCAATCTTTTGGATTTCCACGCCTTCTGCCTTGCCAGTCCCGATAATTTTCAGGAAAGAGTGGGCTGGATGGAGAATGATGCCCTCCTGGCGGCCTTCTTCAATCTCATCTGGAGTGGAGGTCATCTGCTCCTCACTTTCCAGGCAGGCCATATGAACCTCTTTTGCTCCCAGCCGGACCGCAGTCCTGGCGCAGTCATATGCCACGTTGCCGCCTCCCAGCACCATGACCTTCTCCCCTACCGGAAGGGGCGTCCCCTTCCTTGCATGTTTCAGGAAATCCGCGTTTACATATACGCCGGGAAGATCGTTTCCTTCCATGGGAAGCCTGGTTCCCTGGTGGGTTCCGATGGAAACAAGTACGGTATCATATCCCTGGCCGAGAAGCTCTCTGGGACTGGCTGGGGCAGCTCCCGTTTTCAAGGTAAATCCTGCTTCCAGCATCGTATTGATTTCCTTATCCAGCAATTCATCTGGCAGCCGGTAGGCCGGTATGCCATAGCGGCACTGTCCCCCTGCCTTCTCATTTTTCTCAAAGACAGTCACTTCATGTCCTTTTTTTGCCAGGTAATATGCCGCGGTCAGCCCTGCAGGCCCTGCGCCGATCACCGCTGCCTTCTTTCCGGCAGCGTCCTCTTTGCGGACGCGGGCTTTCCAGGCTCCGCTGTCATTTGCAGCTGCAAAACGTTTTAATCTGCAGATGGAAACAGGGGCATTCAACTCCCCTCGCTTACATTCTTCCTCACATGCATGGGTGCAGATGCTTCCAAGGGTTTCTGGGAACGGAACCTTTTCCCGCACCACTGCTGCCGCCTTATCAAAGTCTCCTTTTTTGATATAGCGGATATACCGGGGAATATCAATGTGCGCCGGGCATGTGCTTTTGCATGGCACAACATTTTCTGCGTAGGAACGCTCTTCCTTCATGATCTTTACCTGATCCATGATAGATCCGGTGGGACAAACCTCAATGCATGCCCCGCAAAAACGGCACCCGGCATCTGCCAGGGATCTGCCCTCTGGAATGCCCGCCCGTATGCCTGCCGGGGTCTTGATATAGTCCAGCACCTTTACGCCCCGAAGCTCCTGGCAGGCGCGGATACATCTTCCGCAGCGTACACATCTGGTGAACAGATGGGATACCAAAGGATTGCTGTCATCATTTGCCACGCTTCTGGATTTTTTTCTCCAGCCTTCCGGGCTGACGCCCATATACTGATACATAGACTGTAGCTCGCATTTTCCATATTTCGGGCATCCGGTACAGTCTGCTGGATGGGATGCCAATATCAATTCCATAGCCATCTTCCTTACTTTTGACGACTCCGGGCCGTTTACGGTAACCTCCATCCCCTCCTGCACCTGTGTTTTGCAGGCAGGAACCGCCCCCTGCTGCCCTGCAATTTCCACGGAACACAGCCGGCATCCGCCTTTTGCCTCTAAATCCGGGTGGCTGCACAGGTGCGGGATAAAAACTCCTGCCTCCAATGCCGCATCTAATATATTCTGGCCTTCCCTTGCTTCAATTTCTTTTCCATCAATTGTAATCTTCATATTGGCTACCATTCCTTAGTATTCAAAATCATCCAGCTCTGCCGCCGCATTCTCTCCAGCAATACGTCCGCTGTTTAAGCAAAATCCCATGGTGTTCCCTGACAAAATAAAGGGATAGCTGTCTCCGAAAATATTGCATGCGTCCGTTCCCACGCAATACAGTCCTGGAATCACCTTGGCCTCCTGGGTAAGAACCTGGGTCTTGTGGTTGATTTTCACGCCGCCCAAGGAACCATAAGCTCCTACATTCTGCCTGCAGCAATAGAACGGGGCTTTTTCAATCGGCTGCATGTAACGCCTGTCTTTCTCAAAGATCTCGTCAAAACCGCTGGCGCACATTTCATTGTACTCTTCCACCTGCGCCTTCAGCCCTTCCACATCAATCCCAGCCTTTTGAGCCAGCTCTTCAATGGTGTCTGCCTGTGCAATCGGCTCGTAGCCATCTGCCAAATCTCTTTCCCACTGCTCGTCAAAATGATCATACAAGTCATGGGGATGTACATGGGAGACAATGTCCGGACCCTTTTTCTTATATTTTCTTAAAAGCTTGCTGTCAAAAATGGAAAAGGCGATGCTTCCCGGCTGTGCTGTGATGGCATTTCCTGTAAAAGTAGTATTGCCAATCTGGTCTTCCGGCATAAACCGTTCTCCGTTCCTGTTCACCCACAGGCAAGGCTGGCGGAAGGCTCCGTCCAGGATAAAATGATTCATGTTGTCTGGAAGCTGGTACATCAATTCCATGGTGCATGGCTCTTTCCCTGCCCCTGCTTCCCATGCCATTTTCAATCCATCGCCCTTCATTCCCGGAATTGCAAAATTGAAAATTGTCTTTCCGAATTCATAGCCTGTTTCCTCCTGAATCATCTTGGGGTTATCTCCAAATCCTCCCGTTGCAATAATCACAGAGCTGGCCCTTGCTTCGATTTCTTCCCCGTCTTTTCCCTTTGCCAGGACGCCCACTGCTTTTCCCTCTTCCATGATAATCTTGGAAACCGGGGTTTCAAACAAAAATTCCACGCCCAGCTCTACTGCATGCTCTGTCATTTTCTTGGTCATAGAGGTTGCCGCCCGGGGGCCTGGCACTCCGCCGCCTTCTGGTTTGCATACATGCCAGGTAAACTCCCCATCGGAATATGCCCTGGTATCCTCCGGCGCGCTGAAAGCCCGCTGTACGCCTACAAATTCCACGCCCATATCCATCAGCCAGTCAATGGTGTCCCCGGACTTAAAATAGTAATCCCTTACCATACGCGCATCCACACGGTAATGGGTAAAATACATATGTTTGCGGAACGCCTCTCCCGGGGTCAGGGAAATCATGTGCTCCCTCTGTATCCTGGAGCCAACGCCCAGAGGACCCATTCCCATGTTGGCTGCCCCTCCGGTGGTGCTTGCTTTTTCAAAGACCAGCACCTGCGCTCCGTTTTCTGCTGCCGCAATGCTCGCCGCAAGGCCGGATAACCCTGCTGCCACTACAATTACATCTGCTTTCATCTGTTTCATCATGCTACCTCCTGGTTTTTATTCTTCTTGGCCCATAATGGCTTTCATTGTTTTTTCTTTTCCAAAAACTGCAGAACAGACTGCCGTTCCACTAACCACCAACGCAATACTTAAGATCATCCCGTAACAGAAAAATCCAATTAAATGAACCGGCGTCAAATCAACTTCCAGCATAAATACAAAAAATGTAGTGCTCATGCCAAGGAACAGGCATGGAACATTCCCAAAAACTGTCTTTACCAGAAATCCCTCATGGATGGTCAGCACAAGGAAAATAATGAGAATCGTGGGAACAATGTTCACAACCATCTCTGGAGCAAATTTTCCAAAAATCCCCTGGACAATACCGTTGGCATGCGCCCATGCTACACCGCAGATATAGCATACAACCATGGACGGAATTTTCTTAAAATCAGCGCCTAATGCAAAAAACAGAAGCAATGGGAAAAAGAGCATCCACAGATACTGCCCAAATCCTGTTATTGCAAAGACCTGCATCAAAGCTGTAAGAACCACCGCCCCTGTAAAACTTTGTACCATTTTTATTTTCATTCTTTCACTCATAGCATTTTTCCTCTTAAACTAAATGGTTTTGAACTGCTTTTCTTTATACTTCGCCAGCTTCTCCTGGACAATTTTACGGTTTTCGGGATTGCTATAGAATCCCCCCTGGGTCTGCGCAATCTCTTCCAGATGCTTTGCCCGGCCAGCCACGGTGGTTCTGTCTTTCAAAAGGCCGTTTTCCTGGATAACAAACTTCCATTTTCCATCCTCAGTCTGCTCCAGCGTTCCGCCTGCACCGCATACCTGGCATTCAATAGGATAGTGAAGCCCGTCCCACTGCTCCTCGCCTAACACCAGCGCATTGGAGTGGCAGTTGGGGCACCAGCCCATATCCTCGTCTCCAAGCCATTTCCGCTCCTCTGCCGGGGCAGCTGCTGCCGTCATAATGTTTTCCCCAAGCTTTCTTGCCCGAGCAATCAAATCATCATCCAACAAACATTGCGCCATGCCTGGAACCCTGGTTGCCAGAATCATATCAACCACCTTCATATCTGTGGTAAACATGGTGGCCTGCAAGCCTTCCAAAGCCATAGACTGCCAGGAACGGGTGGAACCTCCTACTGCAATCAGCCCGGCAACCCTGTCCTTATGCTCAATCGCGCCTATTGTTTCCAAAAAAGCCGTCTCATAGCTCAAGCTTCTCTGGGCAAATGTAAGATACGCGCTTGCTGGCATTAAATCATATGTAGGCACAGAATAAATGACGGCGTCCTGGGTTAGCATAACGTCCATAATCTTTTTCTTTGCATCTTCTGCATCCAGCACACATCCCACATTCTTTCCCTGGGACATGCCCATGGTGCAGGAAGTGCATCCGGTACAATCCAGGATTTTATAATCCTTTAAGTTAATCATAGTGACCTCGGCGCCCGCCTCCTCGCAGTACATCAATGCCTCTTTTAGCAATATTTCATTGTTGCTGTTCTTTCTTCCCGCTGCAATTCCCATTACTTTTACTGGCATAGCAATTCTCCTTTTCTTTTGCTTCTCGCTTTTCATTTCTGTATGATAATTATATTAGATTGACACTTTTTTAACATCGTGTTCTGTCCTCAAATTTGGCGGAAATCTTTTTTGGATTTTGTGCCAGTACACAAAGTGTTATTCGGCAGCCCTTTTATACTGCAGCGAATATTTTTTATTTGGACGCGGAGGCCAATGCAAAAGCTCCCTTCCTCACGCAAACTGGGCAGCGTTCCGGCGGACTAACTGCTAACTGCGGCTAAGGAAGCCAGGAGATCCTTCCTTCCTAAGTCGCAGTTAGCAGTTAGTCCGCCGGAACGCTGCCCAGTTTGTGTGCCAAAGAGCCATCCTGCCTTTCCGTCCGTACTCGCATAATAAAAGTCCACTGTAAGTGCCAGCGCGTAGATTTTCTTCCGAATCCATGCTTATCGCTTCATCTAGGCGGCTTCGGTTCAGGAATTTCTACCAGAATGATATCCGGCCCTATCTTCACCACCTGATTCCAGGGAATGACAATCTCGCTTTCCCTGCCAAACAGCCCCCAGCATCTTCCACAGCCCGGTATGATTAATGCCAGGATGCAGCCGTTTTTCGGATCAATATCCAAATCCACCACAAATCCCAGACATTTGCAATTACAGATATTGATAACTTCCTTTTCTTTTAAATCACATAGACGCATAATATCCCCCTGATCTAAGATATGATGCAGAGGGATATTTGTTCTTCATTTGTATTGCGTTTTTCTTTTATAATACGTTCTTTGTAGCTATAATGTCCACGCCTGTGCCTGCCACATCGCTTAGGATAACGTCTCCGATATGTACAGGTGCCTGAACCTTTACGCCCTTTAACTGTTTCATGATGTCAAAGATTTTTCCTTTCGGAATATCTTCTTTTGTTTTTACAGAAACTGCTGCAAGGCTTCCGCCTTCCACGATGACAGAGCTTGTAACGATTCTGGTTGGGTTTGTCACTTCTTTTCTTGCATATACGTCACCGCGCTTGCAGGTATTGCCGGTAACGCTTACTACTTCCCCATTGTCCATTTCTACCTTTAACGGGCAGCCCATTGGGCATCCGATACAAATTAATTCTCTTGTTTCCATAATTTTACGCCTCCTCAATCTTTACGGTAATCTGAGACAGATCTGAAAATGCTGCTAATTCTTCTTTTTTCAATACGACTTCTTCCATTTCTCCTGGCGCTACAACCGGGCGTTTCCTGTGAATGATACGCTGGTCATTCAGATATACAGACACATAGCAGTTCTTATATACATCCCCTACGCGGAAACGCACCGTATGTTTCTCATCCATACGATCGGGATTGATGGTTTTGGGTACCGTGTAGCGTGCGCCTTCGGTAGCGACAATGGGAATATCCTTCGCATTGCTTTCTTTATGTTTCGCGCCGTTCAATACATATTCAGCCGCATGCTTTCCAGCCGCAGATGCTTCTTCGGAAACAAAATCCACCAAGTCATGTACATGAAGCACATTGCCGCAGGCAAATACGCCTTCCACATTGGTTTCCAGGCATTCATTGACCAATGGGCCGGAGGTAACAGGGCTCATTTCAACATTCAGGCTTCTGGATAATTCATTTTCCGGAATCAATCCGCAGGATAACAGCAATGTATCACAGGTATAGCGCTCTTCGGTTCCAGGAACCGGCCTTCTGTCTGGGCCTACCTCTGCAATCGTGATTGCTTCCACTCTTTCCTTGCCTTCAATATCCACAACGGTATGGCTTAATTTCAGCGGAATTCCATAGTCATCCAGACACTGGACAATATTTCTCTTTAATCCGCCGGAATAAGGCATCAATTCAGCTACAACCTTCACCTTTGCGCCTTCTAATGTCATTCTTCTTGCCATAATAAGCCCGATATCGCCGGAACCAAGGATTACAACCTCACGGCCAGGCATATATCCTTCCATATTCACAAGACGCTGCGCTGTACCAGCAGAATAAATACCAGCGGGGCGGTATCCAGGAATATTCAAGGCGCCTCTGGAACGCTCTCTGCAGCCCATAGCAAGAATAATTGCCTTAGCCTGGATTTCAAACATGCCTTCCTCACGGTTCATAGCTGTTACCACTTTACTGGGTGCAATATCCATAACCATGGTATTTAACTTATATTCGATTTTTTCATCTTTTAACTGGTCGATAAACCTTCCTGCATATTCCGGGCCTGTCAGCTCTTCTTTGAATGTGTGAAGGCCGAATCCATTGTGGATACACTGATTCAGGATACCGCCCAGCTCCTTGTCTCTTTCTAATACTAAAATAGATTCTACTCCGCTTCTCTTTGCTGATACGGCTGCTGCAAGTCCAGCAGGGCCGCCTCCTATTATAACAATATCATAATTTAACATTTTTTTCCCTCCTGATTGGTCCCAACTATATTCTATCTTTATTAATTCCTACAATGATCTTGGAGTTTCCGCCTGACTTGGTAATCTCGGACGGATCTACGCCCCGTTCTCTTGCAAGGATTTCGATGGTTCTTGGAGAACAGAAACCAGACTGGCAGCGTCCCATTCCTGCCCTGGTGCGGCGCTTTACGCCGTCAAGGGATTTTGCACCCAGAGGACGTTTGATGGCATCAATGATTTCGCCTTCTGTAATCATTTCGCATCTGCAGATAATGTTTCCATATGCCGGGTTCTCTTTAATCAGAGCCGCACGTTCCTCATTGCTCAATGTCTTTGGATCTAAGATACCTTTTCTGGTTCCAACAAAGCCGGGGTCTTCTTCTGCGTTGGTCAGATCTTTCACAATTTCTGCTACCATTTTTCCAATTGCCGGAGCGCTGGTCAATCCAGGAGATTCAATTCCTGCGCAGTCAATGAAGCCTTTTGCATCTTCCAATTCGCCAATATAGAATTCATGTCCATCCTCATGGGCGCGCAATCCTGCAAAAGAAGTGATAACCTGACGGATGGGAAGGCCTTTTACGGTAGTTCCCGCTTTATTAATTAATTCGTCGATTCCCTCCTGGGTGGTGTTGGTTCCTTCTTTATTCTCAATATCAATTGCCGTAGGCCCTACCAGCGTGTTGCCATGGACAGTGGGAGATACCAAAACGCCTTTTCCAAATTTGCTTGGAAGCTGGAAAATCGTGTGTGTTACAAATCCTTCGGTAGAACGGTCTAACAAGCAGTAGTCTCCACGTCTTGGAGTGATGTGCAATTTCTTATCGCTTACCATATTGTGGAACTTGTCTGCATAAACCCCTGCAGCATTTACCACATACCTGGTCTCAATTTCACCCTGGCTGGTCTTAACCACCCAGTTATCGCCCTTTTTCTCCAATCCTGTTACCTCGGTATCAAATTTGAATTCCACCCCATTGACTGCTGCATTTTCGGCAAACGCAATATTCATTCCAAAGGGGCATACAATACCGCCCGTAGGCGCATACAATGCTGCTACAGCTTCATCAGAAATATTCGGCTCCAGCTTTACAAGCTCTTCCCTGTCAATAATGCGAAGATCCTTCACACCATTCTTAACCCCTCTGTCGTAGAGCTCCTGGAGATTTGGTTTCTCTTCCTCATGAAGGCACACAACCAGGGAACCATTATTTTTATAATGGAAATCCAGCTCCTTGGAAAGCTCTTCCATCATCTGGCTGCCTTCCACGTTCAATTTTGCCATGAGGGAGCCTGCTGCCGCATCAAAGCCTGCATGTACAATCGCGCTGTTTGCTTTGGATGTCCCGCAGCATACATCTTCTTCTTTTTCCACTACGCAGACATTCAGTTTGTATCTGGAAAGTTCCCTAGCGGAAGCAGCTCCTGATACACCTGCACCAATAATTACTACATCATACATATTGTTCACCCATCCTTTTCTTACTCTTTTTTATTTTTTACTGTCTGTTTCTAAAAACATAGACAGATATTTTCCATTCTCATGCCGCCGAACCGGCTTTCACTTTTTCTTCTCTTCCTTATTTCCAAACCACGCATATTTTTCTACTTATCAGAAATTGCAAATCTGTTTCTGATAAGCAGAAAAGCAACAATTACACTCCCCTTTCCGGGGAATGTAATCATTGCCTCTCTGTTATCTCTGCAATGCCATATTTACAACCTGTGCTTTCACCCAACTGCATCCCCCTATGAAAGGATGGCCATGCGGCCTGTCACACGATAGGCTGCGTATCATGGAAATTTACCATGGAATCACTGAGTACAAACCAACTGCGATAAGAGCGCCGATGATTGGTCCAACCAATGTAACGATTCCATATCCCCAGTTAGAGCTTCCTTTTCCGCTGATTGGAAGAACTGCATGTGCCAGACGAGGACCAAGGTCACGGGCCGGGTTCATTGCATATCCTGTCAATCCGCCTAATGACATACCACAGGAAACGATAATTCCAAATACCAACAAGTTATTTACGCCAGCAGGTGCTTCTGCCGGGATACCTTTGATTGCGAATACCAATACGAAGGTTGCAACAACTTCTGCAAAAATGTTAAGTGGCAAATTCGGAATAGATGGTCCGCAGGAGAATACGCCTAACTTCGTTCCTGCTTCTTCTGTTGCATCAAACTGATCCTTGAATGCAATCCATACAATCACCGCTCCAACAAATGCGCCTGCAAACTGTGCAATAATATATCCAGGCACCAGACTCCAAGCCATGCTTCCATCTGCTGCCAGAGCAATCGTCAAGGCCGGATTAAAATGAGCGCCGGATGCTGCGCCGAAAATGAACGCTGGCAGCATAACTGCAAGACCCCAGGCAATTGTAATTTGGATGGAACCTGCACCTTTCATTCCTGATTTGTTCAAAGTTACGTTAGCAACAACGCCATCTCCTAAGATAATCAACATCATTGTTCCTACAAATTCTGCTATATATGGTAACATTTCGTGTTCCCCTTTCTGCCTTCTATCTGCTTTTGTCTACTAGTCTTCTTTTGCCCAGCCATAAGAGTATTTTACAGCTTTATTCCAGCCTTCTACCTTCTCTTTTCTGTCCTCTGCAGAAATCTGAGGTTTGAATGTCTGGTCAATCGCCCAGTTCTTGATAACGTCTTCTTTGCTTGCCCAGTATCCAACTGCAAGGCCTGCCAGGTAAGCTGCGCCCATAGCGGTTGTCTCTACACAGCAAGGACGGTTTACTGGTGCATCAATAATATCAGCCTGTGTCTGCATTAAGAAATCATTTGCGCTTGCGCCGCCGTCAACTTTCAATGAACTTAACTCAATGCCGGAATCAGCTCTCATAGCTGCCAAAACATCATTTACCTGATATGCCAAAGACTCTAAGGTTGCACGGATAATGTGGTATTTGTTTACGCCACGGGTAATTCCTACAATCGTTCCTCTTGCATACTGATCCCAATGAGGAGCGCCAAGTCCTGTAAATGCAGGCACTACATAACATCCGTTGGTATCTTTCACCTTCTTAGCCATGTACTCGGAATCCGGAGCGCTGTCGATGATTCTCATCTCATCACGCAGCCACTGGATAGCAGCTCCAGCTACGAAGATTGATCCTTCCAATGCGTAATTAACTTTTCCATCAAGTCCCCACGCGATGGTTGTTACCAGGCCGTTTTTGGAGAAAATCGGTTTCTCGCCTGTGTTCATCAGCAGGAAGCATCCCGTTCCATATGTATTCTTTGCTTCGCCTGCCGTGAAACATGTCTGTCCGAACAATGCAGCCTGCTGGTCTCCTGCTGCTCCGCTGACTGGAATCGGGCCGCCGAAGAATGACGGATCTGCCGTCCCATATACGCAGCTTGACGGTTTTGCTTCTGGAAGCATGCTTGCTGGAATATCCAGTTCTTTCAGGATATCCTCATCCCATTTCAGGTCGTTGATGTTGAAAAGCATGGTACGTGCAGCATTGGAATAATCTGTTACATGGGCTGCGCCCTTGGTAAGCTTCCAGATCAGCCATGTCTCAACGGTACCAAAAAGGAGATCTCCCTTTTCTGCTCTTTCCCTTACGCCTTCTACATTGTCAAGGATCCATTTTAACTTTGTTCCAGAGAAGTATGCATCGATTACAAGGCCTGTTTTCTCACGGAAAGTATCTGCCAACCCTTTCTCTTTCAGAGAATCACAGTACTCAGAAGTTCTGCGGCACTGCCATACGATTGCATGATACACTGGTTCACCTGTATTCTTATCCCAAACAATCGTGGTTTCACGCTGATTGGTGATACCGATTGCAGCAATATCTTCTGCTGTAGCTCCAATCTTCTGCATTGCTTCTACAGCAACGCCCAGCTGTGTAGACCAGATCTCGTTTGCATCATGCTCTACCCAGCCTGGCTTCGGAAAATACTGTGTAAATTCCTTCTGAGCTACACTGCACATCTCGCCTTTTTCGTTAAAAAGAATACATCTGTTGCTTGTTGTGCCGGCGTCCAGCGCCATAACATATTTTGCCATTTGTAAAATCCTCCTCCGCTTATACTTGATAAACAATATTATAGCTTTTTCACTGTCATTTGTCATTAGACACATGCACTTATTTGTACAATTTATGCATTTTTCTTTGTCCGCATCCGCTGTCACGGGCATTTCTGCCGAAACATTATGCCGTCATTGTAGATTTCGTTGTAGGAATTACCAAAATGTTTCCTGTGGGATGCTGCAGCATTGCACGAATATTCTGTACTGCCGCCAGCACCTCTTCCTCTTCCGGCCCTTTCTTCATCGCCACACAGTCCAGCATGAAATGGCAGACAGATTTGACAATAAAGCTTTCTACAAGATAATTTCCATCCTTCCCTGTCCAGAACCGGCATCTGAGCTGCTCATCCACCACCGGAACCAAACGTTCAATCAAACGTTCCCTGCTGACATTCTCCAATACCTTCCGGTAAAAGAAACGGTTCTCCTTGATAATCCTCACAACCTTGCAGATCCAGTCTTCAAGCACCTCGTCCTCACGATATGCAACCTGCTTTACAAAATCCTCGTTATAAATCCATTCAATCACCCCATAGATATCCTGGAAATGATAGTAAAAGCTCTGCCGCTTCATATCCTTGCAATCCATAATATCCTGGACCGTAATCTTGCGCAAAGGCTTTTCATGAAGCATTTCCAACAGCCCGTCTGCAATCTTTCTCTTCGTATTACCCATCTCTCTTCCTCCTTATTGCCCTGTTCTCTGGGCGCCTTCTCCTTACATAAACCATATATCCTGGTTGGTCGTTGAAACCGAGATTGCCCCGGCACTTAGCGCATCAATCACATCCTCTCTATCATTAATTAATCCGCCGGCAATGACATCCTGAGCGCTAAGCTCATGAATCTTTGCAATAATCTTCGGCATAACCCCTGGCAGTATCTCAATAAAATCTGCTTTGATCTGCTTTTTCTGCTTTTCTATACTCTGATAAGCCCTGGAATCCAGAACAAATATCCGGAAAATTGTATATAAGGACAACTCTTTGGCACGATTAATCATATTCATCCTGGTTGAAATAATTCCATCTGCTTGTGTGTTTTTCTTGATATAATCCACCGCAATTTCATGGTTGCCCAATCCTTCGATTAAATCAATATGCACCAGCGCTATTTTTCCTGTTTGTTTGGCTCGTTTTACAATCTCCCCAATATTGCACATATTCCCAAACAAAATAAATACAATTCTCACCTCAGATTCCAGGCATCTTTCAATTCCCTCAAAATCTTTTACTGCTGCAATCACCGGACAATCCGTCATTGCATCATAAAATCTTTGTTCCATAAGCCTCCCATGCCAGTTTTATTTCGTCACGTTTTTTGTTCAGCATCCACCTCCTAAAAAATAAAAAAGAGCAAAGCTAATAAGCAACATTTCTGCTGTGTTAACCTTACTCTCCATTCTCCAGGCACTTGTTTGTTCTATTCTGTAAATATGTTAGCACTTTTCACAAAGAAATTCAAGCATACTTTAAAAAAAAATAAAATTATATCTAAAAGCGTCAAAATTCATTCTCTCCTTTTAGTTGTTTTGTCTAGCGCTTTTTTCCCGTTTTTTTACTTTTCTCATGCATAATCATCTTTTCTACTCCCAGAAGCCCCTATTTCTCATACATCTTAAATCAAATGTCAAAAAGTCCGCTGCTTTTTTGACATTTCTTTGTTTTTGCCCTTGCACCAGGCTATATTTAAAGATATAATACAAGCACAGTCAGACGTGATAATTGATTTTATCACAAATGCAGTTTAATTTTTGCCCACTCTCTTTTAGGCCAGGGTTCTGTTTCATTCGGAACCTCTGGTCTTTTCCATTTGCGGGCTTACTCGAAACTGTCTGAAGAAAGGAGCATGCTTATGCGCATCTGGTTTAAGCTATGGAAGGACAACCATTTAACCAACGACACTGTCATCACGGATGACAGCGAAGATACACGGACACATAAGATTTTTAACGCTTTGGAGCAGGCCTGCTATGAATTTGATTTAAGCAAGCCCATCTGGCTGGACGCCACCATTGAAGAATTCAAGCGCCACGGAAAGGCGCGGTTTTATCAGGATAATTTTGTGGAATCCATTGATTTTGATTTTCTGGAACTCCATGTGATTGAGGAATGACTGGCTCTGCCTGCCGCCCGGCAAGCCCCAGAGCCGCTTGGGCTGTGAACGTCTAAGCTTC
>CANDGI010000032.1 GCA_947384285.1 uncultured Lachnospiraceae bacterium
GTACAACAGAAACTCTTTTTAATCTTCAAGAAGTTTCCGTTTTCTCTCAATCATCTCGTCGATTCTTTCTATGAAAGACGCTACATCCTTCACGTTCTCACACCGCTCAATGCGCCCGTCGGGATACACTCTCTTTGAGATACTCCCGGCTCCCAAAGCCAGGATAGACTGTTTCTCCTCCATCATCAGAATATTATACAGCCCCGCCTTTCCCGGCTTAGCATACCCAACATTTTCAAAATTCCCTGCAATATTCTTCTGGCGGTATAAGTAATAGGGCAGCATTCCCATCTCCCTTGCATATTCCGCAGTTAGATCAACCGTCTCCCAACTGTTTTTCATCCGCATCCCCTGGTAATCCTGGGACTTAGTCTGAAATCTGGCCGCCCGCTTGATGGCAAGGGAATGAACCGTCAGATTGTCCGGGGATAAGCCTTTGATCTGCTCCATGGTATTTCTTACATCCTCTAAGGTCTCTTCCGGCAAACCCAGAATCAGATCCATATTGATATTGTCAAATCCCAGCTCCCTTGCCAGCCAAAAGCTTTCGATGGTCTGCGCTGTTGTATGGCGCCGCCCAATCAGCTCCAGGGTCTCCTGCTTCATGGTCTGGGGATTGATGGATATCCGGGAAATTCCATGCTCCCGCAATACCATAAGCTTTTCCCTTGTGATACTGTCCGGCCTTCCCGCTTCTACCGTATATTCCATCAAATCCTTGAAGGGGACGCTTGCCTCAATTTCCGCCAGCAGCCGATCCAGCTGTTCTGCCGATAATGTGGTAGGAGTTCCCCCGCCAATATAGATGGTATTTAATTTTTTATCTGCAAAAAAAGCAGATGCAAATGCCAGCTCCTGCTTCAATGCATCCAGATAGCGCTCCACCTGCCCCTGCCATTTTCCGATGGGCGAAGAGGAAAAGGAGCAATAAGAACAGATGCTTGGACAGAACGGGATGCCTACATACATGCTGCAGCCATCCTTGTAGTCTATCTGGCTTAACATCTTTTGTTCCTGTTTTGCAATCTCAATGCACAAGCCTATCTTCTGTTGGGACGCAAAATAAGTGTCCGCCATATAAATTTTAATCTCTTCTTCCTCTTTTCCCTGCTCCAGCATGGACATGGCAATTTTCACAGGCCGGATGCCCGTAAGGCTTCCCCAGGGAAGCTTCTGCCCTGTAAATTCCGATAACATCCGGTATAGGGACTGTTTCAATCGGTCTTTCGTCATTTTCCGGTCTGAAAAATCTGTCTGAACCGCTGTCCGGGCTGCCAAGGCATAACCGCCTGCTCTATAAGCCAGCTCCTGGAATATGGTGCTATCTTCTGCGGCATATCCGTCTGCCTGAGACGCTGTCCCCTGGAATATGGTGCCGCCCTCTGCGGCATGAACGTCTGCCTGAGACGCTGCCCCCTGGAATATGGTGCCGCCCTCTGCGGCATGAACGTCTGCCTGAGACGCTGTCCCCTGGAATATGGTGCCGCCCTTTGCGGCATGAACGTCTGCCTGAGACGCTGTCCCCTGGAATGCGGCAGGACTTCCCACCGTTTTCAATTTCTCCGGCGGAAGGTACAGTCCTATTTCTATCCTGTCTTTTCCTGATTCATCAGGCTTAAAACCACTTTTTTCCAGATAAGAAATCTCCATATGAAACAAAGGCGTATGCTCCTGTTCCAGTCTTTCGATTTTCTCCTGGTCTGCAGACACCTTCACTTCCTCCCCGGCATAAAAGGCTTTCACCAGAGAATGGATATCGTATGTAAAATCATCTTTATTTAAACAAACAGTTATCATGCCGGCCTCTCTATAAATATGGATTGCGGGCACGCTCTGTCCCAATGGTTGTTAAGCCCATATGCCCTGGATACACCCTCACCTCGTCTGGAAGCGCCATAAGCTTTTCCTTAATGGAGCGCACAAGCTTTGACATGCTCCCTCCTGGAAAATCCGTTCTTCCCACAGACTGGCAGAATAAGGTATCGCCGCTGAACAGAACCTTTTCTTTCTCCAGATAGTAACAGCAGCCCCCTGCCGTATGCCCTGGCGTATGCAGCACCTTCAGCTCCATGCCAGCCAGTTCCAGGATCTCCCCGTCCCTCACATACACGTCTGCGTGGTAACTGTCCCTTCTCCCAACCATAATGGAAACATTTTTCCCGGAATCCTCCAAGGTGTCCTTCTCCGCCTCATGGGCATAAACCGGAATCCCAAATAGTTCCGCCAGCTCCTCTGCCGCCATGGCATGGTCAAAATGCCCATGGGTCAAAAGCACTGCCTTGGGCTTTAATCCCTCTTTTTTGATTTTTTCCGCCAGCATCTGAGCAGAATCCCCTGGATCTATCACCAGCATTTCCTTCGTCTCCTCATTGATGGCAAAATAACAGTTGGTCGCCACCTGCCCTACACAATAATGTTTCATTTCCATAATTTTTCTGTTCCTTTCTAATCTGCAAACCAGAGGAGCTATCCTCTGGTTCCCAAAATATCTATCCTGTTTTCCGCCTGCAAGATTTTGTCTATCCTCTGGTTCTCTCGATATCTATCACATTTTCCACCTGCCGGATTTTGTCGATCAGGCTGGTCAGCTCTTCTTTTCCCTTTGTTTCAAATGCAAGGGTGATGGTTGCAATGCCCTGTTTGCTGGTATTGGAATGCACGGCGCTGATGTCAATCTGCCGCTCCGTCAAAATCTTGGTGATATCCACCAAAAGCCCGGTGCGGTTATTTCCATAAATCTTGATTTCCGCCATGTACCGCCCAGCTTCCCCTTCCTCTGCCTGCCATTCCGCATCCAGAAGGCGCGCCCGCTCTATCTCCGAAAGGTTGATGATATTGATGCAGTCTGTCCGGTGGATGGAAATCCCTCTCCCCCGGGTTACAAACCCTACAATCTCATCTCCGGGAACCGGAGCGCAGCAGCGGGAAAAACGTACTGCCACATCATCCACGCCCTTGACCACAATGCCGCTCTTCGAATGCCCGTGAGCACTCCTCCCCTTGCTGCCAGGAGAGGCCGCATTTCCCATCCCGTCATTTGCCATGGTTTTTAAAATCTCTGCATCTGTGAGGTCTGCTTTGTGGTCTTTCTTATAGTACTCCTGCATTTTATTGATAATCTGGCCTTCCTTTAAGCCGCCGTGGCCTACGGCCGCCAATACGGATTCCCAGTCCCGGAACCCATATTTGCGCATGATGCGCGCCTGATAGGAGGGCTGGTTCAACTCCGGCCAGTTGATGCTCTTTGTTTTACAATACTGTGCAATCATCTCCTTGCCCCGGGAAATATTTTCTTCCTTAAATTCGCTTCGGAACCACTGATTGATTTTATTTTTTGCCTGGGTGCTTTTCACGATATTCAGCCAGTCCCGGCTGGGTCCTCTGGAATTCTGGGAAGTCAGCACCTCAATCCGGTCCCCATTCTGGATCACGTAATCAATGTTTACCAGTTTTCCGTTGACTTTGGCGCCAATCATCTTATTTCCCACCGCGGAATGAATGCTGTAAGCAAAATCAATGGGGGTTGAGCCATTGGGCAGATTTTTTACATCGCCGGACGGGGTAAAACAAAATACCGCATCGGAAAACAAATCCAAATCGCTCTTTAACAGGCTCATAAACTCCCGGTTGTCAGACATATCCTTCTGCCATTCCAAAATCTGCCGAAGCCAGCTTAGCTTTTCTTCCTCCTGGCTCTTCTCTGTCAGCTTATTCCCATTGGAGGCCTCTTTGTACTTCCAGTGGGCAGCAATTCCGTATTCCGCGGTGCGGTGCATTTCAAAGGTGCGGATCTGTATCTCAAAGGGCTGCCCGGTGGGGCCAATCAGCGTGGTATGCAGCGATTGGTACATATTGGGCTTTGGCATAGCAATGTAATCCTTGAACCGTCCCGGAATGGGCTTATACATCTCATGAATCACGCCCAGGACCGCATAGCAGTCCTTCAGGGAATTTACGATAATGCGGATGGCAAACAGGTCATAAATCTGATCCAGCGTTTTATCCTGGTTTACCATTTTCTTATAAATGCTGAAGAAATGTTTGGCGCGCCCGTCAATGGATGCAGCAATCCCTGCTCCTTTGATATGGTCCTTTACTTCTCCTACCAGCTGGGAAATGTACTCTTCCCGGACGCTTTTGCGGAGGGCTATTTTTTCTACCAAATCATAGTACGCCTCCGGCTCTAAATATTTTAAGGATAAGTCATCCAATTCTATTTTTATCTTGGAAATGCCAAGCCGCTGGGCAATGGGCGCATAGATATCCATTGTCTCCCTGGCTTTTTCCCGCTGCTTTTCCGGCTTCATATATTTTAAGGTCCGCATATTGTGGAGCCTGTCAGCAAGCTTAATCAAAATCACGCGGATATCCTTTGCCATGGCCAGGAACATCTTCCTTAAGTTCTCCGCCTGTACCTCCACTTTATCTGCATCATAGGACAGCTGCCCCAGTTTTGTCACGCCATCTACTAAAAGGGCAACCTCCTGGCTGAACTCCCTGGCAATCTCCTCGTCGGTCATTACCGTATCTTCCACCACATCATGGAGGATTCCTGCAACAATGGTTTCCTTATCCAATTCCAATTCTGCAAGAATTATCGCCACGCAAAGGGGATGGATAATATATGCCTCTCCCGATTTACGCGCCTGCCCCTTATGCGCTTCATCTGCAATCTTATATGCTTTTTCAATCAGGGAAATATCCGTGGAGGGATGATACCGCTTCACGCTTGTAATCAATTCTTTATACAAGCTCTCTGGGCTTACAAATTCCTTTGTAGGCCGGATCAGCCCTTCCGTCTCCATGACTGTTGCTTCCTGTTCACTTAGTTCCATCTTTTTTCTATCTTCCATATGCATTTCACCATCCTGTATGCATGTATCCATCCTGTAACACTCTCTTTTTCATACCTTATCAGAAATGATAGGTTATATTATAATTAATTTTTTCTAAAATTGCAATGTTTTCGTGTACCTTTGCATGGTCCTTCCCTGGATTTTTATTTCTTCCTGCCAGATAAAACCTAATTTTTCAGCCAGATGGACTGAAATTTCATTTTCCTTTTCAATCAAACAGTGGATTTCCTCAAATTCCGTTCCTTCCTTTGCAAACTGCAGGATCCCCTGGCACAATTCGGTGGCAAATCCCTGATTCTGAAATTCCTCCCCAACCAGATACCCCAGCTCCAAGGATGGCTTGCCCTGGATTTCCCGGTTGCTTAGTCCCGCCCGGCCAATCATCCTTCCCGTAGGCTTTTCCACTGCAATCCACATGCCATATCCATAAAAGGCATACATGTTTTTGATATAAGCTTTGGTATATTCTTCCTCTTTTTTCCGGTCTTCATACAATCCATCCATATATCTTGCAATGCTTTTCCCCTGATACAGCTGGTACAGGCCGTCCAAATCCTCCACCGTCATCTCCCGCAGGATACACCGCTTCGTCTCAATGACCGTCCAGGGAATCCCATGGAAACGCTGATACATCCGCTCCAGGAAATAGAAATCTACCTCCTCAAACCCTTCCACCACCATAACTGCATCCGCCAGCTTCTGAGCACACAGCCTGGGATTCACATAGCCCACAGCGGCAATCTTCATTTCCTTTCCCAAATCCAGCGTCCTGTCTGTGGCGCCAAGAACCAGGCATTCCTCCGGTTTCAGCTGATGCAGCTCCAACAATGCCCGTATCTTTTCTGGACAATCCACCCCAAACATATCCAGGTTTATAATCTGGACTCCATAGCGGTAAATGCCGTCCAAAAGCTCTGTCAGTCCGTCCTCCATCACAAAACGTTCCAAATCATCTGGTTTCGCTATATTCATTTCCCGTAAAGATAACATCAGCCCTCGCAGATCCATCGCAAACCCTCTTTTCTTGTCATATCTGCTACTATATCATATTCCATTTTTTATGACAAATCATTTTTTACACTATTTTCTTTATTTTCTGATAATTTAGTCTTTTTTCTTAATTGTCGAATTATATCAAAATTTGTCGACTATTTTTCCTTGATTTCACACAATTTTCATCGTATAATGAGAAAAATCAACAAACTTATTTTTACATTTTTTTACAAAGGAGGAATGGATTCTATGAGTAAAGGGAAAAAAAGAGCTTTAATCATTGTAGTTGTCATTCTGCTGATTCTGCTCACCATAGGAATCTGCTATTTTTTATTTACCAAAAAGGACACCAAGGATCTGGAATATGACGACAACGCCACAACCGGAATTATGCCGGGCGTTGACGTGGATGAACGGAGAAAGGAGCTGCAGACCCTTTTAGACCGCAGCATGATTGCTTTTTCCATCAACACCTCCCCGGTCTTTTTAAATGGAACTGCCGAGGGAAATCTGCTGATTGAAAATCCGGGCAATAATGCGAAGCTTTTAAAGGTCAGCATCATCATAGATAAGACAGAAGAAGAAATCTACGCTTCGAAATACCTGAAACCGGGAACCTATATTGAAAATGTTAAACTGGACAAGGTTTTAGAAAAGGGCACCTACGACGCCACCGCATACTTCCTGGCCTATGACGAGGAAACCACAGAATATATCGGGCAGACCGGGGCGCAGATCACACTTACCGTACAGAACTAACGTGCCCGTACACCAGCTGTATCCGTACTGTGACAGGTGCAGACAGGAGGTATACTTATGAAGAAAAAAAATATGTTTTTGCAGCTTGCATTATCCGCAGCTTTGCTCGCCGGCGCGCTTTCCACTACCGCCCATGCAGCTGAGGCCACCTCAAACAGGGACATTCCGGTAGGCGGTTCTGGACAGGTAGAAATGGTAGGTACCATTGAACCCACCATCCTTTCCGTTACCATGCCTTCCTTCGTTCCATTTAACATCAGCAACAGCCTTTCCACACAGAACAAGGTTATTTCTCCAAGAATCAACGTGAAAAATAACTCCAACGTTCCCGTGCAGGTAGATGTAGCCAAGACCAATATAGATATCAGCAAGCTGAAAAACACAACCTGGAGCAGCACCGGCGCCGTGGGTCCAAACCAGATTGCCATCGGTTTAAAGAAGGAAGATGCTCCCAATGAAATGCCTGCAACCTTGGCGAATGCAAGATGGTTAAAGGAAAACCAGACGGAAAATATGAATGTTTTGATTCTTGACTCCAACCAGGAAGGCGCAATGTATGTAGTAGGCACCTTGGGAGACAAGGTTTCTGAAAGCGCAACCTTTAACGTAACGCCCACCTTCGTGGTTAGCAGGACTTCCATTACGGAATAATTTAGGAAAGCAGCCTTTCCACGCAGCGTCTGCCTTTTTGGCGGGCAGCGCTTCCATTAAGGAAAAATTTCAGGAAATAACCTTTCCATTCAACACCTGCCTTTTTGGCGGGCAGCGCTTCCGTTAAGGAAGAATTGCCATTTGGCAAATAGAGAAATAAAACTACAAAAGATTAAATTACAATCACATCTGTCACAGTATTTACACTTATGAACTATGAATGCTTCATAAGGCATGGAATATAGAACACGCAGCCACTTTCGTTTAGATTCGGAAGTGGCTGTATGCAAAAGAAAGGACAAAATTATGGCTGTTTATTATGTTACAATTTCCCTCCTTGCCGGCCTGGGCTATTTTTTCACGGAAAAAAAGCAGAAAAACAAGGCAGTCTTTTGGTACCTGGCTGCATCATTCCTGCTTCTGGCTTTTTTAGCCTCTTTCCGTTACGCCATCGGCTTCGACTACTTTTCTTACCGGAATATTTATGAAATGGTATCCCAGTGGTCCTTTGCCGATACCCTCCGCTGTGCGCAGACAGAGCCGCTGTATTATGTGATGTGCAAAATTTTCTCCCTGGCCGGCTGCCCCTTCCAAATCTTCCTGCTGTTTGTCAACCTGTTTTTAATGGCAGCAGCCATGCAGTTTATTTTCCGCTATTCCAAGCTTCCCTGGGTCAGCGTCTACCTCTACATTACCCTGCAATTCCTGGCCTGCAACATGAACTTAATCCGCCAATCCATCGCAGCGGCCTTCTTTCTAATGGCATACCCTTACCTGAAAAACCGAAAGCTACTGCCCTACACCCTTATCATTTTTATAGGCGGAATGATCCATAACTCCCTGTGGTTCGTGTATCCCCTATACTTCCTCTTAACCTGGAAGCATAACAAAAAAACCTTGACTTTCCTTTTTACAGCGACCTGTCTGGGATATCTCTTTTTTGACCCGGTTTTTGCACGGATTTCCCCCTTTCTCCCAGCAAAGTATGCCCGCTACTCCGGCAGCTATTTCTGGAGTGCCAACGGATTAATTTATGTACTTCTCCCCGGCCTGTACTGCCTTTTAATTTACCTTTTCCGAAACCGCATGGAAGACCCCTTCCAACGCACCCTCTACCTCAACAGCGCCCTTTACCAATTTATGATCAGCGCCTTTATTACAAAACACTTTATCCTGGAACGCTTTGCCATCTACCCCTTTGTATTTTCCTTGCTGGCAATCCCGGAAATCATTGATTCCTACCGCAAAAAAACAGGAAAGAACACGTTAAGCTATCATCGTGTCCTTTCCCTGTTCCTGCTTTTCGGCTTCGCCTGGTTTTGCTTTTCAGCAGCCCAAGGCTTCCACCGCGTATACCCTTATGTAAGCCTATTAGACAAAAGCCTAACCATGCCAAATTAGAGGCGGTGCTTTTTTATCTTTGGATGCGGACGGAAAGACAGAATTGCCTTAAGATAATCCATGTTGATTTCTGTCTTTCCTGTGTATCCAAACGTACGAAATCTGCCCTAAGATAATCCATGTTGATTTCTGCTGTCTTTCAGGAAGTAAATGGAAACTTAGGCATATGGACTGTAATGTTAATTCGTGTGGATTCCTTTAATCCTCTGCCCTTGCCATTGCTTCCTGGAAGTCTTTTTGGTCGGTGAATATCTCATATTTATATGGATTCTTTTTCTGCACAACTGCCCGTTTGATGATGGCCGCTAGGCAGATGACATTGGCAGCCAGGGCAATCATTGCAATGATGCCTTGTGCCCGGGGGTCTGCATAGGTTGGCTGGGCTGCTGAAGATAAGTCAAGGCCGTCCTTCCATCCTGGCCCGTAAAGGCTTGGCAGCACAGAAAATTTTCCGCTAATCTGGAATAAGGGGAAAACCTGGGCGAACATGCACCAGGCAGCCAGGGTGTTGGCACGGTTCTGAATCCAGCCGCCCTTGTTCCAGAATTTATTGGCAAAGGTAGGCGCAAGCAGCAGTGCAAAGCCGCAATACCATGCATGGGTAGGCAGGTTCAGATATGTATACTCAAAGTTCCAAAGGTCGTATGCAATGATAAAGCACCAGGTCATATCCGGCCACAGCATATCGTCTTTTTTCTTAGAAGAATAAATGCCCCACCAGCCGGTCATACAGAAAATGTTAAGGATTCCTGCAATGCCATTGACCCAATTCCACCAGCCGCCATACAGCCAGACGCCTTCGTTGGACATCCAATACCTGGAACCTGTTTCCGCCAAAGCCGCTGCGCCCCTGATTCCAGACTCAAAATCGGAACCTACCGCAATCAAAATGTTAATTGCCACAATCACAAATGGAAATGGTTTGAACCACTCATTCTTGCCGATTCCCCATTTATATTTAATCATCATAAAGCCAATACATCCCGCCACTGCCGCATACAGCTTGGCATAGTGGAACCAGCCGCCCATATAAAGATGGGTCTGGTTATTTACTGCCCATTCTGCGCCTGTGGATGCTCCCACCGCAATTGAAACAAAATAAACGGTCAATGCAAGGGGAAGGGCAAGGAAGAAGAAGATTCCTCCTGCCTTTGTCCGCCGGGCAATTTCATTGCAGACCACCAACCCGGTAAACACCAGCACCCAGCCGATCAACTGATACATGGCATTGTCGCCATAAATTTGAAATAACATTCTACATATCCTCCTTTTATTTCCTATAAATTTCAACTGGCTATACCAGCTATTTGATAAAATTTTAATACTTTTTTAATATTTTTTCAAGTTTTTTAATAATTCCCTTTTCGTCCATTTATCAAACCATCTGGTACATCTAGAGCGAACGTTTCATATTGGGATAAGGAGGTCTCTGGCGAATTGCCCAGTTTGTGTACCAAAGGGCAATCCGCCAGAGACCTCCTTATCCAGAGATAAAACTAATCTTATAGAAATTACCGGATTTCTGCTTTCCACAACCCATGCAGGTTACAGTATTCATAGGCCGCCACCGGCTCATCATCCGAAGACAATTTGAATTCCGCTTCTGGCTTTTCCCCCGGGGTAAGCTTCCGAAGCATCCCGCCATGCTTTGTCTCCAGATAAATCCACATAATATAATGCTCTTCCAGCATAGGGTGCTCCAATTCTCCTACCTTCACCAGGATAGCATCACCCTTTTTCTCCACCAGCGGCACATGTTTTTCCCCGGAGGCATCCGTAGTATTTGCCAAAAGCTCCTGAAAGACCTTTGCCCCTTCCTGCTGGCCCGATACGATTTCCATTGCTATGCTGCAGCATTCACTGCACTTAAAAAAATTCATAAGACATACTCCTTTGCTATATATTTTCCAGTACTCCTCTCTTTAGTATATCCAAAGTTTCTGTCTTCCATTCCTAACCTACCGCTCAATCGTGATGTCATAGAACCGCTCAAACACTTCGCCTGCCGCCAGCTTATTGTTCCATTCACGGTTCTTTAAGGTTCCGCCAAAGTTCTCCCGGTCACACCTGCCGTACCAGGGTTCAATGCATACAAAGGGCGCCTGCTTCTTTTCCGGCGACCAGATGCCCACCAACGGGGACTTGAAGGAAACGGTAAGATAAGGCACATTTTCCGCATCCGCCAATGAGATTTTCCCTACCTGGTAATCCTCAATAATATAGGCTCCCTCGTCGAAAAATCCATCCGCCAGCAAATGCCTGCCGCCAGGCAGTGCCAGCATATTTTTATAATTATGCATCAAGCCCGTATCCAGGTTGATTTTGGAAAACAAAACCTCCGTCTGATCCATCCAGATGCTGTATTCACTCTGCTTTTCCCCCTTCTTCAAAGGACACAGAAATGCCGGATGCCCGCCAATGGCAAAATACATATTCCGGGTGGGTTCCTCGTTAATCACTCTCCAAATTACCGTAACAGTATTTTCCACAAGCCGGTATCCGATTTCCAGACGAAAATCAAAAGGATAATTCTCCCGTGTGGCGGGTGTTGCATCCAGCCCAAACCAAATTTCTTCCTTGTTCTCTGAAATGCAGGCAAATTCCATATCTCTGGCAAATCCATGCTGAGGCATGTGGTATTCCTGATTATGGTATATATATTTATCCTCCTTCAGCCGTCCTACAAGCGGGAAAAGCACAGGTGAACGCCGTCCCCAATACCGCTTATCTCCCTGCCACAAATACTCCTGTCCCGTTTTTCTATCCTTCAAGGACATCATCTCTGCACCCAAAGTGGAAAACTGAACGCTTAACCTCTCATTATTTAATTCGTAAACCATTGTCTCTCTCCTCGCTTTCTATGAAAATTCCCATTCTGCCCTGCCTTATGGCTGGCAGGCTGCAAAATCATGGTCATTGGTATTTCTCTACATTCGTGCTGTCAACTTTTTCAAAAGGAACCCAGACATACTTGCCATCTTCGGATAAGCCTTCTATTTCCTTTGCAGAACCTCCGGCTCCAAGAGCCATCGCCACCTTCACCGCGGCTTCTCCCTGCCCCGTTGCTGATTGGTAAACGGTAAACTCCATATCACCTGCAACAATGGCTGCGCACCCGTCTGCCGTGGCGTCAATGCCCAATATGGCTGCATCCGAAATCCCATTCTTTTTGCAGGCGTCGATGACTCCAAGAGCCATTGCATCATTATTGCATGCCACCACATCAAATTCTTTTCCCGTGTTTAAGAATACATTGAAGTATTTCTCTGCCTTCGCCTGGTCCCAGTCTGCATGATCCTGAAATACATAATTAATCTTCTTTCCAGATTTATTCAGGGTATTTTTCAATTGGCCTGTTCTTCCTTCCGTTGCGGAATGGCTGTTAGGCCCTGTGATAACAGCCACGTTAATTTCATTCTCTCCGGCCATCTTGTCCAAAATATATTCTGCCTGGTATTGTCCGGCAACCCCCTCGTCAGATCCCACGTACATATATTTATCTGCTTCCAGGTGAGCCTCATCCGGGCAGCTATTGAAAAACACAATCGGCAGATCCCCTGCAATTGCTTCCAGTTCCAGCGCCGTGTCTGTATCCACCGGCGAGCAGACAATTACATCATATCCTTCTTCCACAGCCTGCTTCACCTGCTCCACCTGGACTTCGATGGAATCCTCCGCTTCATGCACATCCAGCGTTACCCCATTCTTTTCTGCCGTTTCCTTGGCACTGTTGATCAATACGGTGCGGAAGGTATCGGCGGAAGAAAGTGTCAGATAAATCTTTGTATTTCCGCCTGCCTTGGAACTCTCTTTCCCAGCACAGCCGCACAGGCAAACCATCATCCATGCTGCCAAAAACAGCATTCCAGCTCTCTTTTTCATCCCAATCCCTCCTTAAATACGGAATAATTTTACCTGCTCTGCCAGTTCTTCTGAAGAAGCTGTCAGGCTCTTTGACTCCTCCGCCACATGGGCGCTGTTCTTTGCGATTCCCTTTGCCTGCTCCAGCATATTTTCCGAGGTGGCAAGAATCTCATCCGAGCTTGCCGCCTGTTCTTCAGAAATAGCCGCAACGTTTGCCGCAACCTCATCCACCTGATTAATCTTTCCAACCATATGCTCAATCATTTCGCTGGTTTCCTGGATATTTCCAAAAATCTTTTCAAAGGTATCAATTGCCGTGTGGATCAGCTCACTGCTCTTTCCGATATCCTCTGCACTGCTGCCTGTCTGGCGCACTGCATCTGCTACCAGTGTATTTACCTCATCAATCAGCTTTGAAATATGTTCCGCAGAATCTGCGCTGTTATTTGCCAAGGTTCCGATTTCAGAAGCAACCACTGCAAATCCCCGGCCTGCTTCCCCGGCTCTTGCCGCTTCGATGGAAGCATTCAAGGACAAGAGGTTTGTCTCCTCCGCAATATTCCCAATCACCTGGACAATCGCTACAATCTCCCCGGATGCCGTTCCCACTTTATTGACTGCCGTTTCAAGGTTGGCAATGGACGCCCGGATATTCTCAAGCTCCTTCCCAACACGCTCCATGTCTTTTCTTCCCTTTTGGGATACCTCCACAGTTTCCCGCATTTTATGTTCAACATCGTCGCTGTCAGCCTTCGTATCCGCCACTACCCCTGCCAGCTTTGTTGCATTTTCCGCAATCTCGTATACGGAAAGGGAAAGCTGGTCTACGGTGGAGTTCAGTTCTCCCATGGATTCGGACTGGATAGCCGCCGCAGACTGCATCTGCCTGGATACATTATCACTCGTATCCGCCTGGGTTCCAAGCTTATCGGAAATGCTGCCCATGGAGGCAATCATTTCTTTCATAGAATGGATAAAACGTTCCACACTCCGGCTCATAACGGCAATCTCATCATTCCCCTTGCTGGTTACATCTACAGTAAAATCACCGTCCGTCATTGCAGTGATTACCGCTGTCAGCTTTTTCACCGGATTGATGACAATATGGGTTACCCGTTCAATCACAAGACACAAAACCAGAATGGAAACCACGCTGATGACAATCATAATGGTACGCAGACGGATTAAATCTGCCATAACAACATCTTTTGGAATATGGGAAATTAAAATCCAATCTGTTCCGCTAACTTTTTCAAATACCGTCATATTTCCTTCCAGGACTGCAAAATCATAGTCCTGATCCATGATTTTCTCTCCCACCTTCTGTTGGAACGCATTGCCGCCTTCCCCGCCTATTTTCGTAGAAATCAATGAGCTGTCCCGGTTTGCAAGGATTGTACCGTCTCTGCCGTCCACCAGAAATGATTCTGCCTTTTTCATCTCGATAAATCCATTTACAATGATGGAAATACGATCTAAGGTCATATCTGCTGAAATCACTTTTATCTTTCCAGAACCATCATTTAAAATACCTGATGCGCTGATGACATTCTCCCCCTGGGCATTCACATGGGCAGAGCCCACTGCCATATTTACCCGGGTCAGGCCTTCCTGATACCAGGCGCTTCCTGCTGGGTCTTCCTCGCTCACCGTAGACTCCGATGCCCGGAACACCTTTCCGTCCTCATCCGCAATATACAATCCCTGAGGATAGTTGGAATTATAATTATAGTAGCCATCCAGAATTGCCTGGAGCTGGTTTTCATCCGGCTTAATATTTTCCAATGCAGACTTCACTGCCTGGAATGCCTCAATGTTCTCGTTCAGCCAGCCTTCAATCTGGGCAGACTGGTTCCCTACGGATGACTCTAAAAGATTCCTGGAATAATTCTCAATAATTCCTGCTGATGTACGGTAAGCGATCAGCACCAGCACAATCATCAGCAAAACCACAATGGGCACAATAATTGCCAATAGCTTCATCCGGATCGATATGATTCCCTGTCTTTCCTTCTTTTGTCCCTTCTTTTCCATGAACACCCTTCCTCTTTTCTCCTGATACAGCAGCAGATTGCTGTAACGGACTTTATTTGCTATTCTTCTATTTTAGTATGTTTCGGCAGATTATACAAGAAAAGATTCAAAAATTGAGGGGATTTTTACAGAATTATGAGCGTTCTGCTGCAAAGATTTGTATACTTGGGATGTGGATGGCAGTTTTTTTTGCTATTGGGGGATATTGGGATACGGACGGCAATTTGGGGTATTCAAATATCAGTGGCGCTGAAAAAGGAGCCAGCTTGCTGGATATTGAAATAGCAAATGGCTGCGGCGGGAGAGCTGGTTCTGTAAAAAATGCGGGATGGAAACGCTGTGAATTATTCTGGCATATCTTTCTATAAAAACTGCAGGATACAGCGCCCTATCGTCTTACGAATCAAGTGCCATATCCTGCAATTTTTTATAAATCCAACAATGAAACGTTACAAATTGCCCAGACTGCTGCAACGTTTATATTTCGATACCCAGGAAATCCGGGAGCGCCCTTTCTAAGCGGACGATTCACGTGCGCACTTAGCGGAGGCGAAATCCACTGCTTAGGCCGACTTAGGAAGGAGGGCTTTCCCGGCTTCCCTAGCCGAAGTTAGCAGTTCGTTCGCCATCGCGCTGCCCGGTCCGCGTGAGAAAGGGCACTCCCGGATCTCCGTCCGTATCCCAAATATATTATCCTTATGCTTTTCCTACGCTGCCGCACACTTCCATCTTGCTCATCACGTATTCTTTCACCTTATCTCTTCCGCAAGCGTTATATTTCTTCGGGTCGATGGTGTCCGGGCTGGCGGAAAGAACCTCCTTCACGCCATTGGAAAATGCAATCCGCAGATCCGTTGCGTAATTCACCTTGCAGATCCCCCGGCGGATACATTCTTTTACCGCCTCATCCGGCACCCCTGATGTGCCGTGGAGCACCAGGGGAATAGATACTGCTTCCCGGATTTCGCTTAAGCGTTCCACATCCAGCTTGGGGGTTCCCTTGTATACGCCGTGGACGGTTCCGATGGCAACAGCCAGGGAATCAATGCCGGTAGCATTTACAAACTCCACAGCCTCTGAAGGTACGGTATATCCGCCGCCTTCGCCGCCGTCCAAATCATCCTCCTTGCCCCCTACTTTTCCAAGCTCCGCTTCCACTGGGACATGGGAGGGATGGCAGGCGTCAACCACCGCTTTTGTCACAGCGATATTCTGTTCAAAGCTGTCGTGGGAGCCGTCAATCATAATGGATGTGTAACCGGTGCGCAGTGCGCGCATTGCCAGCTCAAAGCTGTTTCCATGGTCTAAATGCATGACAACAGGTACGCTGGCCTGGTCTGCTGCCGCCTTTACATTTGCATAGAAGTAAGAAAGGCCGGCATATTTTACGGTAGAAGGCGTGGTCTGCAGAATCACCGGGGAGCGAAGCTCCTCTGCCGCTGCCACTACTGCCTGCACCATTTCCATATTTTCCACATTAAATGCACCGATTGCATAACCACCCTTCTGGGCGTCTAACATCAATTGTTTTGTTGTCGCCAATGCCATGGCAATTCCCTCCTTAACTCTTATTTATTTTCCAGCAGACGTACGATTTCCTCTCTGGACTTAGCATTCATCAAGCTGTTTGTAAATTCTTCATGCACCAGCTTGCCAGACAGCTCTGCCAGTGTCTTCAGATGTAAATCCCCACCGTTCTCATTGGTGGCAATCATAAATACCAGATGTGCCGGCTCGCCGTCCTCGGACGCAAAATCAAATCCTTCTTTGGAAACGCCAACTGCCACTCTCGGGGTTTTTACCGCGCTTGTCTTGGCATGGGGAATTGCAATTCCCATACCCATCCCTGTGGTGGATAACGCTTCCCTGTCATAAATTGCTTTCTTAAAGTTCTCTTTATTTGCAAGAACCCCGTCTTTTTCCAGCAAAGCTGCCATCTCTTCAATTACTTCATCTTTCGTTTTTCCCTTAACCTGCAAGGTTACTGTGCTGGCATGGTACAAGCTCTGTGCTGGCTTTGCTTCTGCCCGGCTTACATTCCCTGTGCTGTCTGCAAAAACCATGGGAGCCTCTGCTGCTTCCACTACCTTCGGCGTTATCAGCACATACAGGACTGCGCCGATGGCAGAGCCAACCAAAATACATCCAACCCACAGAAGTGGTTTATTTACTAATCCAAGAATCAAAAATCCACCGTGAGGCGCGGGCACTTCAATTTCCATCAGATAAGAAAGCACTGCTGAGACGGAAGAGCCAATCATAAGAACCGGAATCACCTTCAACGGGTTTTTTGCCGCAAAAGGAATGGCTCCTTCTGTAATATGGGTGCAGCCAAGCACGTAGTTAATCAAACCTGCTGCTCTGTCATCTTTGGTAAAACGGTTTTTACAGAAAGTTGCTGCCAGCGCAATAATCAGCGGCGGTGTAATGCAGGCTGCGGAAACCCCTGCCATAAACAGGTAATTCCCCTGGCCCAAGAGCATCGTTCCTGTGACATATGCCGCCTTGTTTACCGGGCCGCCCATGTCAAATGCGGACATGCATCCTACTACAACGCCCAAAAGCAGCGGATTGGAATTCTGCAGATTTGCCAAAAATTCCATCATCATGTTGTTTAATGCGGAGCAGGGATTTCCAAGCAATACCATTACTGCCCCGGTGACCCCCACAGATATAATGGGTATCATGAAAATCGACTTTAAGCCTTCTAACTGTCTTGGCATTCTGCCGAATATCTTTACCAGCCAAAGCACAAAGTAACCTGCCAAAAATCCTCCGATGATACCACCGATAAAGCCGGAACCTGTCTCAGCGGCAATCATGCCTGCAACAAGGCCTGCCAGCATACCGGGCCTGCCGGAAATGGACTGGGCGATAAATGCTGTCAGCACCGGAACCATCAATCCCATGGAATATCCGCCGATAGACTTAATCAAGGCTGCTATTTCGTTGTACTGGCTGGACTCTGGGTCAAAAGAGTAAATTCCCCAGAGGAATGAAATGGCTGTCAGCACACCTCCGGCAACCACAAGGGGCAGCATATGGGAAACACCGTTCATCAGATGCTTGTAAATCTGGCGGCCAATGGACAGTTCCTCTTCCGGAGCTGCCTGGCTTTGCACGCCGCTTCCCTGCCTTACATGCACATTTCCATCCAGGCATCTTTGAATCAGCTCCTTTGCCTTGCTGATGCCGTCTGCCACCGGAACCTCCAGCACCGGCTTTCCATTGAAGCGCTCCAAATCCACATTTTTATCGCAAGCGACGATAATCGCATCCGCTTCCTGAATATCTTTTGCTGTCAGGGCATTTTCTACCCCGATTGCTCCGTTTGTTTCAACCTTGATTTCACATCCCAGCTCTGCAGCGGCCTTTTTCAATGCCTCTTCTGCCATAAAGGTATGTGCAATACCAGTCGGACATCCGGTAACGCCTAATATCTTCTTTGCCATCCTTCTATCTCACCTTTCTAACCTGAATATTTTTCCTGTAAATGTCTACTTTTTTCAAATCTCCGATTGCATCGCTTTCTGCCACATTGGCTCCGGTAGCGGCGGACTTTTTCAAAGCCTCCTCCACCTGTTCTGGATGCTCCAGCCATTCGCTCATAAATGCGGCTAGGGCAGAATCCCCCGCACAGGCGGAACTGCGCAATTCTACAGGCTGTGCGCTTGCGTAATAAATTGCTTTTCCATCCGAGAAATAAGAGCCCTTATCCCCAAGGGTCAGCAATACATTCTGTGCACCCTTCTCATGTAAAATGTCCATGACCTCCCCGATATTTTCTTCACCCTCAATGGTAATTCCAAAAATTTCTTTTAATTCCTCATCATTGGGCTTAATTAAATAAGGCCGGTACGCCAGAAGTTCTTTTAACTTGGGCGCGCTGATGTCCAAAATAACCTTCACGTCCTTTTCCTTGCAAATGGAAAGAACCTCATCATAATACTCTGTCCCAACGCCTTTGGGCAGGCTGCCGCTGATGGATAAATATTCCATATCCTTAAGGCTTTCCAGCAGCTTCGTCATTTCTTTCTGGTTTTCTTCTGTTACCAGAGAGCCTTCGTTCACAAACTTAAATTCCTGTGTGCCGTCATTTAAAAAAATATTGATTCTTGTGGTGTCTTCCACCATGACCGGCAGCACCTCAATACCCTTTTTCCTGGATTCGCTCACAATATAGTCTCCCGAAAACCCTCCAAAAAAACCAAGGATTTTAGACTCCACCCCAAAATGCTTTAAAACAAAGCTGACATTCAACCCTTTTCCATTGGGCGTGTATACCGTATCAAAGGTTCGGTTCACCGCGCCTGGAACAATTCCCCGGGTCGAAATATTCATATCGATTGCCGGGTTTGTTGTTAATGTATAGAGCATTTTTAACCTCCTCCTGTTTTTTATGGCTTCATTCTACATCAAAAAAAGATGAAAATCTTTTCCAAAATTGAAAACGATTTTCATCCTTTTTCTGTTCAATATCCTATGCATCCGATTTCTATTGGTAAGAGGTAAGATAGTCGATAATCAGCCGGGCCATAATCTGCAAAGGCACCCGGGAGGATACCTCAAACTCCTTGATTGCTTTATGGCTGTGATGGAATCCCACCAGGCTGCAGACCGACAATTCCAGCAGCGGGGACTTTTCATTGCAGCAGCAGGTGAGCACCTTCGCTCCGCAGAGATTGGCATTTTTGGCTGACTCAATCAGCTCCTGAGTCATGCCGTTTAACGAAAAGTTAAATACCACCTCATCTGTTTTTAAACGCTTGGTTTTATTGCGCATAATATTTGGATCCCGGACTGAAACTGCGTTAAAATCCAAAAGCTGTAATTTCAGGGTAAACTCCTCCGCCACATATTCCGTCAGCCCCCGGCCAAACACGAAAATCCGGCTGGCTTCTTTGAGATATCTGATAATTTCCAGAATCCCGGAAACGGAAATCTGCTCAATCACCCGCTGGGCTTCTATCAGGGATTTGTTCATCACCTCTCCCATATTCTGGATATCCTTTTCCTCGGCCTTCACCGTCAGGCGGTATCTCAGCTCATTAAAGCCGTTGAGCCCGCATTTTCGTATTGCCCGTGAAACGGTGGAGGGGGACGAAAAAGTATCAAATGCAATTTCAACAATGGAAAGCTTTGGCATCCGCTCCTCGTTTTCATTGATAAACCGCACAATTTCCAGCTCCGTTTTTGACAAAGCCTCTGTAATTTCTTTATTCAGCTCTATTAGCATCGGTATCCTCCCGTTCTGCAGCATTCCATACGCCCCTTCACTTTTATATTTTACAATATATCTGTTTATAATTCCATGCTGCAGGAAAATTCTCTGATATTTTTTAACGAAAAGCGGTGTACCATGCCATATCTGCAGGCGCAAAAAAACGGTGTACCATGCCATATCTGCGGGCACTGAAAAAACGGTGTACCATGCCATATCTGCGGACGTTAAAAAAGCGGTGTACCATGCCATATCTGCGGGCGCTGAAAAAGGCAGCCAGAAAACGGCTTTTCCTCCGCATTTCTAACTGCCCTGCCACATCATTGCAAACTGATTCTAATAATTCTCTGCCTTCACCTGGAAATAAGACTGGGGGTGGTCGCAGACTGGACATTTCTCTGGCGCCTCTTTTCCAACGCAAATATGCCCGCAATTGCTGCACTGCCAAATCACATCTCCATCTTTGGAAAATACCTTCTTACCGGTTACGTTATCCAAAAGCCTGCGGTATCTTTCTTCATGCTCTTTCTCTATCTTTGCCACGCCTTCAAATAATTCTGCAATATCGTTGAAGCCTTCTTCTCTTGCCTCTTTCGCGAACTGAACATACATATCTGTCCACTCGAAATTCTCTCCGTTTGCAGCTGCCTTTAGGTTCTCTTCTGTAGAGCCCACGCCGCCGTTTAAGAGTTTATACCACATTTTTGCATGTTCTTTTTCATTTGCCGCCGTCTCCTCAAAAATGCTGGCAATCTGCACATACCCGTCCTTTTTGGCCTTGCTGGCAAAATAAGTGTACTTATTCCTTGCCATGGATTCTCCGGCAAAAGCCGCCTCCAGGTTCTTCTCCGTCTTCGTTCCTTTTAAGTCTGCCATTTTGTTCTCCTCTCTGTATCTTAATTGTTTCCGGTTGTGGTTCTACTGTACCTTTTTTGGAAGGATTTGTCAATTTGTTTTATGTTTCTGAAATTTTATACCAGTTCCGCAATCCTGGTAACGCCCACATAGATTTCTGAAATTTTATACCAGGTGGGGTAATCCACTACGCCAGTCTGGGGCAGGCCGAATACCGACTGAAACCTTTCCACCGCCCGTTCAGTTGCCGGCCCGAAAGAGCCGTCTGCCGCAACTCTTGGAATAGAAGTATAGACCTGGGCAATACGGTTTAACTGCTCCTGCATCTGGCGCACTTTTTCTCCGCTGGAGCCGACCTGAAGGTTCTCTCTGGGCCAGGATGCCGGGATACCGGAAATCTCTTCCGCCTCGTTGATGTACATGTTGCTTCCATAGTAATAGCGGAGGATCTCTATGGCGCTGTAGTTCTGATCCCCCAGATACTTGGAACCCCATTGGCTGAGCCAGTTAGGGCAGGTGACCCTCTGTCCGTCGCAGTACTGGGTCAGTATAGGTTGTTTCACATTGGGCCTGGAAAGAAAATTCGTGAACATCTCATCCACAACCCGGGAAATGCTGGAAAAATAATTCCTGCCATACACCCATTTGTGGTCATAGGCGGTGGAGGAGGTAATCGTAAAATCATAGCCTTTGTTCCGGTACCACTCCGTATACACCCGGTTCAGCGTAAATGACATAATCGCCAGAATATTTGCCCGTATCGTACTGTCTGGCCAGGTGGCATAGATTTCACTGGAAGCCACATTTTTGATATAATCTTTGTATTTTACATAGTAATCCCCCGCTGTGGAATCCCCAGGCGTGCCGTCGTGGACTACCACATATTCTGGAATCACTACCCGGCTTAACACAATCTCCCCGCTCTCATCCACAGGCTTAATCTCCGCTTCCGCTATCTTAGGCGGAAAATTCCCAAACAATGTGTTTGCCGGTATCACAATATTCTTCAATTCCTCTTCCGACACTTCCAAAGGCTCCATCCTTACATTCTGCAAAGATAATTCCCCGGAAAAAACGTCCACCCCTTCAATGCTCACGGGCTGATAGCCTTCCGCTTCCACCTCCACGGTATATTCTGCATAGGGCTGCTCCGGCTGCTCCGGCTCCATGCTGTACTCTAAAGGCGGTGCCGCCAGGGTAAGAACCTCCGACTGGCCGTCCGCATCTGTGGAAATCTGTTCCAGCTTGCTTTCCGGATCTCCTGTATAAGAAATGGTAACCCTGGCATTCTGCACGGGAACCATCCCTACTGCGGAAGTCACCTGCACCTTCATGGTTCCGTTGTCCACATGGTTGATTTGTGCTGCACGCAATTGCTGATTTTGCATAAACACCTCTGAATTTCTACACTTATTTATAGTTTATGCCAAACTGCAGAAAATGTTCCACCCATCCATTCCTCCAGTAAGAAAAATCTGATCCAAATACATTATACGCGCCTGACACGGACGAAGCTAAAACTTCCCTCCGCGCAGGCGCGCATTCTCTTTCTATCCCTGTAAGCCAAACATTTTTCAGCAAGGCTGCTGCCTGTCCTCCAGGCTATATTCTTGCGGGTACATACTGATATATTTTGTATCCATCTGCAGCTTCCTTGCATACAAAATGCCGCTAAGGCAGACTGCCAAAACTGCTGCAGCAACCACAAACATATTCCCCCGCTTCTTCTTTCCATTAAAATCTGCGAATTCATCCTGTTTTCTTTTCATTTTCTTTCCTCACCTGTATGTATATGGAGTTCCTAAAACAATTTCTTTTTACTCTGCTATACTAACATTAGTTTGTGAAAAAGTCTTTAAATCCATCCTGCTTTTTTCTTAAAAAATAATAAAATTCAGGAAAGAAAACAGAAATACCCTCGGATTCTACCCTCATTTCCACCTGGAGCGAACAATCTGTATTTTGATACACAGGAAAGGGAGGATCCAATATGAAACGTCAACTGTAGTACTGGAACTGTCCAGGATCAATCAAACTGCGTCACCCAGTTCTGCGACCGGTATGCCTGAAAGCACATCTCTATCTGTTCCCGGTTACACTTCTCCTCTGCAAGGCCTGGCAGCTCATGCTCTGCAAAATATCCTGTCTCTGTGGTTTCAATGTTTGCCACAAAGACGCCTCCAAGGGATTCGCAAAGGTAAAAAATTTTCACTACTCCGTAGGCATAGGAGGGCTGGTTATGCTTCGCCCGGTCCTGCACTGAGATCACAGACCGGACGGCAACATCCAAGCCAGCCTCCTCCTTCACCTCTTTTATGGTATTCTCCATGGGAGACTGGTCTAAATCACACCATCCCCCTGGCAGCGACCAGCTTCCGTCGCTCTCATGGACAAGAAGAATTTTATCCTCTTTGAAAACCGCCGCCCTTGTGTCAAGCTTCGGCGTCTGATATCCCGTGTCGTTGCAAAACAGATGGGTAATCTTATCAGTTGGAAATCCTGTCCGTTCCGCCATCATTTCCGCTGCAATTTCCCGGATTCTCTGATAACGCTCCTGGTCATACACGCCTTCACTGTAATACAGCCCAGACTGTGCAAGGCTCTGCAGCTCTATAGCCCACCTGCTGATTTTATCATCAATCTTCATTCTTTTACTTCCCTTGTCCAGCCATATTTATCTTCTTCATTCCCCCACTGGATTCCAGTAAGATAATCGTACAATCTCTGTGTCAGCTCTCCGATTTTAAAATCATTTACGGTGACAACATCATCCTTATATACAAATTCCCCTACCGGAGAGATAACGGCTGCCGTTCCAGTGCCGAAGGATTCTTCCAATGTACCGTCATGGCCGGCCTTCATCAAATCATCTACAGAAAGGTGGGTCTCGTTTACCTTATAACCCCAGTCCTTTAAAATATGAATGATAGAATCCCTGGTTACGCCGGCAAGCACTGTTCCCTCTATAGGTGCTGTATAAATTTCGCCGGCAATTTTGAACATAATGTTCATCGTACCAACTTCCTCTACATATTTCCGGTTCACGCCATCCAGCCAGAGTACCTGGGTACATCCTTTTTCCTCCGCACGCACCTGGCCAAGAATGGAAGCTGCATAATTGCCGCCGCATTTGGTAAATCCTGTTCCGCCTTTGACTGCACGCACCAATTCATCCTCTACCAGAATCTTCACTGGATTAATGCCTTCTGGATAATAGGCGCCTACCGGACAGCAGATAATCATAAACTTATAGGAAACAGCCATATGAACGCCTAAAGAAGCTTCTGTGGCAAACACAAAGGGACGGATATACAAAGAGGTTTCCGGCTCCGATGGAATCCAGTCCTTCTCCACCTTTACCAGTTCCTCAACGGCCTTCACAAACATGTCCTCCGGCACTCCCGGCATGCACAGGCGTTCATTGGAAGTAATCATCCGCTTTGCATTCATTTCCGGGCGGAACAAAAGGATCCTGCCATCTTTGGTGCGGTATGCCTTCAATCCCTCAAAGGTTTCCTGTGCATAGTGCAACGTCACGCAGGACGGGTTGATGGACACCGGGCCATAGGGCTCAATCCTTGCATCATGCCATCCCTGCCCTTTATCCCAGTCCATCACAAACATATAATCTGTCATATATTTGCCAAATCCAAGTTTTTTCTGGTCTGGCTTTTCTTTTAATACGTCTCTCTTTACAAATTTAATCTCCATACGATTTCCTCCATCCTGTTCTACGTATTACCATCCTGCCCGGGATGCGGCGCAGATACCTGCTCCATAGGCTTTGTGGCAGCCACTGGATTTGCAGGCAGCCTTCCTGCCCGGGATACGGCGCACTGCTGCATTGCGTCTCGGAAAGCAACTTTTTTACAATTATTATACTTTTTTCCACAACTGTCAAGATTATTCTCCGGACTTATATTCGCCATAACTTTTTATTATATATTTTTGTTGCTTTAATAACTTTTCTGCATATCTTAATTGTGGTAAAATAATGTATACTCAAAATATCACAACAAATAGAAAAGGAGACTTATTATGCATCAGTTTCAACCTTATCCAATTGATTTATTAGAGTTTAATCCTTTTACCAAACTGGCAGACGAATGGATGATTATCACCGCTGGCAATCAGGAAAAAGCCAACGGCATGACGGCAAGCTGGGGAGGATTCGGTGTTCTTTGGGGACAGAATACAGCCTTTATCTTTGTTCGTGAAAACAGGTATACCAAAGAATTTATCGACAATGGAGAATACTTTTCCTGCAGCTTTTTTGACAAAAAATTTAAAAACGATTTGAAATACTTCGGCGTTGTATCCGGCAGGGTGGAAGACAAGTTTAAGACAGCTGGCTTAAATGTGAATTTCCAGGGTAACATTCCCTTTGTGGACGAGGGGAACTTCATTGTCCTCTGCAGAAAAATGGCAGCTGTTCCTATTACAGAAGCTCATTTCCTGAATCCAGAACTGAAAGAAAAATGGTATTCCGGCAAAGAAGAAAATAATTTCCACACCATGTATGTGGGAGAGATTGTGGGATTGCTGGCAAGATAAGGATTACCATTCTGCCTTATCAAACAAAGGGCTGGCAAAAGGCCGGAATAAGAACTGTCCTGAAAACATAACCAGTTTTCATTGATTGTGGCGGGATATTCTCATGATTGTCTGTCGGAAAATGAAATTTATCCACAATATATAGCTGTGTCTCTGGAGATGCCACAGTATATATTGTGGATTCACTTATCCTTTCCCGGCAGCCCGGCGGTTTCCACGCTTTTCCCTTATTCCCGCTCCCTGGCTGTCACCAGGACTTTGTCCCCTGGCTGCTTTCCGATCCGGGAACGGATATCCTTCCGCAGGCCTATGATATAACATATGCTCCCGTCGGGGTTCTTTACCCCCATATTGACAATGCTTCCATCATAAGGCTCCCCGTCAAACGTAACGTGCACCTTTACCCGGCCCTTTCCAAACTCTTTCCTGATATCGTAAGGAAAAACCACGTAAGCGCCGCCCTTTTGCTGGGCTTCATAAATCAGGGATTCATATTCATAGATTCTATTTCCGCTATCGTTCAATGTTCCACCATCTCCGTCTCAATCTGGCACATGCTCATGGTAAGCAAAGCCGCCTGATGGGATGCCGCGGTTACCCCGGCACAGCAGGAGCTATCCACCCGGATGGTATTTTCCGGCATGGCAGCTTTTAGAAGAAGGGCATTGCTCACCACGCAGATATCCGTACACAATCCCACCAATTCAATTTCCATGGGCTCCTTTTGGTTCTCCTGCCTTAAAAGCTCCATCAGCTCCAGCGAACCGAAGGCAGGCTTGTCAATGATGTGGGAAGGGTCTGCAAGAGCCTCAATTTCCGGGTGCAGCATCCACCCTTTGGTTCCCTCCACACAATGAACCACCGGCAGCTTCTTTCCCTCCGCCGTATCCAGGTAATTGTCCCCATGGGTATCCCTGGTCAGATAAATATCAGGTTTCCCATAGGATTTCATCTTTTCTATCACAGGATTTACAATTGCCTGAGCCTCCTTTGTTCCCAAAGAGCCATCGATAAAATCCTTCTGCATATCCACAACCACTAAAATTTTTCTCATTATTTCCACGCTCCATTCTACAGTTCCTTACCATCCATCTTCCCATAAAACTGCACAAATTTCAAAGTTTCCATCCCGGCCTCCTGGAAGAGCATGCCGCAGCTGAATGATTAGCTCTCCAAAATAATCCTGCCGCGTCCCTGTCCCATGGAAGAGTATGCCGCGGCTGAATGGCTGGCCGGCCAAAATATTCTGCCAGATCCCCTACCCCATAGAAGGATGAGCCAGCCGGAAATACTCGGCCCTTCCAGCGCAGGAAGTGCTGATGGATTCAATGGCCACCGCCCCGCCCCGGACAATCTCAATATGCTTAAATTTACTTCGCAGCAAATCAATCAGCTCATTGTTGCGCCGCTCGGTCATTTTGCACTCCAGCAGTACACTGTCTGTTCCAATGTCTGATACCTCCACCTGAAATACCTGGGCAATCTGGAACAGCTCTGCTTTATCTGCCACAGAACAATTCTTTACCTTTGCAAAGAGGATTTCCTTCATATGGATGGGCTTATCCGTCAAGTCGATTACTTTAATCACCTCCACCATCCGGTTTAACTGTTTCTTAATCTGTTCAAAGGTAATGTCGTCACTGGTGACGCAGATTGTCATGCGGGAAACCGTTTCATCCTCTGTCGTTCCCACCGTCAGGCTCTGGAGATTATAGGATTTGCCGGAAAAAAGACCGGAAACTTTTGCCAGGACTCCCACCTGATTTTCCACATACAATGCAATCCATCTGTTTTTCATTCTTTTTTCCCCTTTCCTATTTTAATTTTAAAATCATTTCTGTCATGGGATTGCCGCCCTTTACCATAGGAAGCACGATTTCCTCTGCTGCAATCATAAATTCAATCAGAACAGGCACATTGCTTTTCTTTGCCTGATGGAAAGCTGGGGCAATCTCCTCCTCCTTCGTGACACGGATGCCCAAAGCCCCGTAGCTTTCTGCCAGCTTCACAAAATCCGGTTCATAAGGAGGACAGGCTGGATTGGGCCCCTTACAGTCATTGGGACAGCCCTTCTTTCTCCGCAGGCAGGTAGCCTTATAGCGTTTTCCGTAGAAAAGCTGCTGCATCTGCCGCACCATGCCAAGATAATAATTGTTCAAAATACATACGATAACATTGGTTTCCTGAGCCATGGCCGTAGCCAGCTCCTGAAGGTTCATCTGCATGCCGCCATCTCCGGTGATACACACCACCGGCTTATTTGGACAGCCGATTTTCGCCCCTATAGCCGCTGGAAACCCAAATCCCATAGTGCCAAGGCCCCCGGAGGTTATATACTGCTTTTTCTCGTTCAGCTCTATGTACTGGGCAGCCCACATCTGATGCTGGCCTACATCTGTAACGATAATCCCCTCCGGGAACTGCTCATTAATCTGCTCCATAACCATCTGGGGCGTCATGCCTTTGTCCCGGCGCATTTCCAGAGGATTTTCCCGATCCCATTCCCGTATCTCTTCCAGCCATTCTTCCGTGTCCTGGGGTTCCGCCCACTCCAGCAGCTTTTCCAGCGCCAGGCTGGCGTCCGCAACAATGGGCACATCCACCACAACATTTCTGGAAATGGCTGCTGTGTCAATGTCCACATGGACAATCTGGGCATTGGGGGCAAATTCATTCAAATCCCCGGTAATCCGGTCGTTAAACCGGGTTCCGATGGAGAAGAGCACATCGCATTTCCCAACTGCAAGATTTGCTGCATATTTTCCGTGCATTCCGCTGTTTCCGATGTAGTAAGGATGGCTGGTGGGAATTGCCCCTTTTCCCATAATCGTGGTTACCACAGGTACTTTCATCTGCTCCACCAGCTGTAACATTTTCTCATTGGCCTTGGCAATGTTGACACCGCCTCCAATAAGGAATAAAGGCTTTTTCGCACCCTTCAGCAGCTTATAACCCTTTTTCAGCTGTCCGATATGGACGCTTTCATTGGGCTTATACCCGCGGATGGATACCTCCTTTGGATAATCCCCCGGCCCTAAGGCTGTCTGGATATCCTTGGGAAGGTCGATAAGCACCGGCCCCGGCTTTCCTGTTTTGGCAATGTGGAATGCCATTTTCAAAATCTTTCCCAATTCCCTGCGGTCACGGACAGTCACGCCGTACTTGGTAATGCTGCGGGTCATGCCTACAATATCCACCTCCTGGAATGCATCATTTCCAATCAGGTTTAAGGGCACCTGGCCGGTAATGCACACCAACGGGATATTATCATAATGGGCATCCGCAAGACCCGTAATCACATTGGTAGCGCCTGGGCCGCTGGTTACCACGCAAATGCCCACCTTTCCCGTTGCCTTTGCATAGCCTTCTGCCTCATGGATTAATCCCTGCTCATGCCTGGGCAGCACCAGCTCTATTTCTTCATGCTTATATAATTCATCTAAAATATCTGTTACCATACCCCCGGGATAGCCGAATACCGTGTCCACCCCTTCTTCCAGCAATGCTTTTACAAATAATTTTCTTCCTGTGATATCCATCGCCATAACATTCACCTCTGCATTCGTTCGGATACCCTGTGGAGCGCAATCAGCCAATCCCTTTCCACAGGCTCCTATTTCATAGTATCTGCTCTATTGTAGCAGAAATCTTCTTTTTAGGAAAGTGGCATTCTTAACCAAAATTGGAATTTATCCAGGAATTTTGCAAAAAGACAGAATAAAATTTTTGAAGTCCTATTCCACCTGGGAAAAAACTGCGGTATAATAGAAAATATTTGTAGAAAGGGACAAAAATAATGATTCTATTGGTAACAGGCGCATCACACACAGGCAAGACAATTCCTGCCAAAAGGCACAATGTAAACAATGTGCTTCTTGATGATAAGTACGAAGTTGATATTGATTTGACAAAAAATCCTTCCTTAGCCCTGCAATTACAAGAACATTTTTGGGGCTAGCCATATGAAAAGATGGAGACAAGGAATGCAAAAGATAAAACATCAAAATAGTTCATGGAGGAAAAGATATGATAAAACGCAGTGCCGAAGCAGACAGCAAAAAAATACACAAGTTCCTTCAAGAGTATAATCAGCAGTTCTGGCAGGAATTGCGGGATTACAATTTCCATATTGAGGAGGATAATAAGATAGTGGCAGGAATTGTTGCCGGAAGTTCATTTAAGACGCTGGAAGTAGAATTTTTGTTTGTAGATAAGAGTCACCGGGGCAAGGGCTACGGACATCAACTGCTCCGCTATGCCGAAGAAAAAGCAAAATCCGACGGCCTTGGACAGGTTCTTTTGAACACTTACAGCTTCCAGGCACCTGGGTTTTATGAGAAGGAAGGGTATGAACTGCTGCTGCAGATTGAACATGCATTTGGGGAATTCAGCCAGTATTTTTTTCGGAAAAAATTGTGAATTCCATCTGGGTGCTGCTCTCTATGGCCAGAGCCATGGCAGCATCCATTTCGTGCTTTTAAGAAATCCTGCCATTGTGGCAATTTCAGGCATCTCCACATCCAAAACCAGAAAATCTTTATCACGTCAAATACATCCAAGTGTTTTAAGCAAAAAAATCCACCCTGTTAACGTAAAGGATGCAAGCAAGCCCCATCACCAGAAAAATGGGGATTGCCACGTTGATGCTGAAAATAAAATTCTCCATAATTTTCCCCTCTTACGTTTCACGGCACATATATTACCGCTATATCAAACCTTTTCATTCAGGGCGCAGAAGTTTTCTTCCTCTCATATCTCAGGAAATAATATTCCAAATCAAAATACGTCTGTTCCTCGCTGTCCGCCGCCAGTTCCCATTCCTCTCTCTCATCCAGCCTTGGAAACCAGGCGTCTGCCAGGTATTCATAATCGATCTTTGTAATATGAGCCACATCGCACAAATCAACCATCTGGCGGTAAACGCTCTCGCCGCCGATGATATAAATATCCTCGCTCCTGTACTGCTTCAGCTCTTCCAAAAGCTCCTCCATGCTGTGCACCGTCTGCGCGCCCTTCACCTGAAAATTCCTGTTTGCTGTCAAAACAATATTCGTCCTGTTTTTCAGGGGCTGCCCCCCAGGAAAGCTTTCCAATGTTTTCCTTCCCATCACCACCACTTTTCCCGTGGTAGCCCTTTGAAAAAATTTCATATCCTCGGGAATCCTTACCAGTAATTTCCCATTCAGGCCGATAGCCCAGTTCTTGTCCACTGCCGCAATCAAATTCATCCCCGGTCCTCCTTCGCCGCTTTTTCTTCCTGCTCCCTTTGCAGCAAGATCGGAAGTATCAGCACAAAGGGAAGCGTAAACATCAAAGGTGAAATGTAGCGCAGGCTGACGGAAATGGGGGTCGCAGCCATCAACGTGAGCCATACCCCCAATTGGGGCGCAGCCAGGCATACAGTTCTCCACCCGAAATGTTTCATCATAAAAATTCCACAGAGGAAAAATGCCCAGAAAAACCATGCGCTGCTTATAAACACCTGCCTGGGATTTACAAAATGCTGGAAAGAGAATCCAAACCACTTTTCAAAATAATCCGTCTGGGATACATTCTGGCCATTCTGCCAGACATAATTCTGCACATAGGCAGCAGACGAGGTGATATCCACATTCCAAAATCCACAGGTCTGCAGCAGATATTCCTTGATATATATACCGGGATTCTGAACAAGCAGCTGCAGCCACAATCTTATAAATTCCTGCTTATGCCCATGCAGGTACTGCCCATCCAACACCGTCCATTTTATGGTGTCAGCCACACAGGGGGCAAAATTCTTTTTGATGCTGCCAGGGATAAAACGCTTGATGCTTTCCATCTGCTCCTCGGTGATTTCGCCGTCATATGCCACCACACTGCAAATCTGCTGCAGCGGAATCCCCAGGCTTTCCACATCCTCCGTCTTCTGTACGCCAATCCAACGGTAAAACGGCCCTTGAATCAAACATATGAGCAGTATAGAAAACACCAAAACGCCATAACATGCATACTTCTTCTTGGATTTTTCCCGAAAGGCTGCAAGGATAAAAATAAGGACTATAAAAATCACCACATAGATTCCATTATTTCTTGTAAACGCCGTCAAAAGCATCCCCACACCAGTCCCAGCCAGATGCAGCAGGTTCTGCCGGCCCTGCCTAAGGTCAAAATACAAATCAACGAAAAACATCATAAACAGCAGCATTGCCATGCAAAAAGGCGTATCCTTCCAGATGGAGACCCCGTAGAGAGGGATTAATGGAAACACTGCAAAAAACAGCATCACCGTTATCCTCACTGTTCTTTTTATCTTGTGAGCCAGCATCCAATGAAGAAAATAGAGCATTTCCGCCGCCAAAAGCAACATCTGCACCCCAAAGAAAAATCCCATGGACCAGGTCAGGTCTTTTCCAAGAAAATCACCGAAATCAATGGCCATGCCAATCAGAAGATTGTACAAAAACGGATGCCTGTTGGTGAGAACCCCGTTCATATGAAAGGAAATGGAGGAAAAGGTATCCGAATAAACCCCGCCCGGGTAATAGGACAAATAATAAGGAAGCCAGGCGGTTATGAGAAATATGCCCCAAAATTTCATGATTTGGGATGCATGCTCCTCGTCCTGCGCCAAGCTGATTTTCTTCAAGTGCACATACAAAAAAGGATCCGCTATTTTAATGACGGCATAAAACAGAAACAAAAGCACCAGAAACAATAGGACGCTTTGAAGGCCAAACCTGCCCACATAATTTTCCTTGATTGTCCCAAACACACCATTAGAAACATACATCCTTGTCATAATCACTGTACACAGGGAAAGAATTACTGCCAGAAAAATATCATACCCATTCCAGAATTTTATCTCTGAATGCCTGGTATTTCTCTTATGCCATTGATAAAAAGGCTGAAAAACCGCCAATGCTGGCAGTTCCATTGCCTTGTCAAGAAAATCCTGTTTCATTTTAATGCTCCCATTCCTTTTCACTGTCTTTGCTCATCCCTTTCATTCTATCGCTGCACCTTTGCAGCTCCATTTCAAAATCCTGGCGGTTTTTCTGGCAGACCGTCTGCAAAATCATCCCTGTAAAAAAAGACTGAATCGCTGCCAGCATTACAAACCCACAGGCAATCAGGGTTGGAAATTTAGGAACCAATCCTGTTGCCATATAATCCGTCATAACAGGGATAAAAAACAAAACTGCAACTGACGCCAAAACAACAGCTGCCCTGCCCCAGAACGCCATCGGCTTATACACCCGGTACAGCCTTACGATTGTCCGCAGCACCTTCATTCCATCGGAATACGTATTCAGCTTTGACTGGCTGCCCTTTGGCCTGTCCCGGTAATCCACAATAACATTTTCAATATACATGTTCTTGTCAACGGCATGGATGCTCATTTCCGTCTCAATCTCAAACCCTCTGGATAAGACAGGAAATGTCTTCACAAACTGGTAGCTGAATGCCCGGTATCCTGTCATAATGTCTTTGATGTTATTCTGGAACATGATGTTAATTAATTTTCTGACCACTGTATTTCCCATATTGTGGAAGGGACGCTTGTTTTCGTTGAAATAGGTGGAGGAAAGCCTGTCCCCCACAACCATGTCCGCGTTTTTTATTAATACCATATCAGCCATTTTCTTTGCATATTCCGCCGGATAAGTGTCATCTCCATCTGCCATGATATAGCATTGCGCATCAACCTCACGGAACATCCTGCGGATTACATTTCCTTTTCCCTGCTGATATTCATATCTTACAACTGCTCCTGCCGCCTTTGCAATCTCATCTGTTTTATCTGTGGAATTATTATCGTAGACATAAACTGCCGCTTCTGGAAGGGCAGCTTTGAAATCTTTCACAACTTTGCTAATGGTTTTGCTTTCATTAAAGCAGGGAATCAGAATTGCTATTTTATCCATTGCACTTTTATCCTCCGAATATGTTTTCGTGTGTTTCCGCATACAGTATGATTTCATTTTTATGAAAACACACTTCAGCATCCGGTGGGCCGGATGGCTGTCCCCACCATTGTAGCGGATTTTGAGGAAGATGTAAAGCCTGGAGCGAACGTTTCAGACTGGGATACAAAGGTCAAGGCAGGATGATGCTTCCTCCGCCGGTCCATGCGCCATCCTGGATTTCAATGGGGAGGGCGTATGTCCGGAAAAATGTTGTTCCCGACTTTTCGAAGTCTTCCACGAAACGCTCTTTGGGCAGAACAGGATGGGAAGAAGTATAGCCTTGTACTGCCACAGTTTCCAGCGACAAGAGCCGCATCAAAGATATGGAGCCTTTGTATATTCCTTTCTGTCCGTGACACAGCCCTGTGCCAATGCCAGGGCACCGAACGCCCTGCATGCTTATCCAGCTGGGCGTTGGATGCAATATACGGAAATTCAGATCCAAAACCAGGCAATAATTCCTCTTTGCTTCCCTTGTAAAATTCTAGTTTCTGTATATTTTTTATAAATATCCTCTTTCAAAAAATAGTTTTTTATCTATTTTCACTATTTCCAACAGTCACAATCATTAATTTATTGTTTTTTGCTATTTTTAAAGATTTTTTCACAAAAATAGTGTATACTGTAGAAGATTAAATTGTTTGTAAGTGCTTAAGAGCCAAAAAGGCTCAATTATGAAACATATAAGGAGAATAGCTATGAGTCAGAAAAAGGTAGACCAGTATAAAAAAGAGAAAGCAAACCGCAAGCAGATTATGAAACGTGAAAAAATAAAACGCAGAGTTGTCACTGTATGCAGCACGGTTGTCTGCGCTGCAGTCATCGGCTGGGTTGGATATTCCGCCTTCGGGTATTTCCATAAACAGGAAGAAAAAACACCCAAACAGACAGAGGTTGACTTAACTGCAATCAGCGACTATATGAGTTCCCTGTCTTCTGGGGAGACGGCAGAATAATCCAGGAACCAGGGCTGCAGCCATTTTTATATAGGAGGCGATCCTATGCCCCGCGATGCCCAAATCGCAAAAGATACGATTGAACAATTTAAATAAATCCAAAGGCATATGGCTGCAGCGAAAAAGGAAAATGCACAAGAAACGTATCTTATATTAAAAGAAGAAGATCTCTCTTTAAAAGCATTGCTCAATATAGTACAGGATATGGCCTTTTCCAAAAACAGGGCTTTCCATATCTTGTACTATGTCTTTCCCTCCATAAATTTCAGTTGGAAGTTCCTCCCAATTCTACAATATCCCAAATTCATGAAGAGAAAATACAAATCCGGAGAGTTTTTAAAAGAGAAGAATGACGAAAAAAAGAGCCGAAAACCATTGATTTCCTAAAAATCCTCATGTTCCCGGCTCTTATCTGCAGAGCGATAGACGGGGCTCGAACCCGCGGTCTCGACCTTGGCAAGGTCGCGCGTTACCAACTACGCCACTATCGCGCTTCTTGTATATAATACAATATGCCCTCCTTTTTGTCAATAGTTTTTTGACAAAAATTTCATCATGAATATTTTACTTTTTCCTCTCATATAGTAGTTCAAAGAGAGATTAAGGAGGAATCCTGTGAGTTCAAAAACAAAAATTGTTGTCCTGCACCTGAAAGAAGTGGTCTACACAGCTATTTTCGCCATACTTGGAATCCTGCTGGTGATACTGCTGATCTTTATGTTCCTGCCGGATGACAAAGAGAAGGCCACAAAAGAAACCATGAAATATACGGCGGGGGTATATACTTCCTCCATACAATTAAATGATAACGCCATAGATGTGGAGGTTGTGGTAGATGATAACCATATCAATTCTATTACGCTGGTAAACCTAGATGAATCCACCGCTGCCATGTACCCCCTGATGCAGCCCACACTGGATAACATTACCCAGCAGGTTTACGAAAAACAATCCCTGGACAATATTTCTTACGGGGACGACAACCAATATACCTCCATGGTGCTGTTAAACGCAATCCAGGCCGCCCTGGACAAAGCAGCCTACATAGAAGAGTGACACTTGCCCGGCAGTCTCTTTTTCAAACACGCTCTAAATCTACAGCGAACATTCAATATTTCAATACACCAAAAAGGGGCTGCCTATCCCAATATGAAATGTTCGCTGTAGTGTTAAGCTACAATAATAATTCCGCCGTCGCTGGCATACATGCTGCTGATTCCAGCCGTTTCCACTACGATAATCTCCTTAAACTCTGCCAGCTGCTTGATTTTCTCCACTGCATCCTTAGCTCTTTTCGGGCAATTGCAATGGGAAATTGCAAGAATCTTTTCCTTGGGATCCACCGTCTTGGAAATCAGGTCTGTGATCATCTTATCCACCGCTTTCACAATCCCTCTGGCCTGCCCAATCTGGCAAATCGTCCCCTCGGCGGTTCCCGCCATCACCGGCTTGATATTCAAAGTATTTGCCACAAAAGCCTTGATATTGCTTAATCTGCCGTTTTTCCTTAAGGTTTCCAATGTTTCCAGCACAAAAGAAGTGTTCAGCCCCGCAATAAATGCGTCCACTTTTTCAATTACTTCCTCAAAAGAGTTCCCTGCTTCTTCATATTCCTGAATCTTCATTGCAATCACTGTCTCACCAACAGAAGCAGATTTGGAATCAAATACATGGATCTGCTTTTCCCCTTTTTCCTCCAGATACAGATTACGCCCCAGCTCTGCACTGTTATAGGAACCGCTGAGCTGGGAAGAGAGTGTCACCGCATAGACATGTTCCGCTTCACAGTCAAAAGCTTCCACATAACGCTCCGGCGAAGGGCAGGTGGATTTGGGACAATTGGGGCTCTCTGCCACTCTTTTCAAAAATTCAGGCTGGTTAAAGGTCTCATCATCCACAATATGGTAATCATCTACAAAAATCTCCAGGGGCACCGATTCAAAATGCCCATCCTTTTTCAGCTTTTCCGGCAATTCCCCACAACTGTCTACTACGATTTTATAGCTCATGTTCTTCCTCCTCGTATAATAAGTTTATAGCCAATCAAAACAGGCTATGGACTTATTCT
>CANDGI010000033.1 GCA_947384285.1 uncultured Lachnospiraceae bacterium
CGATTAGCAAGGGGCTTGAATTTAGGGAAATGTTACGCTGTAAAACCTTTCCCGACTGATACCTGCATTTTACAACTAATCCCAGAATAGTTTAAGCTGTTTGCATTTTTTCTAAGGTCGCAAATTGCGACCTCAAAGAGTTTCTCATTCTTCTTTACATTTTTCTAAGGTCACAAATTGTGACCTCAAAGAACTTCTTATTTCTCCGTTTCCAGTTCCAACCTTTGCAGGATGTCTTTGATGATGCCTGCATCTTGAATTAGATTGATTCCAAAACACTTTTTTCCTGCATCTTTCAAAGACGCTCCTATATGATAGGCTGTCACTCGGTCAAGAATCAAAAACCTGTCATGGAATACTTTGGTATATTTTATTTTCAATGTCGGATACTGTGCATTAAAATTTTTAACATCGGCTTTCGTTAGCTTCGTCTGTTTCTGCGTATAAATTGTAACTGCAACATCAGACTTTTTCTTTGAAAGCAGATTCAATGTCCCAACATCCACATATCCGTCTATCAGAGTGATTTCTTTCTCTGCTTTTTGAATTAGGCTTACGATCAAACTGAACGCATCGTAAATCTGTCCATCAAAAAATACTTTTTGACTGGATTCCTCATGCTCAGATATGTACGCAAAAACTCTCTCAAAACGCTCATCTGTTTCCGTTTGGTAATTTATCTGGCGAACCTCCATTGCATTTAACCTCTCATACAGCAAAGAGGTATTTGCCATATACTTCCGCATCTCCACAAAAGTGTCCATAATCCTAATGCTTACTCGGATAGCAACATCACTACGCAAAACAGCAGAAAGCATTGCAATTCCTTGTTCTGTAAAAACAAATGGCAGTTTCCTACGCCCGCCATATCCATTATCATCTTCCTAACTTGAAGTCGCAATTTGCGACTTCAAGTTCTGTTACTTCGTCTATCCATAAACTCAAAATCCAAAATCATAATATCAAATTTTATGTACGCTTATTGTTTACATTTAGAGTATATCATACATTTTTTTATGAGGATAGCCATAATCTCGCCTGCATCTTGAATAAGTTTGATATCAAAATATTTTTCAGCATATTTTGAAGATGTTCCTACACAATAAGTTTTAATTTTGTCTCAACTTGTGACAAAGTTAATTACCTTGAATCAAAAACTATCGCCTTTTCAATTAGCAGGATTTTAAGCAAAATTTTTTGGATAATTAGCAGAAACGCCATTTTGATTAGAAGTTCCGATATAGTAAAATACCGAGAACTCTGGAACCCCAGTATTCCCGGCATTTTTATAGACGTCGCTAAGAGGATTCGAACCTCCGGCCTACCGCTTAGGAGGCGGTCGCTCTATCCTGCTGAGCTATAGCGACAATTTTGAATCTATTTTATTTTAATTGTTTCTAACAATTTTGTCAATCCCTTTTTTTACATTTGATAATGAATACGCCCCTGCATCCATATAACGCCTTTGAATCTGCGTCCAACAACAGGCTCGCCCATTAAATCTTCCTGATTAATACAAACATCAAAAATCAAATGATTGCTGTTCAAAGTCAGCACATATAATTTTTCCTTTGTCCTTTTATTATCAATCGTATAAAAATCAAGAATTTCTCCCATTATATTATATTGATCACTTTCAATTCCATGAGGCATAAAGTAGGTATCCACAATAGAGAGAATATCCTCTCTCACAATCCTTCTTGAAATCATGGAATACGTATCAATATCCTCCAAGGTAAGGCTTTCCATGGCTTCTTCATCGCCATCCCTGGCTGCAGCCATTAAGTGATTGCGGTTATTTGTGTATTTTTCACCGCTTTTAATCTGGTTTTCATTTTTATAAACAGGAAGAACAATTTTACCACCTGCAGACAAGGCAGACATTGTAGTATTTATCGGCATTCTCTTACCATTCTTTGTCCGGCTTTCCTGAAGGTATTCAATTGCATTCTGCAAATAAAATATTAATGTCACTCCTATTCTCATTTCATCACAGACGCCTGCATAAGATTCCCTATCATAACGCCTTTCAACTTCCACTCTCTCTTCCGTAGTAACTCCGCTGCCCAGAAAATAAGGGTAATAATATTCTACATGGAATTCATCATTTTTTATATAAAATCCCCGGACAGCAATTCCCACAAACTCTCCAAATTCCTTACTCAATTCCGCAAAGACATTTCCATACTCATCTTCCGTTATTATCTTTTTATCCGGATGTTCTATAATATCCCGAATTAATATATTAACTTCATTTTTATTCCGTAAATTTCCAAATCCAACACTGCGCAAATAATTATGCAATTTTTCCCCTCCTTTCCAAACAAAACCGTTCCTTGAACATTATATAATATTAAGTTGTGTTTTGCAATTTTTTTTTAGCAAATAATTCCTGTTATTTTAGGTGCTTCTTTCCGGTTCAAATTTTCTGTCTTTATCTTTTTATCCATCTCATTGACATACAAAATAATTGGAGCATGTGCATTTTCTGTCTGGGAGATGACAACAGCGTTTTTTCCGTTTTCTGTTTTCACATATGTGCCTGCCGGATAAATCCCCACTTTCTTTTCCAATATTTTTTCCATGCGGTTTTCAAACTTTTCTTTATCTGAAATCACATTGAATGCTTGAAAAATCGTTTTTTTCGGACTCTCCATACCTGAAACTGCACAATCAAAGGCGTCACAGATTTGTATCATGTGGCATTCTTTCTGGGTATTTCTCTGTTTTAAAGGATAACCGCTTCCATCCATCCTTTCATGGTGGGAAAGCACCATCAATTTTGAAATTTCCGGCACCCATTTTTCCCTCTCCAAAGCGGTATATCCCAAAATGGTATGGTTTTTCAATTCATACTCTTCCAGGGAAGTCAATTTCTTATAAGAAAAGTTACGATAATCCATGTCGATGTATCGATATCCCAGGTCATGGAGCAGACAGCCTAAAACAGCATGCTCCATCCTTTTTCTGGAAAAGCCATATTCTTTTCCCAGCATCATCACCAGTATTGTGATAAAAATTGTATGCTCATACATATCAGAGCTTCGGTTTCTAAAATCCAATGCCCTGTTTTCATCTGTTTTTTCAAATACAGTTACTAATTCTTTTACAAGGCTCTCCAATTTTCTCAAGCCGTTTTTTTCATGATAAATATGATGAGACAATATCTCTTTTAAATCATTCTCGAATTTCAGGAATACATTCTCCTCAAAATAGAAGTTTGCCCTTTCATATTTTTCAAAGGGATCCTCAATAAAAATTTTCTGGACATTTAAGGCAGTCAATGACTCTTTATAGCTTACTTTTAAAACTGTTCCTATTTCCAGAACAATACTTCCATTTTCCAAACATACTGGCTTTGCCAGAATTTCATTTCCCTTTAATTCAGATACCAGATATTCTCTCATATTATTGTACCTCTGCATTTCCGTTCCCTTTAGGAACAATGACTCGAATTGAGGAATAGCTTCCTTAATCTTCCGTCGGTTTCGTTGACTTCTTAACACCCATTGCAATGTCTAATGCTTCTTTTTCCTCATCCGCAAGTACAATAATGGAATTACCACTTAAAATCTCTTTGATATAAGTATAACATCCCTCTCTGCTATGCATCGCATTGATGATAAATCCATCATTTTTTTCATCCAGCAATGCCAAAGAGAAACTTAATTTTCCACCCATTTCGTGAAAAGCATCATATTTTACCATTCCAACTTTCTGAAACGTATATTTTAAACTGTCAAAAATTTTTTGAATATTCTCCCTGTTTTCAGCTTCAAAAACCAGGAGCTCATCCACCTGTTGAATACGCTTAATCAAGGTGTCTTCCAATGATTCAGCATTTTTTCCCATCATAAATGCTTCATATTTCTTTTTAATCTTTCCCGTTTTTACCACATTTACAATCAGCAAAATAAACAATATAAACATGATAAACGCCATAATGGTAAAGGTCAGTAAAAAATCATCTACTGTAAAATATAACCCTATTATGTCTGACTTCATGATTTCCTCCATCTTCTTTTTTTATAACGGAACATATGTTTTAACAAAACTCATATTCTAATGAATAGACTGAAATAAATCCATAATCCGTTCTAATTCATTGTTAGAATAATATTCAATTTCAATCTTTCCCTTCTCATTTCCTTTATAATGAATTGCAACCTTTGTACCCATAATAGCTTTTAATTTTTGTTCCATATCTTCATAAAATATGGACATATGATTATCTTCCTGCTGCTTTTTTTGTGGTTCCGCTTTTTGATTTTGAATTTTCTTTACAAGTTTTTCCGTCTCTCTTACACTTAATTTTTCATCGAAAATCTGCTGCGCTACGTTATATTGCTTTTCATTATCCGCTATTGCCAATAATGCCCGGGCATGTCCAGTAGAAATCAAATCATCTATTACCATCTGCTGTACTCTCTCGTCCAGCTTCAAAAGCCGCATTGAATTCGTAACTGCTGTTCTGGACTTAGATACACGCTCTGCTACCTCATCCTGCTTTAAATGAAACTCATTCAATAAACGTTTAAAAGCGAGAGCCTCCTCTATGGGATTCAAATTTTCCCTCTGAATATTTTCAATAAGAGAAATTTCTACAATTTGCTGCTCGTTCAGTTCCTTTATGATAACAGGAATTTCTTTCAATCCTGCCATCTTTGCAGCTCTCCATCTTCTCTCTCCTGCAATAATTTCAAAATAATCTTTTTTATCCTGCACCAACAATGGCTGTAAAACTCCGTATTGCTTTAATGACTCTGACAATTCCAGTAAAGAATCTTCATCAAAATTTTTTCTTGGCTGTTCTCTGTTGGGTTCTACTTTCGTGATTTTTACAAAGGTTACATCCTTATCTGGCTCCGGCATTCTTACCGCTTCTGCAGTTTCCGGAATTCCTACCTTATTTGCAATAAGGCTGTCCAGACCTTTCCCTAATCCACCTTTTTTTGCTGATGCCATTCTATTTTTCCTCTCTTTCTATCACTTCGTTTGCTAGTAAACGATAGCTTTCTGCACCGGCAGACTTTGCATCATATAAATTAATTGGCAATCCATGGCTGGGAGCTTCTGCTAAACGAATATTTCGTGGAATAATTGTCTTATAAATATTCGTATTTAAGTTGTTCTTTACATCCTCTACAACCTGCAAAGATAGATTTGTCCTTGCATCATACATTGTAAATACTACCCCTTCCATCTGAAGGTTTGGATTTAATCTTGTCTGTACCAAATTGATTGTATGAATCAACTGGCTCAGTCCCTCTAATGCGTAATACTCACATTGAATTGGTACAAGAATTGTATCTGCAGTTGTCATTGCATTGATGGTAAGCATATTTAGGGAAGGAGGGCAATCAATAATTATAAATTCGAAATCTTCCTTAATATAATCCACTTCATTTTTTAATATGTATTCCTTGTCATCCATATCAAGTAATTCGATTTCTGCTCCCGCAAGATTTACATTCGATGGTATTAATAAAAGATTGTCAATTTCTGTTTGAACCATGCTTTCCCGGATTGTACATTCCCCAAGCATTAGTTCATACACTGTTTTTTTTAGCTCTGTTTTTTCCAATCCAAATCCGCTGGTTGTATTTCCCTGTGGGTCCATATCAATGGTTAATACTTTTTTCCCCTTTTCTACAAGACAAGCCGATAAATTAATTGCCGTAGTAGTTTTTCCTACTCCGCCTTTTTGATTGGCTATTGCTATGATTCTTCCCATAATCTTATCCTTTCCTGCTATGTTATACCCGTGGGCAAAATAATTACTATAAAAACCTTCGGTTTCCGCAATAAGGATGGCCATGCGGCTCATTAGATAAATAGTAATAAGTATTCTCTGGGGTATAAATTCATTATAGCATCTTTTTCTTCTTATTACCATAGTCAATTCTATCTAAAAATGTTTCACGTGAAACATTTTTTTGTATAAAAATATTGCATAAAGAGGAGGAAGATGTTTCACGTGAAACATCTTCCTCCTCTTTATGCAATATTTTAAAATACGTTTATCAATTTATTTCTGATTGAAAATACTGCAGCCTGCGTTCTATCAGTTACATCTATCTTTTTAAATATACTGGAAATGTGGTTCTTTACGGTACGTTCACTGATGTCTAATTTTTTACCAATTTCCTTATTGTATAACCCTACCGATAATAATTTTAACACTTCTAATTCCCGTCTCGTCAATAAACTTATTTTTTCCTTTTCTATATCCCTTTCAACCATTTTTGAATTTAAAAGAGGTATCATACTTGGCTGTATATATGTTTCCCCTTCAATCACATGAAAGATCGCCTTCTTTAATTCAGAAGAATTAGATTCTTTTAATAAATAACCATCAATTCCAATTTCAACTGCTTTCAGCAAAAATTCAATCTCATTGTGTACAGTTAAAATAATAACTTTTACATCTACATTATTTTGTTTTAATCTCTCTAAGACCTCCAATCCATTCATATTCGGCATATTGATATCTAACAATAATACCTGGGGAAGAACCTTTTCCAAAAGAACTAAACATTCTACTCCATCACAGGCTTCTCCAATTACTTCCACGTCTCCATCCAGTTCCAGCAATTGTTTCAAACCTTCTCTTACCATAGAATGATCATCTACAATTATAACTTTCGCTGACATTTCTCATCCTCCTTTATCAATTGGTATCACTACATCAATTTTTGTCCCCTTTCCTGGCTCAGAATCGATATCTAATCTCCCAGAGAAAAGAAATGCATGCTCCTGCATCATAACTATTCCGAATCCTGAACCATCCTTTCTTTTTAAATTTTGAATATCATTTATAGCGAACCCAACTCCATCATCTTCAATCCTTATTTCAACATTTTCCTCTGTATACTTTACACTCACATATACGTGCTTTGCTTTCGCATATTTCAAAATATTACTGCATGCCTCTTGCACAATGTGTAAAATATGTAAGGATATAATAGAAGGAATATTTCTGGATTCACCCAATGTTTCATAAGAAACATTCAAAATTTCACTTTTGCGTAACTTTAAAATTTCTTTTTCTATCATACAATCCAAGTTTATGCCATCCAAAGAAAAAGGAAATAAATCATTAATAATATTTCTCATATCTTGAATAATATCCCGGATCTGTTTGGAAATAGCATGAAGCTCCAAACGGCAGCGAACTGGATCTACATCTATTAATTTTATACAGATATCAACTTTATGAATCATATTTGTGAGATTCTGGATTGTTAAATCGTGCATGTTCTTGGCAATACGACAACGTTCCATTTCCTGTAATTCTAATATTTTGCGTTGGATTATTTCACTTTTTTCTTTTAAATTTTCTTTTTCGATGGAAGACTTTTCATTCTCTCGTGCAGCTTTAAGTACACTTTCTAATTCAATAAGATCAATATTCAGCTTTGCTATTTTTATCTCTAATTCATTTATTTCTAATTCAATTTCATTCTGCTCTTCCAGCAAAGACTCTATTTTCAAATGACTTTCCTGGTCAATATCCCGAGGAGAAAAAGATTCAAAATTTTCATCCAGGGAACTCTCCAATGCCTGTATAAACTTATTATTATCATTTTTTAAAATTTCTTTTTTGCGGCATTCTCTCTCTAAATTTAACTTTTCCTCATACATCTGCTGATGCAGATTTTCCAAATAATTAACAATCATAACATTACCTTTTAGAACATATGTTTTACTCCATTAATCTATCATGAATTAATGGTAATTACTTTTATTTTATAATAAAATTTAAAATCTGAAAAGATATATTTTGAATTTTTTATTTTTAAAATATATTTTGTTTGTATATCCCGACTATTTCGTCTATAATAGTAATAGAAAAAGCAAGAAGGGAGATGCCACCGTCATGAAAAAACAAATCCGTAATGTTTTACTTTTAAGTACTTTCACAACCATTGGCATTTACGGTATTAATAAGGCCATCCATATTTCATCTACATTAAAAAATGCATTAAAGACAGATAAAGGAAATTTTTTTAACTGGAGATATGGAAATATCTTTTACACCAAACAAGGAAAAGGAAGCCCGCTGCTTCTGATTCATGATTTGAATCCCGCCGCCTCCTCCTATGAGTGGGATAAAATTTCAAAACAGCTTGCAAAACACCATACTGTTTACAGCTTGGATTTATTGGGATGCGGCAGAAGTGATAAACCAAACATGACTTACAGCAATTATCTTTTTGTCCAATTGATTACTGACTTTACGAAAAATGTAATTGGGGCGAAGCCTGATCTGATTGCTACCGGTGACTCTGCTTCCTTTGCTCTCATGACATGCAATATGGAACCAGAACACTTCAATAAAATTATGATTATCAGCCCTGTTTCCTTGGAGAGCCTGGCAAAAACACCTAACAAGAGGAAAAATACATTAAAATTTTTCATAGACCTGCCTGTTTTTGGTACTTTAATTTATAATCTGGTATTTACAGAAAAAAATATAAGCCGTGCATTTTCTAAAAAGTATTTTTACAAAAACCATATGGTTTCAAGTAAAATCATCAGTACTTATTATGAGGCAGCACATACAGAGAACAGCCATGGAAAATATTTGCTTTCAAGTATAAATGCAAATTATGCTAACATTAACATTATCCATGCGTTGAAAAAAATCAATAACAGCATTTACTTAATTGGAAGCAAGGAAGACACTGAGAGCAAGCAGATTATTGATTCTTACCTTTCCTACAATCCTTCCATTGAGGTTTCCTATCTTGAAGGCTCAGGATATCTTCCCCAGCTGGAAGTACCTGAAAAGCTTCTGGATATTTTAAACCTATACTTAGACCCTATAAAATAAATATGTTCCAATAAACAAAAATGCAGGATTTTCCTTCCGCTGCACAAACGCTTCGCGGGCATTCTTAGTTCTCCAAAACTTTACCCGGCTTGTGTGCGAAAGGCCAATCCTGCATTGACCCTATCCCTAAACATAAAAAATTTTCTATTTTTATATGATACAGCTATCTATTGAATCGGATTCTTAGATGGCGTCCCAGCTTTCCTGGGATAACCTTTCGGCGTTTTTTTCTTTTTCCCAATCTTTATCAAAGACCTGGAAGCCTCCGTTCCAGTTAAAGTAAATTTTTCTACCTTTACCATGGCTCCTCCCAGAACAGAAATTGCCTTCTCTGCCTGGCTTACCTCCTCTTCCACCTGGCCTGATTTGTAGGAAACAAAGATTCCTCCCACTTTGACAAAAGGAATACAATACTCACTCAAGGATGATAAATTTGCCACCGCCCTGGAAACACATAAATCAAATTGTTCCCTGAATTCTTTTTTTCCCGCCATCTCTTCCGCTCTTCCATGAACTGCAGAAATGCCAGAAAGCCCTAATTCCTCTATTACTTCTTTTAAAAATACAACACGCTTATTTAAAGAATCCATCAATACAATCTCTAATTCAGGAAATGCAATTTTCAAGGGGATGCCTGGAAAACCTGCGCCTGTCCCCAAATCCAACACCCGAAGGCTTTTGTTTAAATCCATACATTTCACCAAACTTAAAGAGTCAAGGAAATGTTTCTCAATCACATCTTCAAATTCTGTAATTGCCGTTAAATTCATTACTTTATTTTTTTCTATCAGCATCTCATAAAATTTAAGAAATTGATTGATCTGTTCCTTTGAACATGCAATATCCAAGCTTTTCAAACCCGCATAAAATTTATCCAAGGAAGAAAGCTCCCATTGATTTTTTTCATCTGCTGCCATAAAATTTCTACCTAACCTTTATACTCTTAACGTCCAACCTGCTTCATTTAATATCTTACTTTATTTTTTCCGATACATCTGTTCCAGATAAACCAGCAATACAGAAATATCTGCAGGGGATACCCCTGAAATTCTGGACGCCTGGCCCACATTTACCGGCTGATACAGATTCAATTTCTGTTTTGCTTCAATCCTTAAACTTTTCACCTGGCTATAATCAAAATTTTCTGGAAGCTTCTTATTCTCCAGCTTCTTGAATTCTTTTACCTGTTTTAGCTGCCGCTTGATATAGCCGTCATACTTGATGTTGATATTCACCTGCTCCCTTACATCATAGGGAAGCTCTGGACGCTCCTTATCAATCTCTGCCAAATCATCATAGGAAAGCTCCGGCCTTCTTATCAGCTCGGCAAGGGTAGTTCCTGTTTTTAAAGGCGTGCTGCAATGTTCTTCCAAAAGCTTCTGAACCGCAGCATTTGCCCCCAGGCTGACATGATTAACCCGATCCACTTCTTTTTGGACCAAGCGCTCCTTTTCCACAATCCAATCATAACGCTCCTTGCTTATCAACCCAATTTCATATCCGATTTTAGAAAGACGTAAATCTGCGTTATCCTGCCGTAAAAGAAGCCGGTATTCTGCCCTGGAAGTCATCATGCGGTAAGGCTCACGGTTTTCCTTTGTTACCAAGTCGTCAATCAATACCCCGATATAGGATGTGGAACGATCCAAAACCAAAGGTTCTCTTCCCTTCAAAAACATTGCCGCATTGATTCCTGCTACAAGCCCTTGGGCCGCCGCTTCCTCATACCCAGAACTTCCGTTAAACTGGCCGCCAGAAAAAAGACCTTTGATGGACTTAAACTCCAAAGTTGGATAAAGCTGTCTTGGATCTATGCAATCATACTCAATGGCATAGGCATTCCGGACAATTTTTACATGCTCCAAGCCTGCCACGCTTTGGTACATTTTATATTGAACATCCTCTGGAAGTGAGCTTGACATTCCTCCAATATACATTTCATTGGTATACAAGCCTTCCGGCTCAATAAATACTTGATGACGCTCTTTATCTGAAAATTTCACTACCTTATCTTCAATGGAAGGGCAATACCTTGGTCCAGTCCCTTCAATCATCCCAGAATACAAGGGAGAACGGTCCAGATTTTCCCGGATAATCTCATGGGTATTTTGATTGGTATAGGTAAGCCAGCAAGAAACCTGGTCAATCTGAACATCCTTAGGATCGGTAGTAAAGGAAAAGGAAACTACCGTTTCATCCCCTTTCTGCTCCTCCATTTTGCTAAAATCCACGGAACGTTTGTCAATTCTTGCAGGAGTTCCTGTCTTAAAGCGAAGCAATTCTATCCCATTTTCCTTTAAGGACTCCGACAAATAATTGGCAGCCTGCAAGCCGCCTGGGCCGGTATAATTTATCACATCTCCATAAAGGCATCTTGACTTTAAATAAGTGCCAGTACAAAGAATCACAGCTTTGCTATGATACGAAGCGCCGGAAAAAGTTTTAACGCCTTTTACTGTGCCATCCTCTACCAGCAGTTCTGTCACTTCCGCCTGACGAATGGTTAAACAATCTGTATTTTCCAAAGTCTGCCTCATGTGACGGCTGTATTCAGATTTATCTGCCTGAGCGCGGAGAGAATGTACGGCTGGCCCTTTGGAAACATTCAGCATCTTAGACTGTATAAAAGTTTTATCAATATTAATTCCCATCTGCCCTCCAAGCGCATCAATTTCTCTCACCAAATGCCCCTTGGAACTTCCGCCGATATTAGGATTACAGGGCATCAGGGCAATGCTTTCTACACTGACGGTAAACATAATCGTTTGAAGGCCCAGCCGGGCACAGGCAAGGGCTGCCTCGCATCCCGCATGTCCAGCCCCTACTACGCATATATCATATTCTTCTGAAAGATACGGCATAAAATTCTCCTTCCTACACATGTAAGCCAAATAATTTTCCTGCATACTTTATTGTCTCTAAAATGTACCATCACTTTCCCATACAGAACTTAGAAAAGATTTCATTGACAAAATCCTCACTGGCACATTCCCCTGTAATATTCCCTAATTCTTCACAAGCGCTTACAAGATCAATGGAATAAAAATCCTCCGGCATTTCATCTTCAATACTTTGCTTCACCATGTTCAGGCTGTCAAGTGCAGCTTGAAGAAAAGACTTCTGGCGGACATTTGTAATTAATATCTCATCATTCAAAATAATCTCTCCTGTAAAAAACATTTCTTTTATTTTATCTTCAATCTCTTTTACGCCTGTGCCCTCCTTCATAGAAACGGAAAGAACCGGATAATCCATTCCTTCTTTTTCAAAATAAGAGAATACCATTTCTTCTGTTGTTGCCTTCTCCAAATCTGACTTATTCAAAAGAACAATCACTTTTTTCTCAAAGAGCAGCTTTAAAATTTTTTCATCATTTTCATCCAAATCAGTAGACGAATCAATCACATAAAGAACCAAATCTGCTTTTCTTAAATATTCCTTTGCCTTGTCTACACCGATTTTTTCCACTGCATCCCAAGCATCCCGGATTCCTGCAGTATCTATCACGTTCAAGGTGATGCCATCCAAGTTAACCTGTTCTTCTAAAATATCACGGGTAGTCCCTGCAATATCTGTAACAATGGCACGTTCTTTTCCAGTTAATAAATTCATCAGGGAAGATTTTCCCGCATTCGGTTTCCCCACAATGACGGTATTAATTCCTTCTTTCAAAAGTTCTCCATTCTCAGATGACGCAATCAAAGCTTCCAGCTCAGAAACCAATCCAACTATGGTTCCCATCAATTTTTCATGATAACCATCCATAGAAATATGTTCCGGATCATCCAAGGCAGATTCAATAAAAGCAATCTCATGGATTATTTTTCCTCGTATCTCTTTGATTTTATTTTTCAAACTTCCCTGAAGCTGCAAGATGGAGGATTCCAGGGAAAAATTGTTTTTTGCATTGATTACATCAATCACAGATTCTGCCTGGGATAAATCAATCCTTCCATTTAAAAAGGCCCGCTTTGTGAATTCCCCTGGCTCTGCGGGCCTCGCCCCATATTTGATTACCGTCTCCAAAATACGCCGCATGACCAAACTTCCGCCATGGCAGTCTATCTCCACGGTATCCTCCCTGGTATAAGTATTGGGTGATTTCAAAATCAAAACCATAACTTCATCAATCACCTTATCCCCATCACATATATACCCATAATGGACGGTATGGCTGAGCACTTTAGATAAGCACTTATCTCCCTTTTTGGAACGGTATATTTTATCAATAATCTGAAAAGCTTCCTCACCGCTGATACGTACAATTCCGATTCCAGAATTGGACATGGCGGTGGCTATGGCTGCTATTGTATTTGTCTTCATTTTCCCTTCCTCATGCGATATGCAAAAACATACTGGTTCGCCAAACAAATTGATCAAGGACATATTTGTCCCACAGGTGTATAAAGGCTTTCTCAAAATAACAAGCGTATATTGAGAAAGCCTTCCTTTCGCATACCATCTTTAAAAATGGTTATGCTTTCATATTATTATTTCTTTTTAAAGTAACTACCACATGCCGGTAAGGTTCTTCCCCTTCACTGTGGGTACTTACATAACGGTCATTTTGTAATGCAGAATGAATCACCCGTCTCTCAAATGGATTCATAGGCTCCAGGGAAACAGGCCGCTTTGTTCTCTTTACCTTATAAGCAATATTTTTTGCCAGATTTTCCAGAGTATCCCTTCTCCGTTTTCTATAATCCTCTGTATCAATCTTTACTTTTACATATTCCTCTACCTGTTTTCCTACTGCCAGGTTTGTCAAATATTGAAGAGAATCCAATGTTTGTCCGCGTTTTCCAATCAAAACGCCCATTTCCTCACCTTTTAATTCCACATCAACAATTCTACCATCTTCACTTTTATCAATGAGAATTTCTACATCCATCCCCATTGCCTGAAATACACTGTAAAGAAAATCATATACATAATCTTCTATCTCAGACTTTTTACGAACCTTAATGATTGCGGGCCTGCTTCCGATTCCAAGAAAACCGGAACTTCCTTTTTCAATTACTTCATATTCAATCTTATCACTGGTTGTACCAAGTTTTACAAGACTTTCTGTGATAGCGTCATCTACGGTTTTTGCTGATACTTCAATAAAATCCATTCAAATTCCCCCTGTTACATCACTTGTTATTACGCTCATTAAACTCTTTTACCATATTAGCCTTTTCCAAAAGGCTGCCCTTTTTTGCCTGCCTTGCATATTCTTCCGTCTTACGGATTCTTTCTTCTTTTTCCGCAGTGCTGACAGGTTCTGCGATCCTTCTTGTATTCATTTTGGCAGCATTCGCTATCTGATTTGCGTAAATACCCTGTTTTTCCTTCTTCTTTTTTGCCTTCTCCTTATTTTTCTCAATAATAACTTCCAAATCAAGGTTCTTCATATATTTATTCAGAACAACCTGCTGGATGCAGCGGATGACAGATCCGGCAATCCAGTAAATTCCAAGACCCACCGGGACAGAAAATACCATGAACAAAGAAAACAAAGGCATCATTGTATTCATGGTCTTCATCTGTTTCGCCATTGCATCATTTTCTCCATTTGCAGCGTTTGCAGCATTGGGCATCAGCTTTAAGTTCAACACCTGGGAACCGTAAGAAATCAACGGAATTAAAATTGCGCCGAAAATTAAAAGAAAATCTTTATTTCCCCATCCAGTGCCAATCAAATTCATAGGAGAATTGGCAATATTAATACCAAAAAAATTATTTAAATGCACAACAGCAGCTTCCGTTGTGCTGATAATATCCGTTAATCCGGCAAAACTGTCTTTTAATACCTCCCATCCCTGGCCAGGCAATGCATAAAGCACATCAATAATGGAATTGGATGTAGAAGCGGCAGTTTCAAAATTAAGCCTTACAGCTGCAACCCCTGATTCTTTTAAAAAGGACTGCATGATATCCTGATACCCATTAACATCCATAATTCTCTCTACCAGCGGAATATAGACATCCTTTACGCTGCTGACATATGCAGGAATATTGCGGATTACCTGATACATTGCAAGCATAATAGGAAAGTTAATCAAGAGCTGTACGCAGCTTCCCATGGTAGAAACCCCATACTTCTGGTATACCATCTGGGTTTCTTCGTTCATCTTCTGTATGGATACCTGGTCTTTTTTATTTTTATATTTTTCCCGGATAGCATTCACCTCGGGCTGCATTTCCTGGGAAAGCCTGGAAAATTTCTGCTGCTTATAGGTCAGCGGAAGCATCAAAATATAGATAATAAATGTAAATAAAATAATACACAGCGCAATATTTTGAATGCCGAATGCATTATTCAAAAACATATACAGGCCGTTCATAATGTAACCGATTAACTTTGCAATCGGACCCAATATTTTGCCGGAATACTGGGTCAAAATAATTTCTGCCAATACACAAACCTCCTAATTATGGAACCGGATCATATCCGCCTTTTGAAAAAGGATTACATCTTAATATTCTCCATCCGGCTAACAAAGACCCTTTCCATGCTCCATGCTTTTGAATTGCCTCCAACCCATAAGCAGAACAAGTAGGATAATAAGGGCATTTTGTAGTTTTTAAGGGTGACAAATATCTTCTATATAACTTGATTAAGGCAATTAACATTCTTTTCAAAATATTCCATCTTCTTTTCTTAAAATGTGGTGAAGACCTCCAAGATGCAGCAATGCTCGCTCCGTCTCATGGTAGCTTGCATTCCTTGCCGCTGCCCTTGCTATGACTACAATATCCAAACCAATTTGAAACGTTTCTTCCTGTAATCTGTAGGCTTCCCGTACTAATCTTGTAATGTGATGTCTTATAACACTGTTTCCTACTTTTTTGCTAACTGATATTCCTAATCGATTCTTTTCTAAATTGTTCTCCAGAATATACATAACAAACAAACGGTTCGCATAAGATTTTCCATGTTTATATACATCCTGGAAATAACTGTTCTTTTTTAAGGATTCTGAAAATTTCATCATAAACCCCCAGTATGCACAGCCTGCTGTCCATCTTCTATATTGTAAGAAGAAAGACCACAAATGATGTGGCCTAAGCTGACAATCTCTTTCTTCCTTTTAACCTTCTTGCAGCTAAAACTCTTCTGCCGCCTTTGGTGCTCATTCTCTTTCTAAATCCATGAACTTTCTTTCTGGATCTTTTCTTCGGTTGATATGTCATTTTCACGGGTCATCCACCTCCTTTGTGTTAGAAAACATCATGTTTCATTATAACAAAAAATCTCCTTAAGTCAAGCTATTTTGGCATATTTATTGGAAAAAAGCAATTGTTGATAAAACTTTTCTAAAAATTTTTTTGAATCTTATTTTCAACAATATGCACATTGCATATTATAATAGGGAAGAAACAAATTTTATCCACAAGTTATCCACATTTTCCACATTTGAAAAAGTTATCCATATTTTGTGGATAACTTGTGGAAAACTTTTTGAAATCTTGTGAATACATTTTGTTTTCCACTGAACTTTGCCGAAAAATGAAGATTTTTTCCGTGTAGATATGTTTACAGGCCTTATGTAGATAAATATTTATTTTCTATATTTCAACATAAACTTAACATATTGTCCACAATATAACCTTAAAGCGTAAAAAAGACCGAAAATTGTGAAATAAAGGCTTTATTCCTCCTATATTATCCCCTGTACCTGTATAAAATTTTAATTGATTATTTGGGCGATTTGCGTTATTATAGAGTATGGAAGACTATGAATTAAGAAAACAGGAGTTTTGGAGAAGACTATGGAACTTATTTTAGAAAAATGGGAAGAAATACTGCAAACAGTAAAAGAAGAACACGAGCTTACAGATGTTTCCTTTAATGCCTGGCTGAAACCATTAAGCGTATGCAATCTTGAAGGCACAAAACTTTATATTCTGGTTCCATCCGAACAAATGGGGATAAACTATATTACCAAAAAGTATAAACTTCCTATTGAAGTAGCTATTGCAGAAATTACGGGAACGAAATACGACATTGAATTTATCCTGCCGGAACAAGCAGATAGGTTCAAGGCTCAAAAAAACAGGAATCCAGAATTTGCACAAGGTACGGAAAAAAGCAATCTGAATCCTAATTATACCTTCGAAAGTTTCGTAGTCGGAAAAAATAATAAATTTGCACATGCTGCAAGCCTTGCGGTAGCGGAATCTCCTGGTGAAGTCTACAATCCACTTTACATCTACGGAGGGCCGGGACTTGGCAAGACCCATCTGATGCAGTCCATCGGCCATTTTATTTTACAACAGCAGCCGGAAAAAAGAGTAATTTACGTTACCTCAGAAGAATTTACCAACGAGGTAATTGATTCCATCCGTAACGGTAACGCCTCGGCAATGACAAAGCTGCGTGACAAATACCGTACCGTAGATGTGCTCATGATTGACGACGTTCAATTTATTATAGGAAAAGAAAGTACACAGGAAGAATTTTTCCATACCTTTAACGTACTCCATTCTGCTGGCAAACAGATTATCTTATCCTCAGATAAACCTCCAAAAGAAATGGAAACCCTGGAAGAGCGCATTCGCTCCCGTTTCGAATGGGGGCTGCTGGCTGATATCGGATACCCCGATTACGAAACGCGGATGGCAATTTTAAGAAGGAAAGAAGAAGTAGACGGATTTCATTTAAGCGATGAAGTCCTTGATTATATTGCAATCAATATCAAATCAAATATCCGGGAACTGGAAGGCGCCCTCAACAAGCTTTTAGCATTTTCCAACCTGGAGCATACAGAAATCACCATGGATATTGCAGTCCACGAGCTGCAGAATATTATTTCACCGGACAAGCCAAAGGAAATTACCCCTCAGCTTGTCATTGAAATCGTAGCAGAGCATTTCAGCATCTCCACGGATCAGATGATTTCCAAAAACCGAAGCAGCGAAATTGCAAGGCCAAGGCAGATTGCCATGTATCTATGTAAAAATATGACATCCGCCCAATTGGAAACCATCGGCGCACTGCTGGGCGGAAGGGATCACTCCACAATCATCCATGGAATTAAAAAAATAACGGAAGAATACCAGAATGATGAGAATTTCCATCACCTGATTGAAACCATAAAGAAAAAAATTAATCCGAACTAAACCATATCATGCGCTTTCTGGCCCTTTGTGGATAAATATCTTTAAAATCTGTGGAAAGTGCATGATAACAGTCCTATTCATCCACATGTGGATTTTTTCAGAAAAAAACGCTATTTTGTTCATAATTTTTTATTCACAGCATGTCCATATCCTTTCAAGGTAACATTCACAGGGTTATACAGCAGCAAATCTGCCTTTAACCACCTAAACTTCAAGCCTTAAGGATTTATGCACTTATAAACAAGCCCTAAGACTACTAAGATGAATTTTCTAACTATAGTTTTATCTTTAAGCTCAGGAAGGAGTTATTCACAATATGAAAATTATCTGCGAAAAATCAAAACTTTTACATGGAGTTAATATCGTGCTGAAAGCAGTACCTTCAAGAACTACCATGGCTATCTTAGAATGTATATTAATCGATGCATCTACAAATGAAATAAAATTAATGGCAAATGATACCGAGTTGGGAATTGAGACAATCATTGAAGGTGAAATCAAAGAACATGGCGTCATTGCATTAGATGCAAAAATGTTTTCTGAAATAGTAAGGAGATTTCCAGATGATGATGTAACCATCGAAGCAGATGCTTCCTATAAGACATTGATTACCTGCGGAAATGCAAAATACGATATTATTGGCAAATCTGGGGAAGATTTTTTTTACATCCCTTATATAGAGAAGAATAAGCCTATTGTAATCTCTCAATTTACATTGAAGGAAGTAATCAGGCAGACTATTTTTTCAATTTCAGATAATGATAACAATAAGCTTATGACCGGAGAGCTTTTTGATTTAAAGGAAAACCAATTGAAGGTGGTATCCTTGGACGGCCATCGCATTTCCATCCGCAATATCCTGCTGAAAGAAGCTTATGACAATTATAAGGCGATTGTTCCTGGTAAAACATTACAAGAAATAAGTAAGATTTTATCTGGAAATGCAGATGAATATGTAAATACATATTTTACAGATAATTATGTAATTTTTGAATTTGACAATACTACAGTGGTTTCACGTTTGATTGAAGGAGAGTATTTCAGAATTGAACAAATGCTTTCTTCCGATTATGAGACGAAAATAAGGATTAATAAACGAGGGCTTCTGGATTGTATCGACCGCACCATACCTCTGGTAAAGGAAGGCGACAAGAAACCAATCATTATGAATATTACCGATGGCAATATGGAGCTTAGAATCAAATCCTTTGTAGGGACTATGAATGAAAATATTTCCATCAAAAAAGATGGGAAAGATATTATGATTGGTTTCAACCCGAAATTTTTTATTGACGCATTGCGCGTGATTGACGAAGAAGAAATTACCCTCTACATGGTAAACCCGAAAGCTCCATGTTTTATCAAGGATGATAATGAAACATTTATCTATTTGATTCTGCCGGTTAATTTTAATGCGGCATCCAATTAATATAAGCTCAATTTCTTATTGATGGCATGAAAATAGTATGTTCAATAGCTTATTGAGACAAAGCAGCTTGGAATGGATGGTTCATATAGTAAGAATATGTCTGCCTATCAGGACAGAGCAGATTGGAATGGGAGATTTTTATGGAAGAAATCAAATTGAAAGAGGAATATATTAAATTAGGGCAGGCTTTGAAGGCTGCAAACCTGGTGGAATCCGGCGTTATGGCAAAGATTGTGATACAGGATGGGCTGGTCACTGTAAACGGGGATGTGGAATGCCGGAGAGGAAGAAAATTGATAGATGGAGATGTTGTTTCCTTTGAAGGGGAGACAATCAAGATTGTAAAATGATTTTAAAATCCGTTGCTTTAAGCCATTTTCGTAACTACGAGAATCTGTATATGGAATTTGACCGGGGAACAAATATTTTATATGGGGATAATGCCCAGGGAAAAACAAATGTTCTAGAATCTGTATATGTGAGCGGGACTACCAGATCCCATAAGGGGAGCAAGGACCGGGAATTGATACAGTTTGGAGAAGAAGAGGCACATATCCAGACGATTGTAGAAAAAAAAGAAAAAGATTTTCAGATAGATATGCACATCAAAAAAAATCGTTCCAAGGGCATAGCGATTAATAAAATACCTATCAAAAAGGCAGCGGAGTTATTCGGTATCTTAAATATTGTGTTTTTTTCTCCAGAAGATTTGAATATTATAAAAAACGGCCCTTCGGAGCGGAGGAGGTTTCTGGATGTTGAGTTATGCCAGCTTGACCGGATATACTTATTCCATCTGACAAATTATAACAAAATATTAAATCAGAGAAATAAACTTTTAAAAGACATTAATTTCAAGCCGGAATTGAAAGATACCCTTCCGGTATGGGATATGCAGCTGATAGATTATGGAAAAAAAATAATTGCCTCACGAAAAGATTTTGTGAAGCAGCTGAATAAAATTATTTATGAGATACATAGGAGGATCTCTGGTGAAAGGGAAGAGCTTCTTTTAAGCTATGAGCCGGATGTACCGGAGGAGAAGTTCGAAGAAGAATTAGCAAGGAGCCAGGAAAGGGATTTGAAATTAGGCATGACCTCTGTGGGTCCCCACAGGGATGATATGTGTTTTCTGATCCATGATATTGATATCCGCAGGTTTGGTTCCCAGGGACAGCAGCGGAGTTGCGCACTTTCTTTAAAACTTTCGGAAATAGAGCTGGTAAAATCATCTATAAAGGAAACACCTGTTTTGATCTTGGATGATGTGCTGTCGGAGCTTGACAGCAGCCGCCAGAATTTTCTGTTGAACAGCATTCATGATATTCAGACGATTATTACATGCACGGGGCTTGATGAGTTTGTGAAAAACAGATTTGAAATTAATAAAGTTTTTAAGGTAGTAAATGGGACTGTAAAAGCTGAAAACAGTTTTTAGGAATTGGAGGAATTAGATGGGTACAAGTACAAATACGAATGCGGAATATGGAGCAGATCAGATTCAAATCCTGGAAGGGTTAGAAGCAGTCCGAAAAAGGCCGGGAATGTATATCGGGAGCACCTCGCTGCGGGGGCTTCACCATCTTGTCTATGAAATTGTAGACAATGCAGTGGATGAAGCCTTGGCAGGATACTGCGATACCATAGAGGTTCGGATTCTTAAGAATAATTGTATCGAAGTGACAGACAATGGAAGGGGAATTCCGGTGGGAATTAACCATAAGGCGGGGCTTCCCGCCGTGGAGGTTGTGTTTACGGTGCTTCATGCAGGGGGAAAATTCGGCGGTGGAGGTTACAAGGTATCCGGCGGTCTTCACGGGGTGGGAGCTTCCGTGGTGAATGCCCTTTCCAATTGGCTGGAGGTTCGGATTTTCCATGAAGGCAAAATCTATATGCAGCGGTACGAACGGGGAAAAACCATGTTTCCGTTGAAGATAGTGGGAGACTGTGAGCCGGAAAGGACAGGAACCCAGGTAACCTTTTCTCCAGACGGCAGTATTTTTGAGGATCTGGTATATGATTATGATACCTTAAAACAGCGTCTGCGTGAGATGGCTTTTTTGACAAAGGGAATTAAAATACGCCTGATTGATGAACGGGAAGGCTTGGAGCAGGAAAAGGAATTTTATTATGAAGGCGGCATCAAGGAATTTGTCACTTATTTAAACCGCAGCAAGGAAGCTCTTTATGAAGATGTGATTTACTGCGAGGGCGAAAAAGACGGAGTCTTTGTAGAGGTTGCAATGCAGCACAATGACTCCTACAATGACGCTACCTACAGTTTTGTAAATAATATTACTACGCCGGAGGGCGGTACCCATCTGGCGGGATTTCGGAATGCATTGACAAAGACTTTTAATGCATATGCCAAATCCAATAAGATATTAAAGGAAAATGAGGCAGCCCTTTCTGGGGATGACATCCGGGAGGGAATGACTGCAATTATCAGCGTAAAAATAGAGGAGCCCCAGTTTGAGGGACAGACAAAACAGAAGCTTGGAAACAGCGAGGCCAGGGGGGCAGTGGACAGTGTGGTCAGTGAACAGCTCACCTATTTTCTGGAGCAGAATCCTGCAGTTGCAAAAGCAATCTGTGAGAAATCACTGCTGGCTCAGCGTGCCAGGGAGGCGGCAAGGAAAGCCAGGGATTTGACAAGAAGGAAAACGGCGCTGGAAAATACCTCATTGCCGGGAAAATTGGCAGATTGCTCCGACAAGGATCCCAAGAACTGCGAGATATTTATCGTGGAGGGAGATTCTGCGGGCGGATCTGCTAAGACGGCCAGAAGCCGAGCTACCCAGGCAATCCTGCCGCTTCGGGGCAAGATTTTGAATGTGGAAAAGGCAAGGCTGGATAAAATCTACGGCAATGCAGAAATAAAGGCCATGATTACGGCTTTTGGCACAGGAATCCATGATGACTTTGATATTTCCAAATTAAGATACCATAAAATTATCATTATGACGGATGCGGACGTGGATGGCGCCCACATCAGCACGCTGATGCTTACCTTTATGTACCGGTTTATGCCGGAATTGATTAAACAGGGCTATGTCTATCTGGCGAAACCGCCTTTGTTTAAAATTGAGAAAAATAAAAAAATCTGGTATGCCTATGATGATGTGGAGTTGGACAATATTTTAAAGGAAATCGGCAGGGATGGAAATAACAAAATCCAGCGTTACAAAGGATTGGGGGAGATGGACCCGGAACAGCTCTGGGAGACTACCATGGATCCGGAAACCAGGATTTTGGAGAGGGTAACCATTAATGATGAGACAGCTTCGGAGATTGACTTGACATTTACTACGCTGATGGGAGATAAGGTAGAGCCGAGACGCGAATTTATTGAGGCAAATGCTAAGTATGTGCAGAATCTGGATGTGTAAGATGCTCATGAAAAGAAACCAGGCAAGTCTTTTAGGAAGCATAGCCTTAAGGATTTCGTGTAATGGAGGAAAATAGATGGACGACAAAATATTTGACCGGATTGATGATGTTGATTTGAAAAAGACCATGGAGAAGTCTTATATTGATTATGCCATGAGTGTCATTGCATCCCGTGCGCTTCCAGATGTGAGGGATGGGCTAAAGCCGGTGCAGCGGCGTATTCTCTATGCCATGATTGAGCTGAATAACGGGCCGGATAAGCCTCATAGAAAATGTGCCCGTATTGTGGGTGATACCATGGGTAAATATCATCCTCATGGGGACAGCTCCATTTACGGCGCATTGGTAAATATGGCGCAGGAGTGGTCCACCCGCTATATGCTGGTGGATGGACATGGAAATTTTGGTTCTGTGGACGGTGACGGAGCGGCTGCCATGCGTTATACCGAGGCCAGGCTCAGCAGAATTTCTATGGAAATGCTGGCTGATATCAATAAAGATACCGTTGATTTTGGGCCGAACTTTGATGAGACAGAGAAGGAGCCGCTGGTGCTTCCTTCCCGTTATCCCAATCTTTTGGTAAATGGAACAACGGGAATTGCTGTAGGCATGGCTACCAATATCCCTCCCCACAACCTCAGGGAGGTGATTGGGGCGGTTGTAAAGATTATAGATAACCGGATTGAGGAAGACCGGGAGACAGAAATCGAGGAAATTTTAAAGATTGTAAAAGGCCCTGATTTTCCTACCGGGGGCATGATTCTTGGAACCTCCGGCATCGACCAGGCCTACCGAACCGGCCGGGGAAAGATAAAAGTCCGCGCTATTTCTGATATTGAGACTATGCCCAATGGAAAAAACCGTATTGTAGTAACAGAGCTTCCCTATATGGTTAACAAAGCAAGGCTGATTGAGAAGATTGCAGATTTGGTGAGGGATAAGAAGGTGGACGGCATCACGGATTTACGGGATGAGTCCAACCGGGAAGGTATGCGCATCTGCATTGAACTGCGCCGGGATGTGAATCCAAATGTAATTTTAAATCAGCTCTATAAGCATACCCAGCTGCAGGATACCTTTGGCGTGATTATGCTTGCGCTGGTAAATAATGAGCCGAAGGTTCTGAACTTAAACGATATGCTCGGGTTTTACCTGAAGCATCAGGAAGAGGTAGTAACCAGAAGAACCAAGTACGAGCTGAATAAGGCGGAAGAACGCGCCCATATTTTACAAGGTCTGCTGGTTGCACTGGATAATATAGACGAAGTAATCAGTATTATACGGAGCAGTGAAAATGTGCAGCTTGCAAAAGCAAGGCTGATGGAGCGTTTTTCTTTTTCCGACGCCCAGGCCCAGGCTATTGTAGATATGCGTCTGCGTGCGCTGACTGGTTTGGAACGGGGCAAGCTGGAATCGGAATATAATCAGCTGATGGAGTTGATTCAGGAATTGAAAGCAATCCTTGCGGATGAGAAAAAGCTTCTTGGCGTTATCCGGGAAGAAATTATGGTGATTTCTGATAAGTTCGGAGATGACAGAAGGACTTCCATTGGATTTGACGAGTATGATATCTCTATGGAGGATTTGATTCCAGTTTCAAATACGGTGATTACCATGACAAAGCTTGGATATATCAAACGTATGAGCGTAGACAATTTCCGCAGCCAGAACCGGGGTGGCAAAGGAATCAAGGGAATGGAAACCATTGAGGATGACTACATAGAAGAATTGCTGATGACTACCACCCACCATTACCTGATGTTTTTTACCAACACCGGGAAGGTATACCGGATGAAGGCCTATGAGATACCAGAAGCTGGAAGGACTGCCAGAGGGACTGCTATTATCAATCTGCTTCAGCTCCAGCCTGGGGAGAAGATTACGGCGGTGATTCCTATTAAGGAATATAAGGATGATCACTATCTGTTTATGGCTACCAAAAAAGGCATCGTAAAGAAAACGCCTGTAACCGATTATGCAAATGTGAGGAAAAAAGGGCTGGCTGCCATCAACCTTCGGGAAGAGGATGAACTGATAGAAGTAAAAATGACGGATAACCATAAGGATATGATTTTGGTTACCAGGTATGGCCAGTGCATCCGCTTCCATGAGACAGATGTAAGGAGCACAGGAAGGACTTCCATGGGCGTGATTGGCATGAACCTTTCTGACCGGGACGAGGTCGTGGGCATGCAGATGAATACCCAGGGAGAATATTTATTGATTGCTTCGGAAAAAGGCCTTGGAAAATTGACCAGGATGGATGAATTTACTCCTCAGAACCGTGGCGGAAAAGGTGTGAAATGTTATAAAATCACAGAAAAAACTGGAAATATTGTGGGCGTGAAAGCGGTAAACCAGGAAAATGAAATTATGATGATTACCACAGAGGGAATCATTATCCGTATGAAGGTGGAAGGAATTTCTGTCCTTGGCCGTGTGACCTCAGGGGTGAAGCTGATGAATCTGGATGAGGATATTACAGTTGCAAGCATTGCAAAGGTACGGGAAGACCAGTCGTTGATGGAGGAAACCAATAAAGAAGAGCTTTTGACCGAAGAAGAGGAGAAACTCAGCGCTGCCAAGGCAGAGGAAGCAGCAAGGAAGCGGAATGCTCCGATGGAAAGCACGGAGACAGATGAAGAATTGCTGAAAGAATTGCTGGAACGGGCCAAGGCAGATGGAGAAGAAGAGGAGGAGCCGGAAGAATAAAAGACAGATGGGATCCTTGAGTCAGAAGGAGAACAGATTGCAGGCAGCAATACGGAGGACAGTACCATCAAGGAAGGAACCACAACCTATTATGACAGCATAGGAAAGAACGTAACGGCAGAATGGAGAAGAATATGCACAGAAAGGGCAGGAAAAAGTTTCGGTTCTTGAGAATTCTGCTGCTTTTGGTTATGATAGTATGCCTGATTCCCGTGGGTCAGGCGTACTATTTATCGGTCAAGCATGAAAAACAGCAGGAAAAGTTAAGGAGTATTCTGGCAGGCAATACACAAAAAGAGGGAACGCCAAAAGAAACGGAAATATTAGAGAGGCTGGAAGGCCTTTACAAAGAAAATAATGATTTGGCAGGGTGGCTTACGATTCATGGAACTGCAATAGATGATCCGGTTATGCAGTGTGAGGATGATGAGTATTATCTTCATCATAGTTTTTACAGGGAAAAGGATAAATATGGCTGTCTGTATGTGAGAAATATGGCGGATATCAATACCCCTGGAACAAATTTTATTATTTACGGGCATAATATGCGGGATGGGTCTATGTTCGGAACCCTGGATGATTACAGCAGTGAGGAATTTTACAGAGAGCATACATTGATTTCATTTTCTACTCTTTTCCAGGAACGTACCTATGAGGTTTTGTCGGTGTTTTATTCCCGGATACAGGAAAAAGATGCTTTTCCATATTATCAGTTTTATCAGGCAGATAAGGAAGAAGAATTTCAGGATTTCTATGAAAATGTAAAAAGGCTGTCTCTCTACGACACAGGAGTGACAGCAGAATTTGGCGATACCTTTCTTACGCTTTCCACATGCTCCAACGATACGGAGGATGGAAGGTTTGTGGTAGTGGCTAAGAGAAAAAAGGAATAAGGGATTAGGAACAGTTATTGGGCGTGTTTGTGATTGGGATAATATCATTGTTTGTGATGGCTGTGCCTGTGTTTTTATTTCTTTCGCCGATTTTTATGTTAGTTTTGGCTGGGGTTGATTTCTTTTTGATGCTGACTTCATCCATGTATGGAATCAGCGCGGTGGCACGGTTATTAAAGGAAGATGGTATATCGAAAAAATCAGCTTTTTTCTATTTGTTATGCCATGTGGTTTTTGTTGCAGATGTTATCAGTGCTGTTTGTCTGTATAGAAAATGCAAAGATAGGGAACTGTAGAAAAATAACTTTAACACTTTACTGGCTAAGTTATTTTCTACAGTTCCTTAAACTGAATAGGGGGCTTTAGAAAATTACAGCTTCAAAGAACGGTATCGGTTCAGGCAGGCGAAGATTTCCTGCTTCCTTACCATGGCAAGCCCTCCAGGGACATAGCTTCCTTCACAGACGGCAGAAAGACCCTTGCCTTCCAGCAGGCGGCACAGCTCTTTTACGGTTTCGGATAGGGTTTTCTTTCCGTCAAACATATGAAGCTGTGCATATTTCACCAGATACCCCAGTGAAACCAATTGTTCTGTATCAGCTAACTGTTCCACATACCTTAAGTCTATTGTATCCCGGTTGATGAGGACGGAATCTTTTCCCTGGGTTTTCATTTTGATTCTGTCATTCTTCTTAAAACCCTGGTCAGGTTTTATGATTCTGTCCAAGGAAGGTGCGTGGGAGGAAGGGGCAGGTTCATTTGGAATGGGGAATGCATCTGCTTCCTTTTTTGCAAATTCTGTAATATCCTTTGGCAGGTAATGATCCATCTGGATGATGCAGTCTGCCTTGTGGAAATAAGAGCCGGAACTTCCTGCAACCAGAACAGTGGAGATGCCGTATCTGCCAGAAAGCTCCTGTACCCGGTCAATAAAGGGTGTGATAGGTTCGCTGTCCCGGTTTACCACGCGCTGCATCAGCTCATCCCGAATCATAAAATTGGTAGCGCTGGTATCTTCATCAATGAGCATTACCTTTGTTCCGGCTTCCATAGCCTCTACCACGTTGGCTGCCTGGGAGGTGCTTCCGCTGGCATCCTCGGTGCAAAAGTGGATAGTATCTTTTTTATTGGGAAGATTGTTGATAAACATGGAAATGTCTACCTGTTTGATGCTTCTTCCATCCTCCGCACGGATTTTCATTGCGGAATCATCTGTAATCACATATTCCCTGCCGTCGCCGGAAATGTGGTTGTATACGCCAAGCTCCAAGGCTTTCAGCAAGGTGGATTTGCCATGGTAGCCGCCCCCTACCACCAGGGTAATGCCCTGTTTGATGCCCATGCCGGTGATTGTTCCGTAATTGGGAAGCTTAAGGGATACTTCCATGGATTTTGGGGACTGGAACGGAACTGCCTGTTTCATCGGGCGGTCAGATACTCCGGATTCCCTGGGAAGAACCGCTCCGTTGGCTACAAAAGCGGCAAGCCCCAGTTTTGGCAGCTCTTCGCGGATAAACTGCTGGTCTTCTGCAAGCTTTGCATTTTTGTCCACCGCTTTGGAATCCAAAGCAGCATAGAGCAGGGATTTTTTCACGCAGCCTGGGAGAAAGTCAAAAAGGATTTTGATTAATTCCCTGCTGTTGATGGTTCTGCCGTTGGCTGGAAATCCGATTTCCATGCGGATGATAACGGTTCCATTCTGCTGGATTTCACAGGCAGTCCGCTCCAAAATTTCCTGTCCGCATCTGCTGACGGACATTAAGCCGCTCTTGCCGGAGCCTTTTGCCTTAAAGGTGAATGCTTCCGCTTCCCTTGAAAATTTTCGAAGCAGAAAATCCTGCAAGGCAATCCTCTTATGCTTTTCCTGAAATAAATCCGTTGGAAATCCTGCGGCTTTTCCTGATACATGGACGCTTACTTTGGAAGGCGCAGCGAAGGGGTCTCCCTGTACATGGTCAATGGACAAAACATATTTGTCAAACTGGTAGCTTCCCCTTGTATCTTTATAGGCTGGATAACCTTTATGGTCAATGCGGTTTAACAGTTCCCGTAAATCATTGTGTGTTTTCATAGTTTCCCTCACTTTCGGAAATTACGCGCCTGGTTTTTGAGCAGAGCTGCAAAAAAACAGGCGCAGGATTCAGCAGTTATTTACAGTTTCTAAGCAGAAATATTTTATCATCTTACAAAAAATAATACAATAGAAATTAAAGTGTTGATTTTAGAAGATTGATGGTACATAATAAAAGATGAAAAATGAAAAGAACAGATATTTGTATCGTGTACTATATACTGGAGGAATCTATGGATAAGGAATGGGAGAAATTTGGGAGGGATATCCGAGCTATTGTGGAGGATGCCGTAAATACCCAGGATTTTCGTCAATTAAACAAAACAATTACAAATACCGTAAATGAAGCAGTAAACAGTATCCAGGATGGGTTAAAGACAGCGGGGGATGCAGTAAATCAGGCGGTATCCCAGTCTTTTTCCGAAAACCGGAGTCAAAAAGAATGGAAGGAAAAGAACCCAAAGAATCAGTATGGCTATTTTTCCCAGTCTGTTCCAGGAAGCCCCGGCGGGAGGGGATGGCAGGAACAGAATCCCAATACAAAGCCAGAGCTTTTTAAAAAGAATACTTCGGTAAAGGTTGGCGGCATAGTATTGACAGCCTGCGGCTGGACCTTTGGCGCCGGGATTGGAATTGCCATGGTGATATTGATGCTTGTGGGAATGTTTCTTGGAAGCTTCCATATAGGGATAAAAATAGCGCTTTCCATTTTGTTTCCTTTTCTTGTTGGGTGCGGCATTATGGCATGGAAAGGGAAGGGGATGCTGTCTGCCTTAAAAAGATACCGGGGGTATATTGCGGGCCTGCGTGGAAGGACTTACTGCAATATCAAAGAATTGGCGGAAAAAAATGGAAAATCCTTTCATTTTGTACAAAAGGATGTAAAAAAAATGATTGATCAGGGCTGGTTTTGCCAGGGACACCTGGATGCGGACAATACATGCCTGATTGTCAGCCATGATACTTATCAGGAATATCAGAGCATCCAAAAGCAAAGGATTGAGCAAAAGGAGAGGGAACAGCAGAGACAGTCCCAGATTTTTGATACAAAGGATGCTTCTGTAAATCCTGAAGTCCAGAAGGTGGTTTCTGAGGGAAAAGAATATATCAGAAAAATACAAACGTGCAGCCAGGCAATCCCAGGAGAAGAAATTTCCCGTAAGATTTCCCGTATGGAAGTGCTGATACAAAAAATATTTGACCGGGTAAAGGAAGACCCGGATTCCTTGGAAGATATTTCAAAATTAATGGAGTATTACCTTCCAACAACAGTAAAGCTTCTGGAGGCTTACCAGAAATTGGAAAGCCAGCCGGTTCAAGGTGAAAATATTAGAAATTCCAAAGAAGAGATAGAACAGACCCTTGATACGTTGAATGTGGCGTTTGAAAAACTGCTGGACAGCCTGTTTGAGGATGTGGCGTGGGACGTGTCCTCGGATATTTCCGTGTTACATACCATGTTGGCGCAGGAAGGGCTGACAAAGGATGATTTTAAAAATGGAGGAAAAATATGAGTGAAGAATTTAAGTTTGAGGAAGCTCCAGTATTGACGTTAGATCCTTTTCCAGAAAAGGAGGAGGCGGTGCAGGTGAAAGAAGAGACAGCCGAACCTGCCTGGGATGACACGATTTTAACAGAGGAAGAGCGGCGGATGGTGGATCAGTTTACCAGCCAGATAGATTTGCACAATTCCAATCTTGTGCTGCAGTATGGAGCGGGAACCCAGAAAAAAATGGCTGATTTTTCAGAAAAAGCTCTGGAAAATGTGCAGACCAAGGATTTAGGGGAAATCGGGGATTTGCTGGCAGGGGTGGTGACAGAGTTAAAAAGCTTTGATGCAGAGGAAGAAAGGGGATTTCTGGGTATTTTTAAGAAATCTTCCAATAAGATAACCGCCTTAAAAGCAAAATATGATAAAGCGGAAGTGAACGTGAGCAAAATCTGCAAGGTTTTGGAAGGGCATCAGGTACAATTGATGAAGGATGCCGCAATTCTGGATAAAATGTATGAGCAGAACAAGGTATATTTTAAGGAGCTTTCCATGTATATTCTGGCAGGAAAAAGAAAGCTTCAGGAGGTTCGGGCTAACGAGTTTACCGCCCTGATTGAAAAGGCCAACCGTTCAGGGCTGCCGGAGGATGCCCAGGAAGCCAAGGATTTGGAAAACTTGTGCACCCGTTTTGAAAAGAAAATCCATGACCTGGAGCTGACCAGAATGATTTCTATCCAGACGGCGCCTCAGATTCGCCTGGTACAGAATAACGATACGATTATGGTGGAAAAAATTCAGTCTACGATTGTAAATACCATTCCATTGTGGAAAAGCCAGATGGTTCTTGCCATGGGTGTGGAGCATTCTGCCCAGGCAGCCCAGGTTCAGCGGGAAGTGACGGATTTGACCAATGAATTGTTAAAGAAAAATGCAGAGCGGTTAAAGATGGCTACCATAGAGACAGCCAAGGAATCGGAACGGGGAATTATAGATATGGAAACCTTGCGAAAAACCAATGAATCCTTGATTTCCACCTTGGATGAGGTGATGCGTATCCAGAAAGAGGGAAGGGAAAAGCGCAGGGAAGCAGAAAAAGAAATAAACCGTTTGGAAGGGGAATTGAAGAAAAAACTTCTGCAGATTCAGGGATAAATCTGATGTTCACTATATTCAAATGGAAGGAGCAGAGATATGCCGGTATCATTTTATGAGGCAGCCTGGATAAATGACTATTATACGGATTTAATTTTTTCCCAGAAGAGGGAATTACAATGAATTTTTATTTAACGAATCAGCCTAAAAAAATCCACTCTGTACAATTCAAACCGATGAAACATTGTGCAGAGTGCAGCCCCTTGTATACTGATGTTTGAATTGCTCAATGAAATTTTACAGCGCTTTTGCGATTCGAAGTAGAGTTTTTTGTTTTTCTTTATCCATATCTTTGAAAATGTAGATTAGTTCATGTTCAATGGCTGAGTTTGGAGAATGGTATTCATTTTCCAAAATATAATCTATGGTAGTATCTAACACATTGCAGATATGAACCAGAAGCGAGAGGGAGACTTTTACTTTATTTGTTTCAATATTGCTGATATGGGAAACATTTACATTTACAGCATTGGCAATATATTCCTGTGTCAGCATTTTTTGATTTCGAATCTCCCGGATTCTCTTTCCAATAAATGCAAAATCTAAATCTTTCATCATAATCATCTATTCCTTTCCTTTTACTTAGGCACAAATAACAATGAAAAACTTATTTTTTTATTTCAAACCTCAAAATATAAAAAATAATTTTATCACATAGTATCTCCAAATTATAAAAAAATATATTTTAACTTTAATATTTTTATGTCTATAGTATAATAAGTTATAACTATAAAATATATTCTGATAAGTAAAAAAGGAGTGTTTTTATGAAGAAAAAATTATTTGGTTTCATGGCAATCGTTTTGTGTCTTATATCATTAAGCTTTACGGCCTTGGCGGCAGATACTGCGATGAAGAATAAGAAATGGGTAAGCGGACAAGGCGGAGTTTATGAAAAGGATGAAGAAGGGGACATCAGCTATAAGAGTTATGGCGTTTCTTATTACAAAATTAAGATACCAAAGCAGGGATATATCATAGTGGATGTGAAAACATCGTCTCTTCCAGGAGAAAAAGATTATTATGCACAGGATGAGGAATCTGATGAAGGAGATTCTTCCTTTACGAATGTTAATTTGTTGAATGCTTCAAAAAAAGTTTTGGTAGAAAACAGTAACATTTTGAATGAAAAAAAGAATTTTTCTTTTTCATGGGCAGTAAAAAAGGGGACATATTTTCTGGCAGCAGATGGGAATCAGCAGTATAAAATCCGTTATTCCTTTACAGCAGTTGGAAAGTTAAGCAAAGTGGGAAATAATTTGAAAAGTGCAGTAACTTTGAAGAAAAAAGCGACAGTAAAAAATCTGATTTTTTTTGATAAAAATCATTATTATAAAATAAACCTCCCCAAAAAGGCAAAGATTGTGTTTTCTTTTGATTCTAAGATCAGGGCTGCAGGTTTGACGGATACTAGCTTATTTATGCAGGCAATGGTAAAAAAAGGCGGCAGTTATAGGTTGATTGATGAAAAGGGAACATTGATTCCGAAAGGTAATATTTTCTGGTGGGATATTGGAGGAAAGGACAAGGTTACGCTTAACCTTCCGAAAGGAACTTATTACATAAGGATAGGGACGTTTTCAAATTCAGGATATTATACCTTGAGGTGGAAATGATAAATTAAGGAACTGCCACAAAATAAATTAAATATCCGATTTGTCTAAATGTCTATCTGCTGTATCATAAAATTTAGGCGTAACGCAAAATTTTTATATCAGTTTTACTGGTTTATACAGGTTAGGAAGGAGTTCAAAATGAAAAAAAGAATACTAACTTTTTTATTGTTTATTTGTTTGATATCAAATTATTTTACTGGTTCTTTCGAAGCATCTGTGATATCTGGTTCAGAACATACAAAACAGGATCCGTTAGAAGGTAATGCGAGAATTTCTGGATTTACTATTTCACAGGACTGGACATGGGAATATTATGAAAATGAAGATGGGACTGTTGAAGTAACAAAATATTGTAGAACGCCGGAAGACGATACCATGTGTGATATTATCATTCCAGAGAAAATTGATGAGAAAACTGTGGTAGGCGTAGGCTATTCTTATCAAAAATTTGAAGTTCCTGATAAATCAAAAGTAAGAAGCATCACGATTCCGGCTACAGTTGATAGAATGGCGTTGGAAGCTTTTGAAGGGTTTACCAATATGACAGATTTTGTATTTTTGGGGGATTTGAGTTTTGACAGTGTAGCAGATGCTTTGAAAGGCTGTAGTTCTTTGACAGCTTTGACTTATAACGACGGCCAGGTTAACTTAAGTTACTTAGAAGGAGTTCCTGTTACCACTCTGAATTTTACTGAAGGTATAGAGTATGTAAATGTTTATAATAATGATAACAGCGGAATGATAGAAGAAGGATATCTTACTACGATTAATTTTCCTTCCACTGTGAAAAGCGTAAGTTTAGGCAATCTAGAAAAGCTGCAGGAAATCAATTTGCCTTCAAGTGTGGAAAGCTTTGGCTTTCGGGACTGTCCTAGTTTATCAGTGGTAAATTGTACGAAGCCTACCACAGAAATGGATGTAGAATGGTTGGAAAATTGTCCAAATTTGAATATAGAAGTTCAGGTGAAAAGTAATGGAATGCCCGCCATCAACAATGTTGGAATCACAAAGATTGTTATTGATGGAAACGTATGGGGTAAATATGCATGGGATAAATACACATTGAATAATTGCCCAAATTTGCAGGAAATTGTGGTAACAGGAGAGAATGATTATTATTTTACAAGAGATGGGGTACTTTTCTGGAAAAAAGATGCAGATGACCCATACTGTGACCTGGTTGCTTATCCCGCTGGAAAAAATGCTGGAATTGATTATCAGATACCAGAAGATGTAAGATGTATTTATTATAATGCATTTAATAGTTGTAAATGTGCTTCAATTACAATTCCTGAAAATATACCAGATTCATGGTATTGGGATTATAGTGAGAAATACCAGGAAAATGTTAACAGTTTATCTTTTTTATCTGTAAATCAGGCTATGCTTCGTTTGATAGGTTCAAATGATGAGATAGAGACTTTGGCGTATTTGTTAAAAGTTCCAGAAAATAGAATTCAGCTTCAGCTTGGAAATACATATAAAATTACCTATGAATTAAATGGCGGAAGAAATGCTGCTGATAATCCTTCCAGTTACCGTGCCGGAGAGTATATAAAATTAAAAAATCCAACAAAAGAAGGGTATAAATTTTTAGGCTGGATACGGAATGATGTGGGAAGTGATGAAGAGACAGGTGGAATACGATATGAAGATACGACTGTCCGTTACAAAAGATTTCAAGATTATACATTCAGTGCATGTTGGGAAAAAATATCTTCAGGAAATATAACGAACCCGTCAACCCCAATAAAGCCGGGAACTTCAACAAACACAGAAAGTCCAAGTAAACCTGGCAGTACACCAAGCCCGTCAACGACAGGGCAGGAAATGTTTACAATATTTTTTGATGGAAATGGCGGCACAGTGATAGGCCAGAAATCAATTACAAGAAAAGATAACCAGCAATTAGGAAAATTGCCTACTGCCAAGCGGAAAGGATATTTGTTCCGGGGATGGTACTTGCAAAAAGCCGGGGGCAGGAAAATAGTTTCTTATACAAGGGTATCTGGTTCCGGCTCCCGTACAGTGTATGCCAGGTGGGAAAAAGTTGCAAAGCCAAAAAGAGAGACAATCACTTCTCTGAAAAAGAGAGGAAAAGGAAAATTCAAGGTACAGTACAGCGGAATCAGCAAAGTAAAAGGATACGAAATATGCTATTCCACCAATAAGAAATTCAAATCTTCCACAAAAAAAGCCTATACATCATTTCTGGCAAAAACAATAAAAGGCTTGAAAAAGAACAAAACCTATTATGTGCGTGTACGGGGATACCGGATAGATTCTACGGGAAGCCGGATATACGGAAAGTACAGTAAAGTAAAGAAGGTGAAGGTATAAAGTAAGAAGTGCAGAGATAAATTTATGAAAAGAAGATAATATGCTGCCATGATTTATGGAAATGCTCAATGAATTTTTTATATATGATCAGTTTCAGAAATTCCTTTACCAATCCTTTACAACTGGGAGAATATTTGCAAAAGAAAAATTGTTACCCTTAATTTATAAGAAATGTTTCCAACATTATTTTTCTGAGATTTTGTACTATGTTTTTCCGGTTTAGCCAGGATGGGAGATTGAGACATGAAAGAATTGTTAAGGGAAAAAGGCTTTTGGGCCGCTGCGGCGGTGGTTTTTCTTGGAATGGCGGCAGGATTTCCTTTTTATCAGATAGAAGTTCCCCTAAATTCTGGAAGCTTTCTAAAGTTTTATGAGACTGCGCTAAAAGAGCAGATTATGCTGTTTTTCATACCTATTGCTGCAGTGTTACCGCCGGGCGCTTCCTACGTGAGGGAATCTTTTAGCGGATTTTTAAAATTGTACATGGTGAGGACCAGCCGGATGGATTATGTGAGGAAGAAGACCTTTTGGATTTATGGGGGAGGATTTCTGCCGTTTTTTCTGGCAGGCGCCTTAGGGCTGCTTTTAGCTTTTTTGTTTCTCTATCCCTTAGAACTGAAGGGAAGCATTTCCTGGGAAGAAATCTGGAAGGTTTTAGGAATTCTTCTTCGCATCAGCTTTACAGGAGGAATTTTTGCAGAGCTGTCCGGGATTTTTGCAGCGGCATTCCGAAATTATTATATGGCTTATGGACTGCCTTTTGTCATTTATTATATGATGATTATTTTGAAGGAGCGGTATCTCCCTAAGCTGTATGCTTTATACCCAGGGGAATGGATTGCATGCAAAGAAAACTGGGGGACAAAGAGCGGCGGCATTTGGATTTTTTTCCTTGTGTTTTCCCTGGCTGTTATGCTGGTTCACAGTTTGCTGTTATATTGGCGGCTGCAGGAAATATAAGGTATGTTGTAGGCAATTGCCAAGAATTCTTGGCCCGCACAGACAGAAAAGCAGAGATGTGCCAGTTATGTTCCTTAGATTAAGAAAGAGACCAGCTATGAAAAGTCAAGCCTAAATTAGCAAAAAATTTCTTTTTCGTAT
>CANDGI010000034.1 GCA_947384285.1 uncultured Lachnospiraceae bacterium
TTTGAACTTCTCATAGTCATTTACCAGAGGATAGGTCCTGAATGGATTTGCATAAGGCTCTACCACCAATGCGTTAGGATCTACGCCCGCTGCAAGCCTTTCAGCGGTAGAACGCTTTGTTGCAAGTGTTGCGCCCATAACAGAAGCCAGGGAAGCGCCCTTTAATTTTACTACCGGCGGAATGGTGGGGTCTTTCATAATCCAGAAAATAGCATTTACCGGAGCTTCAATCTTATCCACACGGTTTGGAGACCACAATTTGGACTTGATTGCACGTCCATTGCCGTTACGTACATCTTCCGTTACCAGTACGACTTTTCCATCCTCATCTAAAGTTGCAGAACAGTTCTGGGCGGTCAATAGGAACTTATTATCTTCGCATGCAGTAGGATAATCTGCTGTCTTGTCAAAGTAAGTAGGCTCCAACGCTACCGAAGAGCATGTCTCTGCATTGATGATAAACGCATCGTCATGAAGCACTTTGATGGATGGGTATTTATTGTTATGTTTTGCATGTGTCAATGTTGATTTGCCTGATCCAGACAAACCAAATACAGCTGCAACATACTTAGAACCATCTTCCAATGTATATTCTTTCTGTCCGCCGTGGCAGGAAGCATAACCGTTCCTGTTTGCCAGAGCCCATGCCAGGGTCAGTGTTCCCTTTTTGTGCTCGCCGAAGTATCTCATGCCCAGAATTCCTGCACAGTTTGTATCTGTATTAAAGTAGCACAGGCAGTTGGGATCAGAAATATCCGTCTTATCTGTCCCAACCCACTGGGGATCAGAGAAGATATAAATATCCGGCTCATTCTCATATAATTTGGACGACTTATACATCTTTACATAATTGTCAGACATATACTGGAAATTCAGCATCCAGGAATAAAGGAGGTTCTCTTCTCCTTCTGGAATCAGCAGGTGTGCTTTCACCATGAATTCTGGATCAAGGCCGATAAATACTTCTGCATGATACATGGTCTTCCATCTGGTATCATAAACTGCATCCATCAGAATCTTATCCAGCTCTGTGGTATTCACTCCAGGTTTTCCTGTAATTCTTCTTGCAGGTGCATAACGTCCTGTAATAGAGCCATCATTGAACAGCAATACTTTTGCATCTGGTTCCAGGCCGAATTCCTCGCCCCTGTACACAGGCATGTCTGTCACAACAGTCCCTGGGGAATTCTTAGCCAGCTCATATGCCTCCTTCAGCGTATTCACCTTCACCACATTGTTTCCATAGAAAGCAGCTTCAATAATGGAACGGGTCTTTGAAAAACCAACTTTGTTCGGCCCGATCTCTGTTCTTGGATAATATGCCTTTGTTGCCATTGTACACTTTCCTCCTTAAAATTTTAAAGTTCTCTAACCTATAGCATATCCTTTTGTTATTTCTTTGTCAATCATTTTTTATCTTTTTCCTGATTTAGATTTTCTGGCCGGAAAGCTTCTGGAAGCAATTCCCCCAGCGTCATAACCCGGTAATCCGACTGGTCTTTCGCGAGAATTACCTGAAAGGCATCGGGATCGCAAAACTCTGCCAGCACCTGCCTGCATATGCCGCAAGGGGGCAGATATCTGCCGGTATCTCCATTTACCACAATTGCCTTAAATTCCCGCTCTCCTTCTGACACCGCTTTGAATACCGCCGTCCGTTCCGCGCAATTTCCAGCCGGAAAACTTGCATTCTCAACGTTGCAGCCAGTATAAATTTTCCCGCTTTCCGTCAAAAGCGCAGCCCCTACGCGAAAATTTGAATAGGGGGCATAAGCTGATTCTTTGGCTTTTACTGCCTGGGCAATCAATTCCTGGTACACCATTCCCTTCTCCTTTCCATCTTCATTCGGACATCCATATTTTAAACTATTTTCTAAAAAAAATCCATGGGAAAAATCAAAAAACATATAAAATTTTATCCGTAAATATAAATTTTTTATGAAATCACATTATTTTTCTTGAATAGAGCTTGAAATATATGCTAATATGTTAAAGTATGTGAAAATAGAAAAGCTATATAAGTCAAGGAAATTGCATCAAATTGCATCAAATATGAAAGAAATGATTGAAACTTCCAACCACTTAGTGTAGAATTAAAACATATAAATCAACAAGGAGCGATTCGAATGGAAAACAGAAAAATATTAATTTGCGATGATTCTGTTCTGGCAAGAAAACAGCTTAAAGACATCATCAAAAAATGTGGCTATGATAATTTTGTAGAGGCTTCCAACGGCCAGGAAGCATTTGACTTGTATAAGGAGCACCAGCCAGACCTTTCTTTTTTAGACATTGTAATGCCTGTAAAAGATGGTGTTGAGGCAATCCGCGATATCCGCGGCTTTGACCCCAAAGCGTATATCGTTGTTGTTTCATCTGTCGGCACCCAGACACAATTAAAAAATGCTATTCTGGAAGGAGCACGCGATTTTGTACAGAAGCCTTTCTCTTCTTCTGCAATTGCAGAAATTTTAAAAGGACGTTTTGAAGGGAGATAACAGTTATGCATACGCAGTTTTTTGGTAATTTTTTGCTTAATAAGGGAGTTATCACTCCCGAGCAGCTCATTGAGGCTTTAAAGATACAGTCCTCTACCCACAAAAAATTCGGTACACTGGCAATTCATTCTGGATATATGTCAGCAAGTGAAGTCGCAGATGTCTATATTACACAAACACATTATGACAAGCGTTTTGGAGAACTTGCCGTAGAGCTTGGCTACCTCACTCCCGAACAGGTGGACAAACTGCTGACCATTCAGCTTCCTAATTACATGTTACTGGGACAGATTCTGGTGGATAAAAAAATAGTGACCCACATTGAACTGGAAAATCTCATTACAGAATACAAATCTGAATATGAGATTTACGAATTGGACATGATGGAAGAACAAAAAAATATGGTAGACAAACTGCTGGCCAGCCTGTATCTTCCAGAGGATCTGCCTGATGCCCAGAATATTACTTGTTACCTTACGCTCCTTTTCAACAATCTGGTACGTTTTATTGGAGAAGATTTTACGCCTTTGAATATTATGACTCTGCCGGAAGTTCCTACGAATTATTGTGTATCCCAGCAAGTAGATGGACAGTTTGCTTTTCTGTCAGCGCTTGATATGGATTCTGAGACTGCTATCGCTTTCGCAAGCAGGTATGTGGACGATGAATTCGAAGAGTTTGACGAATATGTCAGCGCTTCTATGGAAGACTTTTTAAACTTACATAACGGGCTGTATTCTGTAAACATGTCCAATGACTATACGTTAGAGCTGCATCTGCAGCCGCCAGAGTGCCATGAAAACACTGTTTTGGCAACGGAAGCGCCTTCTTATCTGCTTCCTGTCATTTATTCATTTGGAACCATCAATTTTATATTCTCTATTACTTCTTAAAAAAACAGGCTCCCCATAGCGTGGAGCCTGTTTTTAATAGTCTGCCTCATATCATCAACGAAACAAACTCCCCATAGCGTGGAGCCTGTTTTTAATAGTTTGTCTTATATCAAAAACAAGCTCCCTATAAGCGGGAAGCTTGTTTTTGATATATCGTCTCATACATCCTAAAGGGAGCTGTCCTGTTTATACTCCGCGTATCTTATATCTTTAAAAATCCTTTGACTGCCGCCTGCATCTCTCCTATCTCACATACTGTCTTATGAAGAATTGGAGCTGTGCGGATATCCTCAATGGCTTTTGGGATTGCTGTCCCAGACAGCGCTGCAAGATCATCTATCAGCGTAAAATCCGGCTTATCCTTATACTTTTCATCAATGGCCGCCATAACGCTCCTGGTAAACTTGTATGGGCTTGCAGTAGACGCAATCACTGTTTTGGCCGTATCGCCGGTTTCCTCCCGGTACTTCTTATATACCGAAGCGGCTACCCCTGTGTGGGTATCCATAATATAACCGGATGTCTGGTAAACCTCCCGGATGATGGAGGCGGTCTCCGCTTCGCTGGCATAATTTCCATAAAAATCCGATAACTGCTCTCGCATCTCTTCTGTGATGGTATATTTTCCATCCTCCTGCAGCTCCCGCATCAGAGACTGGTTCTTTCCTGGATTGTTCCCTGCAATCCGGTAAATCAGCCGTTCCAAATTGCTGGAAATCAAAATATCCATGGAGGGCGAGGAGGTTAAGACAAATTCACGGTTCCTGTCATATGTACCTGTGGAAAAGAAATCATATAATACCTTATTTTCATTGGAAGCACAAAGCAGCTTTCCAATGGGAAGCCCCATATTTTTTGCATAAAAGGCCGCCAGGATATTGCCAAAGTTTCCAGTGGGAACTGCCACATTTATCTTTTCTCCGCTTTTTATCTCTCCCATCTGCACCATTTTTGCATAAGCATAAACATAATATACAATCTGCGGAACCAGCCGGCCGATATTTATAGAATTGGCAGAGGAAAACTGATATCCTGCCGCTTCCATGGTTTTGCCCAGGTCCTTATCTGAAAACATCTGCTTCACGCCTGTCTGCGCCTGGTCAAAGTTCCCATTGATTCCTACTACAAAGGTATTATCCCCCTTCTGGGTTACCATCTGCTTCTGCTGTATAGGGCTTACGCCGTCTTTTGGGTAAAAGACAATAATCTTTGTCCCTTTCACGCCAGCAAAGCCTGCCAGCGCTGCTTTCCCGGTATCCCCTGAGGTTGCGGTTAAAATAACAATCTCATTTTCCACCTGATTTTTCTTTGCGGCAGTAATCATAAGATGAGGCAGAATGGAAAGCGCCATATCCTTAAAAGCAATCGTAGCCCCATGAAATAACTCCAGGAAACAAACGTCCCCCGCTTTTTTTAAGGGTGCAATCTCTTCCGTATCAAATTTCCCGTCATAGGCGCTTTGGATGCAATGCTTCAACTCTTCCTCGGTAAAATCGTCCAGGAACAGCTTCATGACCTCATAAGCGGTCTCCTGGTATGTCATGGATGCCAATTTGTCCATCGAAATATCTAATGACGGTATCTGTTCCGGCACAAACAATCCGCCGTCTGCTGCCAGCCCTTTTAAAATCGCCTGGGATGCAGCTGCCTTCTCCTCGTTATTCCTTGTACTTACATATAACATACGATATTTCCATCCTTCATTTTTCTTTTATCACTATAGGGGTGTCCAACTTTTTCGAACACCCCTCATTATAAAAGCTTTCCTCTTTCCTGTCAATGAAAATATCAGGGAAGCGTATAAAACTCATGTCCGCCATACTGGAACAGCCAGGTTAAATTATTATCAAACCATGCCATATCATTTGGATTTGCTTTCCTCCGGGCAGAAAAAAATAATGCTCCCTGGGACAAATCCTCCTCATGTATCGCCTTCTCCACTGCCTCCATGGTACTCTGAGTCACCTCAACCGAATAGTACCGCCCGTCTGCAGTAGGAGCAAACTGGGAGCTTCCGCCGCTTTTCTCAAAAATCACATCATATACCGTAGACGCAAATTCCTCTGCCAGCACCCGGTTTAAGATGACCTCCGCCACCAGGATTCTTCCCTGCTCATCCTCCCCGCCTGCTTCTGCCTGTACAATCCGAAGAAGCGCATCATAATCCTCCTGGGAAATGATAATGTCGCTGTAAGGATTTACTGGAGGTTTTTGTATCTCATTGTGGACTGGCTCTATGCTGGCGCACACGGCAGCCACTTCCTTTTTCTCTATCTGGGCCTTTTTTGCCTCTTTCATTTTACTCTGTTCTAATTCAATTGCCTGTTTGCAGGAAGCAGCAAAATCGCCGGCGGCTGAATGCTCTGTCTGCGGATTTTCCCCTTGGATTTCCTCTACGTTCCTCATGCTGCTGCATTCCACTGCATGTTTGTTTTTTCCTGTACCGCCAAAGCCGTTGGCGTTAAGGGAAACCATTGCAAATACCGAAAAACCAGAAACAAGGACTGCACAATTCCGATAGGACTTTTTGGGTATATTCCGAATACAGCAATACACCTTCTTTAGTAAGTTTTGAATTGTCAACATAATCGTTCCTCTTTTCCATTGGACTTCTCCATTCTCACAAAAACTTGCGTTTCTTTGTTTTTGTGATATACTTATTTTGTATTTTTTTACCGAAAAAATACATAGAAATATGATTTATGGAGGTTCTCATGCTGCCAGGCGTCTACATTGCTTACAAAAAAAATGGAACTGCATATTACCGTGCCAGCATCACTTACCGAAGCAAGCACATATCCCTTGGCAGCTTTGACACGGAGGAGAACGCGCATCTTGCTTACCAGGAAGCCGCCCGGCTGCTGGGAGATGCTTCCATCTCTTTTGAAGACGCCTTTTTGCTCCCTACTATTTTAAGTTTTAGCAAAGTGATTTCTTTGTTGAATTTTCGGGATAATCTTATTTATTTTAAAAATCCCATCTATTTAAGGAATAATTATTTTATTTACTATATTTCCAAATCGGACGAATTAAAATTTGACATTGACGATTTATTTTATTATTCCAGCCATAAAATTATGCGCCGGCAGGGACATCTTTTTGTCAGCGATTATGGAATGCAGATTAATATTCTTTCCCGTTACGGCATAAAAAATTATGGGGTTGCAGGACGGGACTACTATTTTGCCAACGAAGACCCCACAGATTTCCGCTACTCCAACATAATTGTCGTCAATCAATACTACGGTGTGACAAAAATTTCTTCTTCCCGGGGCGTGGCCTATAAAGTACAGATTCATATCAATGGAAATTATACGGTAGGAACCTACCAAAATGAAGAAAAAGCAGCAATTGCTTATAACAAGGCCGTAGATTTGGCAAAAAAGCATGGGGTTTCCAAGAACTTCCAGGCGAATTACCTGGAACATTATTCGCCCCGGGAATATGCCGAAATCTACAGCCAAATAAAAATTTCAGAAAAATATATCAGTTACCTTAAGCATCTTTCTGGTTAATATAATTCACCAGCCCCTCCGCTTTGATGATTTTCTGCATAAATTCTGGGAATGCCTGCCCCTGGAAGGCAGTTCCCTTGGTTTTGTTGGTAATCACTCCGCTGTCAAAATCAACTTCTACCTCATCTCCGTCCTCAATGCCTTCTGCTGCCTCTGGACATTCGATAATAGGAAGGCCGATGTTGATAGCGTTCCGATAGAAAATTCTTGCAAAGGTCTCTGCAATCACACAGCTCACCCCTGCTGCCTTGATGGCAATAGGCGCATGTTCCCTGGAGGAGCCGCAGCCAAAATTCTTATCCGCTACAATGAGATCCCCCGCCTTTACCCTGTTTACAAAATCCTTATCAATGTCTTCCATGCAATGGGATGCCAATTCTTTTGGATCAGAAGAATTCAGGTATCTTGCTGGAATAATCACATCTGTATCTACATTATCTCCATACTTAAACACTGTTCCGCTGGCTTTCATATTATATCGTTCCCTCCTGTTCTGGCGCTGAAATTTTCCCGGTGATGGCACTGGCTGCTGCTACTGCCGGGCTTGCAAGGTATATCTCTGATTCCACATGTCCCATGCGCCCCACAAAATTCCGGTTTGTGGTGGACACGCAGCGTTCTCCTTCTGCCAGTATCCCCATGTACCCTCCAAGACAGGGGCCGCAGGTGGGCGTACTGACAATTGCCCCAGCTTCTATAAATGTCTTTAAAAGCCCTTCCTCCATTGCTTCCAGGTAGATTCTCTGGGTTGCGGGAATCACGATACAGCGGATTCCTTTTGCTACCTTCTTTCCCTTTAACACTTCTGCAGCCACGCGCAGATCGTCCAAACGCCCATTGGTGCAGGAGCCAATCACCACCTGGTCAATGGAAATCTCCCCTATCTGGTCAATGGTCTTTGTGTTCTCCGGTAAATGGGGAAACGCCACGGTAGGCTTTAAAGCGCCAAGATCAATGGTATACTCCTCCTCATATTCTGCATCCGCATCTGCCTCGTATATTTTAAATTCCCGGCTGGAATGCTCTTTCATATATGCAATTGCTTTCTCATCCACAGGGAAAATTCCATTCTTCCCTCCTGCCTCGATGGCCATATTGGCAATGGTAAACCGATCGTCCATGGACAGGCTGCTGATGCCTTCCCCGGTAAACTCCATGGATTTGTACAAGGCTCCATCCACGCCGATCATGCCGATAATATGCAGGATAACATCCTTTCCGCTCACCCATTTTGGCAGTTTTCCGGTAAGGTTGAACTTGATTGCGGAGGGAACCTTAAACCATGCCTTTCCGGTAGCCATTCCTGCTGCCATGTCTGTGCTTCCCACGCCAGTGGAAAAAGCTCCCAGCGCCCCGTAGGTGCAGGTGTGGGAATCCGCCCCGATTATCACATCCCCTGCCACCGTAAGGCCTTTTTCCGGGAGAAGCGCATGCTCAATCCCCATCTCGCCCACATCAAAAAAATTGCTGATTTCATGCTTGCAGGCAAACTCCCGGACACATTTACAGTGCTGTGCAGACTTGATATCCTTGTTTGGCACAAAATGATCCATAACCAAAGCAATCTTATCCTTATGGAATACGCCCTCCAGGGTAAACTTATCCATCTCATGTATTGCTACCGGTGCAGTAATGTCATTTCCAAGTACCAAGTCCAATTCTGCTTCTATCAGCTGCCCTGCCTTTACTTCTGGAAGTCCTGCTGCTGCCGCTAAAATTTTCTGCGTCATCGTCATTCCCATATTACAATCCTCCTGTTCCTTTCTTTCTGCTTGCTATTTTACCATATTACATAGTATAATAGAAATACATAATAAATATAATTATTATAATATATAGTTATAGGTGGTGCTCATATGGAACAAAATCTTTCCTCATATAGAATTTTTTATGCCGTTGCCAATACCAGAAACATTTCTAAGGCTGCAAAAGAACTGTATATCAGCCAGCCCGCCATCAGCAAATCCATCCAAAAATTAGAAGAAAACATAGGCGTAAAACTATTTGACCGCAGCTCCAGGGGAGTTACCCTGACCCCGGAAGGAGAGCTTTTGTACATCCATGTGAAATCTGCTTTCGAAACCCTCACCTTGGGCGAGGACAAGCTGCGCCGCTCCATCGCATTAGGCGTGGGAAACCTGATCATCGGCGTAAGCTCCACCTTATGCAAATATATCCTCCTTCCTTATCTGCGGGATTTTATCAAGAAATATCCGCACATCAACATCTCCATTGCCTGCCATTCCACCAACCAGACCTTAAAGCTTTTGGAAGAGGGGAAACTGGATATCGGGCTCATCGGCAAACCGGAGGTTTTTAAGGACATCGACTTTTATCCCCTCCGGGAAATTGAGGACATTTTTGTTGCCGCCAAGGATTACCTGCGCAACCTGAAAATCCGCGGCGTGGAAAAACAATATATCCTGCAAAGCTCCACCCTGCTGCTTTTGGATAAGGAAAATATGACCCGCCAGTATATTGACGGCTATTTCCAGGACAGCCATATTATGATTCAGGACATGATTGAAGTCTCCAACATGGATCTTTTGATTGAAATGTCAAAAATCGGCTTGGGGATAGGCTGTGTCATCCGGGATTTCGTTGAAAATGAATTAAAAGACGGAACCCTGGTAGAAATCCCCCTTAGCGTCCCAATTTCCAAACGCTTCATCGGTTTCGCCTACAAGAAGGATGCCAAAGTATCAAAATCCCTGAAACACTTTATTGACTTTTATGAAGGATACCATTTGTAAGCTCCCATGTAAAAATACCCCTGCAGCATTCCGCAAACAGGGGTATTTCCCTCAAAACTCTTTTGATTTAGTTATTAATCAGCTTATCTTCTTCGTTGTTCCAGCTATAGAGCTTACGCACTTCTTTTCCAATCTCCTCTGCAGGATGCTCTGCTGCCAGTTTTCTCATAGCCCTGAAATGAACCTGTCTTCCTGCAGGAGACATATCTAATAAGAAGTCTTTTGCAAAGGTTCCATCCTGGATATCGGACAAAATCTTCTTCATTGCCTTCTTGGTATCTTCTGTAATAATCTTTGGCCCTGTAATATAATCGCCGTACTCTGCTGTGTTGGAAATGGAATACCGCATTCCTTCAAAACCAGACTGGTAAATCAAATCTACAATCAGCTTCATCTCATGGATACATTCAAAATATGCGTTCCTTGCATCGTACCCTGCTTCCACCAACGTCTCAAAGCCCGCCTGCATCAGCGCGCATACGCCGCCGCACAGCACAGCCTGCTCGCCAAAGAGGTCTGTTTCTGTCTCGGTGCGGAAGGTGGTCTCAAGAACTCCCGCCCTTGCGCCGCCGATTCCCAATGCATATGCCAGCGCAATATCCTGTGCTTTTCCAGTAGCATCCTGCTGAACAGCAACCAGGCATGGAACGCCTTTGCCTTCCTGATACTCGCTTCTTACCGTGTGTCCCGGCCCCTTAGGCGCAACCATAGTAACATCCACATCCTTGGGCGGAACAATCGCTCCGAAATGAATATTGAATCCATGGGCAAACATAAGCATATTTCCAGCTTCTAAGTTTGGCTCAATGTCTTTCTTGTACATATCAGCCTGCAGCTCATCATTAATCAAAATCATGATGATGTCCGCTTTCTTTGCAGCCTCATCTGCGGTAAATACCTGAAATCCCTGTGCTTCTGCCTTTGCCCAAGACTTGCTTCCTTCATACAGCCCGATGATTACATTGCATCCAGATTCCTTTAAATTTAACGCATGGGCATGTCCTTGGCTGCCATACCCGATAATTGCAATTGTCTTCCCTTCTAATAAAGAAAGATTACAGTCTTCCTGATAAAATATTTTTGCCATTTTCTCATCCTCCTAAAATATTTATACTATCGTATCTGCTTTTTCTTTTGCAGATGCGGATAATGCTGCTTTGCCTTTTTTGTGATATCATTCAATCAAACATCTTAACATCCGAAGATCCTCTGGTGAGACCGGTAATCCCTGTCCTGGCCAGCTCCAGTATCTCATAGCCCTCCAGCAGCTCTAAAAAAGCATCCAGCTTGCTCTGGCTCCCAATCAGCTCAATCATCATAGAGTCATTGGTCACATCCACAATCTTTGTCTTGAAAATCTCCGCCAGTGAAATAACCGCCTGCCGTTCTGTGCTTTTTACGCTGATTTTAATTAAAATCAGTTCCCGGCACACGGAACTGCCGCTTTCCAGCTTCTTAATATCCACCACATCTTCCAATTTTGCAAGCTGTTTCTCAATCTGCTCCAAAATCAGCTCATCGCCGCTGGATACAATCGTAATCCTTGTAAACCTGGGATCAGCTGTCACTCCGGCAGATATACTGTCTATATTGTATCCTCTCCGGCTGAATAGGCCGGATACATGGCTGAGTACGTTGGGGGTATTCTCAACCAGAATCGATAACGCCTGTCTTTCCATCTATAAAACCTGCCTTTTCCTCTCACTGCCGCGCCAAGGTTACAGATACCTTCGTGATTTTCCTTCTGCGCGATTACTAATAAGTTTAGCATATTAAATCCGTTTGTCAATAGGTTCCTGGCTTTGTTTTTCCCATTGCCCATATGAATTATTTTTGATATCCATTCCTCCCAGTTATATCTAAATGCGTTCTCATAACTAGGACGTGTTTGAAAAATCATTTCTGCCATCTGCCTCCCCGCTTTGCGCGATATTTGCACCTCATTCGGCCAGCGCAGCCCGAACAATCGCAGAATACCATGTACAAATCACACAGGGCAAACGGTTAAAACCCTTCCGGGCAGTTCCACACCTCGTCGATTCCGTCTGCCTTCCACTGGTTGTCCTCCTCCAAATACCCTTTCACCAAAAGATACTGGAACCTGCTGATGGATTTCAATGCATCATAAATATACCGCAGGGGCACCCTGGAGCGGTTGTTTTCCGGGCTTCCTGGTTCTGCCAGAAAAACCGTATCATCATCCTCCTGGTACAGCCAGATATTCACATAATGCCCAGGCGTATCCTGCCAGTAAGTGTCATCGTCCCCGCTGCAGATCAAAACAATTGCGGACTTTGCATTCTTTATCTGGCTCTGGAATTTCTTATAGCTTCTGGGCTTTCGGTACAGCTTGCTGCGGATGCCGCAGCTTCTCAGGGTATCACGCATCGGTTCCCAGTCAATTGCCCCATATGTTCCGTCCGGCGCATACTTTGATGCCTGGATGGCATATTCAAACATATCCCAGGGCGAAACCTCATAGGGCGACAAGGTATTGTAAATATTTGCCAGACAGCATAATCCGCATCCAAACCCTCCGAAAGGATTACCCTCTATCCGAAACTGGCTCCATTCCCCGGACCAGGAAATCCCTTCCTCCCAGGATCTTGGCCCTTGCAGAAACGTATAAACATCCTCTTCCTCAATGGCAAATGCCTGTATCAGCGACTGCTTCTCCTCCTCCGACAGGTTCTCCTTCAGCCAGTTTGCCGGACCTGCATACAATCCGTTTTCCCCTGTCTGGGTATTGCTTTCCCGCTCTGCTTCCTGCTGTTCTTCCTCTTTTGTAAACTGCATAGCCAGAAGAAACAGCAGCAAAAACACCAAAAGAACGCCCAGCACGGGCAGATATTTTTTCATGCTTCCCTCCATTTTGGATCCTTTAACAGCAGTCCCAATTGTACAATATCCTGCTAAAATCCCTCTTTTCCAAATCCTTCTGGTTGATAAAGAAATTCGCTACCCCAGCATCCCCCCACATAATGTAATCCTCCCCATCATCACCATAGTCGGAGTCCATCTGGAACAATAAGGTATCATAATATTGATACTTCTCCTCATATTCCCGGGGATCTGTCTGGGTAAAATATGGATAGCCCGTCAGCCAGTGCTTTTCATTGGACAGCTCCTCCTGCATATTGTCATAAGCCTCATCATCCAAAAGCTGGTACAGAGACAGCTCCTCCTGCTGCTCCCCGGATTTTTCTTTCTGGATTTCGTGAAAAAGCATGGAAAACCGGTAGTCTCCTTCTCCCATATAAACATTCTTCCGGATAAATTTTATGGATGCTTCCCTCCAAATGGGAGAATACTCTTCAAAATCATCATCCGTACATACCGGGATATGAAGGCTTTTAACCTGCGCCTCTGCCACCTCATAATTCACCTTCTCATGGTAAACCACCCGGAAATTCTTCTGCACATCCGGTTCGTCAAAATCCATGCCGTATACATCATCCAGTGCAATAAAAAATTGGAGCATCCCTGTTTCTGGAAGCACCCCGTCATATTCTACTTCCTGGAACATGCGTTCCAAATTAATCTGCGCCAAAAGCATTAATTTCTTTTTTTCAGAGTCCACAGGATATTCCTTTTCCATATCCCAGTAAGGCAGGCCGCCAAATTTGCTGTCGAAAAGATCCGGCTGCCTTCCCTTGTCAATCACCAGGGAATATGCCTTCTTTCCTGTTCTTCGTTTGATTTCCTCCACCACTGTTTTTGCTTCCTTCCAATCCATACGGTACCTTCCTCCATTCTGTTGTATTTTGTTTTTTCCATGCCAAAACCATTCCATCCGCACCCAAAATTGCTGCAATCCATAAGCCCCGCAATCACTTGCAAAACCTTAAAGCTGCACACTTTGGCAGCCTGGATTTGTAAACTGTATCATTCCCCCGTAAGAACAGGTTAATCTGCACTGATGGTTCAGCGCAGGCTTACCCCCAATCAGCACTCCTGGGACTCCAGGAGCCCATGGGCCTGCCGGAACTGGCGTACAAGGCATAGGCGTCAACACCCCCAGAGCCGCCGCAGTTGCCGAAGCCACCGCAGGATTCGCCAAGCTCTGGCACATCCCGAAAGGCATAATATTTACAAACGGCACATAATCCGCAATGGTTGCAAAGGGCATCGACGACATAACCCTTGCCGTAGGCAGAACATTCAACGTGGAAGGCGCCATGCCGAACGTGCAAGTCATAACCGCGCCCCCTGTCACACATAATCCCATAAGCATCACCCATCCTTCCACCCCTATTATAGTCTGTCACGTCAAAATTTACAATGTCATATTCCATGAAAATCTTCCGTTTTCTTTTTCCGCCATTTGGTATATACTATATTCCAGAATAATTTACATAATATAGAAGGAGAATAACCATGGCTTTTGACGGAATCACAATCGCAAACTTAGTAAAAGAATTAAATGAAACAATCATAAATGGCCGAATCAGCAAAATCGCCCAGCCGGAAAACGATGAGCTTCTGCTTACCATCAAAGGAAACAGCGGGCAGGTGCGCCTCCTATTATCTGCAAGCGCTTCCCTTCCCCTGATTTACCTAACCCAAAATAACAAACCAAGCCCCCTGACCGCTCCAAATTTCTGCATGCTGCTGCGAAAGCACATTGCAAATGGAAAAATCACCCGGATTTGCCAGCCCGGGATGGAACGGATCATCAATTTTGAAATTGAACATCTCAATGAATTGGGCGATATCTGCCGCAAAAAAATGATTGTGGAGCTTATGGGCAAGCACAGCAATATTATTTTCTGCAATGAGGAAGATATGATTATCGACAGCATCAAGCATATTTCCGCCCAGGTCAGCTCCGTTCGGGAAGTGCTGCCAGGAAGAACTTATTTTATACCAAAAACACAGGAAAAATCAAATCCCCTGGAAGCGGATCAAGAATCCTTTTGGGCAAAGGTTTACGGGAAACCCCTCCCTGTGCAAAAGGCAATTTATACCTCCTACACAGGAATCAGCCCGATGATTGCCTCTGAGCTTTGCTTCCGCGCCAATATAGACGGGGACCGGCCGGCGCAGGCTCTGTCCGAAGAAGAAAAACTCCATCTTTTCCACCATTTTTCCTGGCTGGCGGAAGATATCGCAGAGGGAAAATTCGCGCCGAATATTATAAAAAACGGTAAGGAACCCATCGATTTTGCCGGGGTGGAGCTGAAACAATATGCTGATTACACAACCATCCGATACGATTCCATGTCAGAAGTATTGGAAACCTTTTACGCTGCCAAAAACGTCTATACCAGAATCCGGCAGAAATCCGTGGATTTGCGGAAGGTTGTCGCTACTGTTTTAGAGCGCAGCCGGAAAAAATATGATTTGCAGATGAAACAGCTCAAGGATACCGAAAAGAGGGAAAAATACAAAGTGTACGGAGAGCTGATCCACACCTACGGGTATGGCCTGGAGGAAAATGCCAGGAAGCTTGACGCCCTCAACTACTACACCAATGAAATGATTTCCATTCCGCTGGATCCCCAGCTGACGGCTTTGGAAAATGCGCAGAAATATTTTGATAAATACAACAAATTAAAACGTACCTTTGAAGCATTGACAAAATTGATTGAGGAAACAAAAGAAGAAATCCTTCATTTGGAGTCTATCTCCACGTCCCTGGACATTGCCGCCTCGGAGGATGACCTTGCCCAGATTAAGGATGAATTAATCCAGTTTGGCTATATCAAAAAGAGACAGACCGGAAAGAAAACGAAATCAAAAAGCAAGCCCTTCCACTATATTTCCTCCGACGGATACCACATCTATGTGGGGAAAAACAATTTCCAGAATGACGAGCTTACCTTTAAATTTGCCGCAGGAAATGACTGGTGGTTCCATGCAAAGGGAATGCCCGGCTCCCATGTGCTGGTAAAAACCAACGGGGACGAACTGCCCGACCGTACCTTCGAGGAAGCCGGCCGCCTGGCTGCCTACTATTCCAAAGGCAGGGAAAACGATAAAGTAGAAATTGATTACCTGGAAAAGAAAAATGTGAAAAAGCCAAATGGAAGCAAGCCCGGATTTGTGGTTTATTACACCAATTACTCCCTGGTTGCCTCCCCTGACATTACAGACCTTAAGCCTGTGACAGAGTAGATGCAGAAACGCCGCCCCGTTTGTATGGGGAAGCGCGCTTTTGCATTTTCATGGGTATTTCACTTTAAGAGCCAATCTGCCTTCTGGAATTTTTTGTAAAAAACGGAAAGAACTGCATGTCTAATCCTGTCTCTGATGCATATACTATGGTTGTAACAAATGAGTTACAAACAAAGCTGTAGGAAAATACAGTACGCGGCATTGCCATAAATGTCAATAACAAAAGACAACAGGAGGTAACGATATGTCTAACTCATCTAACAAAGCGGTAGTACCGGAAGCAAAAAGTGCACTGGATAAGTTTAAATTCGAAGTTGCGAACGAAATTGGAGTACCGTTAAAAGAGGGCTACAATGGAGACTTAACCTCTAAACAGAACGGTTCTGTCGGCGGTTATATGGTGAAGAAAATGATCGAAGCCCAGGAGAGACAGATGTCTGGCCAGTAACAGCGAAATCTTGAGGAATACGAAAGAAAACGACACTCAGACATTCTAAACCTGCTTGAATTACCAGGCAGGCCAGAAAAAGCGCCAATCTGGCGCTTTTTCTGATTGCGAAAACACTGCATCTTGTTAATAGTCCTGCCATTCTCCCTGATGGCTCAAATATGCCTCTCCCTGATGCGGCTCAAATATGCCTGTATCTCTTGTTACAGGTTTACCGTTTCCCCCTGATGTTCCAGATAAAGCTGTATCTGCTCCCGGAGCTTTTCATGCTCCGGCAAGATTAGCTGCCCATCCTCCGACAAAAGCAGGCTGGCTTCCTCCGAAGCCTGTTTTAACAAATCTGCATTCTGGTAGATATCGCCCAGCCTGAATTCTAACAGGCCGCTTTGGCGGATGCCGAAAAAATCTCCTGGCCCCCGCAGCTTTAAATCCTCCCCGGCTATGAAAAAGCCATCGTTGGATTTGTTCAATATCTCCAGCCGCTTTTTGGCCTTGCTGGAATCTGTGGTATTAATCATAATACAATAAGACTGAGCGTCTCCCCTTCCCACCCGCCCCCGCAGCTGGTGGAGCTGGGCAAGCCCAAACCGCTGGGCATCCTCAATCATCATAACTGTGGCGTTTGGCACGTTTACGCCCACCTCTATGACGGTGGTAGACACCAGCACCTGGATTTCATTACGGGCAAACTGTTCCATAATCAGGTTTTTCCTGCCGGATTTCATTTTTCCATGCAAAGATTCCACCTGGATTCCAGAGGGAAGCGCCTCCCTTAACACCTGGGCATAATCCGTAACATTCTCTGCCTCTAACCCCTCGCTCTCTTCCACCAGAGGGCAGATTACGTAAGCCTGATGCCCCAAAGCAATCTCTTTTCTTAAAAAATCATAAGAGGTTTTCCGGGAGCTTTTTCCAACCACGCAGCTTTTCACTGGAAGCCTTTTTGCCGGAACCTCATCCATTACGGAGATGTCCAGGTCGCCGTAGAGAATAATGGCAAGGGTCCGGGGAATGGGCGTGGCGCTCATCACCAGAATGTGAGGCTGGGAACCCTTGAGAAACAAAGTCTCCCGCTGCTTCACCCCAAACCTGTGCTGTTCGTCTGTAATCACCAAGGCAAGATTGTCGTACAAGGCGCGCTCCTGAATCAGCGCATGGGTTCCAATCACTATGGCATTGGGATAAAGCTGCATCCGCTCATAGGCCCGCCGTTTCTCTTTCTGCGTCAATGAGCCTGTCAAAAGCACCAGCGGAATGCGCAGATTATTTTTTTCGCAAAGCTCTGTAAATGTCTGGAAATGCTGCAGGGCTAAAACCTCCGTAGGCGCCATCAGAGCCGATTGACAGCCTGACTGGGACACGTCCAACATGGCTAAAAATGCAACAATCGTCTTCCCGGAACCTACATCCCCCTGAACCAAGCGCTGCATCACCTTCCTGCCCCGCAAATCTGTTCGGATTTCCTGCAGGGTGCGCCTTTGCGCCCCGGTCAATTGATAGGGAAGTCCTTTCATTACCTGGTCCGCCCAAAGTTCCTGGTTTTCCAAAGGAAGAAAAGAAAATCCATTCAGCACTTCTTCCATCTGCCCCTTTTGGATTCCCGCCGACAAAATAAACTGGAAAAACTCATCGAAAATCAGCCGTTTCCTTGCCTGCTCCAAAGCTCTTTCATTTTCTGGAAAATGAATATTCTCCAGTGCAAAATTGTACTCTGCCAATCCACAACGCACCCGGATATCCTCTGGCAGATAATCCACCGATAAATCCAATTCCTCCAGCGCTTTTTTGATGGTCTGGGAAATTTTATTTTTCCCAAGCCCGGCGGTCAATGGATAGCAGGGCCACAGGCATTCCTGCATGGATTCATATTTCTCCGGCGGAAAAATCTGAGGCTGCTCCACATGGAACAGCTTTCCTTTTCTGGTTATCTTTCCCAGAAATACGAACCATTCTCCTGGCTTTAAAGTATTTTTCAAATAAGGCATGCGAAACCAAACCAATTCCAATTTTACCTGCTGTTCCTGTAAGGCCAGGGAGGTTACCTGCATCCTCCTTCCTGCCCGTACAAAAGGCGCTTTATCCACCCGTGCCGCAATTGCCGCCGTAGTCTCCTCCAGCCTATTTGGCTTATGGGAATCAGCGTCATTCCCCAGCGTATCTTCGGAGCCATCCATAAGCTCCCCCAGCTGGGATAAGGGCGTGATTGGCGGCAGTTTTTCATAATCTCTGGGATAATGAAGGAGTATATCACCAACGGTGTATACTCCCAAATTATGAAATAACTGTTCTGTTTTTGCGCCAATCCCTTTCAATACACCGATGCTGGATGCTTTGTCCATAGGGATTGCTCCTTTCCTATTCCACTGACATTACGTAATAATAGATAGGCTGTCCGCCAAAATGCACTTCCACTTCACAATCTGGATAAGCTTCTTCCAGTTCGGATCCTAGCTTTTCTGCAGCTGATTCCTCAATTTCCTCGCCATAATAGATGCTGATAATTGCCGAATCCTCGTCTACCAGCTGGGAAATCATTTCTTTGATTACCGCATCCATATCCTTGCCAACGGAAAGGATGGAGCTGTCGCCCATGCCCATATAGTCTCCCTGCTTGATGGCCTTATCTTCAATCAGGGTATCACGCACTGCATAGGTAACCTGCCCGGTCTTCACGTTGGCCAATTCCTCTGTCATCCGCGCAGCATTTTCCTCTGCACTGCTGTCGGGCATAAAATTAATCAGGGCTGTAATCCCTTGCGGCACCGTTTTGGTTGGAATTACAAAAATATTCTTATCTTCATTCAAGGAAGCTGCCTGGTTTGCTGCAAGGATAATATTTTTATTATTTGGAAGGATAAAAATATTATCTGCGTTCACTTCTTCAATGGCGTTGAGCATATCCTCCGTGCTTGGGTTCATGGTCTGGCCCCCGGCGATTATATAATCTACCCCCAGCCCTTTAAAAATCTCATTGATGCCTTCCCCGATGGAAACGGAGATAAATCCCATAGCTTTTTTCGGTGCTTTCTGGGCTTCTGCCAAAGCGTCTTTTTCAGATCGTTTTTTCTCATCTGCTTTTTTCTGTTCTTCTGCGGCTTTCTCGGCATCTTTGATTAATTTTTCCTGATGCTCCTCCCGCATGTTGTCAATCTTTATCTTGCTTAAGGATCCATACTCCAATGCCCTCTGGATTGCAAGTCCAGGATCATTGGTATGTACATGGACCTTTGTAATCTCATCATCTGCAACCACTACAATCGAATCCCCGATAGATTCCAGATATGCCTTGAAATCCATCTCCTCTTTCTCCTCCAATGGCTTTTGCAGTACAATGATAAATTCTGTACAATACCCAAATTTAATATCCTGCTCGGTCTGCTGGGAAATCTTCACCACGCCGCTTCCTGTCCCGGAAGCTTCAATGGTATAATCCACTTCCTTTCCCATCAGGGCGTCATAAGCCCCCTTGAGCACCGTAATCAGCCCTTGTCCGCCGGAATCCACCACGCCAGCCTGTTTCAGGACCGGAAGCATCTCTGGCGTCTGGCTTAAAATATAATCGGCATGCTGAATTACCTCATCTATAAATACGGTAAGGTCATCTGTTTCCCCAATCAGCTCCAGCGCCTTATCTGCACCGCCCTTAGCCACGGTAAGAATTGTACCCTCCTTGGGCTTCATAACCGCTTTGTAAGCTGTCTCTACTGCTTTTTGCAGGGCATCGCAGAGAATCACGGTATCAATCACATCATATTTGCTGATTCCTTTGGTAAATCCACGGAACAGCTGGGACAAAATAACCCCTGAATTCCCTCGTGCTCCCCGTAAGGAACCGGAAGAAATCGCTTTTGCCAGGGAAGCCATATCCGGCGATTCTCCCAGGCTGCTTACCTCTGCTGCCGCCGACATAATTGTCATTGTCATATTCGTCCCTGTATCGCCGTCCGGCACAGGAAATACATTCAATTCATTAATCCATTCCTTTTTTGATTCCAGGTTCTTCGCTCCTGCCAAAAACATTTTCGCAAGCATTGGTGCATCTATTGTAGTTACCGCCACTTTTCTTTCCTCCTTAATCAATCACTCTGACACCTTCAACAAAGATGTTGACTTTCTCAATTTCCATACCGGTGAATTCCTCTACCTGATACTTTACCGTGCTGATTAGATTATCAGAAACAGTAGAAATACTAACCCCATAAGAAACAATGACATGAAAATCCAATGTAATCTTATTATTCTTCAACGTAACATTTATTCCATGATTCAGGTAATCGCGCTTCAGAAGCCTTACCAGGCCGTCTTTTACATTCACGGCAGCCATTCCTACAATTCCAAAACATTCCACTGCCACAGAGCCTGCGTAAATTGCAATTACATCTGTATCAATTAACACTTTTCCATATTGTGTGTCCACTTGTCCTTTCATAAACATAACCTCCAAAATGATATGATAACTCGAAAAAACACTTGGTATTTTTCCTCGTTAAACCATCAGAACCCACGCTGCGGTCTCTGATGGTTTATATTATAACCGTTTTTTTGGAAAAATGAAACATATATTTTCTGTTTTTATAAAAAATTCATTTTCTACTTGCATTCTGCCCTTCTATCTGTTAAAATAGCTTTGTTGTGAGTTCGTACTATATATGGGCTTAATACAGTGCAAGGAGGTGCAATTATGGCAAAATGTAGTATTTGTGGAAAAGGCGCGCATTTCGGAAATAATGTCAGCCATTCTCATAAAAAGACCAGAAGGATGTGGAAATCCAACATCAAATCCGTAAGGTGCAAAGTGAATGGAGCCTCTAAGAAGATGTATGTTTGTACTTCTTGCTTAAGAAGCGGAAAAGTGGAAAGAGCTTAGTTTTATGAGAACACTGGAAGCAGTCATTGATTGGAATGTACTGCTTCTATTTTTTTACTGCAATTTAGGTGCTGTGCAGAAATAACTTATGCAGGCTGCGCCAGGGGATAAAAAACAATCAGATATTATCGGTTGCTTTTGCACAGTGCTCTAGCAGCAAAACAAATTATATCCCAGCAACAGCAAGACAAAGATAATCAATATTCCAAGAACTTCATAAGGCAGGAAAAGCATAATCGCCATTCCCACTGCAATCCAAAACAGTATAAAACCGATGAGTCGTTTCATGCCATCACCAGAAAAGAGCATATATTACTACTAATATATGCTCTCCTGCTAAAAAAATTCTCTTTTCCCAAACCTGGAAAATTTATTTTTCTTCCTCTTCTTTGGAAAGATTCAGCTTCTCTGCCAAATCCTGCGCTGCCGCCTCCCTGGCTGCCTCATCTGCTTTCGGCTGTTTCTTTGCTGCATTCCGGTCCGCAAACTTATTAACCAGCTCTGGAACCATATCTAAAATCTTGGTAATGCCGTCCTGGTTCTTCACATTCACCAGCTTCGTACTTCCATTCTGAATCACCAGCACCGCGCTTGGCGTTATCCTTCCACCCAGCCCTCCGGCAGCATTATTCTTTTTTTCATGGCAGAATGCGCCCGCGCCCACGCCGAATGAAACCTCTATCAATGGAAGAATAATCGTATCTCCAATATGCACTGCCTCCCCAACCACTGTCTTTGTAGTGATAAAGCTGTCCATCCCTTTGAACAAGGATTGTACGGTTGTGTTAAAATTATTTTCCTGCATGGTATGACCTCCTGTTATTTTCTTATATTTGTTATGAATTTTCGTATATTTTTGTCTGCGATCAAACGGATTCCCACCACTGGAATATGCAAAAACCGCATATGCCCTGCCACATAGACAATCCCCTTCGCATAAAATGATTCGGAAAGGAAATCAGGCATGACAACCAGTTTTGATCTTGCCCAGAAGGGAAGGAAGCTTACCGCGCCAAGCGCCTTTCCCGTCTGCTCTGGATTCCCCATGGAAAAAGTCACATTGCCTGAAATTGTTCCCGGGATGTAGTGGCGCAATAGATACCGGGCTTCCCGCAGAACATGGAAAAATGCGTTCTGGCTGCTTTCCTCTGAAAGAATGCCCCTTATGTGGGCAATTTGTTCTTTCACAGTAGTTGTCCCATTCTTAACATCTTCTATCCGCTGTCCAAATCCACGAACCGCTGCTTGGATGCTTTGGTTAAAATCATATATGTTAGCTTTCACTTTTTCCCAAAAACTTTTTTTTGCCTTTTGTTTTCCTTTTTTCTTTTTTGCTGAAGAATGTTTTCCTTTTCTGGATAAAACCTCCCCTTCCACGGAGCCGTTTTTCCAAACGCCTTCTTTTGATGGAACTGCGCTTTCCATGGAGCCTTCTTTTGAGAAATCCTCCTCTGGAAAATCCTCTTTTTCCATGGAGCCTTCTTTTGAGAGATCCTCCTCTGGAAAATCCTCTTTTTTCATGGAGCCTTCTTTTGAGAAATCCTCCTCTGGGAAAATATTATCTTCCGGAAAATCCTCCTGGCCTGCCTGCGTATCGTCTTCTGCTTTATCTGGTATATTTTTCGCTTTTTTCCCTTTCTTTATTCTTCCTGTGCCTCCCCGCCCTTTCTCCTTTTTCTTTCCCAAGGGCAACGGAATCCCAAATATGCGCAGTTTAAAAGAAATATCTTTTTCTTTGTAATATATCCTTACATCCACCAAGTGAAGCAGCCAGTGGATCACGGCTTTCCCTTCCACCGCATCCTGCACGTTCAGATTGACACGATACCGGACCGGAACCAGAATCAGTGTAATACATAATAATAGCAGAAATGCCAGAATTATACCGATTATCTTTAAAATTAAAAACAGGATTTCCATTTATGCCCTTTCTCTTGATTCTCTCTATGTTTTTTAAGAAAGTAATCTCTTATTTGAAATGTTCCGGTCTCCTGATATACATCCATTACAATCATCCCTGCCAATTCCATGGCATTTTCATACCCTTTCTCCAGCCCTACAGCCAGGAGGTCCGATTTGGGATAATACTTCTGCATCAATTCCCAGGAAGGAATAATATCCAGCAGATTCTCTGGATTACTGCTCAATGTAATCACATAGATGCCAATCTGCCCTTCCTGGCGGAGAATTTTTCGCTTTATCTTATCCTTTTTTCCTGCAATACCCTCTCCTGCATAAAATTCCTCATACCAATCCATAAAGCTCTCCTGAAACTCTCATCTGTCCATACGAAATGTGAACGTGTATAGGGTTATCATATCAAAGCCCGAAGACCTTTCTAATATGATAAAAAGGTGCTCATGGGAAGAGCGCCTTTTTCTGTGTGTAAGGAACTGCCACGGAAAAAACGTACAGGTAAGCTGTCCATTCCATTCCGTGACAATCACTGCCGCCCCATAGGGCAGGCTTTAGAAATATTTTCTGTTGCCCCAAAGATTACTTTTCTTTAAATCCAAATATTCATTATAGGCTTTTTCCAATATCTGCTTTTCATTGGCAAAACGGAGCAGATGGTAGGCCTCATGAAATTTGTAATACCCTGAATCAACAAAATATTCTTCCCGTTGTGGTTTGCTGTAATAACTGTCTGCCATCATAAGATACCAATGCACATCCTTTTCCACCGTATCATCCGGCACCGTAAAAGTATACTGGCTCTTCCCTACATACTTAATGATAGAGGCGTCTACTCCTGTCTCTTCCAACACCTCTCTCGCTGCTGTGTCTCTGTATTCTTCACCTGGCTCCACAGTTCCTTTTGGAAGTACCCAGCCCTCATATTTGTTCTTATAATTCTTATACAAAAGCAAAATCTTTCCGCGAAATATTACCACACCACCACAACTCGTTGCTTCAATCATTGCAATACCTCCTGATGTGGTTTATAGAACTTTGAAATTAGTATACCCCTTTTTCCATTTTCTTGCAAGAAGTTTCTGCCATTTGGACGATGCAACCTGAATCTGGCTCAAATATCCCACCGGCTGCACCGCAATCCCGGGGAAAACAATTTTCAAACACGCGCTAGCTTTCGCTGAAATACCGGTCAAAGACCTGCTTTGCAATGGGAACCGCCGCCGTACTTCCCGCACCGCCTTTTTCCACAATGACGGTGACCGCTATCGTTCCCTTCTCCTGTGTGGACGCGTATCCGGTAAACCATGCATGGCTTTCCGATTTGTTATTGCTGAACTCCGCAGAGCCCGTCTTGCCCGCTGCCTGATAATTCTGGCCGTTTAATTGGGAGCCGGTTCCTTCGCTTACCACCAGCGACATAAATTCCCCCAGCTTTGCAGCCTCCTCCTCCGATAACAGGGCTCCATACTGGGAAGAACGGTATTTTTTTACCGTGACGCCTTTATAATTTTCGGTATGGTCAATCACATAGGGACGCATCAATACGCCTTTGTTGGCGATTGCCGATGTTATCACAGCCATATGCATGGGCGTTACCAACGTCTCTCCCTGCCCAATGGCCGTCTGGGTCGCCTCATCTGTATTGGAATTTTCCTTCAGCACAAAACTGCTCTTATTGGAAGGATAGGAAATGGGCAGAGCCTTGCCAAACAGCATACTGTCACAAAGCTGTCCAAAAGCCTTTTTGTCCAGCCCCAAACCGATATTCGCATAAGAGGTATTGCAGGATTTGGCAAAGGAAACCTCCAGGTTTTCCGTTCCATGGACTGCATGGTTATAGCAGTGTATCTCTGTATTCTCCATAGCAATGCTTCCAGTGCATTCATAAGAATAATTATGGTAGCTGGGATTTTCCCGGATGTACTCTAATGTAGTTAAAATTTTAAAAGTAGAGCCTGGCGGGTACAAGCCCTGGGTCACCCGGTTGACCAAAATGGAATTCTCACTGTCCGTATCCGAAATAATATTTTCCCATTCCGCTTCTATGGTATTCGGGTCAAAATCCGGCTTTGAAACCATGGCAAGGATTTTTCCGGTGGAGGGCTCCAGCACAACCACTGCACCCCGGTTTGCTCCCAATGCCTGGTATGCCGTTTCCTGCAAATCATAGTTGAGGGTGGTTACAATATTATCCCCCTGGTTTTTCTGGTTCTGTATGCCATGGAACACCTGCTCCAAAAAAAACGCATGGGAGCGGAGCAGGCTGAAATTCCCGAAAGATTCGATTCCTGATTTTCCATTGCTGTCATATCCTACCGCATGGGCAAACATGCTGCCATAGGGATAATACCTTGTCTCACTTCCATCTTCTCCCACCACCGTCTGTGCCAGCGTCTTGCCGTCTGCGGAACGGATTTCCCCCCGGACCACATGCTCTGCAAAGGTATTCTGCCTGGTATTGTAAGGGCTGTTGATAAAATCTTCACTGCGGAAAATCTGAAAATAAGCGAAATACCCCATCATCAGCATAAACATGCCCACAAACAGATAGGTAATCACCACAAATTCCCTGTTCTTTTTCTTATTGATGTGAGTCGAATTTCTGGACTTTTGTTCCACGGATGATTTCTTCATGAATCCATGCCCTTCCTTTCCTCATTAATCAAAATCCTGGACTTTTGTCCCATGGATAGTTTCTTCATGGGATGATAGTTTTTCCTTTCTCTTTTTTCTGCCAGGCTTTTTCACCTTTTCCGTCTTTGCCTCATCAAAAGTTTTCGTATTTCCCTCATTTGCTTCACCAAGGTTTTTCGCAACCCAGGAACCGATTTCTCTGGATTCCTGGGAAATTTTTTCTTCTACTTCATCTATCTGGCGGCTCTTCTGTTTCTTTTTCTTAGGTTTTGCGGCCATCTCCACCTCTTCTTCCCCACGCTCCCGCATCAAATACAGGCCCTGAATCACCGCAAAGAGAATCAACGTACTAAGAAGGGAACTGCCTCCGTAGCTTACAAGGGGAAGGGTCACGCCTGTGGAAGGGATAAATTTGATATCTCCCCCAATGGAAAGGAAAATCTGGAACCCATAAATCGTCCCCAGCCCCAACGCCACCAATTTATAAAAAAAATCCTTCATCTGCATAGCGATATTCAGAAACATCAAAAAGCAGCTTACGCAGACTAAAATCAGGCAGACAGCAAAAATTCCGCCCAATTCTTCTGCAATTGCAGAAAAAATAAAATCTTGTTTTACTTCTGGTATCTTATAGGGCATCCCCTGATTCAATCCCATGCCGAACCATCCGCCTGTCCCGATTGCAAACAGCGAGTTGGATACCTGGTTCCCCTCCCTTTCAAATACTGCAAGGGGATCCTGCCAGGCCACCACACGCACCCGGACGTGGTCGAACAAAAAATAGGCAGCCACGGAGGCAGCTGCGCCGCACAGCAGCCCTCCTGCGAAATAGTACAGCTTTCTCGTGGCCACATACAGCATCACCATATAGGCAATAAAAAATATCAGCGCAGCCCCTAAGTCCCGGGATAACACTAAAATTACCACATGCATTGCCGCCACCAGGGTAGCTTTTACCACCTGCACAAATTCAGTTGACTCGTAAAACATAGACGCAGCAAAAAAAACAAATATAATTTTAATAAATTCCGAAGGCTGGACCGTAATTCCCGCTACAGAAAAGGACAGCTTGGCTCCATGGGATACTGCACCCAGCACCGCCACCACCCCCAGCATGGTGATTCCTGCCAGGGCATACATCCAGGTAAGGCTTCGGACAAATTTCCAGCGGCTGATAAAATATGGAATCAGCATGGTAAGCGCCATGGAAACAATGGCAATGACAAATTGCTTTACCGCATGCTTGTAGGAAAGACGGGTCAGCATCACAAAGCCGATGCACATAAGCATACACATATTATTCACCACAAGCTTGGATACCCTCTTGTAAAAAATTCCATATAAGGCCTGCACTGCAAGAAAGAAAACCACCTGTTCCAGATAAAATTTCAGCAAATCCTGGTTCTTTGTAGACAGGTACAGAACTGCGTAGGCATTCAGATGGAACAAATACATATAAGCCATCTGCTTTTTGAATTTCCATGCCTGTTCTTCCAAATCTACATGTCTGCCCAAAGCAGAAAAGCACTGCCAGGTATAAAGCGCAAACAGTATAATCATTGTGTACTTGGATAGTTCAGTAATTAAATGTACCATAAATTATTCGACTCCTCGCGTAAAATGGCCGTTGGTATAGTCTGAAAAATATTTCTCCCGGTAATCCGGAGCAGAAAGCACCCGCCTTAAGCATTCAAACACATGCTCTGCTTCTTTTGGGCTTTCCTGGGTAAAGGACACCCGGATTCCCTCTGGGCATAGCTCATATATTTTTTCCATATGATGCAGTAAAGATGTGGGACTGGTATTATAAATGATATTATAGCAATCCTCACATTGCTTTTTCACCGGAAATCGTTTGCCATAACGGTCTTTTAAGTAAGAAATATTATTGCCATGGTCACAGTCTGATGTGTTTTTCCCAAGGCACTGGCTGCTAATCATCAAAGGCTGGCAGCCATAAACAATCAGCTCTCCTCCAGCAGCATTCATTTCTTTTAATTCTTTAAAATTTAATTCCACTGGAAAAGTCACATGGGAGACAGATAATTCCTCCAATGCCCTGGCTGCTTCGCTGGAATATCCATACAGGTTATAATCTCCCTGCACCGATTTAAAATTCGCCTTCATTTCTTTTAAAAATTGAATCTCCTCATAATTTCTTATCAGATACCCGTCTGGCTGGGCTTTCTCTATCTCGCCCCAGTTTTTACAAAACCATAGTGCTGTTTCCCTGCGGAAAATATAAGGCAATGCCAGATAGCAATTCTTTCCGGCTTCATGCGCCTGATAAACCTGGGCCTTAAGCTTATCTGCCAATGCTTTCCTGTGAAATGCCGACGACTCAAGATAAATCCGGGCTGTTTCCGGCTGTCTCAGTGCAGCCTGGAATTGTTCGAATGTCTCTGCCAGAACGCGAAGCTCCATTCCACGTCCCAATGCGTCCTTTGCCATACAGGCTTCCGGGATTCTTTTCCCTGCCGCTGCAGCAGAAGGATTCTTCCAATGATTCTTTGCTTCTTCCAGATGCCCCGGATTTCTGCGGTATCTTTTCAAAATCTCTTCCTGCAGGCATTGGAGCCCCGCCCTGCGCAAATGGTTTAAGGCTCCCACCGTAAGAAACACATTCTCATCCATCTCAACTTCTAATTCTTCAAATGTAAAAGGCGTGTTCCCCGTCTTTTTCATCTTTTCCAACACTGTTTCCCGGGACAAAGGCTGATTCAAAGCCGGGCAAACCATTTCCCCAATTGCTTCCGCTTCAATCCCTTTATACTGTAACATAAGATGGGCAGGACTTCCTTGAAAAAGTCTTAAGATTCCTTTTATTTTTTCTTTTCCTTCTATCCGGCCTTCATTTCCCCTGGGATGCTCCCTCAGGCTTTCCTTGTCTTTTTCGTGGGAAGGTTTGAGAAAGGTAACCATATCTTTCCCATTTTTCCTGGTATAATATCCATCTGTAAATCCGCATCGATTGCCTAACGCCAACAGAAGCTCTTTGTCCTCTTCCACAACCTTATAAGGCTGCGCCGGATCGGACTCGTATTTATCCAGATACTTCCGGTAAATCCTTGTCACCCCTGCGGCATATTCCACCTGCTTCATTCGTCCTTCAATTTTTAAAGAATAAACGCCGCTTTGGATTAATTGAGGAAGAAGTTCAATCGTGCATAAATCTTTTAAGCTCAAAAGATATCCGCCCTTCCCTTTTCGGGATGCCTCCTGCCTGTCCCCCAGCAATTCATAGGGCAGACGGCAGGGCTGGGCGCACCTGCCGCGGTTTCCGCTCCTGCCTCCAATCATGCTGCTCATCAAACATTGACCCGAATAACAGTAACAGAGGGCGCCATGGACAAAGCTTTCAATCTCTGCCCCGGTTTCTTCATAAATATGGGAAATTTCCTCCAGGCTCAGCTCCCGGGCGGCAACAATGCGGCTGCATCCTGCTTCCAAAAGCAATTTTGCCCCATACACCCCGGTAACCGTCATCTGTGTGCTGGCATGGATGGGAAGCCCCGGGAAATAATTCCGTATAAAACGAAGCACGCCTATATCCTGCACAATCACAGCATCCAGCCCTGCCTCGTAAAGAGAGCTGAGATAGGAATACAGCTCTCTCATTTCCTGCTCTTTCAACAACGTATTTACTGTAAGGTAAAGCTGCTTTCCCCTAAGGTGAAGGTAATCTAAAGCTTCTAACAATTCCTGTTTGGTAAAATTATCTGCATAAGCCCTTGCGCCAAATTTATTCCCTGCCGCATATACTGCGTCTGCCCCGGCATCCGCAGCTGCCTTTAAAATGTCCAAAGAACCTGCCGGTGATAATAGCTCTGTTTTTCTTTTTATGTTACGGCACATAACATCTCTCCTTAAAAAGATGATCCAAAGAAGGGGACGCCGGGAAATGACAGGTTATCTGGAATATACTGTGATACCTTACGAAGCACAGCGGTATATTTCAGATAAATTTCATTTTCCGGCAGCCCCTTTCACCCATTTGCAGGCTGCGCCTGGCTGTTTCCCAGTCCCTGGCGACTGCCATTATCGGAATTATGGTTTACAGGCTGCGCCTGGCTCTTCTCCTGTCCAGGACGGTTCCCATTGTCAGTCTCATGATTCACTGGCTGCACCTGGCTGTTTCCCAGTCCCTGGCGACTGCCATTATCGGAATTATGGTTTACAGGCTGCGCCTGGCTCTTTTCCTGCCCGGAATGTGTTCCGGCAGCGGGCTCATGGCTGATGGGCTGTACTTGTCCTTTTACTTTCCCCAGCAGCGCATCTTCCAGTGCATTTTCCAGTTTCGATTTATGTAATAAAAGCTTCCGGTTCTCCTTCTCAAGTTCCGCCGCTGTCTTTTCACCGCTTTCCGCTTTAATTCTCAGGGAAATTAATTCATGCTTTAATTCATAAATCTCCCTTTCCTTTTCTTTTACATCCTGATCCAGCTTCTCTGCCTGATCTCTGGCTTTAAAATAATCGTCCGCTATATTTAATTCTACCAGGGTAGCCTTCATCTCCGCCGGAAAACGGCGAAACTGCTCCATTTCATCAAATTCATTCATCTTGCCATTAATATATTTTGCCACTTTCTGCAAATAATCTTCACTTTCATAGCCGCTTAACGTATAAATCTTTCCTCCAATTAACACGTCGGCACTGGTTTTTGCTGACATATATCCACCCTCTCCTGACACTAATCTGTTCCGCCACTCTCTTAATTATAACTGATTTCTACAGAAAAACAAATACTATTTTGCAATTCCGAAATGTTTATAAGCAAAATCAGTGGCAACCCTGCCCTTAGGCGTTCGGTTGATAAACCCGTTCTTCACCAGATAAGGCTCATATACGTCCTCAATGGTTCCGGCATCCTCCCCAAGGGAAGCCGCAAGGGTATCCAGCCCTACGGGTCCTCCCTGGAATTTTTCTATCATAGCCATTAAAATATTCCGGTCGTTCTGGTCCAGGCCGAACTTATCAACCTCCAGCAAATCCAGTGCAAAAACCGCCACCTCCCTGGTAATCTTCCCCTGGTATTTTACCTGGGCAAAATCCCGCACCCGCTTCAGCAGCCGGTTGGCCAGCCTGGGCGTCCCTCTGGAGCGCCTTGCCAGTTCAAATGCCCCCTCATCGTCAATTTCAACCTGAAGCTTTTTTGCAGAATGAAGGATAATGGTTTTCAACTCCTCTGGATAATAAAATTCCAGATGGTGCACCACACCAAAACGATCCCGCAAAGGCGCCGACAAAAGCCCCGCCCGGGTGGTGGCTCCTACCAGGGTAAAATGGGGCAAATCCAGGCGGATAGAACGGGCGCCAGCTCCCTTTCCAATCATAATGTCAATCACATAATCTTCCATCGCAGGGTAAAGCACCTCTTCCACCTGCCGGTTCAGGCGGTGGATTTCATCTACAAAAAGGATATCCCCTTCCTGCAGGCCGCTTAAAATCGCTGCCATTTCCCCAGGTTTTCCAATGGCAGGCCCGGAAGTAATTTTCATATGTACGCCCATCTCGTTAGCGATAATTCCTGCCAGCGTCGTCTTTCCCAATCCTGGCGGCCCATAAAAGAGCACATGATCCAAGGCCTCCTGCCGCTGCCTGGCGGCTTCTATATAAACCTTCAGGGTTTTTTTTGCCTTTTCCTGTCCAATATACTCTTCCAACCGCTGCGGGCGCAGACTGGTTTCTATTTTCAGATCTTCTTCCTGAATCTGGGTGGAAATCACACGTTTTTCCATGGAGGATGTTCCTTTCTATTTTAAAATGCCATTTGCTTTAAGGCTGCCTTCAACACTTCCTCTACCGTAATGTCTGGGGTAAACTCTACCCCGTTCACTGCTTTCAAAGCTTCCGAAGATGAGTATCCCAAAGCCGCCAGCGCCTGCACGGCTTCGCTTTTCACGCCGGAAAGCGCATCTCCCTGGCTAACTGCCGCATCAACGGCCTTCCGCTCAAAGACATCCTCTAACTTTAACTTATCCTTTAACTCCAGGATTAACCTCTGGGCTGTCTTGCTGCCGATTCCAGGAGCCTTGGCAATTGCCTTGGCATCCTCCCCAAGCACTGCAAACCGCAGGTCGTCCGGCGTCATCACCGTCAAAATTGCCAGCGCGCCTTTGGGGCCTATGCCGCTGACCCCCAGAAGAAGCTTGAAGATGTTCAGGTCGTCCCTGGTGAGAAATCCATAAAGCTCCATCAGCTCTTCCTTCACATGAAGGTAAGTATAAATCTTTATTTTCTGGCCTGTTCCGGTAAAGTTATCTATCATGCTGGCTGGAATATGCACATTATAACCCACATTATTTACTTCTACTACAATGGTATCATCTAAAATCTCAACCAGTTCACCTTTCAGATAAGAATACATGAAGCCTCCTTTTCAGCATCCGCAGCATTACTTTGCCGCTTCCCCATAAAAGTAAAATCCCTTACATTCTTTCAATTCCACGTTTACAATTTTTCCAATCATCTCTTCTGTCCCAGGAAAATGCACCACAAAATTGCTGCTCAAACGTCCGGTTACCAGAGTTTTATCCTGTTCATTCACTTCCTCTACCAAAACAGGCTCTATGCTCCCAGTGCGCTTTTCTGCCTTTATGGCTGCAATGGCCTGTACCCTCTTTAACAATCGGTCAAAACGGTCTTTTACCACATCCTCTGGCACCTGGTCTTCCATGGAAGCTGCAGGCGTCCCCGTGCGTTTCGAATAAATAAAGGTAAAGGCGCTTTCATATCCCACCTGCTCCACCACATCCATGGTTTCCAGAAAATCCTCTTCCGTCTCCCCCGGAAACCCTACAATGATATCTGTAGTCAGCGCAATGTCTGGCACTGCTTTTCTTATTTTTTCCACCAAAGACAAATACTGCTCTTTATCGTAATGGCGGTTCATGGCTTTTAAAATGCGGCTGCTGCCAGATTGGAGAGGAAGATGAAGATGGCGGCATATTTTTTTTGATTTTCCCATGGCTTCAACCAATTCGCCAGAAAGATCCTTGGGATGGGAAGTCATAAAGCGGATACGCTCTATCCCTTCTATATCTTGGATTCTTTTAAGCAATTCAGCAAAAGTTATAGGTTCCTTTAAGTTTTTTCCATAGGAATTCACATTCTGTCCCAGCAGCATGATTTCCACCACGCCATCGGCAGCCAGACCCTTGATTTCGGCGATAATATCTTCCGGCTTCCGGCTCCGTTCTCTTCCACGCACATAAGGGACGATGCAATAGCTGCAGAAATTATTACATCCAAACATAATATTGACGCCAGACTTAAAACCATATTTCCGTTCTACCGGCAATTCCTCCACAATTTTATCTGTATCCTTCCAGATATCAACAAGTATTCGTTCCTGTGCCAGGGAATCTGCAAACAGCTCCGCGAACTTATAAATATTGTGGGTGCCAAAAACCAAATCCACAAAGGGATAGCTTTTTTTTATTTTTTCTACAACCTCTGCCTCCTGCATCATGCAGCCGCAAAGGGCAATCTTCATGTGAGGATGGCGTTTCTTATATGCGTTTAAGTAACCCAGGCGTCCCCAGACCTTATTGTTTGCATTTTCCCGGACCGTACAGGTATTGTATATTACAAAATCCGCCTCCTCGTCCTTGGCCTGGCAATAGCCAATGGATTTAAGGATTCCCGCCAGTTTTTCGGAATCCCTTGCATTCATCTGGCAGCCGAAGGTCTGCGTAAATGCAGTCGGCTTCCGGCCGTTTTCCCATTCAAACTTCCGCACCCACTCCCGGCATTTTGCCATATAATAGTATTGTCTGTCTGGTTCCTCTATGGGCGGTTTTGCATTTATATCTATTCTGTCTAAATCAATTTCATTATACATTTCTCTTGACTTTTTCCCTTTCTATCATATAACCATCAAAAAGAAGCGGGTTTTTTACCGTACAGCTTTACTGCTCAGCCTCATCCCAATCTATATTTCATTTTCCTTTAAACCGAATGTCATTCACAATAACGATCTGATTCCCATTCACATTTAATTCCCAACCACACTTCCGGCACATGATAAAAAGCAGGAGGCTGGCGCCCAGCTTCCTGCCCTTAAACTTTATAATTTTTCCTGAAATCCCGGTTTATACAGATGTCTCGGAATTCCGTCTACCATAACCGGTGACACATCACCTTGAATCAACGGCTTCACATAGGTTACGAATTCGTCTGTCACATAAGTGCCATCCTTTGTCACCCAATCCCTTGGCACAAGCTTCTCATCATTTGCAATCTTATGCACATCCTTCACTGCCGTCGTGCTCTGATAAGGATCATCTGAAATTCTTTCCAGCACAACCATCTTCCCGGTATCGCCTTCATCTGCTGCTTTTACAGCGGCGCCGCCTACCTGGTAAGCCTCCAGGATATCAACCCGTGAAGCGGAGTGGGAAGCAGAACGCTGCAAAGTGCTCAATTCAATGGCACGCGTCTTGCATCCAATCTCCCCAGCAACAAAGTTTGCCAGATATGCTGCTGTTCCTGAGAGCTGCTTATGTCCAAATGCATCCACAAAATCCACGCTGTTTCCAAGCTCGCAGACATATTTCCCATCTGCTGTGCGGATTCCTTCTGAAACCGCTACCACTACGGAAGATTTCTTTTCCAGCAGCTTGCGGATTTTCGCAATAAATTTCTCCACATCAAACTGCAATTCCGGAAGATAAATCAAATCAGGGCCTGTGCTGTCCTCGCCCTTTGCCAAGGCTGCAGCGCCCGTCAGCCAGCCAGCGTTGCGCCCCATAATCTCAACAATGGTAACCAGCCCTTTGTTATATTCCAGGCAGAAGCTATCGCAGATAATTTCTTTTACAGATGTACCGATGTACTTTGCCGCGCTTCCATATCCCGGCGTATGGTCGGTCAATGCCAAATCATTGTCAATGGTCTTCGGGCAGCCGATAAAGCGTACCGTCTGTCCGGTGATAATGGCATAATCGGATAATTTCTTAATGGTATCCATGGAATCATTTCCGCCGATGTAAATAAATGCTTCAATATCAAGCTTATCTAAAATCTCGAAAATCTTCTCATAAACGGCCATATCCTCATGGATTTCCGGCAGCTTATAACGGCAGGAGCCCAGATAGGCAGCTGGCGTACGCTTCAAAAGCTCTGCGTCCAGTTCATTTGTAATATGTTCTGAAAGGTCAATATACCTTTCCTGAAGAAGACCCTGAATCCCGTGCAGCATGCCATATACCTTTTTGGCTCCACGGTCTTTTGCTGTTCTGTATACCCCTGCAAGGCTGGAATTAATCGCTGCAGTAGGGCCTCCTGATTGTCCCACAATAACATTGCGTTTCATATTTGCACCTCCATCTTTATTTTACAAAACCCGTAATGTATATTATAGCAAAAAAAAGCGCCTTGTACAAGTTTTTCTTTTACCAGGATGCAGAATATATATTTGACGGACAGATTGCAGCAAAGCGGAAGAAGGATTAAAAACAATACCATATTCCTTTGCACAGCACAGTCCCGGCGGTTTATAAAAATGCCAAAATGGACGCAAAAAACAGGAAACCTTTTCTTGATTTCCTGTCTTGGTATGCTGCTGTGATGGGCAGGTGGTATTTAGTTTTTAGTCAAACCGAAATAATGTAAGAACTATTTTCGGTCTGTGCATCACGCCTTACTGCTGATATGGAACATATTGTTAAGCAAAGACAGGACTTTCTCCATGCTGCCCTCTTTAGAGCCGGAAGTCTTGTAGGCATCCCTCCATTCCTGTGCCAGCCTTTTCATTTTCTGCC
>CANDGI010000035.1 GCA_947384285.1 uncultured Lachnospiraceae bacterium
TAAGCTCACCCGTTGGCTCATGCCCTCACTTCCTCTGTTTCAAAAATCTTTCTATATTTCTTCATCTGAAAAACAAACTGTAAGCAAGGCGTGGCATATTGTCACGTCTTCTGTTTTCTGCCATTTTCCTGACTACTCTCAGTAATGCCTTTCTTTCATTTGCCGTAAGTCCTTCGCATTTCGCATCTATATTCAATTTTCTTTCTGCTTTTTCCATCATTCCTCACCTCCCATCTAAACTGTCACCCGTATTCATAAAATCCCACTGCCTTTATCTTTGTAAATCTGCTACTCTCTTTTCAGAAAAGTGTTCCCGCTGTATATTGGAACTACTTTTCAGCACCCTATTTCCTTTGCCGCTTCTGTTAAGCTCACCCGTTGGCTCATGCCCTCACTTCCTCTGTTTCAAAAATCTTTCTATTTTTATTGATTCTCCATATTCTCCCATCTATAATGTATCTACAGGCTGCTGCAACAGCCGAGTACATAAGAAAGGAGAAAACCAATGAATTTCTCAAAAATGTATTCTATTCTTTTCTAAGCATATGAACATTATCAAAAAACTGGAAACAGGCATTTTAATGTCCTTCCCAAAAATCAAAATTATCTTATCCATGTCCTTAATACCATTCCATATCTCAAGGATAATGGTTATATTGAGCACATATCCGATAATTTACTTATTGATAGAACGGACAAAATTAGCCTTATTCCTCCAGAAACTATGTCATTCGACATTACATTTAGTGGAATTCATTTTGTGGAATCCAACAGGTAACTTTATTTCTACTATGTATTCACGTTTAATTACATCAAAGGTACAGGAAAGGTGTGGTGCAATATCCTCACCTTTCATCCGTTCTAATTCCTCCAAAAGCATTTTCCAAAATAAATTCCGTTGTTTTAAAATATCTCCATTTGCTTTTTCATGTGCTTCATATGACATTTTTATTAAATCTTTCAACAGTTCTTACCCTCCTTCCTGTAATCTTTTCTTTTTATGAAATTTCTAAACATCTTCAACCCGAACAGCAAAAAATCCCGAAAAATATTTCTGTGGAAATTGATTCTACTATCAAACATTTCCGCATCCCTATTAACGTTTCCATCAAGGATATTGCCGGATTTTTATAATGAGATTGGCAAACACATTATTTCTTTCTTCTCACAATTCTCTTGCCCTTACCTGTCCCTTCTTTTATACTGTATATGCAGGCTCCGGCCAGAGCCGAGTACAAAAGAAAGGGGAGCAATTATGACCGAGTACGAAAAGAATCTACTTTCACAGCTTCAAAGAGCTTTTGATGGCGGAGAATATCATGTATCTTTTGATATTCCTGAACTTCCCGAAGAATCCGAGAAATTACTTTCCGCCTTACACACTCTCCAAGATGCGTCAAAAATTTTCATTCTCGCATCTCCCGAAGAAGATGATGATTCTATAGAAGTCGAAATGTATCCGCCCTGCTGCGGCCCATTGGTAACTGAATAGCACGATTCGTGGATTTGTCTTACAAAATTGGCCTGGGATTCTGTTATGGCATTTCTTTTTACAATTCCAGGCCATTTTTCTATTATCAGATTGTCCCATTCATTCTCTTTGCACAGTATATGATAGTGCTCTGTCCTTGCGCCGCCCGAAACCATATGCATGCCTTTCAATGCAGCTTGACTCTTTATCCTCTCGATTATATCCCGTGCAATGCTCTCTTTTCCTTTTGGCAGCACCAGCGTTACCATCATCCATTTCAATGTTCCCATTACTTTTTTTCCTCCTCTCCATTGTTCCCATGCCTGTTTCTTTTCAGGTTTCATGCCGCTTTCAACTCATTTAATAACATCATACTTCCCCCTTCCTATTTTGTATTTGCAAACATTCTGCAATTGCAATTTTGAGATATTCGGAAGCCAATAGAAAGGAGAGATCTGCATAAAAATAAATATGAAAATAAAATCTATCGAACTACAATAATTACTAAGGAGGATATAACTAATGAAAAAGCAAGGATGAAATGACAGAAGAAATAAATTTGGGTGAAATCGGCATATTCATTGTTAATGGTGAAAGCTATGTAAAAAAACTAGGAGATAAGGAATTGATTTCCCTAAATCCAGAATATAACAACATTCCATTGACGGAAGATTCAAAATGCAGAGGAAGAGTTGTTGACAAACTGTGATTAAACTGCTTCGGCATTTATAGAATCGAAATATATATTAAACTGCTTCGGCATTTTAATAAAACACCACAGGAAAGGGAGCATTACCATGAAGAGAAAAATATTAACCGTTTTATTGATGTGCGCATTATCGGCAGATTTTACAGCCTGTGGAAACAATGCTGCAAAGAACAGTGCAAGCACAAAAGTATCTGACGAAGAAAAAGGAACCCCAACAAATTATGCTGAAACATCTGATCTTGAGACTTCCAACCCCGGAGATTTATCAAGAGAGATTGATAATGTCAAAGAGGATGAAAAAGCACAGCCTGCAGAAACCGACAATGTCCAATCCGAAGAAGATACTCTGCCTGAAAAAACTGAAGAATCGCCCTTAGAAATGAACAGCAATGCAGCATTAAAAGATTGGACTATCACCGTCACGGATGCACAAATAGTAGATTCTATTTCTTCTGGCTATATAGTATTCTCCCCTAATGAAGAGGGAAATAAATTTATTCAGGTATATGTCACTGCTGAAAATAATGGAAAACAAGCCGATAACTTCCTTCCAAGTTTTGGCATGGCAGATGATGTTAACGCTAAAGTGTTATATTCAGACGGGTACGAATTCAGTGCAACAAATTTAATGGGATACAATAACGATTTACATGATTCCAATATTAACCCATTGTCTTCTCAAACAGGTGAAATTGCTTTTGAGATCCCAAGCACAGTTGCGGATTCCACAGATGAATTATTAATTCAATTTTCGTCTGGCAATGATAAAATAAAATTTAAAATACGCTAAAAAACATGAAAAAGTATTTCTGAAAACGGAAGCATTTTTCTCTGGGAAGCATATTGCATTCAATATCTGCATATGCTATAATGCCAATAGGCAAAGTGAAGTCAGTGTTCATACGAGCACAAATGAAAACCCCCGGAATGGCAGTCCGAGGGTTTTCTTATTGGTTAGTTGTCATTGTCGTCACCATCTAACCATTTGATGATGTAGTGGCAGGCTACACCGCCCATGATAGTAACCAAAAGCGAAGTCAGTATATTCATACGATACACCCCCTTTCCGTTGCCGGATTGGGTATGACAACAGAGGAATTATACCACATTGGAGCAACTCATACAATAAAAAAACTGCTCCAGGCATTACCAATGCCTGGGACGATTAGCATATTTGCTAACCATGTCGGTGAATCCACCAATATGCTATTATAATTATAAAAAATAAAGTAACAATTCAAAACAAAAATTTCCGGGACATATTGCAAACCAAATTTGCATATGCTATAATGCCAATAGGCAAAAGAGATGGCTGTGTATGTATCATTTTACGCACCAAGCAAAACCCCCGGAGGGCAATTCCGGGGGTTTTCTTTTTCCGTCAAGGGTGGAAATTACCCAGGCTAGTTGTCATTGTCGTCACTGTCTAACCATTTGATGATGTAATGGCATGTTACACCAGCCACAACAGTAACCAAAAAAGAGATAACTGTTTCCATGTACTTTACGCACCCCCTTTCCGTTGCCGGATTGGGTATGACAACAAGGGGATTATAACACACTGCTGCAATCTATACAAGAAAAAAACCGCCCCAGGCACTACCAATGCCCGGAGCGGCCAGCATATCAACCACAAAGGGGACTAGAACTGATACGCCTACTTACATACATAGTGTATCATCCTCTTACACCCTTCGTCAAGATATGGTGTATTTTTTTATACTTTTTTAAAGGAGGATAATACCATGCCGAAACGTAAAAAAAGAATGAAACTCCCTAATAATTTTGGCAGCATTAAATATCTGGGAAAAGGAAGACGCAGGCCATACGGCGTATACCCGCCAGTCACAGAATGGACATTCACGGGTCCTGTTTCCCCAAAAGCCCTTGCTTATACGGAAACCTGGGAGGAAGGGTATGAAATATTGACAGCCTACAATATGGAAAAGGATGGAAAAATAAAAGTAAACCGTGGGACATTTATAGACCGCACCCCCACTTTTTCAGAAGTCTACGACATGTTCTACCAAGAAAAATATTGCAGTTCCCCAAAAAAGCTTTCTAAGGCCAGCATGGGTTCCACAAAAGCCGCTTTCCAGAATTGCTCCTCCATACATAATGTACAGTTCGGCCAGCTCAGATATGAAGACCTGCAAAAAATCTTGAATGACTGTCCATTGAAACACTCTTCCCTGGAGCTTATCGTTAGCCTGCTGCACCAGATGTATAAATACGCCATGAAATATGAGATCGTTGATAAGGACTACTCTGCTTTCCTTTACATACCAAAAGATGATGATGATAACCACGGTGAAGCATTCACAGAAGATGAGTTGAAAATTCTGTGGGAAAACAAAGAAGACCCTGTAATCAGCATGATCCTTATTATGTGTTACAGCGGTTTCCGTATTGCAGCTTTTACAGATATTGAGACAAACCTTGACGTCCAATATTTTAAAGGCGGCGTAAAAACAAAGTCCAGCAAGGAACGTACTGTCCCGATCCATTCCTTAATTTACCCCCTTGTATTAAACCGTTTTGATGGAAGCAGGAACCTTCTTGCATCTAGTACACGCCATTTCCGCTTACAAATGTACTCCGCTTTAGAAAAAGTTGGAATCAAAAGGCATACTCCCCATGACTGCCGCCATACATTTTCCATGCTCTGTGAAAAATACAAAGTCAACGAAAACGACAGGAAGCGGATGCTTGGACATTCCTTCGGCAGCGATATTACCAATGGAACATACGGCCACCGAAATATCGAAGACCTTCGGATGGAAATTGAAAAAATAGAAGCCCCTTAATTTTTGTTGCTAATTTGTTGCTAATTAACACCGTTTTTGCTGTTTTTCAACAATCATAAATCACCTTGTAAATCTTCCATAAACACCGTATTTTCAAGGCTTTCCGGCTAAAACCGTGCCTTTTCACAATAATCCTGATTTTAGGATATTCTTAAATCATCCCTAACAGAGATTTCCATGTTTTATCCCCTGCCATAACCTCACCATCTGGATTCTTATATCCCAGGATATTTTTCTACTAAGATTCAACCGCTTCCTCCATGCCTTTTCCAAACCAGGGAAGCTCCTTATCTATTGCTATTGCCATTTCCTTTTCTCCTTTTTAATGTTCAAAAACCATCCACACAGCGGAGAAAAAATTTCTAAGCGTCAAAGCTGACTGGCAGTTCCACCGTAAATACCGTCCTTTCCTGGCAGCTCTCTGCCCAGATATTCCCGCCATGCAGCCTGACGATTTCCTTTGCAATGGCAAGCCCCAGCCCAGCACCTCCATTCTTGCTCTGCCTTGCGCTGTCCAGCCGGAAAAACTGTTCAAAGATACGCCCAAGCTTTTCTTGCGGGATGGCAGCGCCCTGGTTCTCTACCTGGATACGCACCATTTTCCCTGCCAGTGATGCCCGGATTTCCACCTTTGCGCCTTCGTAACTGTAAAGCGCTGCATTCCGCAGCAGATTGTCAAATACACGCTGTATTTTATCCGGGTCACAGGTAATCTTCAAATCAGGGGGCTCTACGGATAATCCACAGGACAAATTTTTTTCCAAAAACACAGGATGAAACTCAAACACTGTCTGCTCCAACATCATTTTCAAAGAAATCCTGGAGGTTTCCAGCTCCAGATGGGTTAGGTTAAACCTGGTGATTTCAAAAAATTCGTTGATTAAATCTTCCAGCCGCTCCGCCTTTTCCAACGAAATGGACAGGTATTTTTCCTGCAGCCTGGCGGAAATCCCACACTCTTCCTTTAACAGGGTAAGATACCCAATAACAGAGGTCAAAGGCGTTTTCAAATCATGGGCAAGATATACAATCAAATCATTTTTCCGCTGTTCCGCCTCCCTGGCTCTCTGCTCATTGCGTTCCTTCTGCCGCTTCAGCTCATTCATATACTGCTCCACTTCCTGCAGCTGGGGCCGAAGCTGAATCAGCTCCTCCTTATCATTGAGTTTTTCCATAGCCGCCAGCACTTCCTGGAAATAATTCAAAAGCTTTATCCAGTAAAAAATACCGATTGCCACAAGGCCTGCCAGGAACATGAAGCATACAAAAAGACCCTGGTTATCTGAAATCCAGTGAATCATAGGATACAGCCCTTCATTCCCATACCAGATATAGGAGCCAAGAATTGTTTTTCCCAGAAAAAGGCAAGCCACAAGACCCATCATACAGACCGCAGCCGCCCTAAGCATCTTTCTAAAAAACCGATGCAGAATAATTGTTTTGATATACTTTCTATCGTTCAATGGTATAACCAACTCCCCAGACCGTTTTAATAAATTTTTGATTGCGGTAAGAATCCCGCATCTTCTCACGGATACGGCCAATATGAGCCATGACGGTGTTATTGTTATCCAGATATTTTTCCTTCCATACCGCTTCAAACAATTCCTCCGAGGATACTACCTGCCCCTGGTGGCTGCAAAGATACCACAAAATCGAAAATTCCCTGGGCGTTAGTTCCAATTCCTTGCCAAACAAAGCACTCTGGTGGGTGCGGCGGTTCATCCACAGCCCGCGGATTTCCAGTTCTTCCTCCGGCCAGCTTCCCAGCCCATCCTTTCCCTGCATTCCTTTGCTGTTGTAACTGCGGTATCTGCGAAGCTGGGTTTTTACCCGGGCAACCACTTCCAGGGGATTGAAGGGCTTCGTAATATAATCATCTGCCCCCAGCATAAGGCCATTAATCTTATCCACATCCTCCACTCTAGCCGTCAGCATGATAATGGGAAAATAATGCTCCTTGCGGATCATCTGGCAGATTTTAAACCCATCCACATCCGGCAGCATCACGTCCAGAAGCGCCAGATCTATCTGTTCCCGCTCCACACATTCATATGCTTCTTTTCCCCCATAAAATTTAAACACCCGATACCCTTCATTTGCCAAATACAATTCCAGCAAATCCGCCACTTCCCTCTCATCGTCCACCACCAGTATACGCTCCAAGCCTCTCCCGCCTCCTCTGAAAAAATATTTTTTATAGATTCCAAGCCGCATTTCCCCCATCAGAAACCACCCTGGCACTGCAACGAACAATCAATATTTCAATACACAGGAAAAGGCAGGATCCAAATATAAAATGTTCGTTGCGGTACTAAATCGTATTTGAAAAGCCATTCCCAGGAAGCTCCTCTAAAACCTCAGGAAATAATTCCACACTCCGCCGCAGAATCCCCTTCATATAGGCAATCGCAATGCCATAATTTGTCATAGGTATCCCCTGATTCCTGGCACATTTCTGCCGGTATTTCATTTCACGTTCGTTGAGCATGCAGCCGCCGCAGTGAATCACCAGCTTAAACCCTGACAAATCCTCTGGAAATTCTGTCCCGGAAGTAAGCTCTATCCGAAGGCTTTTCCCCGTATATTCTTTCAGCCAACGGGGCAGCTTCACGGAACCAATATCACCGCATTGGCGGTGGTGGGTACAGCCCTCGGAAATCAGTATCTTATCTCCATCCTGCAAAGCTTCTATGGCGGCTGCCCCTGCCACTGCCATCCGCAAACTGCCCTTGTACCGGGCAAACAAAATTGAAAATGAGGTAAGGGGAATTTCTTTCGGGGTAACAGCGCTGACTTTTCCAAACACCTGGCTGTCTGTAATCATCATAGCCGGCTTCCTGCCCAGCTGCTGCAGCATTTCTTCTAATTCATTGTCTTTTACCACAACTGCTGCGGCGTCCGCATCCAGGATATCCCGGATGGCCTGCTGCTGAGGAAGAATCAGCCTGCCTTTTGGCGCCGCCTTATCGATGGGAACCACCAAAACCACAAAATCCCCAGGCTGCAGCAAATCTCCTGCAAGCCGCCTGGATGGTCCGCCATGAGCTGCAAGCCCGGCAATTTTTTCCTTTAATTCCTCTATCTGGAAGCCTGTCCGAGCACTGACAAAAATGCATCTTTCCCGATAGGCTTGAAGCTTTTCGTCTTTTTGCACCTTCGCAGTTTCCTCTTTTTCCAGCAAATCCGTTTTATTTAAAGCAATCACAAAAGGAATTTCCTTTTCCTCAAACAGGCCAATCAGCTCCTGCTCTGCTTCTGCCATCCCTTGCGCTGCCTCTATCACCAAAACTGCTGCATCTGTCTGATTCAAAATCTGCCTGGTCTTTTTGACCCGCAATTCTCCCAGCGCTCCCTCGTCATCAATCCCAGGCGTATCAACAATCACCACAGGCCCTAACGGCAGCAGCTCCATGGCTTTTTTCACCGGATCGGTGGTAGTTCCTTTCACTTCGGACACCACCGCAAGCTCCTGGCCTGTGACGGCATTTACCACACTGGATTTCCCCGCATTTCTTCTTCCAAAAAAACCAATATGGACACGTTCTCCTGACGGTGTATGATTCAAACTCACAGTGTTTCTCCTTTCATTTTTCAAATGCTGTCTGGATACCCGCAAAAATGCAGAATCCCTACACTTTGGAATATGCCGCTTTGCTGCTGATTCCTTTCAGCTTCCCTAATTTCCCGGAAAGGGCGCTGATGGTATCCTGGGGGGCGTCCACCGCAATGCTGATAATATTAATGCCTTTTTTCGGATAGGGAATCCCCATCCTGCCGATAATGCAGGAACCATATTCATGAAGAATCTGGTTCAATGCTTCCACTGAGGATTCTTCTTCCACGATAATGCCGATAATGGCTACTCTTGATTCCATTTCCATTTTGAAACCTTCCTTAGATTAAACTTTTCATATTGGGGTACGGACGGGAAGGGAGGATGCCCCTTCCCTGTGTATCGAAATGTGGATTGCCTGCTTTCGTATTACTCTTCAAATTCTACTGTTACAAAAAAGCCTTTGGGTGTCTCATGCACCTTTATGACTTTTCCTTCTTTGGATTTCAGCCGTTCGCTGAAGCTGTAATTTGCCGACATGGCATAGGCCTTGCCCAAGGTGTAATAATAAGAAGTGGGAAGCTTGCCTTCGGTAACTGGAAGCACATCCCCTTCTTTTAACAGCCCTGTCCGTTCCATCTTAAATTCCATCTGACGCATGGCTTCCTCCTTCTTACATCTAGCGCCGCTTCCAAGTTGAGGGCGCAAACAGCAGCAGCAAAGGAAACAGCTCCAGCCGCCCTGCCAGCATGTCAAACATCAGCACATATTTCGCCGGCTGGGAATACACTGCAAAGTTCTCTGCCGGCCCAACCTGGCTAAGCCCCGGCCCTATATTATTCAGCGTTGCCGCTACCGCTGTAAAATTCGTGGTAAAATCCAATTCATCCAGAGAAACCAACAGCACAGACACCCCATAAATCACCGCATATGTAATAAAAAATACAGAAATTGAGCGCAAAATGTCTTTATTTACCACATGCTTTTCAAAATGTATCTGCCGCACACGCTTAGGGTGGATCAAATAAGACAATTCATTTTTTACCAGTTTCAGCATGATTACAACACGGGAAACCTTGATTCCGCCGCCGGTGCTTCCTGCGCAGGCTCCGATAAACATCAAGAGCACCAGTACAAACTTGGAAAATTCCGGCCACTGGTTAAAATCTATGGTGGAATACCCGGTGGTGGTGATAATCGAAGCCACCTGGAAAGCCGCATGGTGGAAGGCTTGAAGCAGCGACTGGAACCCTCCCCTGATATTTATGGTAATGGCCAAAACCGCCATCAGGATAATGCCAAGATAATATCTCATCTCTTCATGCTGCAATGCCTGCAAAGGCTTTTTCGTCCAAACCAAGTAATACACATTGAAATTGATGCCGAACATAATCATAAAAATCGTGATAACCGCCTGCGAAACCATAGGGTACGACCCGATACTGCTGTTTAACACGCCAAATCCCCCCGTGCCCGCCGTACCAAAAGACAGGGTCATGGACTCAAAGAGGGACATCCCGGTAACCAATAGGAGGACAATCTGGACAATCGTTAAAACCACATACATTTTATACAGGTTCCTGGCGGTATATTTTACCCTTGGAACCAGCTTTCCAACGGTAGACCCTGGGCTTTCCGCCCGCATCAGATGCATATTGTAACCACCCGCCAAAGGAAGGATTGCCAGAATCAATACCAGCACTCCCATACCGCCAATCCAGTGGGTGAAGCTCCGCCAGAACAGGTTGCATTGGGATAGCGCTTCCACATCGGTTAAAATACTTGCGCCTGTGGTAGTCAAACCGGAGATTGTCTCAAACAATGCGTCTGTATAGCTGGGAAACTCCCCTGACAAAAACAGGGGCAGCGCACCTGTCAAGCTCAATAGAATCCAGCTTAAGGATACTGTCACAAAACCTTCCCTTGCATAAAATACTGTGCTCCCAGGCTTTTTCATTTTCCCAAACACTCCCAGCAAAAGGCAGGCTGCTAACACTGCTGCATAAGCCCATCCTTCTTTTTCCCTGTAAACCACGGCTGCGATACAGGGCAGGGACAGAAACAACGCCTGGAATTCCAACACCCGGCAGAGTATATATCTGATAATTGAATAATTCATCACCCAGTCCCTCCGCCTATTTCAAAATGTCCTTCAGGTCATGGAACCCCTGGTTCGTAGTTACCACCACCACCGTATCGCCCATTTCAATGGTATCCTGGCCACCCGGGGTAATAATGTTCCCTCTTCGGTTGATGCAGGCAATCAGCAGGTTTTCCTTTAACTGCAGCTCCTTTAGAGGGATACCCACAAGGGCAGATTTCTCCTGCACCCGGAATTCCAATGCCTCCACCTTATCTTCAATCAGCCGGTACAAAGTCTCGATGTTGCTGCCAATGGAATTCTGCATGGCGCGCACATATTGGAGGATATATTCTGCCGTAATATGCTTGGGGTAAAGCACACTGCCCAAATCCATGCTGTCAAGAATCTCATCATAGGCAATCCTGTGTACCTTGGTAATGGTTTTCGCCTTTGACACGCTTTTTGCAAAAAGGCTTAACATAATATTTTCTTCATCCAGATTGGTCCATGCCACAAAGGAATGCGCCTTAGGCATCCCCTCCTCATAGAGAAGGTTGCGCTCCGTCCCATCTCCCCGGATAATCATTGCCTGGGGAAGCAGTTCGCTCAACTCATTGCAGCGTTCCTTATCCTGTTCAATAATTTTTATCTCTATGCCCATAGGCAGAAGCTGTTTTGCCAGATAATATGTAGTCTCGCCGCCGCCGATAATCATGCAGTTTTTAATCCGGTTGGTCACCATGCCGATTTTCCGGAAAAAATCATTGGCTTTTCTGGAAGAAGCTACGATAGAAATAATATCTTTTTCCCGCAGTATAAAATTACCAGATGGAATAAACACCTGCTCTCCCCGCTCTACCGAACAAATCAGCACGTCACAATGAAGCCCGCTGGAAATATAAGTCAAAGGCCGTCCGTCCAACACGGAGCCCTCCCCGATTTTGCATTTCAAAAGCTCTACCCTTCCCTTTGCAAAGCTGTCCACCTTAATGGCAGAAGGGAATTTCAACAGCCGGGCAATCTCGCTGGCTGCTGCATATTCCGGGTTAATTACCATGGATAATCCCAGTTCTTCTTTGATATAGGCAATCTCCTTATTATAGATAGGATTGCGCACCCTGGCAATTGTATTGCAGCCCCCTGCTTTTCTGGCAATCAGGCAGCAAAGCAGATTCACCTCATCGGAAGTGGTGACCGCAATCATCAAATCCGCCTCATCAATCCCCGCCTCATTCTGTACGGTAAAGCTTGCTCCATTTCCCACAATACCCATAACGTCAAACCGGTTTGCCACGGATTCGGCTTTTTGGGAATCTCTGTCTATTACTGTAATATTGTGTCCTTCTTTACTCAATTGTTCCGTCAAAGTAGTTCCAACATTTCCACAACCCACAATAATGATCTGCATGTCTCCTTCATCTACGGCAGAAATCCGCCGTCTTCCTCCTTCTTAAAATCATTTTTATTGATCGTATTTCTTTAACAGCCCAAGCCCCAGGGGATGGGGACCGGTATGGACTCCTATGGCAGCCCCAATCTGATAAATATCGATTGTTTTAAAATCAGAATATGCCTGCAGGGAAGCTAACAGCTGATTTCTGAATTCCACTGCTTCCTCATAATTATATCCATATCCCACCACAATTTGGTAATCGTCGGGGGACGCTTCTATTTTTTCAAAATGAGATTTCGTCTGCTCAATCAAGCGCTTCAAGCCCTTCTTCCTGCTTCTTACAATCCCTGTGGGGAAAATCTCTCCCTCTTTCAGTACAATCAGGGGCTTAATGCCAAGGGTGGAAGCCGCAGTCCCCATCACCTTTCCAATTCTTCCGCCGTGAATCAGGTACTCATAATTTCCTACGGTAAACAGGATTCTTCCGGTAGGCTTGATCTGTTCAATTTTTTCCACGGTCTCCTCAAAGGACAATCCGTCCCGCTGCATCCGCACCGTCTCCAACACCAAGATTCCCTGGAGCACCGTATTTACCGTGGTATCCACAATCTGGATCCTGTTCCCAGGATATTCCTCCAACAATAAATCAGCCGCTGTCTTTGCTGAATTATAGGAGCCGCTGAACCTGGTGGTAATGCACAGGCAGATGATATCCTTGCCTTCTTTCAGATAAGGCGTAAACGCCTCCACGTAATCCTGCACAGAGGGAAGGGAAGACTTTGGAAACTTATCAGGATGATCCACCATCTCCTGGTAAAATGTCCTCACGCTGATTTCTTCAATCTCCTTCTTGTAGGTCTGTCCATCAAATGTTACATAAAACGGCACTACCCGCACTCCTGCCTGCTGTGCCGCTTCCACGCCCAAATCGCAGGAGCCGTCCGTGATAATTTGATATGCCATAGAATTCCCCTTTTCCAACTTAAACTTGTGCCACAGCAAAATGCCCTTCCTGTAACGGCACATAAGGGGAAGCATTCTGCTCCCCCGTATTTTTATAAAATTCTACGTTGCTATTATAATACCTTTTCTGTAAAAAGAAAAGATGTTTTCCAAATTTAAAACTGGAATTTCTTCCTGCCAAAATAAACGTCATACCGTTAACCTTGGTTTTAAACCACCTCTATACTCTTCTTAATTCTTGCAAAAGGGGGATTTTTACATGCCTTTTTGCAGCAGCTCCTTACCGCTTTACCGGCAATTTTACCGTGAATGTACTGCCGCCGCCCTTGGTGTCGCTGACGGAAATTGTGCCGCCGTGGCTATGGCAGATTTCTTTTGCAATGGACAAGCCCAGGCCGAAATGGTCTTTATTGCTGCGGGAAGGGCTGGCCTGGTAGAATTTATCAAAGATTTTCTCCTTTTGCTGGTCCGGGATTCCTGCCCCGGTATCCATTACCTGAATGCAGCATTTGTTTCGCTGCTGATATAAGCGCAGGGTTACGCTCTGCCCGGCAGGGGTATAAAAAAATGCATTATCCAGCAAGATTACCATGACCTGCTCGATTCTCTGGGGATCGCAGATGCAGCGGCAGCCATTTCCCTCTTCTTTTTGGAAGGCAAAGGAGATTCCTTTGTCCCTGGCCATTGGACTATATTTTCCGCAAAGGTTCTCTGCCAAATCTGCCAGTTCAACATATGCAAAGGAAAGGCTTAATTCTGCCTGCTCCATTTTCACCAGGCACAAAAGATCCTGTATCAGCCGTTCCATCCTGGACATTTCATGATCCATCAGGGAAAAAATGCGCCCGCTTTTTTCCGTATCCGGTTTATTTTTTAAGATGGACAAGCCTGTTTTCAATACTGCCAGCGGGGAACGAAGTTCATGGGAAGCAACTGCAATGAAGTTTTTCTGTTTCTCATGGCCTTGCTCCACCGGCTTTAATACATGGCCGGTAAAACACCAGGAAAACAGAAAGACGGCAGGGATGGAAAGAAGCCAGACAGCCAGAAACCAGATGCGCTGCACCCTTGCCTTGTGCCAGAAGGGCTTAAGGCTGTACAGATACAGGTAAGTGATACAAGGCTCCTGCCAGGATACAGCCCCGTACATCACCAAAAACCCCTGTTTTCCCTTTCCATAGGAAAAATACTCCATTTCAGAGGAGAAGGTTCCTTTCATTGGAAGGATATGATTCTCTTCGATATATTCTTTTACTTCCTCCACAGCCATACGCTCCGGCTCTGTGAGAGCCACATCGGAAAGGGCAGACAGATTGCCGTTTACCTCCAGGCAGAGCATGGTTTTTTCTGTGCTGGCATTTCTCATATACCAATTGATGCTGACCGTTTCCTCATTTTTCAGTTCATAAGATATATCATTCGCTTTCCGGAAAAAAAGGGCTTCTTCCTGTCCATACATATTTTTTTCGGAAATCCTAAGACAGAATAAAACAACCGCAAGTACCAGCAAAGCTGTCATCATGCAGCAGAGCAAGGAAAGCTTAATTTGAACTCTCCCCAACCAGGATAAACCAGAAAAGCGCGGCGCAAAAATTCTGCCATTTTGCGCAAGAAATTGTTTGTAAGAGCCTAACATACCACGTCACCTTTTTCCATCAAGCAATATCCCTGCCGGTGGACCGTTACAATCTCCAGGCCCGCTTGCAGGCTTTTCAGCCTTTTCCGCAGCAGATAAATATAGTTGTCCAGATTTCCATCCTCAATTTCCGTATCCGGCCCCCACACGTTTCCAATAATCTGCAGGCGGGTCAAAACCTGGCCAGGATTCCGAAGAAAATAAGCGAAAAGCTCCCCCTCCCGTCTAGGCAGGATAGAAACCTGGCCCTTATGGATTAATTTTGATTCCTTTTCTGAAAAGGAAATATCCCCCAATTGAAGCAGAAAATGAGATTCCTGGGCGAGGGTCCTTCGCATCACGCTGCGGATGCGCGCCAATAATTCCCCCATATCAAAGGGCTTGGCCAGATAGTCATCCGCACCCAAATCCAGGCCGTTGATTTTCTCTGCGGGCTCCCCCAGGGCAGTGATAAATATCACAGGCGTATCCACCCCATCCCGCCGCATACGTTTTAAGATTTCCTCCCCTGGCATTCCCGGAAGCATCCGGTCCAGCAAAATAATATCGTGGGCATCTTTAAGGGCCATGAGCAGCCCGTCATAGCCGTCCTGGCAGGTATCAACCGAAAATCCTTCCTCCTCCAGCCCGTACATCAGTAATTCCGTTAAGCTTGCATCATCCTCAATCAACAGTATCCGCATGGCAGTCCTCCCACAGGCTCCATATTCGCCAGAAGCCTTCTTTCTAAAAATTAATGATACCACAAATTTCTCTAAAAGTCCTCTAAAGGAAATCCAGAAAATGCGTTAGAGAATTGTTAGAGGACTTTCCCATCCCCCTGTGATAAGATGGCAGAAAACAAAATATTCCTTAGGAAGGAGAACACACCATGAAAAAGAAACTTTCATTTTTACTTGCAGGGATATTGCTTTTGCTATCCATCAGTTCTACAGCATGTTCCTCAGAAAAAAGCAAACCAAGGGATGCCAAAAACCCCGCATCCTCAAAACAGGCCGATTCCAAAAGCCAGGAAACAGCTGCAACAGGCCGGTACCGGGAAGAAACCATCTCTTTTCCCCTTCCGGTGGAAACCGTTTTTGATACGGAAACCAGGGAGGGCAGCGCCCGCATTTTGTTTGAACAAAAGCCAGGGGACTTTAGCTGCTGCAAAAGCACAGACAATGGGCTTACCTGGCAGCAGGAACCTTGGGACGCCGATTGGCTCCCCCAAGGTTACCGGGTCGTATCCGCCTGCTTTGCGCCGGAGGGAACCCTCATAGCTTCCACTGGAAAAATATCAGAAAATCCCCTGGATGAACAGCACGCCACAGGCGCATACACCTATTTCAAGCTAACGGAAACCGGGCAGGGCCTTACGGCTGCCCCTCTGCCCTTGGAACTGCCAGAGCCCAAGGAAGAATATCTCAAAAACGGCTACGGGCTTAGCTCCATCTCCTGCTCCCAAGATGGAAGGCTCTTCGGCGTTCTCCAATACGGCCTGGATGAAGAACATTTTTTCCAGGTTCTTGGTTTTGACCGAAAAAGCGGCGCGGTGGACTGGAAACGCGACGAGAAAGCCGCAGAAATTAAAGTATACGGCAATAGCCTTTATCTCAATGCCTACGACGGCACATGCAAAATCCTGGATCCCTCTTCCGGAAAAGACCTGTCAGAGACAGCCAGCCCGTCTGGAAAAGTTTTCTTTTCCTGTATGGACATAAATCCAGAAAAAGAAAAGATATTCTATTGTGATAAAACTGGAATCTATGGCTCGGACGCTGCCATGGCTCTAAACGAGCTTCTAGTAGATGGCCGGTTAAGCAGTTTTTCCGATATCAGCTGCGATATCAAATATTTCTTCCATATCAATGAGAAAGTGTTTCTGTTATTCCTGGCAGACCAGTCCGGGGAAAACATGAAATTGCTGCGCTATGAATACGACCCCAAACTGGCCACCCAGCCGGAACAGGAGATACGGATTTTTTCTCTCACCAGCAATGACGCCATAAAGAAATTAATCTCCGATTTCCAATCCAGCCACCCAGATGTATCTGTCAATTATGAGGCGGGCATGGAGGACCCCAATGCAAAAGATACGGCTGATGTAATCAATATCCTGAATACGGAAATCATGGCAGGAAACGGACCGGACATTCTGTTCCTAAACGGCCTCCCCTGGGAATCCTACCAGGAAAAAGGCATCCTTATGGATTTAAGCGGCAGCCTGGCATCCGCTATGGAAGAAGACAAGGTCTTTGGGAACCTTTTTGACGCATATAAAACAGAAAGCAGACAATATGTCATTCCTATCTCCTTTTCCATTCCTCTTCTGGCAGGTGAAAAAAGCCAGATTGCATCGGCCGCTTCCCTGGACAGCTTGCTGGAAATGGCATCAGGCATCGAAGGAATCTCCCCCCTTGACGCTGGGAATTTCCTGCCCTATGTCTTTAGCATCTTCTGGCAGGACATTCAGAAAACAGATGGTTCTATTTCCAGGGAAGCTGTGAAAAACCTATTGGAAACGGTGGGAAAATTTGACAGCCTGCTGCAGCCAAAAGAAGATATTTTTCCTACCTTTTCCTCGTTGAATTTAGAAGCTGATATGCCCTACGACGGCAATGCCTGCTCTCCCCTTGGCATTTGGAATGTTGTATACAAAAATTCTGCTGCCAGTGTTGGGTATCTTGGCTCCATCCAGGAATTTACCGCTATCTCAGACCATATCCCTGGACAGAACCTATCCTGCCGCCTCTTTCCAGAGCATGTCTTTCTTGCCCTGGCCGCAGGAATCAACAGCAAATCCAGCCAGATGGAGCTTTCCGAGGAATTCCTGGCATTTGCTTTGAGCGAGGAAGGGCAGACCATATTTATTAACGGCTCCCTGCCTGTCTTCTCCCAATTCCCGGTAAACAGGCAGGTATGGGATGCCATGGCGGAGAAGCCTTCCCAAGGGGAATTGGAACACTTGCAGCAAATCTTCCAAATGCTGGGCGGCTCCTTCGACTGGCTCCCAGCAGAAGAATATGAAAAACTAAAACAGGAAGTTCTGGAACTGGATACCCCCGCTATGGAAAATACCGTGGTTCTTGACGCCATTTCAGGCAGCGGAAGCGCCTATTTATCCGGCGGAAAATCTCTGGATATGGCAGTGAATGAAATCATGCAGACCTTGGAACTGTACCTTGCAGAATAACGGAAGGGGGAAGCAGATTATATGAAACATGCACAAAAAGGAGGAAGGCCAACGGGAAGCGTTACTCGAAATGCCTTTCAACAATTTGCCGCCGGAGCAAAGCGGAGGGGGCATTTCATTAAAAAAGGCAGGGAAGGCTTTCTCTTCCTCCTGCCAAGCCTGTTTGGCGTTTCCATTTTTGTATTCCTCCCCTTTGCCGATGTGGTGCGAAGATCCTTTACCAACTTAACCGGAGATACCTTTACCGGATTACAGAATTACAGAACCATAGGAGAAAATGCTGCTTTCCGGCTGGCCATGGGAAATACCCTGAAATTTCTGGCCGTCTGCGTCCCACTGCTGCTTCTCTTGTCATTGCTTCTGGCAGATATGGTTTATTTCGGAAAGCGAAAATTCTACCAGGACCTCTGCCTGCTGCCTATGGCAGTTCCCACGGTCTCCCTGGTTTTTATCTGGAATATGATGTTCCACCGATATGGAGCCTTAAACAGCGCCCTGCACCTTTCCATTGACTGGCTGCATTCCTCCTATGCATTTGCTGTCCTGGCCGCCACCTTCCTGTGGAAGAACATGGGTTATTATGTCATCCTGTGGATCACCGGACTGGAAGGGATACCAAAAAGCCTGTACGAAGCCGCGGCCCTAGACGGCGCAGGCGCCCTTGCCAAATTCCGCTATGTAACCCTGCCGGGGTTAGCGCCCATGGCATCCGCTGTATTTATCCTTGCCCTGACAGGAGCCTTCAAATCCTACCGGGAAAACTACCTGCTGGCCGGAGAGTACCCGGACAAAAGCATTTATATGGTACAGCACATGTTCCACAACTGGTTCCGGGACATGTCCATAGAAAAAATGTCCGCAGCCGCCGTTGTCATTGTGTGCATTTTCGCAGTGATTGTATACCCGTTCCGCAAAAAAGGAGATGGAAACTTTGATTCACTCAGTTCTTAAAAAATTATCCTTATGCTTCCTGGTATTGCTGTGCATACTTTCCTGTCTCCCGGCATTTCTCCTGTTCACCGGATCAATCACTGGAAAACAGGAGCTGGCCGTCTCCCTAAAGGGTATTTTCGAAGAACAGGGACAGACCTTCTTTGTGCTGTTCCCCTCCTTCCCTACCCTGAGGGGCTATCTGGAAGTAATGCTGGACACGCCGGAATTCTATGTGGTCTTCTGGAATTCTGTAAAGCTGGCATTTTTTATTGTAATGGGCCAATTACTGCTTTCCGTCCCTGCCGCCTGGGGATTCTCCCGGTGGCACGGAAAGCTTTGCAGCCTGCTGTTTTACCTTTATACGATTTTAATGCTGCTGCCCTTCCAGGTTACCATGCTCTCAAGCTACATTGTGATAGACAAATTGGGAATCATGGACAGCCACGCAGCCATTATCCTGCCGGCTGTATGCTCCACCTTCCCCGTATTCCTGATTTACCGCTATTTTATCGGGATACCTGAGGAAATCTTCGAAGCCTTTTCCATGGACAGCAGCAGCCATCTTCGCATGTTCTGGCACATGGGCGTCCCATTAGCCATGCCTGGCATAAAAGCCGCGATGCTCCTTGGAATCCTGGAGTACTGGAACCTGTTAGAACAGCCGTTGCTGTTTTTAAAAACCCCTGCTCTCTGGCCCTTTTCCCTCTATCTTCCAAGGGTAAGCCAGGAAAATACCCAGTACATCTTTGTTTTTTCTTTTCTCGTGCTGCTCCCGGTATGCCTTCTGGCATTTCTGGAAAGAGAAGAACTGCAAAAAGGCATCGGCTCAATCACCCGGAAACAATAGCGGAACCCCGAAAGGCCGCTGGCTCAATCGCTGGAAACAGCGTGGAACCACAAAAGGCCGCTGGCTCAACCGTCCTGATACATCATAAAACTGAAAAGAGGCGCTGAAATGAAATTAAAACCATATATTTCCAAACTGATTTACTTTCAAAAATACCGCATTCTCCTGATTTTCCTTGTGGGAACCGCTGTCTTAACCGTGGTGTCCAGGGCGGCAGATTCCTTTATGGTGCCCCAGGTATCCATTGCATCCCCAGAGGAAATGAAGCTGAAATATCCCCTGGAAATCGAGGGCCGTATTGTGCCAAAAAGGAGCCGCGCGGTCTACTGCCAGGAAAATCTGCGGATTGCCCATGTAAATGTGCAGACAGATGATATTGTGAAAAAAGGAGACCTGCTTTTCTCCATTGATTCCGAACACCTGCAGGCTGCTATCCAGCAGACAGCGCAGGAAATGCAAAAGATCGACCTGCAAATCAAGGATTTGGAGCAATCCTGGCACAGCCAAAGCAGACAGCATACGTTGGCGCAAAACCGCGCAAAAGAAGATTATGCCGATATCTCCAATGCTTCCGAAGCTTCCGTAACCGCCGCTTATCAGGAATGGGAACAGGCAAAAAATGAGCTGGCGCTCCACGACAGCCGAAAACCCATCCGCTTGGAAACGGAACACCCTCAAAATGAACCTGCACTCCGGGATATCTCAAACTCCGATGCGTCCCAAGAAGACCCAATGGACGCATGGGCGCAAAAACGGGCAGAATTGGAACAGCTCTGCCAGGAAAAAGAAAAACAGTACCAAGACGCCCTCGCCGCCAAACATAATGATTTAAAAACTGCTGCCCGCCAGATAGAGGATGCCAGCCAGCCTTTGGCAAAGGATCATTCCGCCGCCCTTTTACAAATAGAAAAAGCAGACCTTGCCCGGACTTTGGAAGAATTGCAAAAGCTCAGCCAGGCAGGCGGCAGCATCTATTCGGAGTATGACGGCCTGATCCTGGAATGCTCCATTTCCACGGGAAGCCTGGCTTCCTCTGAACCAGTAATCATCCTGGGGGATTTTAGCCAGCCGTTCCAATTTGAAGGCATGGTAAGCGACGCCGGGGAACTTCCCATTGAAACGGGAACAGAGGGCACACTCAAAATGCAGAAGGATGCCGCAATGCTGGAGCATGTAAAAATTACCAGCATTTCCCGGGAAGAAGAAAAGCTCCGAATTACTGCCGCCCTGGATTCCTATGAGATTTCAGCAGCCCAGGAAGCCGTTTTCGATGTGGCAAAGGAAAGCAGGACATATCCCTGCTGCATCCCTTTATCCTCTTTGTACAGCCGAAAGTCCGGTGACTTTGTCATAAAAATCCAGGAAACCTCCACAATCCTCGGCAGGCAGGCAACTGCGGAATACGTGCCTGTCACCTGTTTAGAGAAAAATGGAAAGTATGCCGCAGTGGAAGGAAACCTTTCCTCCCAGGACTTCATCATCGTAGATGCAAGCAAAACCGTAAAGGAAGGGGACCATGTACGAATTGCCGAAGAATAGGAGGATACCTATGAACCACAAAAAAATAACCGCTCACAAAACCTGCCGGTATTTCAGGCTGCTTTTCTTTGGCCTCCTGTTCCTCTTTAGTTTTTCCAGATTCTATATTCATTTCAAAGAATTTAATGATTTGGATGAAAGCTTTACCTGCCTGTTTTACTCGGAACCATCCTCCGCCCAAGGACTGGCAGAAGAATGCCTGGCGCAGGGAATAGACTGCGAAACTTTAATCTCCAGCCAGGGGGAATGCCTGGCGCAGGGAATAGACTGCGAAACTTTAATCTCCAGCCAGGGGGAACGCCTGGCGCAGGGAATAGACTGTGAGACTTTAATCTCCGGCCAGGGAGAAGACCTGCAATGGGAAGAGCTGTCCCATGCCAGTGCTGCTGCGTACAAGCTGCCAGCCAGCCCACACTGCCCGCTTGCCGGCTCCATGGCTGTCTCCATCGTCCGGGGAATGAAAACCTTAGACTACCGTAAGACAGAACATTTATTCCAAAACAGCGATGTGAGAATCGATATTGTTTTGTTGAAATGGCTGGTTTATCTCATTGCATCTTTCCTTTTCCTGGGAATCCTGGCGCTTTTTTTTGCATATTCCAAAAAATTCCGCAAAACCAGATGGACATACTTTTTTGGCCTGTCTCTTTTTCTATGTTATATGAAGCTTGAAATATTTGCCGATACAGCAAGATTCCCTGTCTGGGCGCTGCCAGGAAAATGGTCTGATTTGGAAGGCTTTGGAGCCTTGTGGGAGAATCTTTTGGCACAGTTGTCTGCCATTTCCCATTTTCGGGATTACCCGATTCTGTGCAGATATTATCAGGGACTGGCCGGATGCCCCTTTTATCTCGTTTTTTGTTTTCTTTCATTTTGGGCGTTCTTAAAGAACGCCCTTCCATAGCAAGAGCCTGCAGCCAAAGGCACAAATCCACCTTATTGCAGTAAAGACGATTGCCGCAGAATGCTTTTCAAGATGCTGGTATCAATCACAAATTCCGGCGTTCCCATATTGCCTGGGGCAACCTCATACTCTTCAAACATAATCACAAGCTTGTTCTGCTCGTTAATATAAAAATCCTGATCTCTATCAATTTCCTTAAAGCAATAACTCTCCTGCCAGATGCCGCCCGACACATAATACTGTGTCTCGCCATCCTTCATCTGCTCCCTCATCTGCCGCAGAATATCTTTACTGATAAGGCTGCGGTAATCGCTGCCCTCGCAAAACAAATCACTTAACCCTAAAATTTTTCCCTTTTTCTTATCCAGTACGAAATTACGCGCGTACTGCCCCGATCCCCCCGCATTGATGGTGCAGAAAAATTGTACCACAAGCATATCGGCATCATTCCGAAGAATGTTATAATCTATGTCTGCGCCCACATGCCCGTTATATTTCCGGGAAACATACCATCTAAACTTACTTCTCATTCCATTAATATAGTCCTCTATCTGGTTCTCTAATTCTGCCACAACCAGATCGCCTGCATCTTCCACATTCTCCATTAAGCTGTCCAGGGACGGCTCGTCAATATCCATTGGTTCATCTATGGAAGAGCTGCTGTCCTGGTTCCCATCACCGCCAGAGGTTTCTTCCTTCCAATCGCTATTGGTTTTTGAAGGCTTTTTGCTGCCACTGCTTTGCGGAAGTTTCCCCCATACCGTGTCCCCAGCTTCCACAGCCTGTTCCTCTGCTGCATTGCCGTCTCCTGAGACATCTTCTTTTCCAGCCCCGCCATATGCCTGGTTCTTCTTTTCCGCAGCCTCATTGCCTGGCGAAGCTTCTTCTTGAACCTCATCATATGCCCGAACCGCCTTTTCTGCAGGCTTATTACCTGCCAAAACTTCTTTCTGGGCTCCATCCTCCTCCGTCTTATTTTCCTTTCCGCCGCTGTCTGCTGTAAATACAGGATATTCCGCTTGAAAAACGTTGTCTCCCCATCCTGTAACCATAGACTGTTTCCCCGCTTCCCAGACAGGTATTTCCCTGCTGCCGTATTCTTCAAACGCCTGTGCCGCCACAAATGTACAGACGAGCAAAACAAAAAATGCAATTGCGGAAACGGGAATGGGAGAGATAGGCTTTTTCCAAAAGTTTTCCTGCTTTCTGCTGTCTGGCAGCTGTAATGTCTGAGCGCAGAACAGCGCCGCATGAAGCCGGAATTCTCCCTCGCTGCATTCGCAGTTGAGGAAACCGTTATATTTATCGGTAACCGCATGAATGCTTTTCAGCCCGACTCCATGCCCTTTTTCTACTGGCACATCTGGATATCCATCCTTATCAAAAGAAATATCTTCCTCACAGGAATTTTCAACGGAAATAAGTAAATTCCTCTGTTCCTGGAACCTCACTAAAACACGTATGTAACGTTTCGTTTTCTCGTTTATTTTCCGGCAGGCATTCACCGCATTTTCTATAGCGTTCGCCAGCGCCATGCAGACATCTATAGCGTCATAAGGAATGTCCTCTGGAATATCAATTCTTGCAAAAACGTCGCAACCCTCATCCTTCGCGCGTCCAATAGCGGAAGACAGCACGGCATTTACCGCAATGTTTTCACAATAGACCTTCCTTTCTGTCTGGGAAAGCCTTCCTCTCATATTTTCAAGATAGCCAAGAATGTTTTCCATCTCCCCTTGTCTGGCCAGTTCTTCCAATGCCGAAAGATGGTGGCGCATATCATGCCGGTAAATCCTTCCCGCTTCTATTTTTTTGCAAATGTCTTCGTACTCCCGCCGCTGCATCTGCATCCTGAATTCCACCGCTTTTTCTGTCTCCTTCATCCTGGCAACGGCTGCCGACGATGCCAGAAGCTTTGCAATGGCCAAAAGCAGCGACAAGGCCGTTAAAAACAGTAAAAACCATACGGTAAAGTCCATAGAACTGTTTTTAAAATAAGAAAACAGGATTAATATCATTAAGATTGGAAAGAAAATAGGCAGCCAGTTTGTCCGGTTTTCTTTCACATAAACATGAAAGGGCTTGTAAAGAAACCGGAAAACCAGAAACACAAGCAGCACTGCCACGGACAGCCCAGCGGCTGCCAGCAATAACTCACGCTTCAATCCAAAAATATGGTTCCCAAAATACAAAAAAAACATAGTATTCAGGATTTTCAGCGTAAATGCAGACAGAATCCCCACCGCCAAAGCCGCCGTCGTCTGTAGAAAATTATACCAGGAGAGAACATACAGCCCGGCTGCAGCTGGCAGATAAGCAGTAATCGGCAGCATTGTAAGGATAAACATAATATCCTGCCCTGATAGGAAAAGCGCCGCCTGTATCATTGCAATCAACGCTAAAATACCTCCTGCCGCAAACAAGCGCATTTTCTTTGAAAACCGCAGTTCTGTCAGCCCTGCGCAGATTGCAGTGTATGATAAAAAAATAATCGCTTCCGAAAAAATTGTTCCAATTATAATAAAATTCATCCTTCCTGTTCTCCTTGCAAGTTATACTATGTATCTTACACGCTCCGGCAATAATAGTCAAGATACCGCTTCCTCCCTAAGGTAATGCCTCCTCGCTCTCTGGCTCAGCGGCAGGCCGCCGGAAGGCACTGAATCATGCCTCCCATTCCTTTTCCTCCTGCAAAAATTCTTGCTATTTTATTGGCGGGATACTATAATAAATATTATAACAAAAGAGGGAGCGAATAAGCAATATGGGGAAACAACTTAAGAATATCAGCAGAATGTTTGCATTCATTGAGGGGGACATTGCAGACAAATCTTTTCTGGCAGATTACGGCATTGACACCATTGTGAATGCAGCAAATCCTACGCTGAGAAAAAGTGAAAAAAATTACGTAAAACCAGGCGTCAGCCTTTCCATCCATCTTGCCATTGACACACTGAAGAACGAAGAAGGATACTTTGAGAAAAAAATCATCGAGGAAAGGGAAACAGAAGATAAAAAAAATGAAATCCGCTGTCCCAGAGGACAGGCCGTCTTAACAAAAGGATATGGCCTTTGCGAACGCATCATACATGTGGTTGGAGCAGAATATGACGGAACCTTCAAAAAGAAGCCGGAACCTTGTTCCAGTTCCAGAATTTCAACCCTGGAATCCTGTTATTATGAAATCGTAAAAACGATAAAGCAGCACGCTGAAATCAAATCTCTCGCTATCCCCATAATTGGTGCCGGCAACTATAGATTTCCATTTGAATTTGCTGCACGCATTGCCATGGCTTCCATGGTAAACGCATTCATTGAATGGCAAATCCAAGATCCGGAAATATTTGAAATCATAGATATCCCCAAAATATATTTTGTAATTTATGATGCAGAGAAACATGTGCAAAAGGAACATCTCGCCTGCATCCATGACATATGGCAGAAGGAATACAAACTGCTGGCTCAGGAAAACCAAAGAATCGTTTATCAAAAATCCCTGGATTCCCACCGCAGCTACATAAAAGAAATCAAGGCATATGATGAGACAAGAGGATACTTTTCTGTTGCCCGCAAAATCCGCCTGGCTTTGATGTATGTCCGCTACGCCTTTTTTCCTTTCATGCGCCTTAAAGATGCCTTCGGAAAAAACAACTGGAAAAAGCGGCGGCAGTCGGTAGAACTCCTGGCAATTGCCAAAATATTCCTGCCGCTTCTCCTCTGGCGTTTTGTATCACTATGCCAAACCGCAGAAGTCCCATGCCTTGTAATCAGATGTTCTAGAATATTGGTCGTTTACAGCATGAGCGATACGATTACATATTTGCTGATCTTAATTATTATGGCAGATATCCAACGCCCTTCTGCCAACCTGATACGTTCCATGCTGATGCTTTTTGTCAATTACATCGAAGTTGCTTTGGACCTTACATTTTTATATTGGTCCGTTTACCAGAACAGCATCTGTTTCGGTGATGCGCTGCTATTCGGCATGCTGGGACAATCCCAGATAAAGGAAATGACAACCATGTGCGATTATCTCTGGCCGCACCTGAATGCCAGCGTACAATTTTTCTTTTTAACCCTTGTGTTCGGCTACCTGGCAAACCATATGCAGCAAAAAAAATTTATAAGCTAAAAAAGGGGGAGCTGACAATGATTAATTTTTTTCAAGTCACAAAAGACACAACAGAAGCAGGCATTATATGTTTCCTGAAAAATGTTTTTAATGAAACAGAAAACATACATGACCCGTACGGCGCACAGCAAGACATCCTGGATGCAAAAGGAAAACAGGAGCGATACAAAAATCTTTTGGATCGCACAGAGCGAAACTGGAATTCATGGCTGGAACAGAAAGAACACGAAGCAGAGCCGTCTTCTTACCCAGCCGAAAAACTCCACGACGTGGTATTGTCCAACCTTTATCTAAGGAATGGGCAATGTGAAGAGCAGAAATTCCACAATACATCCGAAAGCTACAAAAAAGCCCTGGAATTGCTGCGGAAACATAGGCCGCCAGAGAAAAACAGCATAGAAGGCACAAACGGCGAAGATACTCTCCTAAATCTTCTAATTCACCTGAACCTTGGGAAATACATGCGCAATATGAGCTATTTTGAAAGCCGGAGCCGCTTTTCCTTGGCAAGCCATGAGTTCGAGAAAGTCAAATATTTCCTGGAGAAAGAAGAAAGCTTCCATGACCAGAACCACATGCAGATCTGGCTGGAGGCAATAACCAACATCGGAAAATGCCAGAAAAACCGCTATGAACTAAAAGAATCAAAATCCACATTCCAGGGAGTGGTAAGCGGCCTTCTGCCATGGATAAGCGCCAGCAAAAAAAATATTTTTGAGCAAAAGCATCTGAAACTAAGCCTGTCAGAGCCTTGCGAAACGGAAAAAGCAATTTATGCGCACCTAAAGAATGAAAAACAGTTGTCCGACCTGTTTTTCATACGCGCGCTCATACAGCTTGCCATTGTATACCGGAAACAGCGGGATTATGAGACAGCCAAAGCTATATGTGAAATCGTGAAAGCCATGGAGCCGGAAAATACGGACGCAATCAATAACCTTGGCGTGTGCTACAGGAAAAAAGGAAACTTAAAAGAAGCAATTGACTGTTTTAAGCCTCTAATGGAAAGAGGAAACCGTTTTGCAAGAATTAATTACTGGAAATGCGTCCTGCGCCAGGAAGAATCTCCCCAGGAAAAAGGAGATGCATCAAAAGAAGAAATCCAAAAATTCCTAGAACAGGATAAACCAAACTGGGCATACGAGCTGCTCCAGGCGCAAAATGAGCAAGACTGGGAACACAGGCTCATCCAGGCGCGCTTCCTGCAATTTCAAAAAGACTTGAAAATGGCTTATGCCATATTTGAAAAACTTTACGAAAAATATCCCTTTATCCACTATGGAACCATCGGCTTAAAAGCATACTACAATATGGCCGCCTGCCTGATGCAGGAAGGAAAATACCAACAGGCAAAGAGCATTCTGGACGAAATTTTAAATACCTGCCCAAGTGACAGGCTTGCCAAGATTGACAAAGGCTGGTGCCTCATGCAGGCGAACCAATACAAGGCTGCAAAGGATTTATACCTTGATGTTATGAACCTTCCCCAAAACTGGGCAGACAGCGCCAGCAAAATGCCAGACCATACCGGCACAGCAGCAGGCAATGCCAGCAAAACGCCAGACCCCATCCAAAACTGGAAAGATAGCTGCAGCTTAAGCACCTATGAACAGGTAAAGCAGCTGAACAACCTTGGGGAGTGCTATCTGCGTATCGGCGATATCCAAAAAGCTTCCATCCTGTTTCAACGGGTATTGGATGAAGAATCAGATAATATTGAAGCTTTAAATTTTAAGGCGCAGTGCCTCATGCAGGAGGGAGAACAACTGGAAAAAGAGGAAAAATATGATGATGCAGCAGAAAAATACAACAAGGCCATCACTTCCCTGGAAGATGCCATCTTAAGAAGGGAACACGTAGACCCGGACAGGAAGGAAAGACTTCCCCTGATTTCCCATCTGATTATTGCCAAGGCAGCTTATGTACAAGCTGTAAACAGAAAAAACGCGCCCCTTTTGAACCCTGAAGGGCAGCCGGCAGGAACCCTCATATCCAAAGATTACCTGGAATACTACCTGCTATACTATCCTGACGCAAGCTGCTCCCAAAAAGCCTGCTGTGAATTTGCAGAATTTCTATTAGGCAGCGACCACAGCAATTCTGGGAGCCCTGACCAGGAAGCCCTGAACCGTTACCGGGCATTTTCACGCATCCAGCTGTGGAAAAAAGAAGAGGGCTGTGAAAAATTTTCGCATTTTATAAAGTCCCCGGAATTTATGAGCACCGGAGCCAGCAAGCGCGGAAAAATCCTGGCATGGCTGTTCCTGATTTACCGGGATGTCCGGAAGATAAAGGAGACATGCCGGTATTCCCCAAAAGCTGCCTGCCATGAGATATTGATTCCTGCACACTACACCACCTTAAACACATTGAAAAAGCTTGCAGCTGAGGAAAATGCATACCTGCGCCTGTGGAACAGCGTATACATGAATGACCCCAATGAAGGCTCCTGCTTCTTAGAGCTGCTGAAGGCAACATGCAACAACCTGCCGGAACAGGAAAACGCGGATACCGCCTTATCCAAATATTTCCCACACTTGAACAACACCAAGGAAAACCTGTCCCCGACCAACAGCAATGTGTACATAACCAGCTTCTGCCGGGAAAAGGACGACCTTCAGATGTGGCGGCTTTATGGGGATGATGCAAAGGGCTGCAGCCTTGTTTTTGCCGATGATTTTTTCGACATCCGAAGCCGGATAGAAGGACCGTTAGATTTGACAGAATATTCCGACCATGACTACCCGCTGTATGAAGTCCAATACATTGATGAAGAAAAATTGATGAAAGACGGAGAAATTAAAATTGTTTCCAGTAAGAAAACAGAAACAAACAGAAGCAGCCAAATCAGCGAAAACAGAACCCTGCAGATGGATGAAACTAAGGCTGAGCAGATAAAAAAACATCTGGAAAGCATCTGGAAGCATATCACCAACCTGCAAAACTGGATGACAGAAAAGAAACAAGAAATAAAACCTAACAGCGCGGCAGCAGTAACTGCTTTTTTGGCAGATGCCTTGAACGAAATCCGCTTTCTTTTTAAATACTCTTATTTTGAAAAAGAAGAAGAGCTGCGCCTGGTACAGTTCTCCTACCATCCCAAATTCGAGAATGAGGCATTTCCCATTCCAAGAATGTATATCAACGTAGAGAGGGAAATCCAGCTTAAGGAGGTTATGCTCGGCACAAAAATCAAAGCCCAGAGAAAAGATGAGATCGTCTCCTGGCTCTATGCCACAGGCAAGGTAGAAAAGGTGACAGAATCACAGAAACACTATAAATAGGGAAACCCCAGCACAGGCAGCAGTTTATGAAAAACCGCCGCCTGTGTTTTATTCTATCCCCGCCTGACAATTCACATCCTTTTGCTGGTTGAGAAATAATAAAAATATTAAGCTGGTCTCTCATAGGCACAATCCCATATCCCAAGGTTCCCTGATTCCTGCCTCCTTGGAAATGACGAGGCTGCTGGCTGAAATTTTCTTTCCACCTTTCTTCCAGAATCCATGCAGGCTGTGCAAAAGCAATGCCGCGCCTCCAAACAAGCGGCTTTCTACTTTTTTATCCTTTTACCTAACCCGGATAAACCGGAACCAAAATTTTGCCATTTTGCGCAAGATCTCATTCTTAAGCCCCTAAAACCGGCCTAAATTTTTCCTTTTATATCTATAACCTTTTTCTTAGCATCTCAGTTTTTCATAGATTACTTGACACTGCCTTTGCATCATATTGAAATCTTCAAAATCTCAGGATATTTCTCCACATACTCTGCCAAGTGGAACAGTTCTTCTCCCCTTGCAGTCCGTACCAGCAATTCCAGCCGGATATTTTTCCCACGCTTCCTGGTGCGGAATTTAAGTATCCTGCACTGATAGACTTCCTCCAGCTCTTTTCTGATTTCCGCGCTAATCTGGCTGCCTGCTCCTTGAAGATACTCCACCTCTATCTCATATACGTCTTTGATAATATGGGATAGCTTTCCCTGGCGCCCCAGGAAAATTTCTACCAGCACCACAATTCCAGTGGTACAGATTCCTATGACATACATCCCGGCTCCTATGGCCATCCCCACTCCAAGGGTTGCCCAGATTCCTGCCGAGGTGGTAATCCCGCTGATATTTTTATTCCGGGAAAAAATAACGCCTGAACCAAGAAACCCAATGGCAGCCACCGCCCCCGCCGCCATCCTGGAAGGGTCTACACGCACATACTGCCCGGTTACATCCTGAAATCCGTATTTTGACAAGATCAGCATCAGCGCTGACGAAACTGCCACAATTACATGGGTGCGGAGCCCCGCTGTCTTCTTCCTGCTTTCCCGTTCATACCCAATGATGCCGCCGCAGGCGCCTGCCAGCAAAATCCTTGCCATCCATTCCAACTGCTGTATAAAATCTGCCATATGAAATCCTTCCATGAAAAATCACTTATGTAAACTATTCTTTCCTTCATTTTTATAATATCATACTACTGCTGCAAGCTGCAATCAATTTCTGCTGCATAACTCCCAACAGGTAAAAGCATTGCCGCATTTTCTATTGAAAAAAAACAGCCGCAGGCATATAATGGTACAGAATAAAAAATACATATAAGGAGACTACCATGGAACACTTGATGATACCTGATAACTACAAACCCCAGCTTGACTTGCATGACACCCAGATTGCCATTAAAACCGTCAAAGACTTTTTCCAGAACCTGCTTTCCCAGCGGCTGAACCTGCAGCGCGTGTCCGCCCCGCTGTTTGTAGACCCCGCCTCCGGCTTAAACGACAACTTAAATGGCGTGGAACGTCCCGTAACCTTCGGCATAAAGGAGCAGGACGAAAAAAAAGCCGAGATTGTCCACTCCCTGGCAAAATGGAAACGCTACGCACTGGACAAATATGGCTTTTCCCTGGGCGAGGGGCTGTACACAGATATGAATGCCATCCGGCGGGATGAGGTTACAGATAATATCCACTCCATTTTTGTGGATCAATGGGATTGGGAGAAAATCATTTCCAAAGAAGACCGGAATATGGATTACTTAAAAGAGACGGTGCGCAGTGTCTACAAGGTTTTAAGGAAAACAGAAAAATACATGGCAATCCAGTACGATTACATTGAGGAAATCCTTCCCCACGATATCTTTTTTATCACCACCCAGGAGCTGGAAGACAGGTTCCCAGACTGCTCCCCAAAAGAGCGGGAACTGCATATTGCAAAAGAAAAGGGCGCCGTATGCATCATGCAGATTGGCGGTAAGCTTTCTTCTGGAGAACCCCACGACGGGCGGGCCCCGGATTATGACGACTGGGCATTGAACGCGGATATCGTGGTATATTACCCGGTGCTGGGAATTGCCCTGGAGCTTTCCTCCATGGGTATCCGTGTGGACAAACAGGCCCTGCTGGAACAGCTAGAAAAAGCTGGCTGCCCAGAACGCGCAAAGTTTCCCTTCCAGAAAGCTATCTTGGAAGGAAAGCTTCCCTTTACCATAGGAGGCGGCATCGGCCAGTCCCGCATCTGTATGTTTTTCCTGCGGAAAGCCCATATTGGCGAGGTACAGTCCTCCCTCTGGAAAGATGAGATTGTAAAAGAAGCAGAAAAACATGGCATTCCCCTATTGTAACATGTAAAAGGCTGCCAGGGAAATGAAAGCTACACATAATAAATGATGACTGGGCTAAATGCATCACTATTATATTGTGGAAAATGTATCATTTCCCGGCAGCTCTATGTTTGTGCCGATTTCCAAATGATATGTATAAAATCAATCAAAACTACCAGAAACTGCCAGACAGCTGCCTGGATTCTGCACCCATCCACAATATGTCCGCTATGGGTTTCCACAATTACCTGCAGCCCATCTGCCGATACTAAAGCTAAAAATTTTCCTAGTCCCGACTGGCTCAAAGGATGTAAATGGGCTTCTGGATTTTCAATAACCAGAACAGGATTTCCAACCACACTGGCAGCCAATGCTTGTACAATAATCGGATTATCCTCTGGCTCTTCGCTCCCTACCTCATATTCTAAACCTGCATATTCTGATTTTTTCTTTTTCAATTCTAAATCCAAGCTGCCTTCCTCATAAGCCATTGGCATTGCCATCACCTCTGCCTATATTTTCTTCCATCCCTGTATAGCTATTTCTCTCCCTGCCCAGAATAAGCTTCCATCCCTGTATAGCTATTTCTCTCCCTGCCCAGAATAAGCTTCCATCCCTGTATAGCTATTCCTCTCCCTGCCCAGAATAAACTTTCCAATCACCCTTAAAAGGAACCTCTGTATCCAGGCAGAATGTATAGATTCTTAATACTGCCCGAACCAGAGGTTCCTTTAGAAATTGATATCTCAACAATGCATGTTTAATGTATCACCGATATATAATATTACAATTTTCGAATCCGCTCCAATGCCGCAAGGGTATTTTCATAGCTGCCAAAGGCTGTAAGCCTGAAGTACCCTTCTCCGCTTGGCCCGAACCCGGAACCTGGGGTTCCTACCACGTTGGCCTGCTCAAGCAGATAATCAAAGAATTCCCAGGAAGTCATATTCCCCGGGGTTTTCAGCCAGATATAGGGTGCATTCACCCCGCCGAATACGGTATACCCGGCAGCCCCTAGCCCGTTCTTAATGGCAGCGGCATTCTTCATATAATAAGCCACCTGCTCTTTTAACTGAGCCTTTCCTTCCGGGCTGTAAGTAGCTTCCCCGGCCCGCTGCACGATATAAGGAGCTCCATTGAATTTGGTGCCGTGGCGGCGCGCCCACATCTGATTTAAAGAAGCGCCCTGGCATTTTAAATCCTTGGGGACTACCGTATACCCCAGGCGCACTCCGGTAAATCCTGCGTTTTTGGAATAGCTTTTCAACTCAATGGCACAGGTTCTTGCCCCTTGGCACTCAAAAATAGAATGCGCCACATTCTCCTCTGAAATATACGCTTCATAAGCCCCGTCATAGATAATCACGGCGCCGATTTTATTGGCATAATCCACCCATTCCTGAAGCTGCTGCTTCGTAATTGTAGTTCCGGTAGGGTTATTGGGCAGGCACAGGTAAATGATATCCGGCGCCTCCTTGGGAAATTCAGGTACAAAACCATTTTCCATGGTACAGGGCATGTAAATCACATTGCTCCAGGTTTCTGTTTCGGCATTGTATGTACCGGTTCTTCCTGCCATCACATTCGAATCCACATAGACTGGATATACCGGGTCGCAGACCGCAATCCTGTTGTCCTGTCCGAAAATTTCCTGGATATTTGCAGAATCACTTTTCGCACCGTCGGAAACAAAAATCTCGTCTGCTGAAATATCGCATCCTCTGGCTTTGTAGTCGTGCTCTGCGATTGCTGTTCTTAAAAATTCATATCCCAAATCTGGAGCATATCCGTGGAATGTGGCTGCGTCTGCCATTTCATCTACTGCCTGGTGCATTGCCTGGATGATGGCTGGAGCCAGGGGCTGGGTTACGTCGCCGATTCCAAGGCGGATGATTTCTTTTTGGGGGTTTGCTTCTGCAAACGCAGATACTTTTTTGGCAATTGTGCTGAATAGGTAGCTGCCTGGGAGTTTCTGGTAGTTTTCATTGATTTTATACATAATATATACGCCTCTTTCTGTTAATTTCTTATTTCTGGATACGGACGGAAATACAGGATTGCCCTTGCATCGCTGCTTAACGGAAGGGCAAGCCTGTATTTCCTGGGTATCGAGAAAATATCAGGTGTTCGTTATTTGCTACGGCATTAGCATTGAAAAATTTAGTTGTCGGCTATAGTAATTCTTGGGGAAGGGGTGCTTCTCCGTCAAATACTGTGGCGGCTGGGCCTGTCATATATATGGGGGCGGTGCCGCCTTGCCAGCTGATATGTAAATCTCCGCCTAACAGTTGTACGGTTGCTTCCTGGTCTGCTTTTCCGTTTAGGATGGCTGCTGCTAAGACGGCACAGGCTCCGGTTCCGCAGGCAAGGGTTTCTCCGCTTCCTCGCTCCCATACCCGCATGCGCAGTGTATGTTTGTCGATTACATTTACGAATTCGGTGTTTATCCGTTTAGGGAAATTGGGATGGTGTTCAAAGGAGGAGCCGATTTTCTCCAAATCCAAGGTTCTAACGTCTTCTTCCATGAAGATAACGCAGTGGGGATTTCCCATGGAAACACAGGTTACTTGATATGTTTTTCCATCCACCTCCAGAGGAATGTCTACTGCCTGCGCTCCACTTGCAAGCACTGGTATTTTCTCTGGGGACAGCTCGGGGGCGCCCATATCGACTTTTACTAAGGATACCTTTCCCTGCTCCAGGGTCAAATCCAGATGTTTGATGCCTGCCAGTGTTTCTACACTGATTTTTGTCTTATCGGTCAGGCCGTAATCATATACATATTTTGCTACGCAGCGGATGCCGTTCCCACACATTTCTCCCCGGGAGCCGTCTGCATTGTACATTTCCATTTCAAAATCGGCATTCTTGGAAGGTTTTATCAGAATCAACCCATCTGCACCAATCCCAAAATGCCTGTCGCTGACATATTTTGCCGTTTCCTCTGGATGCGCCACGGTTTCAGCCAGGCAGTTTACATAGACATAATCATTTCCAATTCCGTGCATTTTTGTAAATTTCATTGTTCTCTCCTTGCCCTATTCACTATATGGGGTAATTGCAAAGCTTCTAAGCGATTGTGCCGTCGATCGGTTTCACTGTTCTCGCTTTTCCCTATTCACTATATGGGGTAATTGCAAAGCTTCTAAGCGATTGTGCCGTCGATC
>CANDGI010000036.1 GCA_947384285.1 uncultured Lachnospiraceae bacterium
AACTTATTAAACAAGTAGTCTTGATTGACTACACCATTATTATACTAGGAGGTGAGACTATGACCGAGAATGAAAAGCTTGATTTAATACTTTTTGAGCTGCAGGATATGAAAGGCGATATCCGTGAACTGAAAAGCGATGTGCAGGTTTTGAAAGATGATGTGCAGACTCTGAAAGATGATGTGCAGACTCTGAAAGATGATGTGCAGACTCTGAAATCAGAAATGGCTGGTGTCCAAACAGAGATTGCTGGCATGAAATCAGAAATGGCCGGTGTCCAAACAGAGATTGCTGGCATGAAATCAGAAATAGCTGGTGTCCAAACAGAGATTGCTGGCATGAAATCAGAAATGGCTGGCATCCAAACAGAGATTGCTGGCATGAAATCAGAAATGGCTGGCATCCAAACACATCTTCGAAGCATTGATGCACGTCTGGATAGGATTGAAAACATCGTGGACCGCAATTATGCCATGACAGAAGAATTTTATGTTTCACAGAAAGAAGCCAACGTAGGATTCCGCACAGAATTCCACATCATACATGGCACACTGGATATGCATGGGAGGCAGATTTCCCGCAATACAGTGCTGCTCAAGGAATATAAGATATCATAACCAACTCTATTTTTCTATGTAACATGCAAAATTTTCCAAACAATTTTTCAATTTCATAAGGGCAGAACGGTTGCCCGCTCTGCCCTTACTATCATTCTATGCTATCCATTTCTGTATCTATTTTTTATATATGCCTATATTTTCCCGACGAAACCGAAATGTAGTCAATGTCTCCTACAGCCAACAGACAATTTCCTAAATCGTTTACACTTGTTGTATACCCTCTTTCGGCTTTAGCCCTACATCCCATACATACCATGATTAACGCCCCTTCCATATTCTATTCGATTTTGAAGAGCATGCTTACAGAACAAGGCCTCTCATTTACAGGAAGGCTCTGCTCTCTAAAACGGATTCCAGCCGCGCGGCTTCCCTTAAGCCAAATCCCATCCTGCCCCGTCCTCCGTATCCAAATATAAAACGTCCGCCATAGCACTAAGCCGCATCAAACTGCGAATTATACAACTCCGCATAAAACCCATTCTTCTCCAGAAGCTCCTGGTGGTTCCCCTGCTCAATAATATCCCCGTCCTTCATGACAAGAATCACATCTGCATCTTTAATGGTAGAGAGCCTGTGGGCAATCACAAAGCTGGTCCTGCCCCTCATCAGATTATTCATCGCCTTCTGTATCCTTCCTTCGGTACGGGTATCCACCGAGGATGTGGCCTCGTCCAGAATCAAAATCGGGTTATCTGCAAGAATCGCCCTTGCAATGGTAAGCAGCTGCTTCTGTCCCTGGGACACGTTGCTGGCATCCTCATTCAGCTCCATGCTGTACCCACCGGGAAGGGTGGAAATAAAATGATGGGCATGGGCGGCCTTGGCGGCAGCGATTACCTCCTCATCGGTGGCATTAAGCCTTCCATAACGAATGTTTTCCATAATCGTCCCCTGAAACAGCCAGGTGTCCTGCAGCACCATGCCGAAATTCTCCCTAAGCTCACTGCGGTTAAATTCCCTCAAATCGTGGCCGTCTACCTGGATGCTTCCCTTGGCCACATCGTAAAAGCGCATCAAAAGCTTTACCATAGTGGTCTTTCCTGCCCCGGTAGGCCCTACAATCGCCACCATCTGCCCAGGCTCAACCTGGCAGTTAAAATCATGGATGATTATTTTTTCTGGATCATAGCCAAACTGCACATGCTCAAAGTTCACCCTTCCTTTCATTTCGGAAAGCTTAACCGGATGCGCTGCAGCCAGGTCTTCCTCCTCTTCTCCTAAAAACTCAAACACACGCTCTGCGGCAGCCGCTGTGGACTGGAGCATATTGGATACCTGGGCTGCCTGGGTAATGGGCTGGGTAAACTGGCGCACATATTGAATAAAAGACTGGATTTCCCCAACCTCAATGCTTCCCCGGATGGCAAGCATCCCGCCTGTCACCGCCACTGCCACATATCCCAGATTGCCTACAAATCCCATGACAGGCTGCATCATGCCGGACAAAAACTGTGATTTCCATGCAGACTCAAAGAGGCTGCGGTTAGTCCCATGAAAAACTTCAAGCATATCCTCTTCTTTGTTAAAAGCTTTTACAATGTTGTGGCCGCTGTAAACCTCCTCTACCTGCCCATTGATTTCCCCCAGGTATTTTTGCTGCGCCACAAAATATTTTTGGGAAAATTTCACTACAATTCCTATCAAAGCGGCAGACACCGGAAGAATCACCAATGCAATCAATGTCATCACCGGGCTGATGCTTAGCATCATAATCAAAATGCCGATAATCGTAGAAACAGATGTGATAAGCTGGGTTACGCTCTGGTTCAGCCCCTGCCCCAGCGTATCCACATCATTGGTAATCCGAGACAATATTTCCCCGACTGTCCTGGATTCAAAATATTTCATGGGCATCCTGTTAATTTTTTCAGAGATGTCTGCACGGAAACGAAAACAGATTTTCTGGGTAATCCCTGTCATAATCCATCCCTGGATAAAAGAACAAGCAGCGCTGAATAGGTAAACAGCCACTAAAAACAACAGGATTTCTCCAATTTTCCCAAAATCAATGGTTCCAGTGCCCGACACCTTAGCCACCAATCCTTGAAAAAGTTCTGTGGTGGCCTGGCCTAGGATTTTCGGCCCTGCAATGCCAAATACCGTAGAGGCAACGGCGAATATCATAACAATCAGGATGCCGATTTTATAATTTCCCATATATTGTACCAGCTTTTTTATGGTTCCTTTAAAATTCTTTGCTTTCTCACCCGGCATCATTCCATGGCCATGCCCATGGCCCATCCTTCCCCTTCTTCTCGGTTCGCTCATTCTATAACGCCTCCTCTCTCCTGCTCTGCTTCGAACTGCCCCTGCCTGGATAACGCAGATGCTCCCTCTGGTTCCTGTCCTGCCGCGGACTGTCCCTGCCCAGGCACTCCAGACGTTTCCCGCAATTCCTTCTCGGACAACTGGGACACTGCAATCTCCTGATAAGTTTCACAGGTTTTCATCAGTTCTTTATGGGTTCCCATGCCCACAATGCCTCCATCCTCCAATACCAAAATCTGGTCCGCATGCAGAATCGTGCTGATACGCTGAGCCACAATGATGACAGCGGCTTCCTTTGTTTTTGCAGCCAGTGCTTTCCGCAGCGCTACATCCGTCTTATAATCCAATGCAGAAAAGCTGTCGTCAAAAAGAAATATTTTGGGATTTTTGGCAATGGCTCTTGCAATGGAAAGCCGCTGCTTCTGCCCGCCGGACACATTTGTGCCGCCCTGGGCAATGGGGCTGTCATATTGCTCCTCCTTTTCCAGGATGAACGAAGCGGCCTGGGCGATTTCTGCCGCCTCCTCCATAGCCTCCTTTTCCACATTTCCTGCAAACTGCAGATTGGAAGCTATCGTACCGGAAAACAGCACTCCTTTCTGGGGCACATATCCAATCAGGCTCCTTAACTTCTTCTGGCTTATTTCTCTGATATCCACCCCATCAATTGTAATCTTTCCTTTTGTCACATCATAAAACCGGGGAATCAAATTCAGCAGCGTAGACTTCCCGGAGCCGGTGCTTCCAATAATGGCTGTGGTCTTCCCTGGCTCCGCTGTAAAGGAAAGATGGGAAACCGCAGGCTCCCCCGCGCCTGGATAGGAAAAAGACACATCCTCAAAGGCTACCGTCCCCTTCCACCCCGATTCTTTTTCGTCCTTTGGCTGAACCGGGTCTGTTATGGTTTCCCGCGTAGTTACCACCTCATCAATACGTCTGGCTGCAACCCCGGCTCTTGGCAGCATTACCGACACCATAGTAATCATCAGAAATGCCATTACAATCTGCATGGTGTAAGTAATAAATGCCATCATATCCCCCACCTGCAGATTTCCATAGTCTACGCCTTTGGCTCCAAACCATACAATCAGCACGGTAATGCAATTCATAATCAGCATCATAGCCGGCATCATCATGGACATGACGCGGCTGGTAAACAGCTGTGTTTTCATCAAATCCCGGCTGGCGCCTTCAAACCGCTTTTCTTCAAACTTTTCCCTGGAAAAAGCACGTATCACAGAGACGCCCGTTAATATTTCCCTGGAAACAAGATTCAGCCGGTCCACCAGCGTCTGCATTTTTTTAAATTTCGGCATAGTGACAGACATAAGAATTCCCACCAAAAAAATGATGCTTCCCACTGCCACGCCGATAATCCAGCCCATGCCGGTTTTTGTATTTATCACCTTAAAAATTCCGCCGATTCCGATAATCGGCGCATAAATAACCATACGCAGCAAGATAACCGTCACCATCTGCACCTGCTGGATATCATTGGTGCTTCTGGTAATCAAAGACGCGGTAGAAAACTGTTCCATCTCACTGCTGGAAAATGCCACCACCTTCTGGAACACCTGCCCTCGCAAATCCATGCCAAGCCTGGCCGAAATCCGCGCGGCAATCAGCCCTGTCAGGATGGATGCCGCCATCATCACAATGGCCATAAGAAGCATTTTCCCTCCTGTGCGGAACATGTACCGGTTCTGGTAGTCTCCTAAGTCCCACCCCAGTGCTTCATATTCATTTCTTACGGCAAGTCCTGCCCGCTGGGCAATCAGCGTACTGCTTTCATCCCCCAGGCCTTCCATGGCTTTCTCCTCCAGCTTCAGCATCTGCTCTCTGGTAATCTGCCCGCTTTCTGACAGCGCCTGCAGTCCTCTCCCATCCAGGCCCATCTCCTCCATCATAGAAAACATGGCCGCCAGGGGCATCCCCACAAGCTCATCCAATGCCGCCAGTTCCTTCTTATCCCTAACATTCCGCTCATAATTGCCGTCCTCTGTCTCCTGATAAGAATTCCGCAGGATCTCCTCTTCCTCCTCGGTCAGGAACAGACAGAGATTCTCCAATGTCTCTTTCCTCATCTCATCCGGCGATACATGGGCAATCCCGCCCTGCTGGATTCCCACATCCACAATATCGGACATATACTGGGGCAGCGACAAATCACAATATGCCTGTGCAATTAAAAGAAGAATAATGCACAATACAGATGCCTTGTATCTGCCCAGATAGCTAAATATTTTTCCCATTCTCGATTCCTCTCTTTCTGGCATATGCTGTCAGCCCAGCATTCTGCTTCCTCATGATCGACTTTTGATTTCCCATCATTGGTTTTCCGCCTTCCATCATTGGTTTCTTGCTTCCTGCTCCATCACGTCCGCCAGCTCATCGCAAAGGTTTACCAATTCCTCCATTCTCTCTTCCCCCATGGATTCCAGCACACGTCTCATATAAGATGTTATGGCAGCCTGTGCCTGCTCACATATTTCTGCACCTTCTTCTGTTAAAAATACATAAGTATTCCTCCGGTCCCTATCATCCACCCTTCTGCCAATTAAATTCCGCTCCTCCAGCCCCCGCAGCATCCTGGAGGTCTGGGAGGAGGCAATTCTTAGATTCTGCGCCACCTCTGACACATAAATTCCCGGAAGGCCTGTCTGCTTCTGGCAGCCTTTGATGGTCTGCAATGCAAAAAACTCCATTTTGGAAATTCCAGTTTCCGGCGCGATGTTCACTTTCCGAATCCGCTGGAATGCATACATTAACCTGGTGTGTATCCCGATATCTTTCATAATTCTCATCCCCGTTTCCCGTTTACTATTGCTGCGGCAATGAAATGCCAAAGCTCTTTTCTCAGATATGAATATCTGCTTACAGAAAAATATATTAGGAAGTAAATAGTTTACAACGTTATCTATTTACTTCCTAACATATTATTCCAGCTTTTTCAATTTGTCAACCGTTATTTTGCATCATTTTTTCTAATTGCGCTTCTACAACTCTGAAATGCTTGTCAAAAGCCTTCATGGCTTCCGGCAAATCCCGATCCATCAGGGCACGGTAAATCCCCCAGTGGGAACGCCGCAGTAATTCCGCACGCATTTTGTTGGTAAGAATTTTCGTCCGGAAATTTTCTATAAACTGATCCAGCAGGTTATCCAGCATGGAATTATACAAAATCAGCATCCGGTTATGGGAACATTTCACCAGCATATGATGAAATTCCAAATCCAGCTTCGCGCTTTCCTTTGCGCTCATGGGCTGATCCATTTCTATCAAAATCTGATGCATTTCTTCCAATTCTTCCTTCGTTGCCTTCTCCACTGCCAGGCGGACAGCCGCATATTCGTAGCCGGTGCGGATATGGAATATTTCTGAATAGTCAATCTCCAGCAGCGCCATCACCATATTGACAGATTTCAGCATATATTCCATCGGATCACACCTGACATAGTTGCCGCTCCCCTGCAGGCATTCAATCAGGCCTGTAATCTCCAGCATGTGCATCACTTCCCGGATGGAATTGCGGCTGACCCCCAGCTGCTCTGCGATTTCCCGTTCTGTAGGGATCTTATCATTCAACTTCAATTTCCCGGATAAAATCTGCTCCGAAAAATACTCAAATACATATTCATATGTTTTTTTTCCATTTAATTTTGAATTGTCCATTCTGCCGCCTTCCATCTTTGCATCTTCCTGCCAACATAATTGTCGTAACTCCTCCCTGTCACATATGGACTCCCTGATGAGATTTTCATCTCTTTCATCTTAACATAAATGGATGGACAACTCAATGGCTTCATTATTTATGGATTTTCCCTGGAGAGCTTTTAATATTAGGATATGGACGGAAAGACAGGGGAACCATTTTGCCGCAGGCAATGGGGTGTCTCGCCCTAGGTCTATTCCCTGAATGCTGCAAGCTCTGGGGTATGAGCCGCCTCGCAGCAAGCTACGGAATATCGCATTCTGGCTTCTTTTTCGGAATGCTGCAAGCTCTGGGGTATTACACCTATAAGAGAAGAAAGGGAAAACAGCAGGGTGGCAAAGCCTGCCTTCCTGCTGCTTTCTGTGAATTATGTTGTATGTATGTGTTGGAAATCTGCCTTTCGGCAAATCATCACCGAAATATTATTTCACCATTACTGATACACCATCCGGAATAATTGCGATATGGGCATTTTGCCCTTTTTCCCGCAGTGCCCGGTCTAAGGCTTCATTTACGGTTGGGGCTGTCTCGAAGCCCATCTCCTCTGCCATGGCCCGGTATTGCTGGCACATCACATAGATCACCTTGTGATGGATGAGTATCCGGCTTTGAATCTGGTATTCCCACTGGTCTGGTTTGGTTTCATCCTGGGGAACTTTTAAAATTTCATCCATCAGGCTCTTTGGGCTCTCACAGTTTTTTAATGCCTGGTAAAATCCTTCGCCGCCGTGTCCGTCTCCGCAGTTGGATACCATGATGATGATGCCTCCCTCCCTGCAGGCTGCTTCCGCCGCTGTCATGCCCTTGACCGACTGGTACATATTCTGGTCCAGGGGATAGCCGCCGTTGGTGGAAATGGCGATATCCGCAGGCTTCTTCGGGCTTACCTGGCAATACTGCTGGAGGAACCGGCAGCCGGCTGCATGTGCTTTTATTGCATCACCGGCCACCGCATGCACAACTTTTTTGCCAGCGTCGATGATTACGTTGACAATGTACGTTTGGCCTGCCATTTCACTGGCAGCCGCCATATCTCTATGGATAGGGTTGTTCTCCAAGATGCCGGTACGGCTGTAAGGAGAATCTATAAATGCGGAACAGTGGTTTCCTAAAACTGTTACCGCACTGGATACACCGGGCAGGACGCTTTTGCGTCCGCCGGAAAATCCTGCAAAAAAATGTGTTTCGATAAATCCCTCGCTTACCAAGAGATCCGCTTCTGCCGCAATTTTATTGATCAACAGCGGCGCCCCGGAGGGAAGTACCCCGAGATTTACCATGTCATCCATGTTCTGGCTGTCGTGAACCACAATTTTCTCCTGGTCCACGATTTCCTCCCCGAACTTGCCTATCAGTTCTTCCCTAGTCGTAGCCCGGTGGAATCCCGTTGCAATCAGCAATGTAATGTCCGCCTTAGGGTTCCCTTCCCGGATTTCCTTGAGCATAAACGGAATGATATGCTTGCTTGGCACAGGCCTGGTATGGTCGGAACAGATGATAACTACTTTCTGCTTCTCTTTAGAAAGCTCGGAAAGCTTCGGTGAGCCAATGGGATGTTCCATAGCCTCCAGTACAATCTCATCCTCTGTCTTCCCACTCTTTGGCATAGATTCAATGGAAGATTCCAGAATCTCATAATCTAAATGTTCATCCAGATGAAGCATCATGCCCTCTCTGGAAAATGGAAGTTTCATCTCCATGCTGTTTCCCTCATTTCCCACGGAAAAATCCGCAATTTCTGTGGCAGGCTGCTCCCGCCTTATGGAACATGCTATTTCACACCCATCCAGCCGGAAATTACCATCATCTGGACTTCTGATGTGCCTTCATAAATTTCTGTAATCTTTGCGTCGCGCATCATACGCTCAATGGGATAATCCTTGGTGTAGCCATAACCGCCGTACAGCTGCAGGCAGCGGCGCGTCACGTCAGAAGCATTTCTGGAAGCAACTAATTTTGCCATTGCTGCTTTATGGGAGAAAGGCTCATGGTCATCCTTGGCACATGCTGCCTGGTAAACCAAAAGCTTCGCTGCCTCTGTATTTGCCTGCATCTGCGCCAATTCAAACTGGGTATTCTGGAACTGGGAGATGCGGCGTCCAAACTGTGTTCTTTCCTGCACATATTTTACGGTTTCTTCAATGGCTCCCTCTGCAATGCCAAGCGCCTGGGCTGCAATGCCAACACGTCCGCCGTCCAAAGTCATCATGGCATACTTAAAGCCTTTGCCCAGCTCTCCCACAAGGTTTTCCTTTGGAACAATGCAGTCCTCAAACACCAGTTCACAGGTGGAGGATGCCCGGATGCCCATTTTATCCTCCAGCTTGCCGATAGAAAATCCCGGGAATCCCTTTTCTACGATAAACGCGGAAATCCCTTTGGTGCCCTGGGACTTATCCGTCATAGCCAATACGAAAAATACATCTGCCACTCCCGCATTGGTGATAAAAATCTTAGAGCCGTTCAACACCCAGTGGTCGCCCTTATCCACTGCAACGGTTTTCTGGCCGGAAGCATCCGTTCCAGCATTGGCTTCCGTCAATGCAAATGCGCCAATCCATTCCCCGGAGCATAACTTAGGCAGATATTTTTTCTTCTGCTCCTCGGTGCCAAACTGGTAAATCGGCGTACAGCAAAGGGACGTATGGGCAGACACAATCACCCCTGTCGTCCCACAGTATTTGCTCAGTTCCTCCACCGTCTGGATATAAGCCAGCGTATCCATGCCAGCGCCGCCATACTCCTCCGGGAAAGGAATTCCAAGCAGGCCCATCTCTGCCATTTTCTTCACATTTTCCATAGGAAATTCTTCTGTCCTGTCAATCTCAGCCGCCAACGGCTTCACTTCATTTACCGCAAACTCGTGTACCATATCCAAAATATCCTGATGCAATTCATCTCTTTTAAAATCCATAACCGATTTCCTCCTTCTCTTACGCTTTCCGTGCTTGAAACGCTGCCGTCAATGCCGGCACAACCTCATTGAGGTTTCCTACAATCCCGTAATCTGCCACTTCAAAAATCGGCGCATCCTCATCCTTATTCACTGCAATCACAGTATCAGACCCAGAAATCCCTGCCAGATGCTGGATTGCGCCTGAAATACCGATGGCAAAGTAAAGCTTCGGCGCTACCGTTTTACCCGACTGTCCCACCTGGTGTGCATGGGGCATCCAGCCTGCGTCCACCACAGCCCTGCTGCAGCCAACAGTTGCGCCCAATTCTGCTGCCAAATCTTCCAGAAGCTTGAAGTTCTCTGCACTTCCAACGCCTCTGCCGCCGGATACGATAATCTCTGCCTCTTCCAGGTTTACCGCCTCTGCCACTTCATTGACACGTTCTACCAAGGTGGTGCGGATTTCCCCGGAAGCCACATGAATCTCTTCCTTTACAATTTCTCCGCTGCGCCCTTCGTCATAAGCTCCTTTTTTGAATACCCCAGGCCTTACGGTTCCCATCTGGGGACGGTGCTCGGGGCACATAATGACAGCCATCAAGTTGCCGCCGAAGGTAGGACGGGTCCATGCAATATTTCCAGTCTCTTCATCAATGTCGATGCCGGTGCAGTCTGCCGTCAGCCCTGTTTTCAAACGGCAGGACACTCTCGGCCCCATGTCCCGGCCATTGTTGGTAGCGCCAATCATCAATGTTTCCGGTTTATATTTCTCCACCAATGTTACCATTGCCTTGGTAAATGCATCTGTGGTGTAATACTCATATTCCGGCCCGTCTACGATAATAGCGGAATCTGCACCATAGCAGATCGCATCCTTTGCCACCCTCTCAATGTCCTTTCCGATTACCACCGCTACTAGAGGGCATCCCTTCTGGTCTGCCAGCGGCCTTGCCGCATTGATAAGCTCATAGCCCACATTTTTTGCTTTTCCGCATTCTGTCTCTATAAACACCCATATATTTTTATAATCATTCAGATTGCCCATGCTAAGCCCCTCCTTATAAAAGTTTTGCTTCTTCCAGCAATTTCACTACTTGGTCTGCTGCATCTTTCGCTTCCATGCCTGCCAGCTTCACGCCGGATTTTTCCCGGACTGGCGTATAGGTCTTTTTTACCCTGGTAGGGGATCCGTTTAATCCGCACAGCTCCAATTTGATGGACGGAATATCCGCTTCGGCCAATACCGGAATCTCTTTTTTCTTGGCAGCCATTTTGCTCTTAATGGTGGGATAACGGGGCTCATAAGGAAGCTTCACAACGGTTACCACTGCCGGAAGCTTGGTGGAAATCATGTCATAGCCAGAGTCATGCTCTCTCTTTACCTGGATTTCCCCATCTTTTTCTACAATATCCAATGCATATGTAATCTGGGGCAAATCAAGATGCTCTGCGATCTCCGGCCCAACCTGGGCGGTATCTCCGTCTGTGGCCTGTTTTCCGCAGAGGATTAAATCAAATTTTAATCCCTCTTTTTCCTCTACCGCCTTGATTGCCTCAGACAAAATATAGCTGGTAGCAAGGGTATCGGATCCGCCGAAGCTTCTGCTGGAAATCAGATATCCATTGTCCGCCCCTACGGCAAGGCAGGATTTGATGGCCTCTTTTGCCTGCTCCGGCCCCATGGAAAGCACAATCAGCTTACCTCCTAGCTGCTCCTTTAGCCGGACGCCTACCTCCTGGGCATAGGTGTCAAAGGGATTCACGATGCTGGGAACGCCTTTGCGGATTAGGGTGTGAGTTTCAGGATCTACCTTGATTTCGTTGGTATCAGGTACCTGTTTCATGCAAACACAAATATTCATAATGCTTCCTCCTCATACATTTTATAAACGATAACAAACTTTACCCGGATTTAAAATCATCTTGGGATCAAATACCCGTTTGATGCCTTCCATAATTGCCATATTGGTTTCTCCCACGGAATCCACAAGATATTTCACCTTGCCGAAGCCGATGCCGTGTTCCCCGGACACAAGCCCGCCGCAGTCTGTTGCTTCTTTATAGATAATGTCAAAGAATTTATCTACCCGTTTCTTAAATTCTTCTTCCTCCAAATCATTGGAGCACTGGTAAATATGAAGGTTTCCATCTCCAGCGTGGCCGAAGGATTTGATAGTCAATCCGCAGTCCTCCCCTGTCTTGTTGACAAATTCCAGATAATCTGCAATCTTGTTCACCGGCACTACCACATCGCATTCATCCAAAAGCTTGGTCTCTTCCATAATGGCTTCCAGGAAAGAAGACCGGGCAGCCCATGCGTCCTTCATCTTAGATGGAGTATCCGCCACCAATACGTCAATGGCTCCTTCCTCCAATACCAGCTCTGCCGCCTGCTCTACCAACGCGTCCACTTCCTCCTCTGAATTTCCATCCAGGGTCACAAGCAGGTATGCGCCGATTTCTGTTCCATCCAATTCCTGAGGAAATACAGATTTTCCGATATAGCGTTCGGAAGCCAGCACAATTTCACGCTCCATAAACTCAATAGCCTGGGGATCCATATGGGCCATCTTAAACTTTGGCACGGTGGCCAGCGCAGTATGCAGGTCTTCAAAGGGGATAATCAAAGAAGCTGCTGCTTTGGGCGCCGGAATGATCTTTAATGTCAGTTCTGTGATAATTCCAAGGGTTCCTTCGGAACCAATCATCAAATTCAAAAGAGAGTAGCCGGAGGATGTCTTGGACACGGTTGCCCCTAAACGGGTAATCTCCCCGGTAGGCAGCACAACGGTCATTGCCCTTACATAGTCGCGGGTTGCTCCATATTTTACGGCGCGCATGCCTCCTGCGTTGGTCGCTGCATTTCCGCCCACACAAGCAAATTTTTCGCCTGGATCTGGGGGATACAGCATTCCTTTGCCCTGGCAGTCCTCTGCCAAATCATTCAGCAATACGCCAGCTTCGATTTCTACCACAAAGTTTTCCATATCATAAGACTTAATCTTATTCATTTTGGAAATATCAATCAGCACGCCGCCGTAAAGAGGCACTGCACCGCCTGCCAGGCCTGTGCCGGCTCCTCTGGGCGTTACCGGGATATTGTTTTCATAGCAGATTTTCACAATCCCTGCTACTTCTTCGGTAGTCCGCGGCTGGACTGCCACCTCCGGCATACGCGTCCCATAAATGGGCATTTCATCCTTGGCGTAATCCGGGTTAATGTCCTCCCCCTGGAATACATAATTTGTGACTGCTTTCAGCTGTTCCACGATTTCTGGTGTCACTTGGTTGTACATGTTGCTACCTCCTTGAAAATTTATTTTCCGCAGCAGCCCTTATCATGGCTGCCACTGCTTTTCCTGCTGTATTCAGGAACCGATTTTCTTATTTTCCCAAGCTATGCTTCTATTCTGCCAGCCCCTTTGGGCAGCTGCTCCAATTCTCTCTTTCCTGGCGATGCCTCTTCACAGGCCAAGCAAGGCTCCCACATAGCAGATAATGCCTGACAATATCACAAATAAGAGAAAATACTTAAATACTTTACTTAAAATTCTGCTTTCGGAGCCTACCTGGTTAATTGCTCCTGCGCCGATCGCGATGCCCTGGGGGCAGATCATCTTGCCGATTCCGGCGCCCATCACATTTGCCGCCGCCATCCAGGTTGGATTCAAATCAAGGGCTGCCGCCGTCTCGCTCTGCAAACCGCCGAACAACACGCAGGTGGAAGTGCCGGAGCCTGTGACAAACGCCCCAAGGGCTCCAATCACCGGCGCGAAGAAGGGATAGAAGGAGCCGGTAACGGCTACTAAAAATTTTGCAATATCGGAAATCATTCCGCTATAGCTCATAATTTTTGCCGTTGCCATAACAGAACAGATGGTGAGGATGGTCTTCCAGTATTTTTTCAATGTTTCCACGAATACCTCTCCCATATCCCGGAATGCGGCTCCCTGGATGAACCCGCCAATGACTGCCGCAAGGAATATCATAACCCCCGGCGTGTTAATCCAGCTGAATCCCAGTGCATTGCCGCCCTCCCCGGCATACACGGTAACCGTGCTCTTAATGCCTGCAATTGCGTGATGTATCGGCGGGCACAAGGTGGATGTCAGCATCAGGAACAGGAAAATCAGGATAAAAGAACTCCAGGCTTTCAAGCCTTCTGCCACTCCTATGGCATTGCTTTCTCCAGCCGTCTCTGAAAGCTTAATGGCATATTCCTTGTCTGGTTCCTTGTTAAAAATCTTTGCCGCTGCAATGATGCACCCCATAGAGCAGATGGAGCCGATGATATCCGGCAGCTCCGGCCCGATAAAATGCGCGGTAAGAAACCAAGGTATGGTAAAGGAGGCTGCCGCCACAAGGGTGGTGGGTATCATTCCCTTTAATGCCTTTATCCCTTTTCCGCAGATGCATACCATCAAAAAGGGAGAAAGGAACGTTAAAATACACTGGATATTTACAATGCTTCCTGACAATGGGAGCAATTCTGTTCCGGCCACGGCTGCAAGGGTTACAGTAGGCACCCCTACGGAACCAAAGGCTGTGGGGGTAGAATTCACCACCAGGCAGCCTAACACTGCACTCATTGGGTCAAGCCCGATTGCTGCCAGCATGGACGCCGGAATCGCCACTGCTGTTCCAAAGCCTGCCATTCCCTCCATGAAATTTCCAAATCCCCATCCAATAATCAAAGCTAATACCCGTTTGTCCCTGGAAACCCCTGCCAGCATCTTCTTGACAGATTCCATAGCTCCGGTCTTCAGGGTCAGATTGTAAGTGAACAATGCCGCTATAATCACCAGGCAGATGGGCCACAGGGCATTCAACACTCCCTCCAAGGCTGCTGTTGCAATACACAAGGCGCTTAACCCCCAATACCCTGCCGCCAGCGCCGCTGTCACAATAAGCGCAATGACACAGGCTTTGTGCCCAGCCATCTTCAAACCGCTGAGCGCTGCAATCAGCCAGAGGATGGGCAGCATTGCAAGTACAAATTCTAATAGTAACAAAACACTTCCTCCTTTCCGATTGGGTAATCCAATTTGTAATATTTTCCAGATTTTCCGCTATTTAATTTATTTTATAAGCCCTTTTCACTTTTTATTCCATTATTGGGTAATCCAATTTGTAATTTTATTATAGCACTGCTTCAAGAAATATCAAGGGTTTTTTATATTTCCAGCAATTTATCTGAATTTTTACAATGGTTTTTGTTGAATTTCACAACGATTGGATTACCCACTTACTTAAAAAGTAGGTCAAAAGTATCAAAATTTCCATCAGAAGGGTTCCAAACCAGACATAATACCAAGAGAAGGGCTGCCGGGAAGCCAAAGATCATCCACTGCCCCTGTGTATTTTGGAATACGGACAGAAAGGCAGGATGCCCCTTTGCCACACAAACTGTCTGCTTAGCCAAAGAGCCATCCTGCCTTTCCTATGTATCGAAATATGGACTGTCCGCTCTGGCAGCCCCATGCGAAGTGTAGTCAGACAAACGCTAAATCAGCCCGTAATGCTTGCAGCCCTGGTAAATCCCATCCTCCCAAAGGGCTGCTGTTACATACTCTGCAGCATCCTTCGCCTGCTGCATTCCATCCCCCATGGCGATGGAATGGGCTGTATATTCCAACATATCCAAATCATTGGTGCTGTCCCCAAAGGAGTAGGTATCCTCGTGGGCAACCCCCAGGATTTCGCATACCGCCTGGATCCCTGTGGCCTTATTATAGCCTTTTGGCACCACCTCCATAAAATCTCCGCCCCGGTGGATGATGGTATAATTTTTCCCGATTTCCTGCTCCAGCTCCCTCTGGGTTTTTTGCTCCTTCAGATAATTCACACAGAATTTGCTCACCTCCAGGCTGCTTTCATTTCCAGTTACCCGCACCATTTTTTCTCCCAGCATTTGTTCCAGCCCACGGGGAAATACGGAATCCTCTGGAAAACGCTCTGCGTCCAGGTAAATCAGATGCCTCCCTTCCAGGACATAAGCAGCCCCTATCTGCCGCAGGAAATCATTGGTACGCTGTATCTCCTTTAAGGGTATCTGGTAATAAAACCTTTCTTCCCCTTGAAATTCCACATAAGTTCCGCATCCTGCCAGCACTCCGTCAAATCCCAGCGGCATCAATGACTCATCAGGAATAAAAATCCTGGTTCTTCCGCTGCTGATAAACAGATAATGCCCCTGCTCCTTTAGAAGCCGGAATGCCTCTCTGGCGCTATCCGGTATCCGCTGCTTCTCATCCCAAATGGTTCCGTCAATATCAAAAAATACTGCCTTTTTCATTTCGTCTTCCTCTCCAAATTTTTTCCATGTCAAAAATTCTTCTGCTTCTATATCTGAAAAAGCTGCCTTACCAGCCTTTTATATTCCTCCTGCTGTTCTTCAGAATCCAGCTTTTTCAATTCCCGGATCGGCTCCCGCAGCAGCCGCTGCACAGAAGCATTCAATACTTTTTTCAAAAGCTTCTGCTCTCTTGGGGTAAGCTCCATTTTCCGGTTCAGGTAGTCATATCCATCTGCCACAATCAGGCTGCACCGCTGCTGCAGCGATTCTATCGTGGCGTCCATGCGGCTTTGGAAAAACCAATCCACCGTCTCCTTCAGCTTCTCCTCCATCAATTTTCCACTCTCTTTGATTAGCTGTTCCCGCTCCTTCTGGTTCTTTGCCGCAATTGCCTGCAGCGTATCCAGGTTAATCAAGATTACCTGCGGATCATGGGCAAACGCCATATCAATGTCCCTGGGCGCTGCCAAATCCAGGAACGTCAATGGGCCTGCGGGGACAAAATCACCTTTTTGCACCACCAAATGCGGGGAGGATGTAGCGCTTACCACAATATCGCATTCCACAATTGCCTGCCGCCACTCCTCATAGGGGATTGCCGCAAGGCCTGGAAACTGCTGCCGGAGCCGCTTTGCATGAGAATAGGTCCTGCTGCAGGCCGTCACCTGGACCCCCTCATATTCATATATGTATGTCAAAGCAAGGGAAGCCGTTCTGCCGCTGCCGATTACCAGAATTCTCTTCCCGGCAATGCCGCAGAGCTGATCCAATTTCTGGATGCCGATATAACTGACCGACAGGGGCACCTCGCTGATTTTCCATTCCGTTTTCATCTGCTTTGCACAGGCCACAGCATCCCTTACCACTTTGTTCAATTCTTTTCCGCTGTATCCCATGGTTCTGGAATCATCCAGTGCTTCCTTCACCTGTCCTAGAATCTGGTCTTCCCCTAATACAAGGGATTCCATTCCAGCTGCAACCTGAAACAAATACCTCATTGCCTGTTCCCCAGACAGTTTTGCCAAATATTCTTCCAAGTCCACATCCGGGAACATCCCTTCATATATTTCCTGTATCTGCTTTTGCTGGCCTTCCTCCTCGTACAGATAGTAGATTTCACTCCGATTGCAGGTGGAAAGCACCATACACTGCTCTACTCCTATCTTTTCTGCTTTGTGAAAAAAATCCAGCTTCATGGCATCCGTAAAAGAGGTCTTATCCCTGATGTCAAGCCCAGCATTCTTATAATTAATCCCTAAAAAACCAAACTGCATGGTTTCCTTCATCTCCTCCATAAAAATGAGGGCTGCACATTCAGCAGCCCCCGCTTATGCTCATAAAGCATAACATATTTTTTATTTTCTGGCAAATCTTTCGCGCCCCTACCCGATATACCCTGCAAATAAGAATGCAAAGATATAGGAAGAAGCTGCCACGCATGCCCAGGTAATTCCACCCAAAGCAATGGGTTTTAATCCCTTGGAAAATACATCCTTAAATTTAATCTTAAATCCTACGCCCGCCAATGCAGATGCGAACAGGAATTTGCTGACCACCTTCAAAAGATCGCTTCCAACATCGCTGAACACTCCATATGTATTCAAACCTGCCATAACTACAAACCAGAGAATGAACATTGGGAATGTTTTCTTTACAACTGCCAAAATACTGTCATTGCTTCCTGCCTCTCCATTCTTCTTGGCATCCCTTGCCATCAGAACAGTCCAGACAATTGCAACAAAAATCAGCATTGTCGTACGTACCAGCTTAACATTCAAAGCCCCGCTGAATTCCGGGTTGGCAATCATAGCCTGGTAAGTAGCCTGGGCTCCTGCCACAGAAGAGGTATCATTGATGGCTGTTCCTGCTACAAATGCAAACTGATTCTCTGTAAATCCAATTGCAGGCGCAATATAAGGATAGGAGAACGCTGAAATTGTATCAAACAGGAAAATTGCTGCCATACCAAAAGCAATCTCTGCATCTGTCGCCTTGATAATCCGGCTTAAGGTAGCAATTGCAGTTCCGCCGCAGATACAGGTTCCGCCGCCTACCAAAACAGAAGTATTTTTCGTAACGCCGATTTTCCTTCCTACCAGCATAGCAACGGCAAAAGAAAGGCAGATATTAAACAGGATTAACGGCATCGCTTTCACGCCGGTTCCCATAATATCAGCAAAGCTTAAGGTTCCGCCTGTTAAAATGATGCCCCAGTTTAAGAACTGTTTGCTGCAGTAAGTTGTTCCCTCTTTAAAGTCTTTATCTACGCTTGGCATAATGTTACAGATAATCATAGAAACCAGTAACGCAACCATTGGTCCGCCCATAACCACGCGCCCGAACACGGAAGACTGTAAATCTGTGGATTTTGTTGCCAAAAATCCAATTACCAGGCACAAAACTATCGCGCCGTATTTTTTCTTTGATTCCATTTTCAAAACTCCTCCCAATTAGCAGGTAGCTCCTCCAACTAAATGCAGTTTTGCATCCAGGATTTCCTGCTTTCTTTCTAAAATATCATTTGCCAGAAGCTGTTTTTCTACTTCTGCAAAGCCGATTCTTGCGATTGTATCTGCAAAACGCTCCCCGGTCTGTCCCTGTTCACGGAATAACAGGATTGCCTTTTCTACCGTATCCAGAAGTTCTTCTTCTGTGGTGAAAACCTTAGACAGCGGCTGTCCATGAGCAACCTTCTTGCCCCATCTTCCGCCTATGTAAATCCTGTAGCCTGGAGTTCCATCTTCAATCACATCAAATGGACATTTCTCAATACAGCGCCCACAGTTATTACAGGTTTCCTGGTCAATGACAAGCTCGCCGTCTTCCATCTTTGCTGCGCCCATTGGGCAGGAAGTTTCTACCTGGCATTTCTTGCAGCCGTTGCACATATCCTCATCTACATTGGGAACCAGCTGGCCTACGATGCCTAAATCGTTCAAATCCGGCTTTACGCAGTTATTGGGGCATCCGCCAGTTGCAATCTTAAATTTGTGAGGTAATTTCACTGTACGGTATCCCTTGTAGAAGCGTTCATGAATCTTCTCAGACAAGTCAAAGGTATCATACAAGCCATACTGGCAGGTAGTTCCTTTGCAGGATACTACTGGACGGACTAAGGAACCAGTACCGCCAGTCTCAAGCCCTGCTTTTGCAAGATATTCACGGAAAGGCTCAATATTATCAAAATGGATTCCCCGTACTTCCACCGTAAGACGCGTGGTAAACTCCACGTCTCCATTTCCAAACTTCTCTGCCGCTTCAGCAATCACTTTTGCCTGCTCTGCTGTGATCTTGCCATTTACCGTAATCACACGGCCATTGAATAAATCTGTGCCCTTGTTGTTCAGAAAGCCAAGCGCTTTCACCCTTTTGATTTCCTCAGGTTTAATTGTACATCCCATACTTCTCAATCTCCTTTTCTTTATATATTGCAGATTACGCTTCTACATCATTGAAGGTAATGCCGCCTTCTAACACCTTTGTATTCTTATATCCATAAAATTTCAAGCGGTTCTGGAGCAGATACGCCCGTTTTCCTTTGTTGCATACCAGCAGGATTTTTTCTTCTGGATCTAAACCGTCCACAGGCCCTTCTACCGTGGTTAATTCCACATAAGGAGCTCCTTCGATGGAAGGCGCCAGGCATGCGTCCACTACCTTGTAGCCCTCTGCGGCGCCCGCTGCATATTCTGCCGGCGTAAATGTCTCAAATTTTCCATTAATCTTGTTCATCAATACATTCAGCGTATGTTCAAATGGATGGATCGCCGTAGAGAATGGGGGCGCATAAGCCAAATCCATATCTGCCAGATCCGTCAGGGTTCCCTTTAACATAATGCCTGTCACAGCAATATCTACCACTTTGTCTACTGCTCCGGCGCCGATCGCCTGCAGGCCCAGAAGCCTTAATGAATCTTTATCTGCAATCATCTTAATGACAAATGTGCCTGCGCCTGGGAAATAGTGCGCCTTGTCATCTACCACTGTAATAACGCTCACCGGATGGAAGCCTTCTGCCTCAGCCTGTGCCTCGGTCAATCCGGTCCTGCCTACATTTAATCCTGGCAGTTTACATACAGCTGTTCCCAGCACGCCCCGGTAGCCAAGCTCTGCGCCCATCATGTTCTGGGCAATCAAACGGCCGCTGATATTGGCGGTAGATCCCATGGGAGACCATGCTGCTTTTCCAGTCAATGCATTGTGAACCATTGCACAGTCGCCTGCTGCATAGACATCTGGAAGATTGGTTTCTCCCTTTTCATTGGTCAGGATGGTTCCTTTGAACATTTCAAGCCCTGTTCCATCCAAAAATGCTGTATTGGGACGGATTCCTGCGCTGAGCACTACCAAATCAGCTTTGTAAGCTTTCTTGCTGGTAATAACCTTTTCTACCTTGCCGTCCCCTTCGATTCCAGTGACCGCAACCCCGGTAACTACCGGAATTCCGCTTTCCTGCAACTTTCCTTCCACATATTCTGCCATTTCAGGGTCAAACCCAGGAAGGGCATGCTCTGCCATATCCAGGACAAAAGGCCGCACTCCCTGTAATTTCAGGTTCTCGGCAATTTCCAATCCGATATATCCTGCTCCAACTACTACGGCGCGCTTAATATTCCCTGCATCCACCACATCGCGGATTTTAATGGCATCCTCTGGAGTCCTTACAAAGAATACGTTTTCCAAATCGCATCCTTCGATCGGGGGCTTGATGGGGCTTGCGCCTACAGAAATCACCAGTTTATCATATGCATGAGTCTGTTCTTCTCCTGTCTTTACATTTTTCGCTGTAACCTGTTTCGCTTCCGGGTCTACTTTAATGGCTTCCGTCTCTGTCAATACGGTAACGCCTGTCAGCTTGGAATACTTTTCCGGCGTATTCACAATCAGCTGCTCCCTGTCCTCAATCACATGGCCCACATAATAGGGAAGCCCGCAGCCTGCATAGGAAATGTTTTCTCCCTTATTGAGTACAACCACTTCATTCCCACGGTCTTCCCTCATGAGTTTTGCAGCTACTTTTGTACCAGCGGCAACTCCTCCAAGTACTAATACTTTCATTTCATACCTCCTTGATTTATTAAAATTCGACAAAATCTTCTATGTTTCCATGATAACACTTGTTAAATTATTCGTAAAATAGTAAAATTAAAACTATATCATAGGTTTTTCCCTATAGCATAAAAACTGCCTTTCCATAAACCCTATGAGACAGGCAGGCAAAACATTACATATTTGGAGGATTTGATTTCACATGGCAACCTTGAAACAATTAAAAACTTTTATCGCAGTAGCGGAATACAAGAAAATGAACGAAGCGGCAAAGCATCTGTACATTTCCCAGCCTACCGTAAGCCAGATGATTTCCGACCTGGAAAATGAGTACCAGACCCGGCTTTTTGAACGTCTCCCGAAAAAGCTCAGCATAACCCCCTCCGGCCTTCTGCTTTTGGAAAGCGCCAGAGAAATTGTTGCCAGCCATGAACATTTGGAACAATCCATGAAAAATGCCAATTCCAGAAGGCTTCTGCGCATCGGCGCAACACTCACCATCGGCAACACATTGATGGGGACGCTGGTAGAAACCCTGCTAAACCAGCATCCCGATATTGATGTGAAGGTATATGTGGACAATACCAAAATCATTGAACACCGCATGCTCCACAATGAGCTGGACATTGCGCTGGTGGAAGGCATTATTGTGCACCAGGAAATCATTACGGAACCGGTAATCAAAGACCACCTATGCATCATCTGCGGAAATAGGCATCCCTTTGCCGGGCGTACTTCCATTTCTATCGAAGACCTGAGGCATCAAAACTTTATTTTAAGGGAAAAAGGCAGCGGCACCCGGGCCATTTTTGAAAATATCATGCTGATTCACCACATTCCTTTCACAACCACCTGGGAATGCTGCAGCCGGAATGCCATTGTAGATGCAGTGCGCCACAACCTGGGGCTTGGCGTCCTGTCTGAGCGGTGTATTACCGAATATGTAGAAAGCGGGGAAATCTTCTGCTGCCCCATAGAAAATGTATCCATGAAGCGCTACTTCTATCTATGCCACAACCAATGCCGGCCCACCACCTCCCAGATGCAGGATTTTGCCGACCTGGCAAGAAGCATGGATTTATAGCTATTACTTTATTCGCCGGGCAGATCCAGGACTCCCCCTGGAAACGCGCGCCGCTGGGCGTAACCAAAAAAACAGTACCCCATCCAGTTGGAGTACTGTTTTCTGCAGACAATTCTATTTACTGTTTCAAATCCATCTGGACAGACTGGAAATTTGTCTTAAACATTGCACCGCCGTTGTTGTACAATCCCTTTCCTCTGGTGCCGCCAGAAGTCTGCTTCACAACGCCTGCGTCTGAATTTGCTGCTTTATCGCTTTGCCCAAGCATCACTGCCTGGATCCTTGCCATCCGCCGAGCCTCTTTTTCAAGCTCCGCCTTCTGTTCTTTTTGAAGCTTGGAAGCGTCCGCCCCTCTCACTGCATCCTGAGCCCTCTCCGCTTCCCGTATGCTGGCTGTTCTGTCTGCCTTGGCTTGAGCCTTTGCCAGTGTACTTACCTGATCTGCGGCTGTCCTTGCAGAAAGGCTTTCTTGTATCATGCCCGAAGGCGCCTTGCGGACACCTTCTCCTGCCTTGGAACCGTCGGCGTTCCTGCCGTTTTGCCTATCAGTTCCGCTGTCTGGCCGCTGTTCCCCGGTATCTTGTGCAGCCTGAGCTTTCTGCTGTTCCTTTGCTGCTTCCACGGAAGCATTTTCCTTCTGCTCTTTCTTAGCTTTTGCAGCCTTTTCTTCTTCCTGCTGCTTCTTCTGCTCTTCCAATTGCCGCTGCCTAAGCTCCCGCTTCAAGTCCGCGATTTCCTGCTGTATTTTCTGCCTTCTATCTGCTTTTTCCTCTGCAGTCATTTCTGCGTCGGAAAAAACCTCCTGCCGCCTTTTCTGGGCTGCTGTGATTTTGCCCTGAATCTCCTTGCTGGCAGAATCCTGCGCCACGCTGGCCGGCTCTTTCGCTGCCTGGATGGCAGTTCCCGCTGTCTTCACATTGCTAACCTTAATCATAACCTTAACCCCCTTTCCTCAATCATTCCGTGATATGGCATGGCCGCCTGGGCGCACTTCGGCGCATATAATATTTTCTGATATTATACCATAATCACTCCGTGATATGGCACGGCCGCCTGGGCGCACTTTGGCGCGTATAATGTTTGCTGACATTATACCATACCACTCCCTTTTTTTCTATATAAAATTTTCTTGAATTCCACAAATCTCATTTACATCTCATTTACAAAACGAAACAAGTTCTGGTATACTTACATTACAGCAAATAACTATCAAATACAAAAGGACGGTGATGATATGCCAAACAGTGCAGATATCACTAAGGACTCTGCTGCCGAATTTTCAAGGCTGCAAAATTGGATGACCGCTATCAAAGATAAGGATATGGCAACATATAATTCCATGCATGATAGGTATATTGAATTAAAGGTAACCTTAACAGGTTTAGGCGTTAACCTAACAGAACTTGACAAAACAAAAGAATAATATTGCAAGAGTATAACTCCTATTTGTATTTCCAGAAAGGGTTATGCTCTTTTTATTGTTATTGCGTAAATTTTAAAAAAATGGGCATACTGACAGCAACGGCTTACATACATGGGCGGCGCAGCAAAGCGCACAGTCCTGGCTGTGAACCATTTCTACAAAAAACTGCAGGAGGCTCATCATGTCCAAAGATTATGCAAAAGAATTCCGGGAAGATTTAAAAGAATTCCATGAGATGACGGAGAAATTCTACCAGAAGGATATCAATATTGCAGCCTACAAAAGATTTTCCGGCGGTTTCGGAAGCTATGCGCAAAGAGGCGGGGCTTCCAGCATGCTGCGGCTGCGTTTTGCCGGAGGAGAAATCCGCAAGGAACAACTGCTTTTTATTGCAGAAAGCATTGAAAAATATAGCATTTCCCTGGTGCATTTCAGCACCTGCCAGAGCGTCCAGTTTCACAACCTGTCAAAAGCCCAGGTCTGTGCGCTGATCGAAGAATCCTTTGACCATGGCATTATCACCAGGGGCGGCGGCGGCGACTATCCTAGAAACGTCATGTGCTCTCCTCTCTCCGGCGTACAGAAAGGAGAACATTTTGATGTGCTTCCCTACGCAAAGGAAGCTGCCGATTATATCCTTGGCTTTATCCATACCGTAAAGCTGCCCCGGAAATTAAAAATATGTTTTTCCAATTCTGCCGAAAATATCACCCATGCCACCTTCCGGGACCTAGGCTTTGTGGCTGCAGAACAAGGAACCTTCGACGTATACAGCGCAGGAGGCCTGGGACGGGAACCCCGCATGGGCGCCTTGACAGCTTCCGGCGTGGAACCTTCGAAAATGCTCTACTATATCAAGGCCATGGTGGATACCTTCGTGGCTTATGGAAATTATGAAAACCGCGGAAAGTCGCGCACCCGTTTTATGCAGGATACCCTTGGGACAGAAGGCTATATCAAGGCATACCAGGAAAAATTATCCCAGGCTCTTGCCAACGAGCATCTGGACATCCAGATTTCCATTCCCAAAATTACAAAACAAGGGGATGCTCTCCTTTCCCAGCCCGATGGCCATCCGGCTCCATGTCTGCACCCACTAGGAAAAGGGGAAAAGTTATCTCTCATCCCCCAAAAGCAGGAAGGGTTGTATGCCCTGCACTACCATCCCCCTGGCGGAAGCCCAAAGCCAGAGTTTTTCCGCAGGCTTTACCAGGCAATCCTCCCAATGGACGAAGTGGCGCTGCGGGTTTCCCCTGACCAAAGCCTCTATGTCATCAATCTTACTGCTTCCGAAGCCGAAAAAGTCCGCCCGCTGATGGAGGATGGCGCAAAAACGCTGTTTGAAACCTCTGTAGCATGTATCGGCGCCTCCATCTGCCAGGTCGGCCTCCGGGACTCCCAGGGGCTTCTGGCTGCCTGCCTGGAAAAAGTGAGAAAAGAAGATTTTCCAGATGGCACATTGCCAAAAATCCATATTTCCGGCTGCCCTTCCTCCTGTTCCGGCCACCAGATTGCTTCCCTTGGATTCCGGGGCGCTGTCAAACAGACCCAGGAAGGCCCGCGCCCGGCTTTTGCCGTATATGAAATGGGCTGTGAATTCCAGGGCAAAGAAGCATTCGGAAGAGAACTGGGCGTTATGCTAGAATCCCAGATTCCCGAATTTCTCGTAAAGCTTGGACGGGAAATTGCTTCCCGGGGGCTGTTCTACCAGGAATTTGTGGAACGCCATCATGAAGACTTCCTGGCAATCGCAGAACTCTTTCTCTCTTAAACAGGACAGGGCAACCGACGGTTTGATTCAAAGAATTTTAAGAAATAACCAGATTCCTGAAGCAGAGCAAATAAAAACCATTCCATATGCTGCCGCTTTCTGTGAACATATGGTTATTCCAATCGCAGAAGAACAGCTTGGTATTTGCTTCATTGGCCATACTTTCTGCTATTCTTCCTCCTGATACTCCAGGCAGCAGTTTTCGTCCCCATCACCCTGGCCTGGAACCTCCTCCTGATGGATCTCATTGTCCATATCTGCAGGCTTTGAGAGTTCCAGGCTCATAGTGGTTTCCATGCCGCCGATATTTTATGTCACCACAAGAACCCTGGAGCCATCCGGCTTCACAATAATATCCGCATCTGTTTTGGATCCCTTAAAAAAAACTGGTTTTTCTATCCTGCCAATATCCATGCCAGGCCCTCCCATACATTTCCGATTATTTTACATGCCCTTCTTATCGGCAGAATGAAAGAAATACAAAACACTTTTTTCCCATAATTAAGGAACTGTACATATACCGCCTGTGTACAGTTCCCGGTTCCATTACATTTTTATTCTATTCAGCGTTTTCTCCAGCTGCTTGTGCTCCTGCTTCTGGATTTCCTTCCGGGGCATTGACGGCATCCCCTGCTTCCGCTCCCGTCTCAGCTCCATTCTCCACAGAAGCAGAATTTTGAATCGGCGTGATTACAATGTTCTCTGCCGCAACATTTGTTTTTCTTTTTACGATATCCTCCACCTGCGCCCGTTTTGCATCGGTAACCTCTCCCATATTCAAAACCACATCCGCATTGCCGTCGGTAATGCTTACAACCACATCCGTAAATCCTTTCGCCTCCAGCAGCATTTCAGCAGCTGCTTCCCGCTCTGCCACATCCGTCATGGCAATCATGGCATTGATGGCATCCTGCTTCTGCTCCTCTCCGATTCCGGTATTGTTGATAATCTCCAGCAAGGATGCCTTATTCTGGGAACGGATCTGTTCCCGGTTTAATTTTACTTCTGACGCAAAATCCACGCTGTTGATATTCGCGCTGGTTAAGACAGCCTCTCCTGGATTTTCAACGTCTTCACTCTGCCCGCTGGCCTTTGCAATCTCTTCTCCTGTCTGGACTCCCAATGCTTCTCCCTGTACATCCGCTGACGTTTCCTCACTGGCTTCCGTGTCGGTAAAAATATCCTCTGCACTGTACATGTCTTCATCGGATATCTCATATGTACCCTCATTGGTATCCGCGCTTGCCTCCTTGGCCAGATCGCTGTCCTTTTGGCTTCCCGTATACTGCAGGTAGCCTGCCACAGCAATCATAAGAGCCAGAGCCGTAATAATAATCTGGTTCTTTTTAAATACTTTTTTCAAAACTAATACCCTCCTGTCAATTCATCTTAACTACCTTAATTTTATGTACTTCCACTGAAAATAATGCCAAAACTGCATCGGAAATATTTTTTGCTACCTTTGCATTTCCACCTCCCTCCGCCACCACAAGCACCCCTTCTATCTGGGGCATTACCTCCTTTGACACAAAGGGCTGCCCGTCGCCCCCATTTTCCTGGGAAAATACAGTCCCTTCCTGATACTGGCTCTCATTGGTGCCACGCTTCACCGTTCCATCCTCCTCCGAAACTGTCTGGCTCCCCCGGGTAATGTCCTTTTCCACAACACGCTCCCCGTCATCCTTTATGGTAATCATTACCTCCACCCGCCCCGCCCCTTCTATCTTGCCCAAAATCTGCTCTAATTTCCGCTCCAGCTCTCTGTTATAGCTGCCATAGCCACCCCCGGAGGTTTCCTCTGGCTGTCCGGCTTCCTTCTCCAGGATCTCCTTTTTCGGATTCTGGCTCTGGCTGGTGGGCAGAGCAATGACCAACAGCAAAATCCCTGCCAAAGCACCAATCAAAAGCTGATTTTTCGATATCCCTTTTATTTTTTTTAAAGAAAACCATTCCTTTTTTTTCATGTTCCACCTCCCTGCACTGTGCTTCTTCCCTCCGCCCTTTTCCTGACGAACGTTTTCTCCCTGATTTACCCTCCCTGCACTGCAATCTGAATCTGTTCCTCTGCCAATCGGTAAAATTCCATCAATTCCTGCTTCAATGCCAAAACCCTGGGATGCTCCCGGCTGTTATCCTGGGAAGACACCTTCGGTACAAAAACCCCCTCTTCCCCATCCGCTCTCACCTCCATCCCAATGGATTCCACCTGGTATTCTTCCGACAAATGCACATCCGTCCAAAGAACCTGTAACTGCTGCCCTTCTGCAATCCTTTCCACATCCATTGCAATTACCTTCTCATATTCCTGTACATAAGCCCTTTTCTGCGTCTGCTCAAAATGCCTGGTATCCAGCTTTAAATTGTCAAGCTCCTGGAAAAATCCAGCCTGGCTGATTTTTTTCATCAACACATCCTCTTTTCCGAACACGGACAGAACCGGCGACATTACAAGGATTGTCAAAAGCATTCCAGAAAAAAACCTCACATACTTCCGGTAGCTTTCCTTTGGCAGCAAATGGGTGATAATCGCCATAAAAATGTAAAAGCATACAATATTTTTTACCCACGTATAAATAAACTCCATTTAATCCCCTTTCATACTAACCCCCATTATGCTCAGCCTGCAGCCTTCAATGGTTAAACGTAGTTGCCGCCGTCACCATGGCTATCGTAACTAGAAACATTACCGTCGTGGTCACCACCGCTTTTCCAAGCAGCCGTCCACCCTCCCCGGCGCTGCTGATACATCCAATCAACCGCTTGTCCGAGACAGGCTGTATCATTGCGGCAAGAATTTTATACAAAAATGCCATAACGCCTACCTTAACCAGCGGGCCTGCGCACAATGCCAAAATAATTATAATCGCTGCAATGCCAATCCCATTTTTTATGATGATTCCAGAACCCACCATGATTTCCGTCACAGCATTGATGGATGCGCCAAGCCCCGGAAGCATCCCGGCTGTCTTGGCAATCACGCCTGTTTTAAAGGTATCAATCACCGGGGTCAGCAGGTTCTGCACCACATTAATCCCAACCACAACTGTAAATAGCAGCTTCATCACCCAGGCAACCCCGGATTTCAGCAAATCCGTCATCTTAGAAAGCAATTCCTCCTCTGTGAGATAATTCATCAATTCCAATGCCACGTAAATCTGCACCGCTGGGATCACAAGATACTGCATCACCCACTCCATCCCGTAAATCAAAAGGAATGTCATGCTGTAAAAGCCTGCCGCAGTGGTAATCTGCCCGGAAAATGACATGCTCATGGTAAAGGTTGGAATCAGCACCTTCAAAAAGTCCATCATCTCCCCAATCACCTCCGTGGATACATCCCGGAGGATAAAAAAAGATTTCATCAGAAGAATTAAAAGCAGCATGTACACCATATAAAAGCTGATATCCGTTACCGCTGGATTTTCAAATACGTCTGCAAAATTGTACAAAATAGCAAACGCCGCACACAGCAGCACAATCTGCACCAAGGTACCGCGAAAAGCAGTAATCTCTCCAAATACCATGTGGACAATCTCTTTGGCCAGCCAGCCCTTCTCTATCTCCTCCCCTGCAATCAGCTTCTGGACCAATCCTTCAAAATCAAAATCCTTTGTGCTCTCCTGCTGCTTTAGCACAGCATCAATATCGGAAAAATCCAGCTCTGCCAAATAAGAATCCAGGGTTTCTTCCATGTCCTGCCCTCCATCCCTGGCATTGTATCCCTGGCTTGCCATTGGGGCTTCCTCCATCTCCTGCTCCCTATCCCAGCGATTGCCTTCCTGCCCCGGCACTGCATTTTCCTCCCCAAAATCCCCTGCCAGGCTGACATTTCCAAACATCATCCAAATCCACAGGAACATCCATATGGCAGACAGCCATCCTCTCTTTTTCATCCAACGATCCAGCCCCTTTTTCTAAAAAACTCCATTAAGACTTCCATAATCCCCTATTTGACGCAAACGGCAGAGCGCATGATTTAACTTAAAAATTCCCCTATGGTCTCCAGCAGCGCTAACAATACCGGCATGCTGATCACCAAAATAGACAATTTCCCAAACATTTCAATCTGGCCTGCCACTGCCTGATACCCAGCATCCTTGCAGAGGTTGGAGGAAAATTCCGCCACATAGGTAATCCCAATCATTTTAATGAGTATTGCAATATATCCAGCATCCAGCTTTACATAATCCTGCATCTGGCTGATAACTGCCAGCACCAGCTCAAGCTTTGACAAGATAAAATAAAAAATGCACAAGGACACCCCCAGCGTCACAAACAGCTCATATTCTTTTTTCTGTTCCTTTAACATGACCCCCAGCAAGGTTCCTGCCATGCCAAGCACTGCAATTTTTAAAATATCCATTTGATGGCTCCTCTTATAACGCAAACAGGTTCCGCATGGTTTCAAATAATTCATAGATATAAGGCACAATCCAGAAAAGCACAATCAAAAGCCCTGCCAGGCTGGTGAGAAAAGCATGTTCTTCCCTTCCGCTGTGCTTTAATACCTGGCTCAACACGGTAACCAGGATTCCAACCGCTGCAATTTTAAAAATCAAACTTATACTCATAGCTTCCTCCGTACCCTTAGATCAGCAGAATCACCAAAAACAGGCCGCACATCAGGCTTAAGGCCCCGGCTGTCCTCTGCCTGTCCCCCAATTCCTCCTGGGCTTTTTGAATCAGAGCCTCCGTCTGCTCAATATACAATTCCAGATTCTTTAACTGCATCTGCGTATCCAAATATCCAAAATTCTCCCCCACACGCTTCAAAAGCTCCCTCTCTTCTCCCATCAAACAGAAGTCCTCTGCTTCCTCCACCAGCCTGCCCCAGAATTCTGCTATGCTCTCCTCATTTCCCTCCATCTCCTTTGCCGCCCTTTTTAGAAAAGAAGAAAAGGGCTCCTTCCCTTGGGATGCTATCTGCCAGAACGCTTCCTTCAAAGGGGTTCTGGCATAAGAAATTTCACCCTGAAGCATCAACAGCATCTCTTTCATGCCAACCAGCTGATCTGCATGGGCTTTCAGCTCCTCCTTCACTTTCCAGCCATACAGCAGGGATACTGCAATCACAAGAAAGCTTCCCGCCAGCTTCAACATAATTTCTGCAGCCTTTCATCATATACTGTAAACTGCCTCTCCCTTCCCAGCCCCAGGCTTAAGAACACAAACCGCTGGAAAAATCCATGCTCCAGCCACCGCGATAAATATGCTTTTTCCTGCAGCTCCTCCATCTTTCCGATATGCATCGTACCCAGAATCCGGCAGCCGCAATGGAGCGCCTCTTCCACTGCCAGGCAATCCTCCCGGGTTCCTAATTCATCCACCGCAACGATCTGGGGAGACATGCTGCGCAAAAGGAGCCGCATCCCTTCTGCCTTTGGGCAGGCATCCAGCACATCCGTCCGGCATCCCAGGTCATTCTGGGGAATTCCCAGAAAACTGGCTGCAATCTCACTTCGCTCGTCCACTACCCCCACCTTCTTTCCTGCCCTTCCAGGCATCCCTTCTGACAGCAGACGGATGCAGTCCCGGAGCATTGTGGTTTTGCCAACGCCCGGCGGAGAAAGTATCAGCGTATTGCACAGCTCTCCTCCCTGCATAAGCCATGGAACCAGCCCTTTGGCGCAGTCTTTTTTCTGTCTAGCCACACGGACATTAAGGCCGCATATATTGCGGATGGCTGTGACTTTTCCCTTATCGCAGACCGTCTTTCCCGCCACTCCAATCCGATGTCCTCCTTGTATGGTAAAAAATCCATTGCGGATTTCCTCTTCCAGCGCATACATAGAATATTGGCTCATCCGCGCCAGAGTCTCTTTCATATCCATCTCTTTCCAAACATAACAGTCCACAAAGCTTTTGGAAATGCTCTGTTCTTTCCTGTCCCAGAACCATTCTCCCTCTCTGCCCAGAACCATGACCGGCTGACCGATACGCAGCCGGATTTCTTCTGGCTCCCTTCCTTCTGCAAAACTTTTCCTGCAATAATCCCTTAATCCTGCTGGGAATACACTGATAATCTCCTCCATAAGTTGTCCTCCTTGCTTCCTGGTTTCATATATATGTACAGGCCTGGGGAAATATACCAAAAGAAGGGCTGTGCATTTATAATTTTATGCACAGCCCTTCTTTTGCTCTTACAAATTATTTTTGCGCAAAATGGCAGAATTTTTGTATCATGCCCTCCTGGTTTCTCCGGGGAGGAATCATAAAAAGAACTCCGTATTACTTGGCGGCCAAATCATACGAAGTTCTTTTCTTAATCTTTAATTATATTTACGCTTTCTTGCTGCTTCGGATTTCTTCTTGCGTCTTACGCTTGGTTTTTCGTAATGCTCTCTTTTACGAATCTCCTGCTGAATACCAGCCTTTGCACAGTTTCTTTTGAATCTGCGTAAAGCGCTATCCAAAGTCTCGTTCTCTTTAACGATTACATTTGACATACTCTCACACCTAACCTCCCTCCAGTTGCGTATTGTGCATATTCAACTGTTTGGGTCATTTTATTGCACTGTCATTAATTATAGCAGAAATTTTTTGTAAGTCAACCATTTTTATGGAAAACTTTTGGCAATGCAAAACTGCAGCGGCTGTTGCTAAATGATCCGGCATTATAAATTTCTAATGCCAGCTGCATTCTGGCACCAATCCCTACACCTGGCCCTCCAACACAGTTTTCACTTCTGCAATGGCATCCGGTATGCCAGACGGGTTCTTTCCGCCTGCCTGTGCCATATTGGGCCGTCCGCCGCCTCCGCCTCCTACTTTCCCGGCAATGGCTTTGATTAAATTCCCTGCATGGGCTCCCTGTTTCATTGCCCCATCGGTAACCATAGCAATGAGATTTACCTTGCCGTCTTTTTCAGAAGCAAGAACCACAACGCCCTCGCCCAGCTTTTCTTTCAGCTGGTCGCCTAAATCACGCAGCCCGTTCATATCCACTCCGGCAACGCTGGCTGCAAGGAGCTTCACCCCTTTTACCTCTGTCACCTGGTTCATCACATCTCCCAAAGCGTTCTGGGCAGCTTTGCTCTTTAAGGATTCATTTTCTCCCTGCAGCGCTTTCAGCTCCGCCATCAGATGCTCCAGTTTTTCCACCAGCCCTGCCGGATTTGTTTTCACTGTTTTGGCAGCGGCATGTATGGTTTCTTCTAATCTGTCATAATATTCAAATACGGCCTTGGAAGTCAACGCCTCAATCCGGCGCACCCCAGCTGCCACCCCGGATTCGGAAATGATCTTAAAGGCGCTGATGCTGCTGGTATTGCCCACATGGGTTCCGCCACACAGCTCCACGGAAAATCCGCCCATCTTTACTACCCGGACAGATTCTCCATATTTCTCTCCGAACAGAGCCATAGCCCCTGTCTTTTTCGCTTCCTCCAGGCTCATCACTTCCGTCACAACTGGAAGCGATGCCGCAATCTTATCATTTACAATAGCTTCTGTCTTTGCAATTTCCTCCTGCGTCATAGCTGCAAAATGGGAAAAGTCAAACCGCAGCCTGTCCGCATTCACATCGGAACCATGCTGCTCCACATGGGTTCCCAGCACTTCCCGAAGAGCCTTCTGCAGCAGATGGGTAGCGCTGTGGTTTCTGCCAATCAATGCACGCTTTTCTTCATCCACCAACAATTCCACCACATCGCCTGTCTTGAACATGCCAAGCGTTACCACGCCTACATGTCCAATTCTTCCGCCCCGCAGATGAATGGTATCCTCCACCTTGAATGTATTCTCCCCAGCGCGAATCAGGCCTGTATCTGCATTCTGTCCGCCCATAGTCGCATAAAAAGGGGTTTCCTCCACAATAATTGTCCCACGCTCCCCATCCGATAAAGCCTCTGTCAGCTCTGTCTCTGTGGTCAGCACGGTAATCCTTGAACTGTGGACCAAACGGTCATACCCTACAAACCCAGAGGTAATGGAAGGGTCAATCTCATCATAGACGGTGGCATCGCTTCCCATATAATTTGTCTCTTTCCTGGCACTTCTGGCTTTCCTTCGCTGCTCCTCCATGCATGCCCCAAACCCTTCCTCATCAATGGAAAATCCCTTCTCTTCTAAAATTTCCTGGGTCAGATCCAACGGGAACCCATAGGTATCGTACAGCTTAAATGCATGTTCCCCGGACAGCGTCTTGGTTCCTGCCGCCTTCATCTCCTCCTGCATCTCTGTGAGGATGCTCAAGCCCTGGTCAATGGTTTTATCAAACTTTTCTTCTTCCTGGGTCAATACCTTAAAAATAAAATCTTTCTTCTCTTCCAGTTCTGGATATCCGTCCTTGCTCTCTGCAATCACAGTTGCGCTTAAGGTGGCAAGAAATTTTCCAGTAATGCCAAGAAGCCTGCCATGGCGAGCTGCCCGGCGGATTAAGCGGCGCAGGACATATCCCCTGCCCTCATTGCTGGGCATTATCCCATCGGAAATCATAAAGGTAGCGGAACGCATATGGTCTGTAATCAGCCGGATAGACACATCGTCCATAGCGTCTGTCTGGTAAGTTTTGCCGGACACCTCGCATACCTTGTCCCGGATTGCCTTCATAGTGTCAATGTCAAACACAGAATCCACATCCTGCACCACCACTGCAAGGCGCTCCAACCCCATTCCTGTATCAATATTCTTTGTTGCAAGCTCCTCATAATTTCCATGGCCGTCACCATCAAACTGGGTAAATACATTGTTCCATACTTCCATAAACCGGTCGCAGTCGCAGCCAACCTTGCAGTCTGCCCTGCCGCAGCCATAGGCTTCCCCACGGTCGTAATAAATCTCGGAACATGGCCCGCAAGGCCCTGCCCCATGCTCCCAGAAATTATCGCATTTCCCATCTTCATCCCGGTAAAACCGGGTAATCTTCTCTGCCGGCACGCCCACTTCCTTGACCCAGATTTCAAATGCCTCGTCATCTTCCCCGTAAATGGACGGATACAGCCGCTCTGGCTCCATGCCGATTACCTCGGTCAAAAATTCCCAGCTCCAGGCAATGGCCTCATGCTTGAAATAATCCCCAAAAGAAAAATTCCCAAGCATTTCAAAGAAAGTCAGATGCCTTGCTGTCTTCCCCACATTTTCAATATCTCCCGTGCGGATGCATTTCTGGCAGGTGGTCACCCGTTTCCTTGGGGGAATCTCCTGCCCGGTAAAATATGGCTTTAACGGCGCCATCCCTGCATTGATTAGCAGCAGGCTGTTATCGTTGTGGGGCACCAGGGAAAAACTCTTCATAGCCAAATGCTCTTTGCTCTCGAAAAACTTAAGATACATTCTGCGCAGCTCATTTACTCCATATTTCTTCACAACTAATTTCCTCCACTGTCTATTTCTCGTTCTGTGCTGGCGTTTCAGCCGCAGTCTTCTCATCTTTTCTGTCACGCAGCTTCTTTCCAAAGAAAAGCCCGCATCCGGCTACTGCCGCCATAAAAACAAATTTTACTGCTGTCTGTATAAAACTGGCGAAAAATGCCATAAAAACACCTCCTTATCAAAGTTTTATCATATCATATGAAACCAGGTTTTTCAAGTATTGGAAATGGCTTCTGCACAATTGGCATAGGGTTCCTAAACTATAAAACCTGCTGCACAACTGGCATAGGGTTCTTAAACTATAAAACCTG